>SHVA01000025.1 GCA_009691195.1 Solirubrobacterales bacterium | reverse complement strand
GTCGAGTTCCGCTCGGGGCGCCTGCGGATCTCCCCCCTGGAGCTCGACTCCGAACAGGTGGCGGAGCTCCGCGAGCGGCTGCCGGAGGTTCTGTACGAGTGGCGTCAGAAGACCCTGGCGCTTCCGGTGCCCGACGAGCCCGGCGCTCGGCTGGCCGCTCTGGTGGGCGTGATCGAGGCTCTGGACGCCGCGCGGGCCCAGCCCCTTAGCGCGCGCTAAGGCTGACGGATATGCTGCCGCCTTCGTGAGGCAGAGACGTGCAAATCCACGCACGATTGCGATCGTGCTCGGCGCCCTGGTGCTGATCGCCGTGGTCCTGTTCGCCGTCACCCGCGGCCTGGGTGACGAGAGCGTCCCCTCGGGCGACGTCGCCGTCGTCGACGGCGACGGCATCTCGCAGGAGGATTTCGACAGGGCGCTGAACCAGGCGGCCCTGCGCCAGAGCCTCCCCCAGCCCCCCGCCCCCGACGACCCCCAGTACCAGGCGATCGCCGACCAGGCGCTGGGCGACCTGCTCGACGTCGCCTGGATCCAGGGCGAGGCGGTCGAGCGCGGGATCGAGGTCTCCGACCGGCAGGTCCAGCAGTCCCTCGAGCAGACCAAGCAGCAGAACTTCGAGACCGAGGCCGAGTATCAGCAGTTCCTCAAGACCTCGGGCTTCACCCAGGAGGACGTCGATCTCCGGGTCCGGCTCAACCTGCTCAGCCAGAAGATCCAGCAGGAGGTCTCCGAGAACGCCGAGCCCGTCAGCGAGGACGACGCCCGGAAGTACTACGACGCCAACGAGAGCAGCTTCGAGCAGCCCGCCTCACGCGACGTCCGCCTGATCCTCAACAAGGACCAGGCGCAGGCCGAGAAGGCCAAGAGCCTGCTCGACGGGGACGACTCGCCCGAGAACTGGGCCAAGGTCGCCTCGCAGTACTCGACCGACACGGCCACCAAGGACTCCGGCGGCCTGCGCGAGGGCGTCACCGAGGGAGTGCTTCCGGGCCAGCTCGACAGCGCCGTCTTCGACGCGCCCGAGGGCGAGGTCGAGGGGCCGGTGAGCTCGCCGCTCGGCTACTACGTGTTCGAGGTGGACGCGATCACCGACGCCGGCCCCCAGCCCTTCGACGATGTCTCCAAGCAGATCCAGCAGCAGCTCGACTCCCAGCAGCAGCAGGCCGACTTCGCTGCCTTCCTCGCGGACTATCAGGCCAAGTGGATCCAGGTGACCGTCTGCGCCGACGACGTCACGATCGACCGCTGCGACAACTACGTCGTCCCCGAGACGACCGATTGCACCAAGCAGCAGATCGACGAAACCGGCTGCGCTGCCCCGGTGGTCGCGAGCAAACCCGGCGTCCCGGGAGGATTCGTATTCACCATCCCCCGCCCAGTTCTCCAAGCTCCTACCGGCCCGCCCCAGCGGCCGCGGACGATCTGCGACCCGCCCTTCAAGGGCGAGGTTCCGGCCGACTACAAGCCGCCGAAGGCCTGTCCGGTGACTGGCCCGACGGGCGCCGTCCCCGGCGCCCTCCCCGGAGCGCCGCCCACCGGTGCGGCTCCGACGGGTGCAGCACCCACCGGCGCCGCCCCGACCAGCCCCTGATCCCGGCGCCGTGAGCGAGGGCGACGCGCTCGAGTCGCTCGCCCGCCTCGACGCGATCACCCGGCGGCTGCGCCGCGAGTGCCCCTGGGACCGCGAGCAGGACGCGCGCTCGATCGTCCCGCACACGGTCGAGGAGGCCTACGAGCTCGCCGACGCGGCCCAGCGCGACGATCCCGAGGGAATGGTGGACGAGCTCGGCGACGTCCTCTTCCAGGTCATGTTCCTCTCGCTGCTGCTGGAGGAGCGCGGGCTCGGTGACCTCGAGGCGGTCGCCGAATCGCTCAGCGCCAAGCTGATCCGTCGCCATCCCCACGTCTTCGGCGAGGCGGATGCCGACAGCTCCGCTGAGGTACTCGAGAGCTGGGAGCGGATCAAGCGCGAGGTCGAGGGGAGGGAGGGCGAGGATCCCTTCGCCTCGATCGCCGGCAACCTTCCCTCGCTGACCTACGCGCGCAAGGTGCTTCGGCGCGTCGATCCCGGGGGCTCCAGCTCCGCTGACAAGCCCGGCGGCCCCGGCGGCGACCCGCAGGAGCGCGAGCAGGCCGAGCGCGAGGTGGGCGAGCTTCTGATGGAGGCCGTGGTCCTCTCGCGCCGGCTCGGCGTGGACCCCGAGCTGGCTCTGCGCGCCGCCACCGACCGGCTCAAGGACAGTGCCCTGTAGGCGGCTCCCGCTAGGGTCTCGCCCCCGATGAGCACGATCAAGCAGATCCGGGGCCGCCAGGTTCTCGACTCCCGCGGCAACCCCACCGTCGCCGTCGAGGTCTTGCTCGAGTCGGGTGCTCGGGGAGCGGCGATGGTCCCCTCGGGCGCCTCCACCGGTGAGTTCGAGGCGGTCGAGCTGCGCGACGGCGGCGAGGCCTGGGCCGGCAAGGGAGTGGGCAAGGCGGTCGGCCACGTCAACGGCGAGATCGCCAAGGCGCTGACCGGGGCCCGCGCTGCCGATCAGGCCGGGATCGACGAGACGATGAGGGAGCTCGACGGCACCCCGAACAAGGGGCGCCTCGGCGCCAACGCGATCCTCGGGGTCTCGCTCGCGGTCGCGCGGGCGGCGGCGGTCGATTCCGAGCTGCCGCTCTACCGCTATCTCGCGGAGCTTTACGCCGCGCCCGAGAGCGAGGGCGGCGGTGAGCCCAACCTGCTGCCTGTGCCGATGATGAACGTGGTCAACGGCGGCGCCCACGCCGACAACTCGGTCGACTTCCAGGAGTTCATGGTCGTCCCGGTCGGCGCGCCGAGCTTCGCCGAGTGCATCCGGATGGGCACCGAGGTCTTCCACGCGCTCAAGGGCACGCTGCACGAGCGCGGCCTCAGCACCGCGGTCGGCGACGAGGGCGGCTTCGCGCCGGACCTGCCCTCAAACGAGGCCGCGTTGGAGATGCTGGTCGCCGGGATCGAGGCCGCCGGCTACGCCCCGGGCACCGATGTGGCGATCGCGGTGGACCCGGCCACCAGCGAGGTCTTCGAGGGCGGCTCCTACGTGCTCGAGCACGAGGGCCGCAGCCTCAGCTCCGCCGAGATGGCGGACTACTGGGCCGACCAGATCGTCCGCTACCCGATCGTCTCGATCGAGGACGGCATGGACGAGGAGGACTGGGATGGCTGGAAGCTGCTGACCGAGAGCGTCGGCGAGACCTGCCAGCTCGTCGGCGACGACCTCTTCGTCACCAACCCCGAGCGCCTCTCGCGGGGGATCGAGCTCGGGGTCGGGAACTCGATCCTGGTCAAGGTCAACCAGATCGGCACCCTGACCGAGACGCTGGAGGCGATCCGAATCGCCCGCGGCGCCGGCTACACCGCTGTCATCTCCCACCGCTCCGGCGAGACCGAGGACACGACAATCGCCGACCTCGCCGTCGCCACCGGGGCGGGCCAGATCAAGACCGGCGCCCCCTCACGCACCGATCGCGTCGCCAAGTACAACCGGCTGCTCGCGATCGATGAGGAGCTCGGCGACGCCGCCCGGTTCCCCGGAGCGGACGCCTTCAAGCGCTAGCCAGCCCTCGGGCAGGCATCGCAGGATCAGCGGCGAACTCGTTTGCGTGACCGCTCGCTCCTACGCAGGCAGCGCCCCACGGGCCCGCAGACGCCCCGCTCCCAGGCGCCGCGTCAGCCGGCGCGCCGGCCCCAGCCGCGTGCAGTGGGACCGCGTCGGGCGGGTTGCGCTCGTGATCGTCCTCTTCTGCGTGATGGCCTCCTACCTGAACCCCGTGGTCAACCTCGTCGACGCCTGGCGCGACTCAAAGGCCGGCACCGCCGAGGTCAAGGAGCTTCGACTCGAGCACGAGAGGCTCCAGAACCGCGTCGAGGCCGCCTCCACCGCGGCCGTGCTCGAGCGTGAGGCTCGCAGGCTCGGGAAGGCCCGCCCGGGCGAGCGGGTCTACGTCATTCGCGGCCTTTCGGACTGAGGGGCGCCGGCGGCGCTCGCCCCTAGTTCGTCCTTAGGGGCGCGCAGTTATAGTTCCCGTCCGCCCGAACCCTCCAGGAGCGGGCGCTTTTGTGAGTAGACCCATATGAGCCTGAGCCAGTATCTGCTTGGCGCGGCGGAGCTGGCGGTAATCGCCGCCTCGCTGGGCCTTGGCGCCTACAGAGTTAGAGCGCTGCTGGTCTCTGGCTGGACGGGGGCGATCGCCCGTCTGGCGGAGATCGTGCTCGGCATCTCGGCGCTGATCGTCGTCGCCGAGCTGGTCGGCGTTTTCGGGCTGCTCGAGGAGGGCGTGCTGGTGCCGGCCTGCGTGCTGATGGGGCTCGGCGGCGCCTGGTGGGCAGGCGGGCGCGCGGTGGACGGCGGCGACGAGGTCCCCGCCCCGTTCCCCGGCTGGGCGATGCTCGCGATCGCCGTCGGCGCCTCGGCGCTGATCGTCGCCCAATGGGCGGGGCCGACCCAGGAGAGCCTCAACACGGGCATGTACTACCAGGACACCACCTGGTACCACATGTCCTTCTCGGGCCGGTTCGCGCAGGAGGGCAGCGTCGGGCCCCTCCACTTCACCGACCCGCTCAAGCTCGCGGCCTGGTTCTACCCGCAGAACTCCGAGCTGCTGCACGCCGTTGGGATGGTCGCGCTCGACAGCGACTTCCTCTCGCCGCTGGTCAACCTCGTCTGGCTCGCCCTCTCCCTGCTCGCCGCCTGGTGCATCGGCCGGCCCTACGCCGCCGGCGCGGCGACCCTGCTCGGCGCCGGGGTGGTGCTCGACTCCGACATGATCGTCAGCTCCCAGGCCGGCAACGCCCCCAACGACATAGCCGGCCTCTTCTTCTTACTCGCCGTCATCGCCTTCCTGGTCAACGGCGCCGCCGCCGTCGATGCCCGGGAGACGGGGTCGGGACGGTCGTTCTCTTCGGAGCTCAACGCCAAGCTCGCTGGGGTCGGCGCCGGGCCGCTGTTCATGGCCGGGCTCGCCGCGGGACTGGGGCTTGGGACCAAGATCACGCTGCTGGCCGCGATGGGCGCGCTCACGATCGCGATCGTCATCCTTGCGGGCCGCCGCGGCTGGCTGCGAGCCGCCGGGATCTACATCGGGGCGATGGTGATCACCTCGGGCTTCTGGTACGGGCGAAACCTGGTCGAGGCGCTGACGCCGTTCCCACAGATCGAGCAGTTCGGGCCGATCGACCTGCCGGGGCCCCAGCAGGGCGGCTTCTACCCGCGTGAGCCGCACAAGCTGAGCGAGTACTACAACGACCCCGATATCTGGCGCGAATACTTCTTCCCGGTCCTCCACGACCGCCTCGGGCCGCTGTGGCCGGTGATCCTGGCCTCCGTGGGCATCGGACTCGCGGCCGTGATCTGGAAGGCCCAGAACAATCTGATCCGCGTGCTCGCGATCGTCGGCGTCGTCGCCGGCTTCACCTACGTCTTTACGCCGCTTACCGCCTCCGGCGCGCTCGGCTCGCCGACGGGCTTTGACGCGAACCTCCGCTACGTGTCGCCGCCGATCATCCTCGCCTTCGTCTTGATTCCGTTGATCCCGGCGCTTCGCCGGGGCCGCTGGCCGCTTGCGGTTGCCGGCGCCTTCGGCCTGCTGCTGCTCCAGGGCGCGATCACCTCGCCGAGCTGGGACCACGGGCACGGCGCCGGATCGGCGCTGCTGGTCGCCGTGATCGTCGGGGTCCCGGTGGCGATGGCGCTGATGTACTGGCGCGGCACGTCAGTCACGGCGATGGTGGCCCTGCCGGTGCTGGCCCTGATCGTCCTGGTCGCTGTCGGGCGCCCCCAGGAGCAGGACTACCTGCGCGATCGCTACGCCACGGCGCTCGCTCCGCCGCTCGAGGGCGGCTTCCGCTCGACCGCCGACTGGAAGCCGTTGCAGCAGTGGGGCAAGGAGGCCAGCGGCCAGCGGATCGGCGTCGTCGGCCGCGGCGCCGCCTTCGGCCAATACGTCTTCTACGGCGACGACCTCTCCAACCACGTCCAGTACATCGGGCTCGAGCGCCGCCGCGGCACCTTCCTCCAGATCCCCAATTGCGTCGAGTGGCGGCGGGCCGTGAATCAGGGCAACTACGGCTACGTGGTCACCACGCCGCGGATCCGTGAGTCGGAGACCAAGCCGCCGCCCGAGAATCAGTGGACGGCCAAGGACCCCGCGTCCGAGGTCATCGTCCGCTCGGGCCCGGCGCGAATCTACAAGCTCAACGGCCCCCTCAGCATCGCGGGCTGTGCCCGCCTAAAGGAGGGTAAGCAGTGAGCTTCGGCGACTATCTGATCGGCTCGATCGAGCTGCTGGCGGTCGCAGCCGCCATCGGCTTCGGCGCCGTCCGCCTGCGGGCGCGGCTGCTCGGCGGCTGGTCGGGCGCCTCGGCACGCCTGGCCGAGGTCGTGCTTGGGATCTCGCTGCTCGTCGTCATCCTCGAGCTGGTCGGGGTGGTCGGCCTCTACCGGCCCGGCTGGGTGCTCGCCGCCTGCCTGATCGCCGGGCCCGTGGTCGGCGTCGTCGCCGGCGGACGCCCCGGGCAGGGCCCCGCGCTGCCCGCTCTCCCCGTCAAGCCGGTGGCGATGGCGCTTGCGACGGCCGCTGCCCTCCTGGTCACCTTCCACTGGACGATGCCGACCCAGGTCGGGCTCGACATCGGCATGTACCTGCCGAATACGACATGGCAGAACGCCCCCTTCGCGGCCCGCTTCGTCCAGGACGCCCAGGTCGGCGCGATCCATCAGCTCGAGGTCCTGAGGCTGATGGACTGGTTCTACCCCCAGAACTCCGAGCTTCTGCACTCGGCGGGGATCCTCTTCCTCGGCAACGACTTCCTCTCGCCGCTGATCAACATCGGCTGGATGGCCCTCTGCCTGCTCGTGGCTTGGAGCTTCGGCCGCCCCTACGGCGCCGGCCCCACCGCCGTCCTCGCCCTCGGCCTCGTAGTCGGAGCCGACATGCTCCTCCTCTTCCAGCCGGGTGATGCCAAGAACGACACCATGGGCCTCTTCTTCTTCTTGGCGGCCGCGGCCATCCTCGTCAACGCTGAGGCGCAGCGGCGATCGGGACGTGGGCAGGCAGGCCAGGAACCCGACGAAGACGACGGCGGGCGCGGTCCCCTGCGGCTGCTCTCGCGCTGGCCGGGGACCGTGGAGTTCCCGACCGCCGCCCTGGTCATCGCCGGCCTCGCAGCCGGGATGGCGCTCGGCACCAAGCTCAACTTCCTAGCCCCGGTCCTCGCGCTCAGCGTCGGCGTGATCGCCGTCTCGGCGGCCGGCACCCGCCTGCGGACCACCGGGATCTGGGTCGTCTCGGCGCTGGCGACCGGCGGGTTCTGGTTCGTTCGCAACCTGATCGAGGCCGGCAACCCGGTGCCGTGGTTCAACAAGGGGCCGCTGCCGGGGCCCGATCAGCTCGACATCGACATCCGCGAGCCGCACAACGTCGCCGACTACATCACCAACAGCCACGTGATCACCGGCAGCTTATTCCCCGGCCTCCACGACAGCTTCGGGCTGCTCTGGCCCCTGGTGCTCGCGGTGCTCGCGGCCGGGATCGTGCTGGCCCTGCTGCGAGGCGCGACCCCGGTCATGCGGATGCTCGGCGCCGTAGCCGCCTTCAGCGCCGTCGCCTACCTGTTCACGCCGCTGACGGCGGCCGGGCCGCTCGACCACCCGACGGCCTTCACCACCAACCTGCGCTACGCGTCCCCGGCGCTCGGCCTCGGGGCGATGCTGCTGGCCGTCTATCCGCGCTTTCGCGAGGGCCGCGCCGGCGACTACCTGCGGTGGGGATTGGCGGCGCTGCTGGTCGTCCAGGCCGTTCCCATCTGGGACATCGGCGACGACGTATGGCGCTTCAAGTACGCGCTCGGAGGGATCGCCCTCACCGTGCTGATCGTGCTCGTGCCCGTCGGCCTCACCCTGCTGGGGCAGCGCGGCGCCAAGCCCGCCACCCTGGCGCTGGGGGCCGCCCTCGCGATCGGGATCGCGATCGGGATCGGGTGGCCGCGCAGCGATGACTACATCGACGGCCGCTACCAGGCCGATACCGCCCCCTCTGACTTCCCCACCGGGGTCCGCTCGGCGCTCGCCTGGTTCAACGAGGCGGACCCGACCGACTCGAGCTTCGCGGTGGTCGGCGGCCGCGCCGGCTTCAAGCAGTACGTCTTCTACGGCAACGACCTCTCCAACCGCGTCCAGTACGTCGCCCACCACGGCAAGCACGGTGCCTACACCCCGATCACGAGCTGCCGCGAGTGGCGCCAGGCGATCAACGACGGCGGCTACGACTACGTCGTGATCACGCCCGACCAGCGGACCCAGGGCCGCTCACCCGTCGAGGCCGTTTGGACCGGTACCGACCCCGCGGCGACGAAGCTGCTCGAGGACGACCTCACCTTCGTCTTCAAGCTCGACGGGGATCTGGACCCCTCCGCCTGCGGAGCCGGCGCTCGTCCCGAAGCGGTCGCCGGTTGATGTGAGCTTCGGCTCCTACCTCGCCGGGGTGGCGGGGCTGGCGGTCCTCCTCTCCGCCCTGGCGCTCGCTGCCGTTCGAGCCCGGGCGCTGCTGCTCCCGGGTTGGTCGGGCGCGCCGGCGCGCCTGGTCGAGGCCGTGCTCGGGATCTCGCTGCTGACGGTCCTGCTGCAGCTCCTCGGCGCATTCGGGCTGATCGGCGCCGCCGGGCTGATCGCCGGCTCGGTCCTGATCGGGTTGGGCGCAGAGCTCGCCTGGCGCCGCGCCGGACCGCGAGAGGGCGGCGATGAGCTCCCGAGCCCGCCCGTGCCGACGCTGCAGCTGATTCTGGGGCTCGCCGGGGTGGCCTTCCTCACGGCCCACTGGGCGACGGGGCTCCAGGACGTCTGGGGCCAGGGCATGTTCACCTTCGACACCCTTTGGTATCACGGCCCATTCGCCGCGCGCATGGCCGCGGAGGGCTCGGCCTGGACGCTCCACTACAGCGACCCCGAGTACCTCAACTGGCTCTACCCCCAGAACTCCGAGCTTCTGCACGCGGCCGGCATCACCCTCTTCAACCGCGACCTGCTGTCACCGCTGATCAACTTCGCCTGGCTCGGCATGGCCCTGACCGCTGCCTGGTGCATAGGCCGCCCCTACGGCGCCGCCCCCCTTTCCCTGGTTGCCGTGGCCGTTGCCCTCGACACGGGCCCAATGGTCCCCCGCGAGGCCGGCACCGCGGCCAACGACGTTGCCCCCGTCGCTCTGTTGTTGGCCGCGATCGCGATCTTGATCACCGCCTGGGCCAATCGCGACTCATTGCCTGTGAAACGGGTGGCACCGACGGCCGCCCTGTTCGCCGCGGCACTGGCGATCGGCCTCGCCCTGGGAACCAAGCTGACCGTTGCCGGCGCCGTGGTCGCGCTGGCCATCGCCGGCCCGTTGCTGCTGGCCGAGCCGGGCAGGAGATGGAGAGCCTTCTGGATCGTTGTCGGGGGCGTCGCGATCACGAGCGGCTTCTGGTTCTTCAGGGACGTGATCCACACCGGCAGCCCCCTGCCCTGGCTCGGTGAGATCGGGCCGCTCAACCTGCCCGGCCCCGACCGCCTGCTCGAGGGCCGCGATCCCTTCTCGGTGGCCCACTACCTCTTCTTCCCGCCCGAGCCCTCGATCTGGCGCTCGTACTTCCTCGAGGCGACCAAGAACCTGCTCGGGCCGGGCTGGTTCCTGATCGCAGGAGGAGGGCTGGCGGGAGCGCTGCTCGCCATCCTCCGGCCGCGCTCGGCCGCGGTCCGTCTCGCCGGCGTGATCGCGATCGCCGCCGCCGTCTCCTACGTCTTCACCCCGCTCACCGCCGCCGGCCCCGAGGGCCGGCCGGTCGCCTTCTCGATCAACTTCCGCTACCTGATCCCGGCGCTGGCGCTCGGCCTGGCGCTGCTTCCGCTGGAGCCGAAGCTGACCCCCGAGCGCTGGCGGCCGCTGCTCCTGGCCGGGGGGCTCGCGGTCCTCGTCGCGACCTCCCAGTACTCGGACTCCGCGGTGAGCTGGGACGAGCCCTTCAGCTACCTGCCGGCGGCGGCGTTGATTGGCCTCCTCTTCATCGGCGCCCCGGTCGCCCTCTCGATGCTGGCCGGCCGCTCGCGGGCGCTCGCCGCCCTGGCGGCCGCCGCGCTGGCGCTGGTCGTCGTCGCCGCGGGCTGGGAGCGCCAGAACGACTACCTGACCCATCGCTACGCCGGCTCGGACGGGTTTCGCTTCCAGCTCGACGACGCCGCCCGCTGGGCCAAGCCGACCAAGGACCTGCGGGTCGCGGTCGCCGGAACCAGCGGTGCCTACAACCAGTACGCGTTCTACGGAGCCGAGCTCTCCAACCACGTCCAGTTCGTCGGCGCCGAGGAGCCCGAGGGCGGCTTCCAGGCGATCGCGAAGTGCGCCGAGTGGCGCACCGCGCTCAACGACGGCGACTACGACTACCTCGTGACGACCCCGACCCTCGACCTCAACCAGCCGGGGGAGGCGAAGATCTCGCCCGAGCGCGGCTGGGTCCTCGGCTCCCCCGCCGCCAAGGAGATCCTCCACTCCGGGCGCGTCGCCGTCTTCCGGCTGGACGGCCCGCTCGACCCCGCCGAATGCGGTAGGCAAGCCGGGAAATGAGCAGCGGCGACTACGTCCTCGGCGTTCTCGGCCTGGCGGCGGTCACCGTCTCACTCGCCCTCGCCGGCCGCTCGCTGAGGCGGGTGCTGGTTCCGGGCTGGTCGGGCGCACCGGCCCTGCTCGCCGACGCGGTACTCGCGATAGCGCTCCTGGTGGCCGTGGGAGAGCTGCTGGGGCTCGCCGGGGTCCTCACGGGGGTAACGCTCGTTCTCGGCTCCCTCGCCGCTCTGGGGCTCTGCGCGGGGCTGACCCGCGGCCGGGCCTCAGACGGCACCACGATGCGCGAGGCGCCGCCCGTCAGCGGCATCGAGTTGGGCATCGCCGTCGCCCTCTCGCTGCTGGTCGTCGCCCAGTGGGCCGGCCCCACCCTGCTCGCGCTCGACCGCGGCATCTACGGCGGCGATTCCCTCTGGTACCACCTCCCCTTTGCAGCGGACATCGCAGGCACAGGCTCGGTGACCCACCTCCTCTTCACCGACCCACTCTACCTCAACTGGTTCTACCCCGAGAACTCGGAGCTGATCCACGCCGGCGGCATCCTCCTCTTCGGCAACGACTTCCTCTCCCCGCTCCTTAACCTCGGCTGGCTCGCCCTCGCCCTGTTGGCGGGTTGGTGCATCGGTCGCCCCTACCGCGCCGCCGCTCCAACCACCGCTGCCGTTGCCGCGTTGATGGCGGCGGACCTGATGTTCTCGAGGCAGCCGGGCAACGCCAACAACGACGTGGCCGCCATCGCCCTCTGCCTCGCCTCGATCGCGCTTCTCGTCAATCTCCGGACCGAAGCGTTCGAGCGGAGGGCGCTCGCCCTCCTACCGGCCGCGCTGGCAGCCGGATTGGCGCTCGGAACAAAACTCACGGTTGTGGTGCTCGTTCTCGCTTTGGCAGTGGGGGTGGTCGCCATCACTCAACAGGGAATGCGCCTGCGGATAGCGGGCGTCTGGGCAGCGGGGTTGTTCGGCGGAGCTGGACTCTGGTTCACGAGGAACGTGGTGGTGTCGGGCAACCCATTCCCCTGGGTGGACGCGGGGCCGTTGTCGAAGCCCGAGGAGCTGCAGGGAAGACCGGAGTTCTCGATTGCGCACTACCTGACGGACACTGATGTCTGGGGGAACTACTTCCGGCCCGGGCTCGAGGAGCGTTTGGGGGATCTCTGGCCGCTGGTCCTGCTGGTCGCTGTGGCCGGGGTCGCGGTCTGGCTGCTCCGGGGCACCCGGCTCGAGCGGATGCTCGCGGCGGTCGCAGTGGTCGCGGCGGTCGGCTACGTGCTGACCCCGCTGGGCGCCTCGGGGCAGGAGGGCTTCCCGGTCGGCTTCCGGCTCAACATCCGCTACCTGGCGCCGGGCCTCGCGCTGGCGCTCGTGCTCGCAGCGATCCCGCCGCGGCTCGGCCGCGAGCGCGAGGCGTGGTGGCGCTGGAGCGCCCTGGGGCTGTTCGCGCTGCTGCTGTTCGTCAGCGACGGCGTGCTCGGGTCCCTGGACGGCGACCGGCTCGCGGGTGTCGTCGCGGTGACCGCGATCGCGGCGGTACCGGCGGCCCTCTACGTGCTGCTGCGCCGGGGGGCGCCGAGGCTGGCGCTCGCGGGCGCCGCGCTTGCCGCGTTCTGCGTCATCGCCGTCGCGGGGCGGGCCGCGCAGAGCGACTACCTCGAGCTTCGATACTCGACGGCCGCGCCGGACTACCCCCGCGGCGCCGAGCATCCCGCGACCGAGCTCGACCAGGGCCTCGGCGCCGCCTCCGACTGGGCGCGCGAGACTGGGGGTGAGCGGATCGGACTCTCTGGCACGACAGGCTCGCTGTTCCAGTACGGGCTCTGGGGTGGCGACTCCTCCAACCGGGTCCGCTACGTGGGCGTTCGCGGCGACCGGGGCTCCTTCTATGAGCCTTCGGGCTGCGAGCAGTGGGCGACCGCCGTTAACAGCGGCGACTACGACTACGTGGTCACGACCCCGGTCTACGACCAGGACGACCCCGAGTCGGCCGCCGCACCCGAGCAGCGGGACTGGATCGCGAGCGACCCGCGGGTGCGGCGCGTCGCCGGCGCCGGGCTGGTGGACGTCTGGAAGCTCGACGGCCCACTCGACCCGGCGCTCTGCCCGCTGCCCTAGTCACGCTGGGCCCCGGCTGCTAATAAGTGTCGGAGTGGCCTATCCGCTCGACAACGCGCTCTACCAGTGGGAGGAGGGGGACCGGCGCCTCCGGGAGCTCTCGGCCGACCCCCGCCTCGGCGGCCGCCTCAGGCGCGCGGTCGATGCGATTCGCGACGAGCTCCGGCGCCGGATCGGCCCGACCTTCACCTCGGCCGACCTCGCTGAGCTCTACGGCCGGGGCACAGACTGGTGCCTCGAGGCCGCGATGCGTTCGGCTTCGGTCGACTTCGACCCGCAGGCCGTGATCGACGGCGCCTTCCACGAGTACCTGCGAGGCGCCACCGACTACGCCGGTGGCCGCCTCGTCCGCCAGGACTAGCCCTCGGGGCTAGCTCTCCTCGCCGTTCTCGTCTCCGTCGCTCTTGGCACCGGAGTCGCTCTTGGCGGCCGGTCCGGCCCGCTCGATCACGATCCGCTCCGCCTCGACCGTGACCTTGACGGCCCGCTTGCCGGCCCAATGCTCCGTATAGACGGGGTCGTCCTTGACGGCCGGGTCGAGCCAGAGGCCGTAGCCCTCCTTGCCGTGGTCGAAGGTGCCCTCGAGGACGCCGCGCTTGCGTCGCCCGCGGCCCCCGCGCCTGCGCCGCCTTCGCCGCTGGGGGCGGTCGGAGGAGCTCCTGCTGCCGCCGGCGGGGCGGTCCTCGTCGCCGTCGTCGGACCCTGAGTCCTCCGCGTCCCCTGAGTCCCCTGAGTCCTCCGAGTCCTCCGCGGAGTCCTCGTCGTCCTCCGGCTCGTCCTCCTCGGGCTCGTCGTCCTCCGCTTCGATCTCGGCCTCGATCTCGGCCTCGATCTCGTCGCGCAGGTCAACGTCGGCCGGCGGCCCCTCGGCATCTTCGGTGAGGCCGTTGCGGCGACGGAAGTCGCGGAGCTGTGAGGTTGAAACGTCCAGTTGGTGCGCGATCCACGCGTCGGTGCGGCCCTCGCGGGCCCAGGCGCGGATCTGGTTGAGCTGTGGTCGAAGAGACTTTCTAGCCATATGAAGTGATTTCTCCCGTGGGCGTTGTGGGTTCCAAGAAGGGGAAAGCCGGGTCCCGGCGCGCGGGACGGCTTCGTGGCGGCGAGGTTACCAACGGCGACCCAGCCGTCCGGCGAGGAGTACGCGTGAGGCCCTAGCCCATCAGCCAGGCGAGCGTCTCGAACATCGCCACCACGACGGTCACGACCGTGACCGTCAGGCAGACGAGCAGGACGCTGAACCGCACCTTCCCGCGCGACTCCGTGCGGGTGATGCGGCGGGCCCGGGAACGGTTGATGGCGCGCTTGCGCAGCTGCTCACGGCGACGGCGCTCGAGCGCCATCTCCTGTTCGAACGCCACCTCATACTGGGCGTTGCTCTGTCGCATGCGTAGGTTGGCCATGGATACCGTCCCCGTCGAAACTGTTAGGGGACGCTGAAATTAGCAAACGAGCCTCTGGGAGCCAACCCGTTAGGGGGCGCACGCACGCCAAAGCCCTCTTCCTGCACGCGCTGCGTCATGCTCGAGCCGCCCCAGCATCTGAGCCATCGAGTCGTTGGGCGCGATCGTCAGCGTTCGCGCCAGCCCCCTGCGCACGAGGACCGCGTTGATCAGCGTTTCGCGCCTGTAGACGTAGGCGAGCAGCCGCCCGTAGACGTCCCGCCGTTCCGCGTCGAAGCGCAGCCTCACGCGCCGCCCACCCACCAGCAGCTCGTTCGCGTCGCTGGCTCGGTGCGCGAAGCACTGGACCGGCTCCTCGGGGTCGACCGATTCCGGGGTATCGATCCCGATGTAGCGCACCTCCTCCTCGCGCCCTGAGATTTCCACCTCGATCGTGTCGCCGTCCACGACCCGCGTCACGATGGCCGGGCTGCCGGGTGCCGCAAGGATCGCCCGCCCTCGATCAGCCGCCGGCGGGGAGCCGCCCGCAGCCGCCTCTCCCCGGTCGCCACCCGCGGTTGGCTGATCCCCGTGCGGGCTGCCGTCAACCCACAGCGCCGCGATCACCACGCAGAGCAGCAGCACCCCGGTGATTGAGCCCTTGCGATAGCCGAACGGAAGCCGCACGAACCGATGATGGCCCCGCGCCCGGATGTATCCCCCAGGTAGCTAGGGAATACGGCGCACGTTGGAGAGCAGCGTCTCCTTGATCTGGCCGATGATCTCCAGCGCCTCGCTCCACTCGCGCTGCCAGACATTGCGGCCGAAGATGACGCCCGAGCCGCCTGCCTGGGCGATCGCCTTGGTGTGCTCGAGCACCGTATCGTCGTCGGTCTTCGAGCCTCCGGAGAGCACCACGAGTGCGCGGCCGGCCGAGGCGACGCAGTGCCCGATCGCCTCCTCCTGGGTGAACTCCTGCTCGTTGTAGGGGGCGGGGGAGTCCTTGGCGCGCTCGGGATCGAGCTTCGGCATGTTGAGCTTGACCACGTCGGCGCCCATCTCCATCGCCATCCGCGCGGCGTAGTCGATCGCGTAGAGGGAGTCGCGGCCGCCCTTGGTCTCGATCGCGGAGCCGCGGGGATAGGCCCAGATCACGAGCGGCATCCCGTAGCGGTCGCAGTCCTCGCGCACGCCCTTGAGCTGATGCAGGTCATCGCCCTGGCGGGGCGAGCCCAAGTACATCGTGTAGCCGACGGCGTCGGCGCCGAGGCGCACGGCGTCCTCGACGGAAGCGTTGGTGGTGGAGAAGGCGTCGTCATCGGGCGGCACGTCCGACTTGCCGTTGACCTTGAGGATCAGCGGCACCTGCCCGGCGTAGTCGGGGTAGTACTTCTCGGCGAGGCCGATCTGGCAGGCGAGCGCCGAGTAGCCGGCCTCCGCCGCAAGGCGGAACTGGTACTCGGGGTCCTTGGAGGCGGGGTTGGGGAAGAAGTCGCGGGGACCGTGCTCGATCCCCTGGTCAATCGGGAGCAGCAGCAGGGTGCCGTTTCCGGGCCCGAACTCGAACAGGAGGCGGCGCAGTCGGGTGCGCTTGCCGGGAGCAAGCTCGGCCAGCAGCGACTTCTGCTCGGTGGTCGACTTCACTTCCATCTCGTTTCAGCCTCCTGGGGGGTTGGGTCGTTGCGAGTATAAGCCCGGCTCCGGGGTAGGGTCGCGCCGCTTCTTCGTGCTCGAACACAACTTCACCGGCCCGCCCTTCACGCTCGGCATAGAGGAGGAGTTGATGATCTGCGACGGCAACCTGATCGATTTCGGCCGCGGGCATGAGGTCCCGAACATCGAGCTCACCCGCGGAGTGATCGACGAGCTGCGCGAGCACGCCCAGCAGCTCGGCGGCGAGGCGCACCTCGACGGGCTCACTGACCTGATCGACCGGGGGGCACCGGCGCCCGCCGCCGGCTCGACTGGCTCAAGGCCCACGACGGCGATCGCAGCCGGCTCGTGCGTGAGATCGTCGAGGCGACCGCGCCCTGAGCGCCCTGATCGGGCCCCAGAACGGTCGCGCACGAACGGTTATTCACCACTCAGTACGTATTTAGAACTACAGATGCCACACTTTCCGCGTAGTAGTACGAATATAGTATTGACATGGCTGCAGATCGCGCCATCACTGACTTTCTGGCGTTGCTCGACCGCCGTTGGAGCATGCGGGTCGTCTGGGAGCTCCGCCGCGACGCCGTTTCCTTCTCGGAGCTGCGCGAGCGCACCGGGATCAGCCCCTCGGTGCTCTCGACCCGCCTCGGAGAGCTCGGAACGGCCGGCGTCGTCGAGCGCGACGGCACCCGTCGCTACCGCCTGACCGGGTCGGGCCGCGAGCTGGCCCGGATCCTCTACGAGCTCAACCGCTGGGCCGAGCGAGCCGGAGTATCCTCGCAGCGTGAGCTCGCCTGAGCTGAGCGTCGTCTGCAAGAGCTGCGGCTCCGAGGTGAGCCCCTACGTGACCGAATGCCCTTATTGCGGCACCCGGCTGCGAAAGCGGGCTCCGAAGCTCGAGCGGCGCGGCGACGAGCTGGCAGCGGCGGAGACTCGCAAGGGGCGCCGCAGCGCCCGCCGGCGCGCCCGGATGGAGGCCCTGGCCCAGCGCCCCTACGCGACCATCGCCGCGGTGATCGCTCCCTCGCTGGTGCTGCTGGCGGGAGTCGCGCTCAGCGAGAACATCTACGGCCTCGGCGCCATCGCCGGCCCGGTCGGCTCGGAGTGGTGGCGCTACATCACGGCCCCGTTCGCCTACGCCGACACCGGCTACCTGTTTGTCGTCTGCCTCGGCGTCGTCATCTTCGGCTCCGCGGTCGAGCGCCGGCTCGGCACGATCGCGACGGTGATGATGATCCTCGCCTGCGGCGGGCTCGGCATGCTCGCGGCCGATGGGATCGAGCAGGCGATCGGCTCGGGCGACAACATCCTGATCGCCGCCGGCGGCAACGGCATCGCCCTGGGCCTGCTCTGCGCCTGGGCGGTGATGCGGGCCGCCGAGGTCCGCCGCGGCGTGGACGAGGAGGCCGAGGTGATCGGCGCGGCGATCGCGGCGGCGGCCCTGGTCCTGCTCCCGCTGGTGGACGACTCCGCCAACATCTTCGCCGGCCTGGTCGGCGCCCTGGTCGGCGCCTCCTGCGGGCTCGGCGCGGCGCTGGCGCGCGGCGGGGCCGAGACCGAGTGACGGTCGAGAAGTTCACGGCGCTGACGCCGGAGCTCCACCGCTACCTGATCGAACACAACTCCTGGCGTCGCGACGCCGTCTCCAAGCTGATCGAGAAGGCCGCCGAGGGCATGGAGCGGCCCGAGATGCAGATCTCACCCGACCAGGCCGCGTTCATGACCGTGCTGGTGCGCGCGAGCGGCGCCAGCCGGGCGCTCGAGCTGGGCACCTTCCTCGGCTACGGCTCGATCGCCATCGGTCGCGGGCTGCCCGAGGACGGCAGCCTGCTCAGCTGCGAGATCGACGAGTCCAACGCCGAGCGGGCCCGCGAGTACATCGAGCAGGCTGGACTCACGCGCCGGGTGGAGGTCAGGGTCGGCCCCGCGCTCGAGACGCTGCAATCGCTGCCGGCCGAGGAGGCCTTCGACCTCTCCTTCATCGACGCCGATAAGGTCAACTACCCCTCCTACTACGAGGAGGTGCTGACTCGGACCGTCCGCGGCGGCCTCGTCCTGATCGACAACACGTTCATGGGCGGCAGCGTGCTCGAGCCCGACGGGGACTCCTCGCGCGCGGTCGCCGAGCTCAACGAACTCGTCGCCGCCGACGACCGGGTCCAGTCGGCCATGGTCGGCGTCGCCGACGGGATTACCCTCGCACTGAAGCGATGATCGCGACCAAACCCGCCGACGACGCCGGCTGGTTCCGGCTGGTCTACGACAACCAGCCGCACTGGTGGGCGGGGCTGGCCGAGGCCTGCGGCGGACGCTCGCTGGTCGAGGAGGGCGGCGTGCACGCGGCGGTGGTGCCCGCATGCCCCGAGCGCTCCTTCTTCAACGGCGTCCACTACTCCGACACCGCCGCCCTGCTCGCGGCCCTTCCCAGGCTCGCCGCGAGCTACGACGAGGCGCCCGTCGACGCCTGGACCGTCTGGATCCCCGAGACCGATTCGCGCGCCGCCGCCGCGCTGGAGGGCGCCGGCCACGTGCTCGACGCCGAGCCGCAGGCGATGGCGCTGGAGCTGGACGAGCTTCGGCCCACCCACGCCGATCCGAGCCTCGAGATCCGCGAGGAGGTCAACCTCGACCTGCTCCGTGAGCTCAACGAGATCGCCTACGGCTACCCGGATGGGCAGTTCCCCCCGATGGCCCTGGCGTGGTCGGACGCCCGCTTCTACTTCGGCGGCTTCGGGGGTGAGACGGTCAGCTGCCTGATGACCTGGGACCGCGGCGCCAACACCGAGATCACCTTCGTCGCCACCCTGCCCGAGGCGCGCAACCGCGGCTTCGCCAAGCGGCTGATGCTCCACGCTCTCGAGCGCGCCGCCGAGCGCGGGCAGGACACCTCGACCCTCGTCGCCAGCAAGCTCGGCTACCCGGTCTACGAGGGCCTCGGCTACCGCAGGGTCGGCGGGCTGCAGATGTGGGAGCGCCGGCGCGCCTAGCCCTCTGCCGCCGATCCCGGCGGGTATCTTGCCCCGGTGACGAGAGGGTCCTACTCGGATGAGGAGATTGAGGCGGCGATCGACTCGCTGTCTGACCCGGCCGCCTTCGGCGAGGCCCAGGAGGCGATCGGCCGAGCCGCCCCGCGCCTGCAGGTGGTGCTGGCCGAGGCGATGCACGCAGGCGGCTGGTTCGGCGAGTCGCACGAGTCCGAGATGCTCAAGGCCTCGACGACGCCCGACGAGGATGCGCGGCTCAAGGCCGTCCGCACCCTGCTCGCCGAGGAAGCAAGGATGGGGATGATGGTTGGAGTCGCGGTCGGCTGGGCACTTGCCGAGAAGCTCGAAAAGCAGGGGACCGCCGACGGCGAGCCCCCCGAGGAAACGGAGGAGTAGCAAGCATGGAGATCCACTACATCGGTCACTCGACGGTCCAGCTCAGCGACGGCACCGCGCGGGTGCTCGTAGACCCCTCCCTGGCCCCCCACAACCCTGCGGCGAAGGTGAGTGCCGAGGAGGTCGACCCGACCCACATCCTGCTCACCCACGGCCACCAGGACCACTACGCGGACGCGGTCGCGGTCGGCAAGCGCACCGGCGCCCCCTTCCTCGCGATCTCCGAGCTCGCCAACCTCCTCGACGAGGAGGGCCTCGAGGTCGCCGGCGACCCCAACCTCGGCGGCACCTTCGAGTTCGACTGGGGATGGGTGAAGCTGGTCCAGGCCGTCCACAGCAACACCGTCCCCGCCGCCGGCGCCGAGCGCCCCTTCAGCCCGACCACAGGCACCGTGATCGGCGCGAGCTGCGGCCTGGTGATCAAGATCGGCGGCAAGACCATCTACCACCTCGGCGACACCGCCCTGTTCGGCGACCTCAAGCTGATCGCGAACAGCACCCCGGTGGACGTCGCGTTGATCCCGATCGGCGGCCACTACACGATGGACCGCCACGACGCCGTCACCGCCGCCGAGCTGATCGGCGCCGAGACGGTGGTGCCGATCCACTACGACACATACCCGCCGATCGAGACCGACTCCGGCGCCTTCAAGTCCGACGTGGAGTCGAAGACCTCGTCGAAGGTGGTCCTGATGAAGCCCGGCGATACCGAGACCTTCTAGCGAGGCCTTGCGCTGCCGCCGAGCTGTTCCGGATGCGCGCGGACGGAAAGAAGCAGAAGCAGCTCACCCACAACGACGTGTCTGACTTCTTCCGCGACCAGGGACATCCTGGCTGGCCAGCCAGTTTCCCCGCTAGTCTGTGCCCGTCCGCGCAGGTAACCGGAGGAGAGGAGCCCAGGTGGAGGCCAGGACCGAGGACGTCGAGGTAACCGTGAGCGCCCCGTCGAGGGCCGGCCGCGAGGACTTCAAGGCCACCTCCGACCCCGCACTCGAGGAGTCCGCCGACCGCGGCAAGGCCAAGCTGCTGGGCTACACGGAGCTGTACGAGCTCTGGGAGCGCCAGCAGTGGGCGACCCAGGACCTCGACTTCAGCCAGGACAAGATCGACTGGCACGAGCGGATCCCCGAGGAGGAGCGCTTCCAGCGCATGTACGGGCTGTCGAGCTTCTTCATCGGCGAGCAGAAGGTGGCCGACGAGCTGGGGCCGATGATGCGCGCGGCCCCCGAGGAGACCCAGCGGATCTTCCTCGCCACCCAGATCGCCGACGAGGCCCGCCACGTCCGCTTCTTCGACTGCTTCTACGGGCAGGTCGGTGTGCTCGACGGCGCCGACGACCTCGCCGCCCGCCTCAAGGCCACCGAGGAGCACACCAACGAGGCGTTCCACGAGCTCTTTGACGACCTGCTCAAGAGCCGGGTCGACCGCCTCGCCAACGAGCCCGGCGACATCGACACCCTTGTCGAGGCGATCACCCTGTACCACATGGTGATCGAGGGAATGCTGGCTCTCTCGGGCCAGCACTTCATCATCGACTACAACACCACCCAGAAGACGCTGCCCGGCTTCGTGGAGGGCTTCAGCAACGTCGCCCGCGACGAGCACCGCCACATCGCCTTCGGCGTCCGCTTCATCACCGACATGGTCAACACCGACGACCGCTTCCGCGGCGTCATCCAGGGAATGCTCGAGGAGGCCGTCCCGGTCGCCGACAGGGTGATCGACCCGCCCTGGGACGAGGAGGACGACTCGGACCTGTTCGGGGTCTCCCGCGAGGAGACACACGCCTTCGCCGCGCAGTGCCTCTCGCGCCGGTTGAAGGTGATCGGCCTCTTCTAGCCGGGCTCGCCGATCACCAGGTCGAAGCGCTCCAGCAGGCCGGGGATGCTCTCGGGCTGGACCTCGAGCTCGTAGCGGGCCGGCATCGCGGTCATCACCTCGGGGTCGGCACCCACTGCCCCTCCCATACAGGGAGAAGCCGCCGCCTGTCTCGGCGCCGTCGGCCATGAACCTGACTCCGATGCTTCCGAGGAACCCGGCCTTGCCGTCCTCCGGCCCCGCGACGTGTGGGCCGACGCTCACTCCCTCGATCGAATGTGGTGACGCAGCAAATCTAAGGGGTGCGGGCTAGTGGGCCAGGGCGATCGCGTCCTGGTAGCCGAGCCAGGCGCGCTCGCCGAGCCACGCTTGGCGAAGCCCCAGGGCGCCGGCGCGCTCGCGCAGCCAGGGGCGTGAGACCAGCGTGGAGCCGTAGCGCCCTGAGCTTCCCCGCCGCTCGTAGGGCTCGAAGCCGAAGCCGTCGCGCTCGAAGGCGGCGACCAGCCCGGCGGCGGCGCCCTCCCGCAGGGCGCCGGTCAGGTTGTCGTCGGGCGCCTCGGCGAGGGAGCTGCCGTTGGTCGTCAGGATCGCCAGGCCTCGGGGCGAGAGGCTGCGCTCGATCAGCGCCAGCAGCGCTCCGAGGTCGCGCTCGCCCAGATGGGTCGCGAGCGAGCCGCAGAAGATGAGCTCGAAGCGCCGCCCGAACTCGACTTGGTCGAGCTCCTCGCTGGAGGGGTGGGGGACCGCGCCCAGGCGCCGCTCGCAGAAGCGCACGCCCCCGCTGTGGATGTCGGAGGCGACGATCTCGGCCCCACGGAAGCGGGCACGCAGGAAGCGCAGGACGCGCCCGTAGCCGCAGGGCAGGTCGAGGATGCTGCCGGGCTCCGCGGAGCCGGTCGCCCCAAGCGCCTCGTCGATCAGGTGGATGGCGCTGAGCCCGGTCGCGAGGTAGAGGTCGCTCTCGGCGCGCCACATGTCGTCGGCGCCGTCGACCCGGGCCTCCAAGCTCCTCAGCAGCTCGCGGTCGGCCTCAGAGCGCGCCGGATCGGCCAGCAGGCGCTCGCGCATGCGCTCGCACTCGGCGCTGCGGGCGCGGCCGCGGGGCGCTCGGCCCGCTCTGAATCGCACCCGTCGGGCGAGGCTCGGCCCTTCCGGCAAGGCTTCGCTCAGCTCGTCGGAACGAGGATGACCGTGGTGGTCGACCCGGTGCAGCTCCCCGTGGCCCCGGTGGAGGCCGAGAGGTCGTCCTCACAAGGGACCGGGGGCGGGGTGACGGTGGCGATCCCGCCGCTGGTGGCTCCGCTGCCGCTCGAGGCCTGGCTGCCGTCGGCGCCGGCGACGGGGTCCTTCTTGGCGTGCTTGGGATCCGCGGAGCCGTCGGTCGGTGTCGGCTCGACCACGACCTCCTCGACCGGCTGGGCATCGGGCTTGACGACGGGTGACTCCTCGGTCGCGGGTGGCACCAGCGGCACCGCGGTCGCGGGAGCTGCGATCGCCTTGGAAACGTTGGCGTTGTGGGTGCCGGCGTGGTTGTCGGCTGAGGTGACGTGCTTGACCTCGACCGCGCCTGCGGTGAGCAGCGCGACGGTCGCGAGGCCGGCAACGGCCTTGCTGCCGATCGCGGCGCCGACGGCTCCGCCGATCGCGCTCGAGGCGCCACCCGCTGCTGCGGCTCCTCCGATTGCGGCGCTCGAGGCGGCGGTTCCGCCCGCGGCCGTCGCGGCGCCCGCTCCGGCGGCACCGCTGCCGGAGCCCGCAGCGCCAGCCGAACCGGCGGCACCGAGCTTGGCGAAGATGAAGCCCTTGAAGGCGAGGATCGGGCCGACGGGGAAGAGCGCAGCCAGCACCTTCGCGTCGGAGCGAAGCTGGCCACGGAAGTCCTTGCACGACTGGCAGCTCCTGACGTGGCGGCGGACCGGCCCGGAGGCCTTGGCCAGGCCTTCGGCGGCCTCGGCCAGCTCAACCTGGACCTCGCCGCAGGTGAGCTGGCGGGCCTGGGTCGACTCGGCGAGCGCGATCCTGGCGCGGACCAACAGCGACTTGACGGCCGGGACCGTGGTGTCCATCGCCTGGGCGATCTCCTCGTAGCTCATCGCGTCGATCTCACGCAGCAGCAGGGCCGAGCGCTGGGTCTCGGGCAGCTTGCCGACGTCGGCGAGCAGGCTGCGGAACTCCTCGCGGGTCTGCACCGTGTCGTGGGTGCTCGTGCCGTTCTCGTACACGTGCATGTCCATGTCGTCGACGCCGTCGGCGGTCGGCTTGCGAAGGTGGTTGAGGCTGCGGTTGCGGGCTATCCGGTAGAGCCAGGGCTTGACCGCGATCGGACGGTCATCGGCGACCATCGCCCGGTAGGCGGCGACGAAGACCTCCTGAAGCACGTCCTCGGCATCCTCGGTGGAGCCGAGCATCTGCCGGCAGAAGCCGAGCAGGCGAACCTGATAGCGGGCGACCAGCGCCTCGAAGGCGGCCTGGTGACCCTCGCGGGTCATCTCGACCAGCTTCTCGTCGCCCTGAAGCTTGAGCAGGGGCGTGGGCCGGGAAAATATCCCGCCTCGGCGTTCTGCGTGTGTGAGAGTGGACGCTTCCATCACGCGCTGTTCCTTGCCGCTGTTGTCTCCCCTTCGAGCACAAGAACACGGTACCAACGGGGTTGTTTCGCATCAAACAGCGTAATCAGGCGTCAACAAGCGCCATTCGGCACCGATAACCCCGCAATTTGCGCAGATTCATGCCTGGGGACCCAGCCGAAAAATCTTTATAAACGGAAATTAGGTTTTCCTTATCTTGATCTGCGGCTCGGCTCCGAGGCTAGGATCCGGGCGCCCGGGTAGACGAACTGGCACAGTCGGCGCCCTTAAAAGGCGCTGCCCCTCGGGGCATTGCGGGTTCGAATCCCGCCCCGGGCACTCGCCCCGCACCCGTTCCAGGGCTAGGCGCAGTAGCCGTAGGCCTTCAGCTCGCCGGCGCTGAACGGGTTGTTGTTGCTCGCCTTCACCGTCCAGGTCCGGCTCGAGGCGATCGCCGCCGTGCTCGCCGGGGCGATGCTGGTCGGCAGGCGGTTCGGCGCGTGACCCTCGCCCGGGCAGCCCTCTGCACACTGGCTCTGGTCGCGGCCGGCCTGCTCTCGGGCTGCGACGTCAATCTCGGAGGCTCGGGCGAGGAGGGCGACGAGGGCCGCGGGTGGTCTCCCAGGCCGACATCAACCACTACGACGCCGGCGACCCGCACCGCGCGGTGCTGGAGTGGTGGCGCGACGTCCAGTACAAGAACGCCCGCGGCGCTCGCGCCGCATACGCCACCAAGGCGAAGCTGACCCTGCCCGAGCTCAACCGCGAGCTCGGGGTGGTGGAGAGCCAGTTCGTCGGTGTCCCAAACCTCACCTTCACCGACCACAACGGCCGACTCACCACCGTCTACATGGAGCTGGACCATCCCGATAGCGATGCCCAGCCGCGCTCCCTCAGCGTCAACTTGCGCACGGTCAACGGCGAATGGCTGTTGACCGACAACCTCCTGATCGAGCAGTCGGTGGGCCGCGTCTCGCGCCTCACCTCCGGCGACTAGCCGCGGGTCTCACCGAGCGCCTCGACGAAGAAGGGCTCTGGCGGCGCCTCCAGGCCGGCCTCTTCGAACAGCCCCGGGGCGCGCGGGTCGCCGAGGAAGGCCTCGAACTGCTCCCGGCTTATCTCAATCAGCGCCCAGATCTCGTTCGGGTCGGCGCTGGTGCGGAAGGCTCGCGCCCCCTTGGACCCCTACTCGGCGCGGAGCTCCGCTCCCTTGCTCGTGAAGGTGGACCAGAACCGGTCGAAGTCCCGGATCCTGCTTCTCATGATCACCACTGCGTCCTCCTCGCTCGATTGGGCGGGATCTAAGCAGGCCGCGGGCGGGTGGCGTAGCCTCGGAGCATGGACGTCGTTGTGATCGGAGGGCACGGCAAGATCGCGAGGCGGCTGCTGGGGCTGCTGATCGAGCGGGGCCACGGGGCACGCGGCGTGATCCGCAACCCCGACCACGCCGCCGACCTCGAGTCCCTCGGCGCAGAGCCCTTTATCTGCGACCTCGAGACCGAGGAGCTGACCGATGCCGTCGCGGGCGCCGACGCGGTCGTCTTCGCCGCGGGCGCGGGCCCGGGAAGCGAGCCCGAGCGAAAGAAGACCGTTGACCTCGGCGGCGCCGTTAAGCTGATCGAGGCCTGCAGGGCCAACGAGATCAGCCGCTACGTGATGGTCAGCTCGATCAACGCTGACCATCCCGGCGACTGGCCCGAGCAGATGCGGCCCTACTTCGAGGCCAAGGCCGCGGCCGACGCCGAGCTGGAGAAGGCCGGGCTCGCGCACACGATCGTCCGCCCCGGCTCCCTCTCTGACGAGCCGGGGACCGCCATGGTCAGCGCGGCGCCCGATAGTCCGTACGGCGTGATCCCGCGCGACGACGTCGCGCTGGTCCTGGCCGAGGTGCTCGAGGCCGACAACACGATCGGAAAGTCCTTCGACGTCGTCTCGGGCGAGACGCCGGTCAAAGCGGCCGTGGCGGCGCGGTAGCCCTGACGCCCTGCCCTAGAGCTGGGCGATGACCGTCTTCAGCTCGAGGTAGGCGTCGAGGCCGACGTGGCCTCGCTCTCGCCCGATCCCCGATGCCTTGAAGCCGCCGAAGGGCGAGGCGGGGTCGCCCATGCCCCAGTTGTTGATGTAGACGACGCCCGCCTGGAGCATCCCGGCGAGCTTGTGGGCCTTGGAGAGGTCGCGCGTCCAGATCCCGGCGGCGAGGCCGTACTCGGTGTCGTTGGCGCGGGCCGCGACCTCCTCGAGGTCGTCGTATGGCAGCGCGACCAGGACCGGCCCAAAGATCTCCTCGCGCGCGACCTTCATCTCGTCGGTCGCGCCGCTGAACAGCGTCGGCTCGACGAAGTAGCCGCCGTTGGATCCATCCGGGGTCCCTCCTCCGGCGACGAGCTCGGCGCCGTCGTCGCGGCCGGCGGCGATGTAGCCCATCACCCGCTCGTGCTGCTCGGCGGAGACCACGGGGCCCAGCTCGGTCTCGGGGTCGAGGCCGGGGCCGACCCTCGCCGCCTTCGCGGCCTCGGCCAGCCCGCTGACGACCTCGTCGTACTGGGAGGAGTGCACGAACAGCCGTGAGCCGGCGTTGCAGACCTGGCCGGTGTTGAAGTAGAGGGCCTCGTAGGAGCCCTTGATCGCCAGCTCGAGGTCGGCGTCGGGGAGGACGATGTTGGGGCTCTTGCCGCCCAGCTCGAGGGTCACCCGCTTCAGCTCGCGCCCGCACTTGGCGCCGATCTCGCGCCCGACCGCGGTCGAGCCGGTGAAGGCGACCTTGTCAACGTCGGGCTGGCCGACCAGCGCCGCACCGGTGGCGCCGTCGCCGCTCAGCACGTTGACGGTGCCGGCGGGGATCCCGACCTCCTCGATCAGCTCCGCGAGCCGGGCGGCGCTCAGCGGGGTCTGCTCGGCGGGCTTGAGCACGGTGGTGCAGCCGGTCGCCAGCACGGGCGCCAGCTTCCAGATCGCCATCAGCAGCGGGAAGTTCCAGGGCACGATCTGGGCGCAGACGCCGACCGGCTCCTTGCGGGTGTAGGCGAGCACGTCGGGGGCCGAGAATGGGATCGTCTCGCCCTCGATCTTGGTCGCCCAGCCGGCGTGGTAGCGCAGGTGGCTGACCGCGGCGGCGACGTCGCCCTTGGCGTAGCCCAGCGGCTTGCCGTTGTCGAGCGACTCCAGCTCGGCAAGCTCGCCGAGGTTGGCCTTGATCGCCTCCGCGAGCGCCCAGATCAGGCCGGAGCGCTTGGAGGGCGAGGTGGCGCCCCACTTGCCCTCGAAGGCCTCGCGCGCCGCGGCGACGGCCCGGGCGGCGTCCTCGGGCCCGCCGAGCGCCATCTCGGTGATCGCCTCGCCGGTCGCCGGATCGATCGTCTCGAACATGCGCCCGTCAGCGGATTCGACCCACTCGCCGCCGATGAAGTGGCGCCCCGGGCCCCGCGCGAGGAACTCCTGGGCGGGCTTTGAGAGGGCGTCGGCGGTGGCGGTGGCCATCGCGTCGATCTTACGCGCAACGAATCGTCCGCATCTAGCGACTGGCTGATTGGCCAGTCAGCCGACACTTGACCGACGGCTGCGAGACAATTTGGGTATGGCCGGCACGCTGACATGGATGTACCGCAAGCTCGGTCCGCGGTATCCGTTCGCCTACATCGCGATCGAGCTGCAGAGCGCCTTCCTGATCTCGGCGGGCGTCGTGGCGCTGTTCAGCTTCTACTACGACGCCGACAAGGGCGTCTTCCTCCAGATGCTGGTCGTGACGCTGGGGCTGACGGCGCTCTCCATCGCCTTCGTCCTGGTGCGGGTCCACCGGCGGATGCGGCCGCTGGTGCGCTGGATCGAGGGCGAGCGCGATCAGGACCAGACCGCGGCGGCCTGGTACTCGGCGGTCAGCCTGCCGCTGAAGCTGATCAAGCGCGACCTGCCCTTCCCGATCTTCGGCGTCGTCATCCCGGCCTCGCTCTTCGCGGTGGCCCAGCTCAACCTCTCGCCGCTGGCGACCCTACCGCTGGTCGCCGGCGGGCTGATCGCGATCGGCTATTCGGGCGTCCTTCACTATCTCGCGATCGAGTTCGCCATGCGGCCGATCCTCTTCGACATCAACGCGGCGCTCGATTCCCCGCTGCGGATCGACCGCCCGGCGATCCCGCTGCGCTGGAAGCTGCTCGCCTCGCTGCCGCTTCTCAACGTGATCAGCGGCATGACCGTCGCCGCGCTGACCTCCAACGGCGGCGGCGCCCGCAACCTCAGCTTCGACGTGCTGGTCGCCCTGGCGGTCGGCTTCGCGATCAGCTTCGAGCTGGTCTGGCTGCTGGCGCGCTCGATCCTGCGCCCAGTCGAGGACCTCGAGGGTGCGACCGAGCGCATCCGCCAGGGGCGCTTCGACGAGTACGTGCCGGTCACGACCGCCGACGAGTTCGGCGAGCTCTCCTCGGCCTTCAACCAGATGGTTGACGGCCTCGCCGAGCGCGAGCGCCTGCGCGAGGCCTTCGGCGCCTACCTCGACGAGGAGGTCGCCCACCACATCATCAGCGAGGACTACGATCCGACCGGGGCCGAGGTCGAGGTCTCGATCCTCGTCTGCGACGTCTACGACTTCACCACGATCGCCGCCGAGGCCGAGGCGCCCGAGGTGGTCGCGAGGCTGAACGAGCTGTTCGAGGTCCTGGTCCCCATCATCGCTCGCCACCGCGGCCACGTCGATCAGTTCATCGGCGACGCGGTGCTCGGGGTCTTCGGCGCCCCCCGCCGGATGACCGACCACGCCGACCACGCCGTCCAGTGCGCGGTTGAGATCGCCCGCACGGTCAATAGTCGCAAGCCCGGCGGCTTCCGGGTGGGGATCGGCGTCAACACCGGCAAGGTGGTCGCCGGCTCGGTCGGCGGCGCCGGCCGCCTCAGCTTCAGCGTCATCGGCGACGCCGTCAACGTCGCCTCCCGGGTGGAGGCCAAGACCCGCGAGACAGGGGACCCGGTCCTGATCACCGAGATGACCCGCTCCCAGCTCTCGGAGACCCTCGAGGTCAAGCCCCGCGGCCGCCAGGAGCTGAAAGGATACGACCATCCGGTCGAGCTATACGCGCCGGTCGTGCCGGTCGCCGTCACCCCGGGCGAGCCGGGAGAGGGAATAGCCGAGACGATCGGCACTCCGCTTCGTGGCCCCCTCGGAGCCCCCGCGGGCGACCCCTACGGTCGCGCCCAGGGCCTCGGGCTCGGCCGCTAGCCGCCCGCCCGGCGCACCGTCTCACAGCCGTGCACGGCGTCGGCGCCGTCTACGACCGCGACGTCATGGCCGATGCCGCAGCGCACCCGGTCGGCTCCGCCGCCCCGCGCCCTGGTCAGGTCATCGCCGATCGTGCCGCGAAGCTCATCCCCTCCGGGGCCGCCGACGATCAGGTCATCGCCCTGGCTCCCGCGGATGGTGTCCCCGCCGGCGCCGCCCTGCAGGGTGTCGTTGCCGAGGCCGCCTCGAAGCTCGTCGCCGCCGGTCCCTCCGTCGAGCGAGTCGGCGCCGCGCCCGCCGAGCAGGCAGTCGGGCCCGCCGCCCCCGAACACGGTGTCGCCGCCGCCGCGCGCCAGCACCCGGTCTCCGCGCCCGGTCCCGAACACGGTCTCCGGTGCGTCGGACTCGGACCGGCCGATCAGGCAACGCGACCGCGTGGCCAACCTCCCGAACGGGACCAGGCTCCAGCGGTAGGTGATCCGGGTGGAGGCGCCCTGGAAGCGGTTGTCAGTCGCCAGGGCGCTCCCCGAGAGCCCGGAGTCGGGCAGGGTAACGCGAAAGCGATGGGTCTCGGTCCCGCCCGCCCGCGGGCTGCCCGCGTAGACCCCGTCAGCGGCGGCGAGGTCGCCCCGGTAGACGGGGGCTGCGGTGCCGTGGCCGATCCGCGTCACCTCCAGCTGGAGCTGCTTGAACAGCCGCCCTACGCCCAGGCCCGTCTGCCGGGCCGCCTGGCGCTGCTCGAGGACCAGGTCGCCGCGGGCGCCGTTGTTGTCGATCCGCACCTGGCCGCTGGTGCTGTCGCCCGGCGCCATGTCTGAGGCGGCGAGGATCGCGGAGCCCTGAAGCGAGTTCGAAGAGCTCAGGGCGCCCCTGCTGCCGAGTAGCTTGATCGGGTTGGCCCTCGGCGACGGGCCGACCGCGACCGCGAGCGCGGCGGCGATCGCCGCCGCCGCGACCAGGCCGATGCCGATCAGCTTTTCGAGCCCGGGCAGGGCGGGGCGGCGGGAGGGTCCTTTCACCGCTCAGAATTCCCTGTCCGCGGCGCCGCCCTCGGTGATGGGCGTCGTTGAGGTGGCGTTCCCCGCGCGGTCGGTCGGCGTCGCCTGCGGCGTCCAGATCATCGATCCCGCGGCGGCGGCGGTGGTGCCGTTGGCCGAGGCGGTGCCGAGCACCACGGTGACGTTGTTGCCGCTCATCGTCATCGCCGCCTGGGTGCCGCTGGCGCCGAAGGTGCGGTTCGCGCTGACGTAGTCGGTGCGGCCGAGGTTGACCGAGCCCAGCGGGAGCTGCGCCGAGTTGGCCGAGTTGAAGACCAGCAGCTGGTCATTGCCGCCGGTGGCCGCGGCGTTGTTGTTGATCCGCACGGTGGTGCTCGTGGAGGTCCCGGTCCACCCTGGGAGGATGGTGGCCGGCTCGACCGGCTCGGTGAAGCTGAAGGTGATGGTGTCGTTGAGCTGGGGCCGACCGACGATCGAGCCGCCGTTGGCGCTCTGGATGCCGCTGGCTGCGGCGAGGGTGTTGTCGACGATCACCGTGTAGCCGCTCTGGGTGCGCGAATTGGTGGCGACGTCGGTGGAGGTGAGGCTGTAGCTGTAGGCGCCCTCCGCAAGGATCGCGGCTGCCGTCAGCGACGCCGTGCGGTAGTTGTAGGAGGTGCTGCCGGCCGTGAACGAGCCTGAGGAGAGGGCGCTGGCCGTCGCGCCCGAGGTGATCGTGGAGGAGTTGGAGCGCACCGTGCTGATCCCGCTGGCGGGGTTGCCGGTGTCGGCGACGTTGGCGTAGACGAAGTAGGTGCCGCCCTGCCGGATGTAGCCGGGCGTGTTGCCGATGGTCTTGCCGATCACCGAGCCCGAGGCGCTGGGGGCGACGAAGTCGGTGGCGGCGGCGAAGCTGTTGGTGGGGTTGGAGTTGGTCGCGGTGAAGGCCCCCCAGACGTCGCCCAGGGTCACCCCGAGGCCGGCGATGAACAGCGCAGCGCAGCTGACTGCGAGGAAGCGCGACATGACGCGCCGGCGCCTGCGCGCGAGGGCCGGATACCGACTGGCGGAGATCAAGTGCTCTCTCCGGCCGGCTCCGTGCCCAGGCGCCGTGAGGCGCCGACTCGCGAGGGAGTCCAGATGCGCATCAGCCCGAGCGCCAGCAGGATCAGCGCCGGCAGGCCCACCAGCGCCAGGCGGCCCGGCTCGCTGCCGATTCGCGACAGCGCGTAGCCCACCAGCGGTACCCGGTAGGAGAGGCGGCCGATGCTGCCGTCGGCGTCCACGCTCCAGGACTCCGAGGCGCTGTTGGCGTCGCCGCGGGTGACGAACCGGAGCTGGTCGCCGTCGGCGCGCATCGAGCGCACCCGGTGGGTGGTGAGGTCCCCGTCGAACTCGGGGTTGTGGAAGGTGACTATGTCGCCCGGGCGCGCGGCGCTCGGCGCGATCGTCCGGGTCACGATCAGGTCGCCGGTGCGGATCGTCGGGGTCATGCTCCCCGAGCGCACCGTGAAGGTGTGGAAGCCGAGCACCATCGGCGCCACCACCACGGCCAGCAGCGTGAACACGAGGCCGCCGAGCAGCCAGGTGGCGAAGCCGACGCCCATCAGGCGCATCCTGTGCAGGCGCCAGGGCAACATCAGCGGGCCGCCCGCTTCGATTCGAGCACGACCGCGACCTCGACCAGCGCCGCCTGCCATCCAGAGCCTGCCGAATCGGGCAGCCAGGCGTCCAGCTCGACGTTGGTGCTGTCGCCGGGCGCGAGCTGAAGTGAGCCTGGCCCTCGACGAAGCGAGCCGAGGTGGCCGCGCGCGATCTCGTTGTTGCCGGAGCGCAGCCGCACCATCAACGCCTGGTCGAGTGAGTGACCGGAGGGGCGAAGCCGGGGGGCTATCGAGAGGCGCTCCCCGGTCTGGTTGGTGAGGGTGAACTCGCCGCTGACCATGCCGCCGCCCGGCTGCAGGTTGCCCGCATGCAGGAGCAGCCTCGGCGCGGCCGGCTCCACTCCCAGCTCGCCCGTAAGCGCGCTGGAGAAGCTGACACGTCGGCGCCGGCGGCCTCGCCGCCCTGGGCCGGCATGCTCGCCCAGAGGGCAATAGCAACTGCGCCGGCGCCCACCAGGGCGCCGGCGCAATGTGCGGCTCTCAGACCACGCACCGTCATACGGATCGTTCCTTGATTCCCTGGGCCCCAACCGCTACTGGTTGCGGGCCTCTCAGGTGATCGTGTGGCTGCCGGTCGTAGCTCCCTGGGCGGTGTCCGGGGCGCTCGCCTGCAGCTGCGCGGTGACCTGGTAGACGACGTCGTCGTTGGTGGCCCAGGACGACGTTGCACCCGGGAAGTCGACCACGCCGTTGGCGTAGCTGTTGCGCGTGGACCCGAAGTTCTGCAGGGTCCCCGTGTACAGCGCGCCGCCCGGGTCGGCCGTGAAGCCGGTGCAGTTCGGGAACGCGGTCGCGCCGGGCATCGTGCCGGGCTGGATCGTCAGGTCGACGTACGGCCCCAGCGCGCCGATCGGGCTCAGCGTGTAGATGCGCGCGTCTGAGCCCAGGGTCCCTGTGTAGGTGACCCGGATACAGCGGGTGACCGTGTCGCCGGGCTTGGCGTTCGAGACCGTGTACAGGGACGAGTTCGCGTCGTTATCGGCGAGAACGACGGTTCCTGCCGCGAACGAGTTGTTGAGATTCGAGGTGGTGCTCGAGAAGGCGCCGAGGACGCCGAAGGCGGCCATGCTTCCGAGCGCGCCCACGAGCAGTAGTGAGAGGAGAATCTTTTCCTTACGGTGCATGGGTCTGGATCCTTTCGGTTCCCCTAGGCCCAGTCACACCGAGAGTCGAGGCGCGCCTGATCTAGGAACCGCGATTAATTTGGATTCCGCCCTTCGTCGGCCGCGCAGGCGTGGGCCTTTACAACTATTGGTCCAAAATCGCCGCCCTCGCCCAAGAAAGCCGGACCGAAGCCTCGATATTCGGGTGGTGAGGCAGGGGCGGTAGGCTCGCTCGGTGGCGACGCCGGACCAGACCAAGGAGGGCACGGAGGCCAAGGCCGCCCACGGCGGCACCCTGGTCGCACGCACGCTCAAGTCGCGCGGGGTCTCGAAGCTGTTCACGCTCTCGGGCGGGCACCTGTTCTCGATCTATGACGGCTGCAGGGACGAGGGGATCGACCTGATCGACACCCGCCACGAGCAGTCGGCCGCCTTCTCTGCGATCGGCTGGGCCAAGGCGACCCGCGAGCCGGGTGTTTGCGCGCTCACCGCCGGCTGCGGGGTGACCAACGGGATGAGCGCGATCGCCTCCGCCCAGGCCGACGGCGTGCCGCTGGTGACGATGGGCGGCCGCGCGCCGGAGATGCGCTGGGGCTCTGGCTCGCTCCAGGAGATCGACCACGTCCCCTTCGTCGCGCCGCTGGTCAAGACCGCCGAGACGGTCAAGGACCCGGCCGACATCCCGCGCACGACGGCCGCCGCGATCGACGTCGCCGCGACGCCGCCGCTGGGGCCGACCTTCGTTGACTACCCGCTCGACGTCGTCTTCATGGAGGCCGACGCCGAGACCCCCGAGGCCGGTGCGCTTTCGGCCCGCGTGGCCGACGGGGTGGAGGAGGCCGCGAAGCTGCTGGCCGGCGCCGAGCGCCCGGCGATCATGGCCGGCACCAACGTCTACTGGGCCCACGCCGAGGCCGAGCTGCGCGAGCTGGCCGAGGCGCTCGGCTCGCCCGTCTTCCTCAACGGCATGGGCCGTGGCTGCCTGCCCCCCGACCACGAGCTCTTCTTCAGC
>SHVA01000024.1 GCA_009691195.1 Solirubrobacterales bacterium | reverse complement strand
TCGAGCTCGTCGATCGCCTCGATCACAAACCAGGCGAGGTGGTCTTCGTCTAACCAGTCGCGCAGATCAGGCGGCAACAGCATCGGTTGGTCACGGTCGCAGCTGAGAAAGTTCTGTGGCATGGGCCATTTTCTCGCTGCAAACGGACGGAAATGCGGGGGGTTTGTGCGACAGCCTCGCGTGAGAGGAGCACCAGGGGCCAGTCGCTCCCGGTTCTCCCACTGCGTTCAGGCGCTCCGTTCGGGACCTATTCGGGACCCGGTTTTCCCGAAAGGCAGCTACTTGCAGGCTAGTACCCGAGCGCGAACTTGGCGTCCTCGGACATCAGCTCCGGGGACCAGGGCGGATCGAAGACCATCTTCGGGTGGACCTTGTCCACACCTTCGACGTCACCCACGAACTCGCGCATCTGCTCGGATACCTGGGGGCCGATCGGGCAGGCGGGGGTGGTCAGCGTGAAGGTGACGAAGACCTCGGCGTCGTTGACCTCGACGTCGTAGACGAGCCCGAGCGAGACGAAGTCGAGCCCGAGCTCCGGGTCGATGACCTCCTCGAGCGCTTCGTAGACGACCTCTTCGTTGAGCGTGGCAGGCATTCCGTCAATCCTAGCCGAACGGGGCCGGCGCTCGAGCTCGGTGCGCGTCAGCTCACGAGGATACGTTGCCCGAGTGATCTGGGAGCGTGAGAGCTGGCGCCTGCGTGGAGAGGCGTATCCGAACCTGAGGCGGGGGGCGCTGACCGCGGTCCCAGTCGGGCTCGCGTCGCTGCTCGACCTCAAGACCGGCGCCGAGTCCTCGGGGGCGCTCGCCAGTGGCGCCCTGATCGCGGGGTTCGTCGCCTTCGACGCCCCCGCCCGGATCCGCTTCGTCTGGCAGCTGGTGGCTGCACCGGTGATCGGCCTTGCGGCGGGGCTGGGGGTGCTTTCCAGCCAGTACGCGGCCCTCGCGGTGGTGGTGATGGCCGTGGTCGGGATCGCAGCGGGGCTCTGCGTCGCGGTCTCCCCCCGCCTCGCCATCGCCGCGATGATGGTCGTGCTCGCGCTGCTGATCGTCCAGGGAGTCTCGGCCGATTCCGCCGACGCGGCGCCGGCGGAATCGGCGGCGGCGCGTCGCGCCGGCGCTGGCGCTGGGGACGGCCGGGGCGCTGCTGCAGGCCCTCTGCTCTCTGCTCGCGTGGATCCTCTCCGACCGCGAGACCGAGCAGCTTGACCCGGTCGCCGGCACACGCTCGGCGGGCAGGAGAATCGCCTCTGAGCTCTCGCCGGACTCGCCCGCTTTCCGCCACGCCGTGCGCTGGGGGCTCGCGCTTGGTGCCGGCGTGGCCGTCTACCGCTTCATCGATCTCCAGGGCCACGGCTACTGGGTGCCGCTCACCATCCTCTTCGTGCTGAAGCCGGCGCTCGGCGAAACCAAGGAGCGACTCGCCATGCGCGCCGTCGGCACGATCGGCGGCCTGCTGCTCGCCACCGGGCTCGCCGAGGCGCTCGGCAACGACCCTGTTCCGATCGCCGCCATCCTCACGATCGCCGTCGCCGTCGCCTATGCGCTGTTGCCGCTGGAGTACGCGATCTTCACAGCGGCGATCACCGTGTTCGTGGTGCTCTTGACGGACTCACTCGGCTATCCCCCGCTTGAGACCGCCGGCCAGCGCGGGCTGGCGACCCTGCTCGGGATCGCGATCGCCGCGGCTGCCTTCATCGCGCTGCCCACTCGCCGGGGCCAGGCGGAGGCCTGACTGGGTGAAGGCGGGGCCTGGCCCTGGGTAGCCTGTCGCCGTGTTCCTGCTGCTGATCATCTTCATCGTCGTTCCGCTCGCGGAGCTATACGTGATCATCCAGGTCGGCGGCGCCATCGGTGTGCTGCCGACGCTGGCGCTGCTCCTGCTCGACAGCATCCTGGGCGCCGTGCTGCTTCGCCACCAGGGCAGGGCCGCCTGGGTGGCCTTCAACCGCGCGCTCGCCGAGAACCGCGTCCCCGCGAAGGAGGTCTTCGACGGCGTGCTCGTGATCTTCGGCGCGGCGTTCCTGATCACCCCGGGGTTCCTCACCGACATCGTCGGGATCCTGCTGCTGCTGCCCCCGACCCGCGCCGCGGTGCGCGGCCTCTCCACCAGGTTCGCCTGGGCCCGCGTCAGCCTGGGGCCGCGAGTCGCCTGGTGGGGCTACGACAAGGCCCGCGGAGGCCGAGGCGCACCGGCAGGGCACCCGGCGCGGCCCGGAGACATCGACGGCACAGCCGAGGAGGTCACCGGGCACGACTCCCTGGAGCGCGGCGCGGACGCGGCCGAGCGGACGCAGAACGGCGACCCGGGAGGCGAGAGGCGGTGAGCGACGGGCCGGCGGCGATCGTCGCCGGGTTCGCGGACCCGGCGAGCGGGATCTGCGCCCTCGGCTGGCAGCTCGGCGAAACCCGGGGCGGCCTGCTGCTCGCGGGCGGCGAGGTCGAGGGCGCCGAGGTCGAGCTTGGCGACTCCGGCGACGAGGTCACGCTGGCGCTCTCGGCCCCGGGCGCGAGCTGCGAGGCCACCCTGACGCCAAGCGAGGGAAGCCTGACGGTGATCGGGAGCGACGGCGCTTCCCCGGCCTTCAACTCGCTCGACGTGGTCGCCTGCGCGGTCGGCGGGAGCCTCGTCCGCGGCGATGCCCACGGGCTCGAATGCCGAGGGCACATCACGCGCTGGAGGTCCTCGCCGGAGGCCATCCCGGCCACCACCCGCCACCTGGCGATGACGAGCGAGGAGGGCGCGGTCATGGTCGTGGTCGCCGCAGGGCCCGCGGCGGCGGAGGGCCATGGCGACGAGCAGACCCAGGCCTGGCTGATCGACGTCGAGGGGACGATCACGCCGTTCCAGGAGGCGCTGCTCTCGACCGAGTACGACGACTCCGGCGCCCAGCGCCGGTTCAACCTGGAGCTTTGGCCGACCGACTCCGAGGCTCAGCCGATGCGCGAGTCGGGCACCGCGCTCGGACAGGTGAGCAACGGGACGGCCGTCGCCGCGTTCGAGTTCGCGGGCGACGCCGGAGCCGGCCTCGGCGCGTATCTGATCGAGCGGCGATGAGCTGCCTCACCACCGTGATCTCGGACTTCGGCGGGGTCCTGACCTCCCCCCTGATCGGGTCGTTCGCCGCAGTCCAAGACACCACCGGCATCCCGATGGAGAGCCTCGGCAGGGCGATAGGGCGGATCGAGAAGCGCGAGGGCAAGCACCCGCTCTACGAGCTGGAGCTGGGCCGCGTCCCCGAGGTGGAGTTCCTGGCCAAGCTGGCCGACGAGCTGGAGACCGAGCTCGGCCACCGGCCCGAGCTCCACCGCTTCCGCGAGATCTACTTCGAGGCCCTCCAGCCCAACGAGCCGATCATCTCCCTGATGGCGGAGCTGAAGGAGGACGGCTACCGGATGGGGATGCTCACCAACAACATCCGCGAGTGGGAGCCACTCTGGCGCTCGATGCTGCCGGTGGACGAGATCTTCGAGCTGGTCGTGGACTCCGCCTTCGTCGGCCTCAGAAAGCCTGACCCGGCGATCTACGAGCTGACCCTCGAGAGGCTGGGCGTCGCCGCCGGCGAGTGCGTATTCCTGGATGACATCGAGCTCAACTGCGCCGCGGCCCGCGAGCTGGGCATGGAGGCCGTCCACTACCGCGACAACGAGCAGGCGATCCCCGAGCTGCGCGAGCTGCTACTGCCGGGCTAGTTCTCGGAGCCGCCGCGATCCCAGATGTAGAGCTCGGTCGCCTCTCGGGCGAGCTCCATCAGCCTGGGGCCCGAGAGCCACTCGAGCACCGTCTCCAGCGCCCGCTCCTCGCTGACGCCCTCCTCGAAGGCCTCCTCGCCGCGGAAGCCCGCGGCGAGCTTGAGGGCCTCGCGGCGGTGCTCACCGAGCGAGTCGAAAGCGCCCATCAGGAAGTCTCGGTTGGGAAGCGGCTGCCCGACCTCCATCGAGCCGTGCCAGGCGGCGAGCATCGAGATGTCGTGGTCGTCGAGCTCGGCGATCGCCTTGGCGTAGTGGGTCTGGAGCTCCATGTCGGGGATCTCGTCCACCCAGGCACGAACCGCCTCCCCCAGGAGCTGACGGCGAGCCTCGCGGCCGACGGAGTCGGCGATCGCGCGAATCGCGTCTGCTGGATCTACGAAGCAAAGTGTCATGTCAGCTCGTTTCCTCTTCCTGTGACCTTCGTGCGGTGAGTGGAGGCCAGACTAGAGTCGCCCCCCGACGTCAAAACCGACATCGGATTTACCTCGGTTATTGCGCGGATTGCTGCGGTTTCCGGTCCCTTTTGCCGCGCGTGCGCGGGCTAGGCTGGCCCGCATGCCGCTGAAGCTGATCGCCGGGCCGCCGAACTCTGGCCGCACGGGAGCCGTGCTCGAGGCATTTCGCACCAGCCTCCACCAGGACCCGGTGCTCGTGGTCCCAAACCTGGACGACGCCGAGCGCTTCGAGCGCGAGCTCTGCGGTGACCTCGGGGGCGTGATCGGTGGCCACGTGGGTACGTTCGCGCAGCTGTTCGAGGAGGTCGCGCGGGCCGTGGATGTCAGCTCCCCGCCCCCTCTGAGCCAGGTCCAGCGAGTCCGGGTCGCGCGTGAGGGCGCTGGGCGCGCCGAGCTGAGCCTGCTCGCCCGCTCGGCGCGGCGGCCGGGGTTCGCACCGGCGCTCGCGGAGCTGATCGAGGAGCTGGAGGCGGCGGGGGTAGACCCTGCCGACCTCTCGGCACGCGCTGCCGAGGCCGGCGAGTACGAGCGCGAGCTGGCGTCGCTGTACCACAGCTACGCCGAGGTTCGCGACGGGCTCCGCCGCGGCGATTCACACCTGTTGGCGAGGGCTGCAATCGCCGGGCTGCGTACCCACGGCGAGGCTTGGGCGGGCCGCCCCGTCCTCCTCTACGGCTTCGATGACCTCACCGGCGAGCAACTCGAGCTGCTTGCGGAACTGTCGAAGGCCGCGGCGGTCACCGTGGCCCTGACCTACGAGGACAGCGAGTCGCTGGCGGCGCGCGCCCGGCTCCTGGCGCAGCTCAGGGACCTCGGCGGAGTCGAGGAGCCGCGGCTCGAGGCCCAGCGCTATCGGACGACCGAGCTGCTGTTCGAGCTGGAGCGCTCCTTCATGCAGCCCGACGCCAAGCCGCTCGAGCCCGGACCCGGCCTGACCCTGCTCGAGTCCGCGGGCGAGCTCGCCGAGGTGGAGGCGATCGGCTCTGAGATCGCGCTGCTGTTGAAGCAGGGCGTCGATCCCGGCCAGATCGCGATCGTGCTTCGCGACCCCGCCTCCCAGGGGGCGCTCTACCGCCGGGTGCTCGACGAGATGGGGATTCCTGTCGCGGTCGAATCGAGGCTTCCCCTGCGCCGCACGGCGACCGGAAAGGGCCTCGCCTCGCTCGTCCGAGCGGCTCTGGGTGATGGCGAGGCCGAGGACCTGATCGCGTATCTGCGCACGCCGGGGCTCGCTTGGCCCGAAAACGTCGACTGGCTGGAGCGCTCGGTCCGGCGCGGTCGCGTGACCGACTGCGAGGCCGCGGCCGAGATCTGGCGTGAGAAGCACCCGAATGGACCGGATCTGCGTGAGCTCGCCCAGCTACGCGACGCGGGCGGCGGTCCCGCGCTGCTCCGCGGCTGCGCCCATCAGGCCCGCCGGATCGCCGAGCTGGCGATGCGCGACCACCGGGGCGAGCTGCCGAACCCCGACCGCGCGACCGAGTTGCGAGCGGGCGCGGCCGCCGAGCGGGCGCTGGCGGACCTCGCCGACCTCGGCCTCGGATGCGAGCCGCGGGAGCTGATCGACGCGATCGAGGAGGTCTCCGTGCCCCTCTGGCGCGGGCCCGCCGCGGGCCGCGTTCGGGTGCTCAGCCCCTACCGGGTGCGCGCCGGGCGCGTCGACCATCTCTTCGTCGCCTCACTGCAGGAGGGCGAGTTCCCGCGCGGTCCGCGGCCGGCCCCGCTGCTGGATGACGATCGCCGCGCGGCGCTGGGCCTCCCTGACCGCGCGGACCCCGAGCTCGAGGAGCGCTACCTGTTCGCCGTCTGCCTCTCGCGGCCCCACGACGGCCTCTGGCTCTCGTGGCGAAGCAGCGACGACGAGGGCCGGGAGCTCGTTCGCTCGAGCTTCGTCGACGAGGTCTGCGAGCTGTTCGGAGCCGGCGAGGGGCGGCGCGGCACGCCGGAGTCGATGCTCCGCAGGCGCGGTCTGGCCGAGGTCGTAGGGCCGATCGGGCGGGCAGCGAGCCCGGACGCCCTCGCCGCCTCGTTGGCGGCGCTGGGACCCGAGCGCTGGCCCGAGACGCTGGCATCGCTCGCGATCCCGGGCCCCGTCGCCAAGGCACTCGGCTCGCGCCTCGCCGAGGCCGCCTCGAAGACGGAAAGGAGGCGGGTCAAGCCCGGCCCGATCGAGCAGGAGTCCGTGTTGGCCGAGCTGCGCCGGCGCGACCTGTTCAGCGCCTCGACCCTGGAGAGCCACGCCTCGTGTCCGTACATCTGGTTCGTCGAGAAGGAGCTGAACCCGCAGACGCTCGACCCCTCCGAGGAGTCGCAGGCGATCGGCTCCGTCGTCCACGCCGTGCTCGAGAAGCTCTATGCAGAGGGCGTCGGCGGCGAGCGGAGCCTGACGGCCGCCACCCTGGACGCCTGGTGCGAGCGCGCGGGCGCCCTCTCGGCCGAGGTCGCCGCGCAGGAGGGGATCGACCCGGCGGACCCCGAGTACGCGGCGCAGCTCCGGAGGGCGACCGGGCTCGCGGTCCGCTTCCTCGAGGACGAGGCCGCCGCCGGGCCGCGACTCGTCCCGGAGCCCGAGCTGGCCGAGGCGAAGTTCGGCATGCCCGACGCCGAGAAGGAGGCGCTCTCGCTGGGCGACTTCTCGATCCGCGGCATGATCGACCGCGTTGACCTGACCCCGGAGGGCTCCGCGGTCAGGGCCGCGCTGATCCAGGACTACAAGTCGGCCAGGGACGTGATCAAGGGCCCCAAGAAGCTTCGGGAGGACGGCAAGCTGCAGCTGCAGCTCTACCTGCGGGCGATCCGGGAGCTCTGGGGGATGGAGTTGATCGGCGGCGTCTACCGACCGCTGGGCGGGACCAGCAGCAGGCAGGCGCAGGGCCTGCTGCGAAAGGAGATGGCCGACGAGCTGGACGGGCTGCCGGTGCGAAAGAACGACCTGCTCGACGACGAGAAGTTCGAGGCGGCGCTCGACGACGCCGCCGAGCACGCGACCGAGATCGTCGCCGCCATCCGCGGCGGCGAGGTCAAGCGCGACCCGATCGGCGGCAGCTGCCCGACCTGGTGCTCGTTCCAGCCGATCTGCCGCCGCGAGCGCGGCGGTGCCGACGAGCTCGATGACGAGGACGCGGAGCCGGCGCCGTGAGCGGCGAGGCGGGCGCGCCCGATCTGACCCCGGAGCAGCTCGACGCGCTCTCCAGCCGCGATCGCGACATCTTCCTCCAGGCCGGCGCCGGCACCGGCAAGACGACGGTCCTGGTGGAGCGGCTCTGCGCAACGGCGATCGACGATGAGGCGGGGCTCGACGGCGTGCTGGCATTCACCTTCACCGAGCGCGCCGCGGGGCAGCTGCGAGAGCGCGTCCGGAGCGCGCTCGAGCTGCGCGCCGACGCCGAGGCCGATCCGGTCGCCGCCGCCGAGCTGCGAAGGACGGCGCACTCGGTCGAGCGGGGCTGGATCTCCACGATCCACGGCTTCTGCCGCCGGCTGCTGGCCAATCATCCCGCCGCGGCCGGGATCGACCCGCGCTTTCGGGTGATCGATGAGCCCGAGGCGGGGCGGCTGGCGGCGCGAGCCCTTACCGATGCGATCCGGGAGCTGCTGGCCGCCGAGGCCCTCGACGGCGCCGAGCTGGTCTCATCCCACAACCGCCGCGTACTCAGGGAGGCGGTGCTCGGCGTGCACGCCGAGCTCCGAAGCCGCGGCGAGGAGGAACCGTCCCTCCCCATCCCCGAGCTCTCAGACCTCGGGGGCGCGCTCGCGGGTCTGCGCCGCGCCGCCGAGGCGGCCCTTCCGGACTGCGAGGAGGCCAGCGGGGAAGCCGCCGCCGAGAGCTGTGAGCGGATGCGACGGGCAGCAACGACCGATAGCCCGAACCTCGCGGAGCTCCAGGGGCTTGAGATCATCTCCGGCGCGGCGGCTTTCAAGCGCGAGCCCGCTGAGTCCTACAAGCGGGCGCTGCGAGCGGCGCGGCGCGCTGTCGCAGAGCGCGAGCTGGGCGGCGAGTACGAGGCGTTGCGGCGCCTCGTCGAGCTCTTCGATGCCCGCTACATCGCGCTCAAGTCTGAGCGCTCGGGCCTTGACTTCGAGGACCTCCAGCTCCGCACGGCCGCGCTGCTTCGGGATAACGACGTCATCCGCGAGGCCTATCGGGAGCGCTTCACCGAGATCATGGTTGACGAGTTCCAGGACACCAACGAGCTCCAGCTCGAGCTGATCGAGCTCCTCCGCGGCGCCGGCACCCGGCTGTTCACGGTCGGCGACGAGTTCCAGTCCATCTACGCCTTCCGCCACGCCGACCTCGACATCTACCGCCGGGTCCGCGAGGAGTTCGCCGCCCGCGCCGACAGCGAGGCGTCCGTGCTGCCGCTGCTCGGGAACTTCCGCTCGGTCGCCGACGTGATCGCGACCAACAACGCGCTCGGCGACTCGCTTCTGAGCGGCTTCACCCCGCTCACGGTGGGCCGCGAGCGCGAGCAGCCGTCTCCGCCGAGGGTCGAGCTGCTGTGCACCCACGACGAGCCGAGGGGGGCCTGGGGCGATGAGGATGTGGAGCTTCCGGGGCTCAGTGACCAGCCGTCGCCCGCTGCGGTCGTCGCCGAGGGCCGGGTGCTGGCCTCTCGCCTCGCGCAGCTTCGTGACGAGCAGGGGGCCCAGCCGCGGGAGATGGTCGTGCTGTTGAGGGCGATGACCCACGTCGGCGCCTTCGAGCGTCCCCTCACCGAGGTCGGGCTGCGCCCCTACGTCGTCGGCGGCCGTGGCTACTGGTCCCAGCAGCAGGTCGAGGACCTGCGCGCGATCCTGGGCGTGATCTCGAACCCGCTCGACGACGAGGGGCTTTTCGGGACGCTCGCCGGCGCCGCCTGCGGAGCCCTGCCCGAGACGCTGTGGCTGCTTCGCCGCCTCGCCAGCGAGCCACCGGAGCAGGAGGGCGGCCGCGACCGGCTCTTCCACGTCTGGCCGTCGCTGGAGCGCTGGCTTCTCAGGGATGAGGAGCCCGACCGCGCCGAGTACGCCGGGCAGATCGACCCCGCCGAGCGCGAGCGGCTGCGCGTCTTCTGTGAGCGCCTCTCCGTCCTGCGCCGCACCGGGGTCGAGCCCGGGCTGGAGGGACTGGTCGCCCGCGCGGCGCGGACCTTCGGCTACGACCTGGCGACCCTGGCCCGCCCCGACGGGCGCCAGCGCTGGGCCAACGTGCGCAAGCTGCTTCGGCTCGCACGCGACTACGAGGCCGACGAGGGACCGGACCTGGCCGGCTTCGTCGCCTACCTCGAGGACCGCGCCGCTCGCGACGACCGCGAGGGTGAGGCGGCCACCGAGGCCGAGGGCCACGACGGCGTCCGGCTGATGACGGTCCACGCGGCAAAGGGGCTGCAGTTCCCGATCGTCGCCGTCGCTCACCTGGGGCGAAACATCCTCGCGGGCTTCCCCCCGGCGTTGCGGGTGGCCCCCGGCGGCCCCGAAAGCGCCGGCCCGGGGCGCTTCCGGATCGGCGTTCGCCTCGCGCGCCTGGGGCGCCCATCGGAGTACCTGTTCGCCCACGACGAGCTCAAGCAAGAGGCCGAGCAGCGCGACTCTGACGAGGCGATGCGGCTCGCCTACGTCGCGGCGACCAGGGCGGAGGACCGCCTGATCCTCAGCGGCACCGTTGCGAGGACCCAGCTCTCGGGAGAGACCAAGCCGGGGACGCCCGTCGCCGCGCGCCTGGTCAAGAGCCTTCTCGACGGCGAGCTCGACGCCGAACGGGTGCAGCTCGACCCGCCCGAGCCACGCAGAGGCCTCGACGCGAGCTTCGACCCGGCGACGATCGAGGTCGCCGTCTCGAGGCCGGAGCCCGGCGCGGGCGCCGAGTTGCTGCCCGACGCGCCCGGCCCCGAGGCACCGGCCCCGGAGCCCGGTCTGACGCCGCCGCTGCTCGACCCCCCGAGCGCTACGCCGGCATCGGCCGGCCGGCTCTCCTACTCGGCGCTCTCGGACTTCTCGCGCTGCGGCTACCGCTTCTACGTCGAGCGGGTGCTCGGCGTTCGCACCCGCGAGCCCGGGCCGGCCGCAGCCGAGCTGACCGAGGACCGTCCCGGCGCCGCAGACCCCCCCAGCGACGAGCTGGCGGGACCGGGGGACGTCGCCGAGCCCTCCGAGGCGACGCCGGCGGCCGCCGGCCGCCGCTTCGCGCTCGGCAACGCCGTTCACGGGCTGCTCGAGTGGAGCGCCGCCAACCGCTGGCGAGAGCCCGGCGAGGAGCGCCTGCTCTCCGCCCTGAGTGCGGAGGGCCTCGAGCCTACCGACGCCCAGCTCGAGCGCGCCGGGGCGCTGGTCGCCAACTGGCTCGGCTCCGAGCTGCTGGGCGAGCTCGGCGGCGCCCAGCTGATCCCGGAGGCGCCCTTCGTGCTCGATCTGGGGGGGTCGCTGGTGCGCGGCTCGATAGACCTCCTGGTGGAGCGTCCCGGGGGCCTGCTCGTGATCGATTACAAGACCGACCGCCTCAAGGGCGCCGACCCCGCCGATCAGATGCAGCGCTACGAGATCCAGCGGAAGCTCTACGCCGTCGCGGCCTCGCTGCGCGCCGACGGTCCGGTGGAGACCGCCTACTGCTTCCTCGAGCGAGCCGACGTCGTACCCCGTGCTCAGCACGGGCCCGTCGAGATCACAGCGCTCCGCGAGGAGCTTGTCGGCCTGGTCGCCGAGCTCGGGGAAGGCGGCTTCGGGGTGACCCCCACCCCCCATCGCGCCCTCTGCCACGACTGCCCTGCGGCCCCCCGCCTCTGCAGTTGGGACCGCGAGGCCCGCGACCGCTCGGACCCCGAGCCGGTCGAAGCCTGAACATGAGCATCGCCGTCTTCGGCTACGGCTCCCTGGTCTCCGCCGAGAGCGCCTCGCTGACGCTGGGTCGCTCGGTGCCGCCCCCCGACCCGGCCAGGCTGCGTGGTTGGTGCCGGCGCTGGTCGCAGGCCCGCGACAACCACGCCGAGGAGAAGACCTTCGAGCTGCTGGACGGGACCCTCCCCTCCCATGTGCTGGGGCTCAACGTCGAGCGTGGCGAGGACCCGGCGGGAGCGGTCAACGGCGTCCTGATCGAGCTGACCGAGGCGGAGCTGGACCGCCTCGACATCAGGGAGATCCGCTACGACAGGGTGGACGTGACCGAGCTGGTGGAGGGGGCGGGGGGCCACGGCTTCGAGCGGGTGATCACCTACACGGCCAAGGCCAGGAACTTCGCCCCCGAGCCCGCCGCGGGCACTGTGATCCTCAGCAGCTACGCCTCGGCGGTGGAGGAGGCCTTCGGGGCGCTCGGCCCGGCGGAGCTCGACCACTACCGGGCGACGACGGGCGCCTACCCGGTTGACGTCGTCGAGGGCCGGCTCACCCGCGACGAGGCGCCCCCGGGCAACCCGCGCCGCTGGTAGGCTCGGCGCCGCCGGGGGTTGCAGGAGGGGGTTTGAGGGAGATGCGCAAACGAGGCAGGCCTCTCGCGCGACGGCTCGAGCGAGGAGGGGTCCGACACCTGTAGGGACGTTCGCCTGCTCGACACCGGTGACGGGCGCTCGATCACGATCTCCAAGGACGGGCGCTTCCTCTACAACGCCGCGCAGGAGAACCCGATTGGCGGCGTCGCGATCTTCAAGCGCAACCTCAAGAACGGGCAGCTCACCCAGCTCGCGGGCAAGAAGGGCTGCGTCAGCGACGACGGCTCCAGCGACGCCGGCCCGGGCACCTGCGCCGACGGGCGCGAGCTCTTCAACGTGTCCAGCACCGCGATCACGCCCGACCAGCGCTTCCTCTACGCGACCAACTACGCCGCCGAGCCGGGCATAGCGATCTTCGCCCGCAACCGCAAGAACGGCTCCCTCAAGCAGCTCAAGGGCCTCAACGGCTGTGTGTCCGAGAACGGCACGACCGGCACCACCGGCACCGACGTGCTCTGCCGCGCGGTGGGGTACGGCGAGGTGTTCGAGGTCGGGATTCCCGACAACCGTTTCGTCTACATCCCGGATCGCGACAACGCTCTGGTCGGCGTGCTGAAGCGAAACAAGCAGGGCGGGCTGGTCAAGGTCGAGGGCAAGGCCGGCTGCATCAGTGAGGACGGGAGCGGTCCCGAGGGCCCCGACAGCTGCGCCGAGGGCCGTGGCATCGTCGACGCCGAGCGAGTCGTGCTCTCACCCGACCGCCGCTTCCTCTTTCTTCAGGGCTACAACCCAACCGAGATCGCCTCCGTCAAGCGAAACACCAAGACCGGGGCCCTCTCGCAAAAGCTGAACCCCTCGTTCTGCATCACCGAGGACGGATCCAGCGCCGACGGCGCCGACACGTGCCAGGACGGCCGGGCTCTCGACGGTGGCTACGCGGGCGCCCTCTCGGCCGACGGCAAGACGCTCTATTACGCGAACTACAGCGCCGATTCGGTTGTGGTGATTCGCGTCAACCGCAAGACCGGCGCGATCAGCCAGCTGCCCGGAACCCGCGGCTGCTTCAGCGACAACGGATCCAGCGAGGAGGGCGCCGGCACCTGCACCGAGGCCCGGAGCCTGGAGGGCGCCTACCAGGCGATCGTCGGCCCCGGCGGCCGCGACGTCTACGTCGCGGCCTCCGGCTCCAGCGGCATCTCGCGCTTCCGCGCAACCGTCGCCAAGAAGCACAAGTAGCGGCTTCCGCTAGCGGCGGCGCATGGCGATCCCCGTCAGGATCTCGCGAACGGTGCGGTCGGCCACCAGCGCGCTGATATCCGCGGAGCCGACGGCCGTGGGGATTACCTCAACCACCTCGGCGCCGACGAGCTCCAGCCGGGCCGCCAGCTCGCGACAGGCCCAGAGCAGGTCCGCCGAGGTCATGCCGCCGGGCTCGGGGGTGCCGGTTCCGGGCGCGTAGACCGGGTCGAGCACGTCCACGTCGACCGAGAGGAAGGTCGGCCCCTCACCGGCCACCTCGATCGCCCGCTCGACGACGGCGCGGATCCCGAGGTCGCGAACGTCGTGCATGAAGATCGCGGTGACCCCCTTGTCGCGCTGCCAGCCGAGCTCCTCCTCGCCGGGCCAGTAGCCGCGGAGGCCGATCTGGGCGTAGCGGGCGCCGTCGACGTGGCCCTGCTCGACCAGCCTGTACATCGGGGTGCCGTGCGAGACCTCGACCCCGAACACCTCCTTGCCGGTGTCGGTGTGGGTGTCGAAGTGGACCAGCCCGACGGGGCCGTGCTCCTTGGCGCAGGCGCGAATGTCGGGCTCGGCGATCCCATGGTCGCCGCCGAGGATGATCGGCACGGCCCCCGCCTCGACCACCTCGGACACGGTGGCCTCGATCGCCTCGTGGCTGCGGGCCGGGTCTGCGGGCAGGACCGGCGCGTCGCCGTAGTCAACGATCCGCAGCTGCTCGAAGGCGTCCACCTTCGCCTCGAGGTGCGGCCCCGGCGGGCAGCCGGCGGCCCGGATCGCCCTCGGCCCGAAGCGGGTCCCGGGCCGATCGGAGACGAGGTCATCGGTAGGCGCTCCGACGATCGCCACGTCGGCCCCCGCCAGATCGGCGGGATCCTCGGTGTAGGGCGCGCCGCCGAAGCTGAGCAGGCCCGCGAAATCGGGCTTCTCCCCGTACTTGCGCCAGCGCTCGAGCGGGTCGATCATCGTCCGCGGAACCTACCTAAACGCGGTGGTGACGGGCCCAGTCGCCCAGGCTGCCGATGACCGGGCCGAGGGACTCGCCCTTCGCCGTCAGCTCGTAGCTGACCCGTACCGGGGTGCCGGGGTGAACCTCGCGGTCCACCAGCCCAGCCTGCTCGAGCTCCTTGAGGCGCGCCGAGAGCAGCCGGTCCGACATACCCGGCACGGCCGCCTTCAACTCGGCGAAGCGGAGCCGACCGCCGGTGAGCGAGTAGAGGATCGCGCCGCTCCAGCGGCGCCCGACCAGCTCCACCGCGCGGTGGAAGTGGGGGCAGACGCGTTCCGGCGCCCTCCCGGCCGGCGAAGCCGGCGGCTCGGCAGCTTGCGCTCTCACCTCGCGAGCACCTTACCAATCGTAAGGGCTAGATCAGGGAGGTCTGCCGACAGCCCTCAGGTGCAGGGACCGGTGCTGACCTCGGAGGGCCCGACCTGGTCGAGGGCCGCGCGGATGACGTCGTTGGGGATGCCGTAGCCGCCCGGCTTGCCGGTGGTGGTCGCCGCGAAGACGGTCGTCAGCACGCGGCCCTTGGCGTCGACCATGGGGCCGCCCGAGTTGCCGCTGCGGACGTCGCCTCGAAGGGAGCTCAGATCGCGGCGGACCGGGCCGCGGCCGTAGGAGTCCTCGCTGATCGTCTCCGCGGTGGGACCGAGGCGGGCGGGCGTCACCGTGAAGCCGCCGTTCTCGGGAAAGCCGAGCACGGCCCCGGCGGTGCCGCTCTCGGTCTCGTCCACGGTGCGCAGCCCCGGCCCCTCGAGGGCGTCCACGCGCAGGATCGCCAGGTCGTTGCCGGGCTCGTAGTGAACGGGGCTGGCATCGAGCTCGGTGGCGCCGTCCCGGAGGGTCACGGTCGTATCCTGCTCGCCGGCGACCACGTGGGCATTGGTGACGACGAGGCCCGGGGCGACAACCCAACCCGACCCCTCAACGCCGAGCCCGCAGGCGGTGCCGAGCACCTTGACCACGGCGTTTCCGGCGGCGTCCACATCGGGATCGCCGGCGATCCGGGAGTCGGGAGGCCCCACATCCGCATCCGGCCCGTTGATCGCCACGCCCGGGTCGATCCGGTGGAGAGCGTTGATGATGAAGCCCGAGGGTGGGAGCGCGCCATTGAGCTCGCGCAGGACGGCCGAGCGCTGCACCACCTGGCGCAGGTCCCGCCCGCCTCCCGGCGTGTTGAGGGCAACCGCACCGAAGAGCCAGGCCAGCCCCAGCGCCAGGGCGCCGAGCAGCACGGCGCCCCCGGCTCCGTCGAGGACCGCTGCCCCCGATCCGCGCACCAGGCGGGTGCGCAGCCCCTGGCCGATGCCCTCCAGCGAGACAGCCACGATCCCGCCGAACATGGTCGCCCCGAGCAGGGCCGTCGCCGGCGCGTAGGGCGAGTGCGAGCCCTCGGGAAGCAGCGCCGGGCCGATCCTGCTGCCGACCAGCGCGCCGATCGCGAAGCCGACGAGGCTGAGCGCGCCCACGATCAGGCCGTGCTGGTAGCCCCAGGCGGCGAGCAGCAGCACAAAGGCGACGATTCCCCAGTCGAGCGCGGTCACGGGCGGCAATACAACCACGCAGGCATGACCCGGACGCCGCATTCCGCTCAACGCAGGGCTTTCTGCGCCCCGGCGCCCCACTACTGACTACCCTGGCCAGGTGAGTGACCGGCAGGCAACGGAAAGCGCCCCAAGGCGCAGGCCGCAGGGGGGGCCGCCCAAGCCGGCCCGCACGGTCAAACCGCTGACCGAGCGCCAGAAGCGGCAGCGTCGCCGCGCGCTGCCGCTGGGGATCATCGCCCTGATCGCCTTCATCGCGGGGGTGGTCAGCGCCGCGGGCTCCCCGGAGCACGACTCGGCCAAGACCTTCATCGACGCCTGGGCCCGGCAGGACTTCGCCGCGATGGAGGCGGAGCTGACGCCCTCGGCGCAGGAGGCCTACCCGCAGGACAAGCTCGCCGCCGCCTACCGCGCGGCACAGACCACATCGACCGCCATCAGCATCAACCCCGGCGAGGTCGGAAGCCCCGATGGGGACGTGGTCAAGGTCAAGGTCACGATCGGCACCACGATCTGGGGCGACGTCGGCGGGGAGCTGGCGCTTCCCTTCGAGAACGGCAAGATCGCCTGGCAGCCCAACCTCGTCTTCCCCTCGCTCCAGGACGGGGAGGCGCTTGGGCGCCGCCTGACCCTGCCCGACCGCGCGGACATCCTCGCCCGCGACGGGACGCCACTCGCCGAGGGCCAGGGATCGGCGCGCAGCTCCCCGCTCGGGACCGATGCGATCGACATCGCCGGTGAGCTCGGGACCCCCACCGGGGAGCTGAAGGACACGGTGGAGAGCGAGGGCTACCCCGGCGACCAGGACACCGGCGTCAGCGGGCTGGAGCTCGCCTTCAACGCGCGCCTCGCCGGCAAGCCGGGTGGCGACCTGCTCGCGGTCAGCGACGCCGACGCCGCGCTCGGCCCCGATGTCTCCTCCGGCACCGACGGCCGCGTCCTCGCGAGCTCCGAGACGGCGCCCGGGCTGCCAGTCAAGACCACGGTGGACCCCGAGATCCAGCAGACGACCGTCGCGGCGCTCGGGGGGCAGTCCGGCGGCGCCGCGGTGCTGGACGCTCGCAGCGGCCAGGTGCGAGCGCTGGCGGGGTCGGCCTTCTCCTCGCCCCAGCCCCCCGGCTCCACCTTCAAGATCATCACCACGACCGCAGGGCTCGAGGAGGGCAAGGTGAAGCTGGACGAGTACTTCACACCCGTCTCGGAGATCAACGCCGGCGGCCGCGTCATCTCCAACTCCCAGCAGGAGATCTGCGGCGGCACCTTCATCGAGGCCTTCGCGGAGTCGTGCAACACGGTCTTCGCCCCGCTGGGGGTCGAGGTCGGAGAGGACGCGCTGGTCAGCACCGCCGAGCGCTACGGCTTCAACCAGATCCCCTCGTTGTATGACGAGGAGGGGATCAAGGCGGTCGGGGTACCGACTCCAAGCATCCCCGAGGACCCGGGCGACGACGTTGACCTGGCGGCGACCGCCATTGGACAGGGTCAGGTGCTGGCGACCCCGCTGGTGATGGCCTCGGCCTCGCAGACGGTCGCGGCCGGCGGCGTCCGCTCCCCCACCGCCCTCGTCACCGCGCCCAAGCTCCAATCCGACGCCAAGAGGGTCAACGTGACCTCGAAGGAGAACGCGCTGATCCTGAAGCGGCTGATGCTCGACGTGGTCGCCTACGGGACCGGCACCTCGGCCAACTTGGGAAGCATCCAGGTGGCGGGCAAGACCGGGACCGCCGAGCTGGGACCGAAGCCGGGCGCTCCGGCGCCCGCGCCGGGCGAGCAGCAGCAGGCGCAGATCCTCGACGCCTGGTTCACCGCATTCGCCCCCGCCGATGACCCGAAGCTGGCCGTCGCTGTGTTGCTGATAGACGCCTCGGGTGACGGCGGCGAGGTCGCCGCGCCGATCGCCGCCTCGATCCTCGCCTCGTCGCTCTAGCCCGGCCAGCCGAAGATCGCGCCGATCACGGCGAGGCCGGCGCCCACCGCGGCGAACAGCCCGCCGATGGTCTCGGTCGCGAGACCGAGCGGCACGCCGACCAGGCAGAGGCCTGCTCCGGCCGCCAGCAGCGCCCACCAGTTGCGCCCCTGGCCCTCGCCGTGGGGAGCTCCGGGCGCGCTCCAGGCCGTCCCGATCAAGATCGCACCCAGGCCGATGAAGGCACCGGTGGTGCCGAGCAACCCCACCAGCAGCACCACCCCTCCGACGCCCGCGAGCAGCAGGGGCGCCCTCACCGAGGCGGGGCTAGATGTCAAGCTTGACGGAGCCCTCCTCGACCGAGCCGTCCTCGCCGGTCGCCTTGATCTGGAGCACGAGCGGGCGGTTCTCCTCGTCGGTCTCATCGAGCAGGTAGAGCACCAGCGCGCCCTTGATCGGACCGTACTTGGCGGTGGTGTCGTCGGCCGGGATCGACTCGTCAGCCGGGATCGTGCCCTCCAGCGGCAGGGCGTAGGCGCTCTCACTGTGGATCGGGCGGTAGACGGTGCCGGTGGTGACATCGATCGGAAGCTCGAAGGCCGACGGCAGCTTCAGGTCCGAACCCGTCTCGTTGTCGACCTCCATGAACACACCGAGGTAGACCTTCCCGGGCGGCGGCAGCGGCCGCCCCTCGAGGTAGGCCTCGTCCTCGACGTCATAGGGATTGAGGAAGCGGGTGATCTGGACGTTGAACTTCATCCCGCTGAGCTCGACCGGCTCACCCTCGATCACATCCGATCCCTCGTCGCTGCCGCAACCGGCGATAGCCACCAGCGCGGTCACGCAGGCGATCATCGCGAGGGCTGCTGTCAGGGCGCGGCTCACGAGCCGCGCAAGTCTATCCGCCGGCCCCTCAACGAATACCGGTCGCGTGGGGGTTCCCTCCGGCGACGCGAACGACCTCGCCCGGGTCATCGCCCGACTCGACCACCTCAGCGAGCCGCTTCAGCGCCCGCGACCAGCGGTGCTTCCACCAGTGGCCCGCCCGGGGCATCTCGCGGAGCAGGTCGATCCCATGAACGGGCTCGGTGGAGAACGTCAGGGTGACCTCGGTCACCAAGCTCGACCCCAGCGTCAGCTCCCACATGGTCTGGATCGGGACGCGGTCCAGGCGACCGCCCTTGCCCCGCTCGACGATCCTGTGGGGGCGGTCCGCCTCGGTGATGACCGTCTCCATGTAGCGGATTCCGCCCGGCGCGCCGACGCGAAAGCGGGCCGCGGCGCCGAGGCCGGCGGGCTCGAGGCGCTCGAGTCTGTACTCGCGCTGGAAGTGATCGGTGAAGGAGGGGCGCCGCGAGAGGTCGCTGAGGAAGTCGAAAACGCGCTCGCGGGGAGCGTCAACGGTGATCGTGAGTGAGATCGGCCCCATGAGGCGGTGCGATTCTAACCCCGGGCCGGAAAGCGTGGACTTTGCGCCCCCAGGATTAGGTAACCGGAACGTTCAGGGGTACGATCCGGGGTAGCTCTTCTTGAGGGGTCGTTGATGCGCCGAACGGAGGGGACCATGATCCAGCAGGACTCGACCGAGGTGTACGAGGCAGGTGTCCCGGTGGGTGGCGGCCCGTTCGACTGCATCGAGTGCTCGTTCTCGGTGACGCTGGAGGCGGGCGAGGAGATGCCCGAGTGCCCAAGCTGCGGGGGCTCGCAGTTCAAGCGCGGCTCGATGTTCGAGCACGACGAGCAGCAGCCCACGCTCAGCGGCCTCCCTCCCGTCGCCGAGTCGCCGGAGCCCCAGACCGACTGGCTCGAGCTGGCCCGCGCCTCGATCCAGCAGCCGGGCAAGTATCTCGTTCTCCACGCGGACGGCCGCAGCCGGGTCAAGCGCCTGGCCGAGGGCTGGTCGCGGATCGGCCGCAGCGGCTCCGCGGCGATCCGGCTCGATGACCCCACGGTCTCCCGCCGCCACGCGGTCGTCGTCTGCACCGCCGAGGGCGAGCTTCGAGTCCTCGACGACCGCAGCCTCAACGGGATCATCGTCAACGGCGAACAGGTCGACTGGAGCCCGCTCGCCGACGGCGACGAGCTCCAGGTCGGGCGCTACACGCTGCACGTGGTCGAGTCGGCGAGAGCCCGCCCCGACCTGTCGTCCAACTAGCGCTCACCTTCGGCGGCTGGTCCGGCCCCAACCCGCCGCGGCCAGTCACCGGCGGACCTTCCGGCCACCTGCTCGCCACCGACGGCCAGTTCAGCTCCAAGGGGAGCTGGTCCACGTCGGCCTACAACAGCCCCCAGCCGACGACCTCAGGACAGGGCCAGCAAGCGAAGCTGACCGCCTACGGTTACTGCTTCAAGGTCTAGCGCCCGCCTGCCCGCCCGGAGCCACTACGCTCTCGGCCATGTGCAGAAACATCAGACAACTCCATAACTTCGACCCCCCTGCGAGCGAGGACGAGGTCCGCGATGCGTCACTTCAGTACGTGCGCAAGGTCAGCGGCTCCAACAAGCCCTCGCAGGCCAACACCGAAGCGTTCGAGCGCACGGTGGACGAGGTGGCCGACGCGACCAGGACGCTCCTGGCCGAGCTGGTGACCGCCGCCCCGCCCAAGAACCGCGAGGTCGAGGCCGCCAAGCGCCGCGCGCGGGCTGAAGCACGCTTCGCCGCCTGAGGGAGCCTCTCGTTCATTTGAGCCGGTCCCACACCCACGGGCCGGTTTGAGGGACAATTCGGGGCAGCGTTTCGTCGTGCCCTCGCAGACCCGCCCTGCGACGGCCGTTGCCAGAGGCCCTGACGAAGGGGCCTCGCCTCAACCCACCCATCGTCTCGTGGACAACCCAACCCCCAAAAGACCCGCCGGACCCGACCGCAACCGCGGCCTGGTTCGCCCTGAGGACGCGCACGACGGTTGTGGCGTCGCCTGCATCGCGCGCCTCGACGGCAAGCCGATCCACGAGGTGATCGAGCGCGGGCTGACCGCGCTCGACCGCCTCGAGCACCGCGGCGCCTCAGGCGCGGACGAGCACAGCGGCGACGGCGCCGGAATCCTGCTCGGGCTGCCCCACGAGTTCCTGCGCGCCCGCGCGGAGGAGTTCGGGATCGGGGCGGCCGACTTCCCCGCCGTGGGTGAAGCCGCCGTGGCCATGACCTTCCTGCCCCGCGACGAGGAGCGGGCCGACGAGGTTGCGAAGCGGATCGAGGAAATGGTCGCCGCCGAGGGCCAGCGTCCGCTTGGCTGGCGCCAGGTGCCCGTCAATCCCGAGGTCCCGGGAATGCTCGCGCAACCCTCGTGCCCCCGCATCCGCCAGCTGCTCGTCGGCGCAGGTGAGGAGATCGCCGACCAAGAGGCCTTCGAGCGGGTCCTGTTCCTGATCCGCCGCGTCGCCGAGATCGAGCTGCGCAAGGACGTCCACTTCCCCAGCTTCTCCTCGCGCACGATCGTCTACAAGGGCCTGCTGACCGCGCCCCAGCTCTCGCACTTCTACGACGACCTCCGCGACCCCGATCTGGTCAGCGTCTTCTCGATCGTCCACTCGCGCTTTTCGACCAACACGGCGCCGAGCTGGGAGCTCGCCCAGCCGCTGCGGATGATCGCCCACAACGGCGAGATCAACACCGTGCTCGGGAACATGAACTGGATGCGGGCCCGGGAGTCGACGCTGGACTGGCCGGAGATGGGCGACGACCTCGAGCGCTGCCTGCCGCTGATCCACCGGCGGGCCTCGGACTCGGCCGCGTTCGACCGCGCCCTCGAGCTGCTCTACAAGGCCGGGCGCAGCCTCCCCCACGCGCTGATGATGATGATCCCGATGGCGTATGAGAACCGGAAGCTGCCCGACGAGCTGGCCAGCTTCTACCGGTTCCACTCGATGCTGATGGAGCCGTGGGACGGCCCCGCCTCGATCGTCTTCTCCGACGGGCGCGTGCTCGGCGCGACCCTCGACCGCAACGGGCTTCGCCCCAGCCGCTGGTCGGTCACCGACGACGGCTGGCTCGCGCTCAGCTCCGAGGCCGGCACCTTCACCGCCGATCCCAGCCAGGTCGTCCGCCGCGGCCGCCTCCAGGCGGGGCACCTGCTGCTCGTCGACCTCGAAGGGGGGCGCATCTACGAGGACCGGGAGGCCGAGATGGGCGTCGCCCGCGCCCAGCCCTACGGCGAGTGGTTCAGCGACGGGGTGTTCGGCCTCGACGACCTGCCCGACCCCGAGCCGCCCAGCCACGAGTACGAGCCGCTGCTCTCGATGCAGCTCGCGTTCGGCTACTCGCAGGAGGACCTGCGGGTGCTGCTCGCGGCGACCGCCCGCGACGCCAAGGAGCCGACGGGCTCGATGGGCAACGACCTGGCGCTGGCCGTGCTCTCCGACAGGCAGCCCTCGCTCTTCTCCTACTTCAAGCAGCGCTTCGCACAGGTCACCAACCCGGCGATCGATTCGGTTCGCGAGCACATCGTCATGAGCCTGACCACTGCGATCGGCCCCCAGGGCAACGTGCTCGACGAGGACCCCGAGCACGCCCAGATGCTGATCCTCGGGCGCCCGATCATCACCGACACCGACCTCGAGAAGATCCGCCAGATCGAGCATCCGCTGTTGCGCTCGGAGAAGATCGACATCACCTGGCCGCTCGGCGACGGCGCTGAGGGCATGGAGGCGGCCCTCGAGCGGATCTGCCGGGAGTCGAGGGTGGCGGTGGTTGGCGGGGCCACGCAACTCATCCTCAGCGATCACACCACCGGGCCCGAGCGCGTCCCGATGCCCGCCCTGCTCGCAACCTCGGCGATCAACCAGCACCTGATCCGAGAGGGCACGCGGCTGCAGACCTCGATCGTCGTCGAATCGGGCGAGCCCCGCGAGGTCCACCACATCGCGGCGCTGGTCGGCTACGGCGCCAGCGCGATCAACCCCTACCTGCTGCTCGACTCGCTCGACGACCTTCACGGACGCGCCGCGCTCGAGAACGGGCTCACCCCCGAGGATGCGCGCGAGCGCACGATCCAGGGCCTCGCCAAGGGCCTGCTGAAGACGATGTCCAAGATCGGCATCTCGGCGATCGGCTCCTACCGCGGCGCCCAGATCTTCGAGGCCGTCGGTCTGGACGAGGCGATGGTCGAGCGCCACTTCACGGGCACTCCCTCGCGGATCGGCGGCATCGCCCTCCCCGACCTCGCCGAGGAAGCGCTCGAGCGCCACGCCCGCGCCTACCCCCGTGAGCACGGGCTGCCGCTCCCGGCCTACATCGAGGAGAGCGCGCTGCCCGCCGCGCACGAGAAGCTGCTGCCCCAGGGCGGCGTCTACCAATGGCGTCGCGACGGCGAGTTCCACATGTGGGAGCCGGAGACCGTCGCCAGCCTCCAGCGCGTCGCCCGCGAGCCGGGGATCTCAGCCAACGGAGACGGCAACGGCTCGCCCTCCCCGACTCAGTCCTACGAGGAGTTCAGCCACCGCGTCAACGAGGAGAACGCCTCGCGGGGGCTGCTGCGCGGGCTGCTGGCGCTGAAGCCGGGCGACTCGCCCGTCGAGCTCGATGCGGTCGAGCCGATCACCGACATCCTCCGGCGCTTCACGACGGGAGCGATGAGCCTCGGCGCGCTCTCGCCCGAGGCCCACGAGACGCTGGCGATAGCGATGAACCGGATCGGCGGCAAGTCCAACAGCGGCGAGGGCGGCGAGGACCGCAGCCGCAACGTGCCGGAGCCCAACGGCGACTCACGGCAGTCGCGTATCCGCCAGGTCGCCTCCGGGCGCTTCGGCGTTGACATCGACTTCCTCTCGCATGCCACCCAGCTCCAGATCAAGATCGCCCAGGGCGCCAAGCCCGGTGAGGGCGGCCAGCTCCCGGGTCACAAGGTCGACGAGTACATCGCCGGGCTGCGCCACGGGACCCCGGGCGTGGAGCTGATCTCCCCCCCGCCCCACCACGACATCTACTCGATCGAGGACCTGAAGCAGCTGATCTACGACCTCCGCACTGCCAACCCGAGCGCCAGTGTCTCGGTCAAGCTCGCGGCGGAGTCAGGGGTCGGCACGATCGCCGCCGGCGTCGCCAAGGCGGGGGCCGACCACATCGTGATCGCCGGCCACGACGGTGGCACCGGCGCCTCGCCCCTGTCGTCGATCCAGGCCGCGGGAGTGCCGTGGGAGCTCGGGCTCGCCGAAACCCAGCAGGCGCTGATCGAGAGCGGGCTGCGCCCGCGCGTCGTGCTCCAGGCCGACGGCCAGATGCGGACCGGCCGCGACATCGTCGTGGCGGCCTTGCTCGGGGCCGACGAGTACGGGCTCTCCACCGCCCCGCTGGTCGCTGCGGGCTGCGTGATGATGCGCGTCTGCCACCTCAACACCTGCCCCGTCGGCATCGCCACCCAGGACCCCGAGCTGCGCAAGCGCTTCGCCGGCACCCCCGAGCAGGTCGTCACCTACCTGCTGCAGGTCGCCGACGAGGTGCGCAGGCTGATGGCGTCCCTCGGCGCCACCGGATTCGAGCAGCTGATCGGCCGCACCGACATGCTCGAACCCGACCGCGAGGCGCGCCACCCGAAGGCGCGCAAGCTCGACCTGACCCCGCTGCTGTACGTGACCGAGCCGCCCGAGGGCTCGCCCCCCGGCCGCCAGCACTCCGACGAGGCCGAGGTCACGGACGTCCTCCACCACTCCTTCGAGATACGCGAGATCCTGCCCGACGCCGTCCCGGCGATCCAAGCCGCGAGGCCGGTCAGGATCGAGCGCAGCGTCGGCAACGTCGACCGCGCGGTCGGCGGGCTCACCTCCAACGCGGTCACCAGGCGCCACGGTCCCGACGGCCTGCCCCAGGACACGATCGAGATGGTGCTGAACGGCTCCGTGGGCCAGAGCTGCGGTGCCTGGCTCGCGCCCGGGGTGACGATCTCGCTGATCGGCCAGGTCAACGACTACGCCGGCAAGGGCCTCTCCGGCGGCGTGCTCTGCGTGCGGCCTCCCGAGAGCGTGGCCTTCATCCCCGAGAAGAACGTGATCGCCGGCAACGTCTGCCTCTACGGCGCGACCAGCGGCAAGGCCTTCTTCCGCGGGCTCGCCGGCGAGCGCTTCGCAGTCCGCAACTCCGGCGCCGACGCGGTGGTCGAGGGCATCGGCGACCACGGCTGCGAGTACATGACCGGCGGGCGCGTGGTCGTGCTGGGCCCGACGGGTGACAACTTCGGCGCCGGGATGAGCGGTGGAGCGGCATACGTCTACGACCCCGACGGCAAGCTCCACGACAACACCAACCACGAGCTCGTGGACCTCGACCCCGTCCCCCAGGACGAGGCGGAGGGCCTGCGCGAGCTGGTCGCCGAGCACCATGAGCGCACCGGCTCCGACAACGCCGAGCGGCTGCTCGCAGACTGGCGCGGCTCGGTTGGGCAGTTCACGCGGGTGATGTCGCGCCAGTACAAGCAGGTGGTCGCCGAGCGCGCGGCGACGGCAGAAGCCGAGCGAGCACTCGCCTGATGTCAGATCCCCGTGGCTTCATGAAGGCCCGCCGGGTCGCCTCTCCGGAGCGCGATCCGGCCGAGCGGGTCAAGGACTACTCGGAGATCTACGGGACGCTGCCCGAGCCCGAGCTGCGCGAGCAGGCGGGCCGCTGCATGGACTGCGGCGTCCCCTTCTGCAACAACGGCTGCCCGCTCGGCAACCTGATCCCCGACTGGAACGACCTCGTGCGCACGGGCGCCTGGCGCGAGGCGATCGACCAGCTCCACGCGACCAACAACTTCCCCGAGTTCACCGGGCTCGTCTGTCCCGCGCCCTGCGAGTCGGCCTGCGTGCTCGACATCAACGACGACCCGGTGATGATCAAGCAGATCGAGTGGGCGATCATCGAGCGGGCCTTTCGCGAGGGCTGGGTCGCCCCCGAGCCGCCCGAGTCGCGGACCGGGCTGAGCGTCGGGGTGGTCGGCTCGGGCCCAGCGGGGCTGGCGGCGGCCGACGAGCTCAACAAGGTCGGCCATGAGGTCACCGTGTACGAGCGCGACGAGGGCCCGGGCGGGCTGATCCGCTTCGGCGTTCCCGACGCCAAGCTCGAGAAGTGGATCATCGACCGCCGGGTCGCGATCCTCGAACAGGAGGGCATCAACTTCTCCTACGACACCGAGGTCGGCGGCGACGTCAGCGGAGCGGAGCTGCGCGAGCGCCACGACGCGGTCGTCCTCGCCGTGGGCTCGCGCGTCGAGCGCGACCTCGAGGTCCCCGGACGCGAGCTGGACGGGGTCCACTTCGCGATGGACTACCTCTACCAGCGAAATCGCCACGTCGCCCGCGAGGAGGGGCGCGCCTCGCGTGAGCCCGAGCACGTGATCAGCGCCGCGGGCAAGCGGGTCGTCGTGATCGGCGGCGGCGACACCGGCATGGACTGCGTCTCCAACGCCCTGCGCGAGGAGGCCGAGGACGTGGAGCTGCTCGACGTCTATCCCGACGTCCCCGAGGGCGGGCGCTACCCCGACACGCCCTGGCCCGAGCAGCCTCGCCGGCTGGTCACCACCTACGCGCTCGATGAGGGCGGCGAGCGAACCTTCGCGAGGCAGGTGACCCACCTCGAGGGAGAGGGACGGGTCCAGTCCCTGCACGCCCGCGAGGTAACAGGCAGCTCATCGCGGACCCTGGAGCCGGTCGAGGGCAGCGAGTTCAGCCGCCCCGTGGACCTGGTGCTGATTGCGATCGGCTTCACCCATCCCGAGCACGAGGGCCTCGTCTCCGAGCTGGGCCTCGACCTCGACGGGCGCGGCAACATCGAAGCCCCCGAGTTCACCAGCTCGGAGGACGGCGTCTTCGTCGCCGGCGACGCCCGCATCGGCGCCTCGCTGATCGTCACCGCGATCGCCGAGGGCCGTCGCTGCGCCCGCGCGGTCGAGAGCTGGTTGCGTGCCCGCCAGCCCGCCTAGGCGCCCGGTGAACCCGACCGAGCCCCGCGAGATCGTCGGCGCCCACGTCGCCCCCGAGCAACCGCTGGCCGAGGCCGAGGACCTCGGGGCCGGCTGCGTACAGGTCTTCCTCTCAGACCCCCAGGGCTGGAAGAAGCCGCCACCGCGCGAGGATGCAGATCAGCTGCGCTCCTCGCCCCTGCCGCTCTACGTCCACGCTCCCTACCTGATCAACGTCTGCTCACCGCGCAACAACGTCCGCCACGGCTCGCGCAAGATCCTCCAGCAGACCTGTGAGGCGGCCGCCGACGTTGGAGCCGCAGCGGTGATCGTCCACGGCGGCCACGCCGAGGACTCGGTGGCCGAGGGGGTCAAGCGCTGGGTCACGAGCCTCGAGCGGCTCAGCTCCGAGGTCCCGCTCTACATCGAGAACACCGCTGGGGGCGACAACGCCGTCGCCCGCCACTTCGACGACCTCGCGCGGCTCTGGGAGGGGATCGCGGGCCTCGACGACGGGATCGAGCTCGGCTTCTGCTTCGACACCTGCCACGCCCACGCCGCCGGCGAGGAGCTCGGCGACGCCGTTGAGCGCGTGCGCGCGATCTGCGGCCGGATCGACCTGCTGCACGCCAACGACTCCCGCGACCCGGCCGGCACCGGCGCCGACCGCCACGCCAACCTCGGCAAGGGGGAGATCGGAGCCGGGGTACTGCGGGAGATGATCAGCGCCTGCGGCGGCCCGGTCGTCTGCGAGACGCCCGGCGGCGCCGAGGAGATGCAAGCCGACCTTGAGTTCGTACGGGAGGCACTCGCGGCATGACCCCGAAGAGCCCAGAGACCACGATCGTCGCCGAGCCGGGCAGCCACGAGGCCCATTTCACGGCCGTGATCGAGGAACCGCGCGAGGCCGTTTACCGCTGCTACCTCGAGCCGGAGCTGCTCGCACAGTGGTGGGCGCCACCCAAGTACGAGCTGGAGTTCGACAAGTTTCAACCCGACGCTGGGCGGCGAGTGGCGAATCCTCGTGCTGGATTCGGAGAGCGAGGCCCAGGTCGTCTTCCAGTCGGTCGAGGACCGCGATGGCATGCTTGAGTCCGGCATGCGCGAGCAGGCGCCGATCGGCATGGCCGGCCTCAACCAGCTCGCCAAGAGCCTCTGACCCATACCCGACTGAAGGAGCGAGATGACAGAGCAGACACCCCTGGTGACCGGCGTGGACTTCGTCACGGTCGCGACGCAGGACATCGGTCCGGCGGTGGAGTTCTACGAGGGGACGCTGGGCCTCCAGAAATCCAAGCAGTGGGGCGACATGCCCGCCTACGAGTTCGAGACCGGCAACCTGACGGTGGCCGTGATGCAGTCCGACGCCTTCGGTGTCGAGTTCCAGACGAACAACCATCCGCTCGAGTTCCGCGTGGACGACTTTGACGCCGCCAAGGCCGAGCTCGAGTCGCGAGGGGTCAGCTTCAAGGGCGACCCGATCGACTCCGGCGTCTGCCACCAGGCCTTCTTCGAGGACCCCGATGGCAACACCCTGGCGATACACCACCGCTATGCCCCGGTCGGCGCCAAGCCCGGCGACGCGCAGGAGTAGCGCTTCACAGGTAACGGAGTACGCTCGCTTCGCCAAAGCCAAGGAGAGGAACGACTTGAAGACCAAGCTGCTCCCAGTAGCCCTGATCGCATTGACGGCCTCTGCGGTTCTCGCCGCGCCCGGCGTCGCCAGCGCGAAGCCGGCGAAGGTCGCCGTGACGATCCACTACAACGGGGACGGGTTCGAGGGGACCGTGTCGAGCAAGAAGCCCGGCAAGTGCGCCAACAACCGCGAGGTCGTCGTCTACAAGCAGCTCGGCGGCTCACCGCATCCGGGCAACGACGACGCCCTTCTCAGCGACACCTCGGGCAAGTCCGGCAACAGGTTCGAGTGGAGCACCGGCACCAGCGGCCAGGCCGACCCCGGCAAGTACTACGCCCGCGTCGCAGGCAAGGGCGGCTGCCGCGTCGGGATCAGCAAGACGATCAACGTCAGCTAGCTCAGGCGGCGACGGGGGCCGGGCCGGCGACGATTCCATCGTCGTGGAGGCGGCCGATCTCTGATGCGCTCTTGCCGAGGAGGTCGGCGAGGATCTGCTCGGTGTGCTCGCCCAGCTCGGGGGCGGGTCGCACCGGCACGCGCTCGATCCCGCTGAAGTCGAGCGGGGAGCCGGCCATCAGGTAGGTGCCTATGCCGGGCTGCTCGACCTCCTCGAACATCGGGTTCTCCGTCGAGCAGCGCGGGTCCTCGTCCACGAGCTGCAGGAACGTCTGGTAGGGGCCCCAGCAGACGCCGTGGGCGTCGAAGATCTCGCCGATCTCGGCCATCGTGCGCGAGGTCGTCCAGGGCTTGAGGACGGCGCCGATCACCTCGCGAGCGGCGAAGCGGTCGCCCTCCCGGTCGAGGTCCACGCCGAGCATCTTCTCCAGGGTGTCGAAGGCCTCCTGCAGCTCGGTCGCCTCGACCAGGCTCTGCCACTGGCGCAGGGTCAGCGCAACGATCATGATCCGGCGGCCCTCCTTGGTGAGGAAGTCACGCCCGAAGGCGCCGTAGAGGTAGTTGCCGTCCTTGAGGCGCTCGTTCTTGTTTATCTGGGCCTCGGCGATCTTGCCGAGGTTGCCGACCATCGCGAAGGCGACGTCGGAAAGGGCCACGTTGACGAGCTGCCCCTCGCCCTTGCGAGAGCGGTGGCGCTCGGCGGCGAGCATGCCCGCGGCGGCCAGCGTGCCCGTGATCGCGTCCCAGGCGGGCAGCAGGTGGTTGAACGGGACCGAGAGGTGCCGGGGGCCCGTCGCCCAGGGGAAGCCGGTGGCGGGGTTGACCGTGTAGTCAACGGCCGAGGATCCGTCGGCGTTGCCCGTGATGTTGACCATGATCAGGTCCTCGCGGCGCTCGCGCAGCGACTCGTAGCCGAGGAAGCCCCGCGCCGGGAAGTTGCTGAGGAATAGGCCCCCCTCGTCGCCCGGCGCCCCGATCAGCTCCGCGACGACCTCCTGGCCCTCCGGGGAGCGCAGGTCGATCTGGATCGAGCGCTTGCCCTTGTTGAGCCCGGCCCAGACGAGGCTCTTGCCGTCCTCGGTCACGGGCCAGCGGGTTCGGTCGAGGCCGCCGCCGATCGGGTCGAAGCGGATCACGTCGGCCCCGAGCTGGGCGAGGGTCATACCGCCGAGCGGAGCGGCGACGTAGGCCGACCCCTCCACCACCCTCATCCCGTCCAGGATCCCGTTCACGCCATCAGCCCCACGAAGCTCCAGTCGAGCACGTCGTTGCAGCCGCCGCCGGCGGCCCGCTCCGCGCGCACCCGCGCGCGCAGGTCAACCAGCCCGCCGCCGTCGCTGAGCGGGTCAACCGCCTCCACGCTGAGCTCGGTCGAGAGCACGTCGCCCTCGAACACCGGGGCGAGGTGCTCGCAGCTGCGCCAGGCGATCACGGTGACGAGGTTGGGGATCGCCCGGGTCGCCTGGGCGGCGGCGACGCCGATCGTGTGGCCGCCGTAGACCAGCCGCTTGCCGTGGAAGCTGGCGCCGGGGTCGGTGTGGGCCTTGGCGACGTTGAGGGTCATCCGGGCCAGCTCCGGAGCCGCCGAGACGGTGTCGCGCCCGGCGATCGCGAAGCTCGCCCCCGGCGCCACCGACTCGAGATGCCCACCCGCGAGCCGCTCCCTAAAGACGTCGAGCCTCCATCCGGCCGGGACCGCCGCGGCCAGCGCGCCGGCGTCCAGCTCGTCGGGAATGAAGTCGAAGCTGTCGGCGTGGCCGGTCTCGGCGTCGGGATCAGCCGTGGGGATCATCGGGCAGCGCCAGAAGTCGAGCACGGTCTCGTCGGCCTGGTTCTCGGTCCTGATCCGCAGCACCACGAGGCCACTGCCGCTGCCGTCGTCGCGGGGCCGGTTCTGCTTCAGGGCCACGACCTCGCTGCGGGTGCGCAGGGTGTCGCCGACGAAGACCGGACGCAGCAGCACCAGTCCGCGATAGAAGAGGTTGCCGAGCACCCGCTGGGTCGGACCCGTGGACTGGCCGATGGCGACGTCGCAGACGAGATTGGGGTTGGCGAGCTGGCGCCCGCTCTCGCCGGTGACCGCGGCGCTGAGCTCCGCGTCCAGCGCGAGCTTGAGGCGGTCACCAAGCAGGGCCTGGTGGAGCGCGGCGTGCCCCTCGGTCACGGTGAAGGCCGGAGCGTCCTCGTAGACCTGGCCGACCTCGAAGTCCTCGAAGTGGGGGCCGTCACAGACGACCGCCTGACTCGCTTCCATCTCTCTCCTCCTCCTCAACCCGCATCGCTGCCCTCGACACGCCAGACTCGGGCGGGTGACGCGAAGCCGGGGACAGTAGACCAATTGGTACAAATTGTCCAGAGCACGATGCCCGCCCGCCGATCCTGCCTCTCAGTTCCCGCCTCCTCGCCGAAGATGCTGGAGAGGGCCCGCACCCTGCCCGCCGACGAGGTCGTGATCGATCTCGAGGACGCCGTCGCGCCGGCGGCGAAGGACGACGCTCGGGCGAAGGCCGTCGCCGCACTCGCCCTCGACTGGGGCGGCCGCTCGGTCGCGGTACGGATCAACGCCGTCGGCACGGAGTGGTGGGAGCGCGACGTCGCGGAGCTGGCGGCGGCCGGAGGCGCCCTCGGCACGCTGGTGGTGCCCAAGTGCGAGTCGGCCTCCGAGCTCGAGGCCGTCGAGGAGCTGCTCGAGGGCCCGGGGCCCGGGCTGCAGGCGCTGGTCGAGACCGCGCCGGGCCTGGTCGCGATCCGCGAGATCGCGGGGTCATCGCCGCGACTCCGGGCCCTGATCGTCGGCTATGCCGACCTGGCCGCGTCCCTGGGCCGCCCCCCCGGCGGCGACTACCCCGGGGACCGCTGGCACCACGTCCGCGAGACCGTCCTGATCCACGCCCGCGCCGCCGGGCTCGACGCGATCGACGGCCCCTTCCTCGACTTCAAGGATGCCGCCGGCCTCGAGCAGTCCGCGCGCGGGGCCCGCGCGCTCGGCTACGACGGCAAGTGGGCGATCCACCCGACCCAGGTAGAGCCGCTGAACGAGATCTTCTCCCCCACCGCCGAGGAGTTCGAGCGCGCCGCGGCGGTGCTCGAAGCGCTCGAGCACGCCGGGGCGGCGGAGGGACGGGGCGCGGTCCAGCTCGAGGGCGAGATGGTCGACGAGGCGATCCGCAAGCAGGCCGCGAGGACGATTGCCCGCGGCGAGGCCGCCGGGCTCAGGCGCTGAGCGCCCCGGCGATCAAGCCCAGGGGATCGGCTCGAAGCCGCTGTCGGAGGGGACCCCGATCAGCAGCACCCTGACGTCCTTGTCGGACTTGTTGCGGACGGTTCGCTTGGTGCCGGGCTCGAAGCGGACGAAGGTGCCTGCCGGGGCCGGCAGCTCCTCGTCGTCAGCGACGAAGGTGCCCGTTCCGTCGAGGATCGCGTAGACCTCCTCCTGCTTGCTGTCGGACTCGTCGTGGGCGGGGATCTCCCCGCCTGGCGCGAGGTCAACGACGTTGAAGCCGAAGGCGTTGGCCCCGAGGGTCTTGCGCGCAAGCCGCCAGGTCGCTCCCCCCGAGCCCTCCATCTCCTCGAAGTCGTCGAGGTGCTTGATCGTGAATCCGTCGGCCTTCTCGGGCTCCCCTTCCTCCGGGCATGCTGCGTCCTCCGACAGTACCGTAGGCGGATGCCCTCCCACCCCGACTCCCCGGTCGCTCTCACCGGGGCGACCGCGCGCTATAAAGAGGCCTGGAACATCCACGACCTCGACGCGATCATGGCCATGCACGCGGCCGGCATGGTCTTCGCCAACCGCACCGCCGGCGAGACCGCCGAGGGCGACGGGTCCGCGGCCACATCGGCTCGATCTTCGAGACCTGGCCCGACATCCACTTCGAGACGCGGCGCCTCTACGTCCGTGACGGCGTCGCCACCCAGGAGTGGACCGCCCACCGCGACCCACCCAACGAGATGAAGCGCGGCGACCTCGTCGTCGAGCCGACGGGCAAGACGATCAGCCGGGACGGAGTGGACGTGATCCCCTTCGAGGACGGCCTGGTCAAGCGCTAGGACGTCTACTCCGACTCCGTCTCGATCCTGACCCAGCTCGGGTTGCTGGGCTGAGGTCGGGGCACTCAAACTTTCACAGCATCATCTCAATCCGCGCGCCTACCGTCGGGGTTCAGGTGCGATCACTCAACTCTGGGAGTAACTTCATGCGAGTGGTCGACGAGCTTCAGCTAACCATCAGCTTCGAGCCCAACGGCGCGGGCGGCTACTTGGCGCGCGTCGAAGAGGTGCCAGGAGCGGTCAGCGAGGGATCAAGCCGCGAGGAGGCACGCGAGATGGTTCTCGACGCCCTTCGTGAGCTGGTGCTCTCGCACCTGGAGCGCCCCGAGCCGGTTGACGGCGATCACGAGCGGATCGCCGTGCGGCTCGGTGAAGCGCCGGGCGCTTGAGCGCCACTTGAGAAGGGGCGGGGCGGTCAAGCTCCGCGAGGGCTCCAAGCACACGGTCTGGGCCCGGGGCAAGCGTCGCGCCGCGGTTCCGCGGAACCGCGAAATCAGCTACTTCCTGGCACGGTCGATCTGCTCCGAGCTGGGGGTCGGCAAGCCGATTGGGTCGCGATGAAGAGGGTGCTGTGGCGCGCCTACAGCTCGGGCACGTCGGCTCCGGTCGCCGAGAATGTGACGCGGCGGACCTCGGCCCAGCCCTCTGTCCTGCCCTTGAGCGCATCGACGACGTTGCCCGTGCTCTGCCAGAAGGACCAGACCAGGACCGTGGGGCCGGCGCCTGAGATGGTGGCTCCGATCGCGCCGAGGGCGGGGGCCTGCTCGACGATCTCCATCGAGCGGGGGAAGAGGTGGGCCCGGGCGGGCTGATGGATGCGGTCGGCAAGGCCGCGCTCGATCAGGGTCAGGTCAGACAGCTGGATGCCGAGCACGAGCTGGGAGGCGGCGGCGATGTTGGCGACGGCGTCCGCGATCGGGACGCTCTCGGGCAGCGCCTTGCGCGCCTCGTCGGTCGGGACCTGCTCGGAGGGGATGGCGAGGACAGCCTCCACGCCCTGCGGGGGGTCGAGGCGGGTGGCGCGAAGCTCACCCTGCTCGCCCGCGCAAAGGACGAAGCCGCCGAGCAGCGCCGCGGCGACGTTGTCGGGGTGGCCCTCCAGCTCGGCCGCCCGGATCAGCAGCTCCTCGTGGTCCATGGCCAGCTCGTAGAGGTGGTCGGCCGCCAGCAGCCCGGCGACGATCGCCGCGGCGCTCGATCCGAGGCCCGCCGCCAACGGGATCTCGCTTGCGATGCGGAACTGCAGGCCGTCCGCCGGCCGCAGTGACTCGAAGGCGCGGACGCAGAGGTTGGAGCGATCAAGGGGGACGTCGAT
>SHVA01000023.1 GCA_009691195.1 Solirubrobacterales bacterium | reverse complement strand
CGGACTAACCCCAAGCTCTCGCAACACCCGCGAGATCCATAGCCGCAGCTTGAAGTCGGACGCCCCCGGCCCTAGGGCCGGGGGCGTCCGCGCGCTCGCTCACGCTCCTCAACGCCAAATCAAGAAAGCAATGAGGGGAGCACGACATGACTGAGGATGACGTGTTGTTCGGATTCCGTTTGCGCTGCTTCACCCTGGCCGAGGAGCTCGGCAACGTCTCCGAGGCCTGCAGGGCGATGGGGATCGAGCGCTCGACCTACTACCGCTGGAAGCGAAAGGTCGACCGCTGGGGGATGGAGGCCCTGCGGATCAGGGAGCGCCGGCGCCCGCGGATGCCCAACCAGATCGGGCCGCATCTGGAGCAGCGGATCGTGGCCTTCGCCCTGGCGCGCCCGGGATTCGGGCCCAGGCGGATCTCCTCTGAGCTCGCCAGGGAGAAGTGGGGCGGCATCCGGATCTCAGAGCATGGGATCTGGCGGGTGCTGCGTCGCTTCAACCTGAACACCCGCTCAAAGCGCCTGGCGCTCGTCGCCCGCCACGCCGAGCCCTATGAGCGCAAGCCCGATATTCCCCCTGCTGCGCGCCATATCGAGGCCTCCGAGCCCGGCGAGAAGGTGCAGCTGGACTGCTTTTTCGTCGGCCGCCTGAGTGGCTCTGCGGGGACCGTCTGGCAATACACCGCCGCAGACGTCGCCTCGGGCTTTGCCTGGGCCGAACTGCACAGCTCCGAGCGAAACCCCAGGGCCCGGCACACCGCGGAGCTGGTGCACCGGGTGGCGCGGGAGCTAAAGGCAGCCGGCTGGCGCCTTCGCCAGGTGACCACCGACAACGGCTCGGAGTTTCGATCGAAGCAGTTCGGCTCGGCCGTCGAGGCCCTCGGCGCCAGGCAGTGGCGGATCAAGGCGGGCAACCCCAACTCCAACGGCTGCGTGGAGCGCGCCCAGCTGACGATCCTCGAGGAGTGCTGGCGCCCGGCCTTCGCCCGCTCGCTCGCCCCGAAGATCACCGCCCTGCGGCGGGACCTCGACGAGTACCTGGAGGAGTTCAACTACGACCGCGCCCACAACGGGCGCCTGACCAAGGGACGGGTGCCCGCCGATATCGTCTTCGGCGCCCGCAAGATGGGGAGCGTGAGATGAGCCCGAGTTGTTGCAACTACTCGGGGTTAGGACGGACCAGGGGCTGGGAGAACACCCAGCGGACGTGCCCACCGGCACCGCCGGTAGCGTTTCGCGCCAGCCATGGAAGGTGTGGACCCAACCTCGCTGCTGGTGATCGTCGCGGCGGCCGCGCTCGCCGGGCTCACGGTGGCGCTGGCGGCGCCGCGGCTGACCCTCCCGGTGGTCGTGCTTGAGCTCCTGATCGGGATCCTGATCGGGCCCGAGGTCGCCGGGCTCGCCAAGATCGACCCGACCACGGACCTCTTCAGCGAGCTCGGGCTGGGGATGCTCTTCTTCTTCGCCGGCTACGAGATCGACCTGGAGCGGATCAAGGGGGCGCCGCTGAAGCTCGCCACGATCGGCTGGGGGCTGTCGCTGGTGCTCGCCTACGGCATCGGCGGCGCCCTCGCCGCAGCCGGTGTGGTCCTCTCCTTCCTCTACACCGGGTCGGCGATTGCCACGACTGCGATCGGAACGCTGATCCCGATCCTCCGCGACGCCGGCGAGCTCAAGACCAAGTTCGGCACCTACCTTCTTGGCGCCGGTGCGATGGGCGAGTTCGGCCCGATCCTGATCGTGACCCTGGTGCTCTCCACGACGAACCCCGTGCACTCGGCGGGGATCCTGGTCCTGTTCCTCGTGCTCGCCGTGATCACGGGCATCGTCGCCGTCCGCGGCGCGCTGCGCGGCTGGTCGCTGGTCGAGCGCACCCTTGAGACGAGCAGCCAGCTCGCGATCCGAATCGCCGTGGTGCTGGTCTTCGGGCTGGTTGCGCTCGCCGCCGAGCTGGGCCTCGACTTGCTGCTCGGCGGCTTCGTCGCCGGCCTGATCACCCGCCAGGCACTACGGGGCCACGAGGTGGCCGCGCTCGAATCGAAGCTGACCGCCGTCGGCTACGGCCTGCTGATCCCCTTCTACTTCGTCGCCAGCGGCATGGCCTTCAACCTCGACTCGCTGCTGGAGAGCTCGACCGCGATGCTGAAGCTGGTGATGTTCGTCGGGCTCTTCCTCGTTGTCCGCGGCCTGCCGGCCCTCCTCCTCTACCGGGACGTCCTCGGCAGCCGAGACCGGATGGCGCTGGCCTTCTTCTCCGCGACGGAGCTGCCACTGGTGGTGGCGATCACGACGATCGCCGTGGAAAGCGGTCATATGAAATCGTCCACCTCGGCGGGCCTGGTCGGCGCCGCGATCATCTCGGCCCTCGTCTTTCCACTGGTGGCGCTTCGCCTGCGGAGGGGCGGCGACCACTCGCTGGACCTGAGCGGCGACCCGAACGCGGCAGCGGCCGCCTAGCGGGGGGTATTGCGGCGCGTCTTGTGGCTGAGGGCCGGTAGCGGTCATACGTCCAATCAATCGGCAGCCGACCGCCCGAGCCGCAGCGACGGGCGCGGTCAGCCGACGACCGTGAGCGTCTTCGAGATCCCGCTCAGGCTGCGATGGCCGTCGCTCATAACCACGGCCAGGTCCTCGATTCGCACGCCGAAGCGCCCGGGCACGTAGACGCCGGGCTCGACGGTGACGACGTTGCCGGCGGCGAGCACGTCCTCCGAGCGGCTGCTGAGGCGGGGGGCCTCGTGGACCTCCGTCCCGACCCCGTGCCCGGTGCCGTGGCCGAAGCGCTCCCCGTGGCCGGCGGCCTCGATCATGGCGCGGGCCACAGCGTCCACGTCCCGACCCGTGACGCCGGCGCCCACCGCCTCCAGCGCGGCCTCCTGCGCCGCCCGGACCAGCTCGTAGACCTCGGCCTCCTCGGCGGCCGGCTCACCGACGGCGTAGGTGCGGGTGCAATCCGAGCAGTAGCCGTCCAGCTCGGCGCCCATGTCGAAGACGACCAGGTCCCCCGACGCGATCTTGCGATCGCCCGGCTCCGCGTGCGGAAGCGCACCGTTGGGCCCGCCCGCCACGATCGGCGGAAATGGGGGCTCGGCGCCGAGCTCGCGGATGCGGGCCACCGCCGCCGTGGCGACGTCGCGCTCGCTCCTTCCCGCGAGCCCTTGCTCCAACGACCAGCGATAGACCTCGTCGGCGACCACCGCGGCGGCCTTGATCCGCTCGAGCTCGTTCGGGTCCTTGACGCTGCGTAGCTCCTCGACCAGGTCCCCCGCCGCCACCAGCTCGACCCCCTCGGGCACGGCCTCCTCGAGCTTTCGCAGGGAGCGGGCGCTCATGTGGCCGTCCTCGTAGCCGACGCGGCCACTCATCCGGCCAGCCATCTCGGGCAGCAGTTCATGCTCGGCGAGCGGGCGCTCCCAGCCCTCGCCCACCTCCTGCTCGGCTCGCTCGACGTAGCGGAAGTCGGTGAAGAAGGCCCTCAGCCCGGCGCCGACGAGGCAGGCGCCGTTGGTGCCGCCGAAGCCCGTCAGGTAGCGGACGTTGAGGAGGTGGGTGACGAAGAGCTGGTCGAGGCCGCGCTGGGCCACGAGCGCCGCCAGCCTCTCCCCCCGCTCGCTCGCAGCGGTCGCGTCGCTCAACCTGGCCCTCCGCTCACTCGGCAGTGCCGAGCTCGTCGGCGACCAGCTTCAAGGCCTCGCGGTAGCCCTCGGGGCCCTTGCCCGAGACGACCCCGATCACAAGCCCGTCCAAGACGCTGTGGCGGCGCCACTCCTCGCGGCTCTCGACGTCGGAGAGGTGGACCTCGACCGCGGGAAGGCCGGCGAGTTCCAGCGCGTCGCGGATGGCCCACGAGTAGTGCGTCCAGGAGCCGGGGTTGAGGATGGCGGCGCCGGCGGTCTCCGGCAGGCGGTGGAGCCGCTCGACGTACTCGCCCTCGTGGTTGGTCTGGAAGAAGCTCGGCTCGAGCCCAAGCTCACGCGCCCAGCTCTTGATCTGGGCCTCGAGCTCGTCGAGGCTGAAGTCGCCGTAGTGCTCGGGGTCGCGCAGCTTGAGCATGTCGAGGTTGACGCCGTGCAGCACCTCGACCCGGTTGTTGCTTGCGGCTGTCAGCGGAGCTCCTCCACGGCCTGCCTCACCCTAGCCGGATCGACCTGCTGTCCCCAGCGCGGCTCTCCGGGGCGCTCGAGCAGGACGAACCCGAGGCCCTCGGCCGTGCGCTTCTTGTCGCGCCCGGCCGCCTCCAGCACCTCGTCCACCGAGATCGAGGAGTCCATCGTGACGGGGAGGCCGTGCGCCTCGAGCCGCTCGCGGACCTCGGACCGCAGCTGATCGGCATCAGAGAGCCGAAGCGCCGCGAGCAGGCCCAGCCCGACGGCCTCGCCGTGCCGGTAGCGCTCGTAGCCTGTCGCAGCCTCGATCGCGTGGCCGACGGTGTGGCCGAGGTTGAGCACGGCCCGGCGCCCCGCGTCGCGCTCATCGGAGGCGACGACCTCGATCTTGGTCCGGGCGCAGGCGAAGACGATCTCGCTCAACTCATCGAGCCCACCGCCGCGAACCAGCTCGAGCATGTCGAGCGAGCGGACCCGCTCCCATAGCTCTCCTCCCGCGATCAGCGCGGTCTTCAGCACCTCGACGTGCCCGGCCGCCAGCTCCTCCGGAGGCAAGGTCGAGAGGACGGAGGGGTCGGCGAGCACCGCGAGGGGCTGGTGGAAGGCTCCGACGTAGTTCTTGCCGGCCGCGAGGTCGACGCCGGTCTTGCCGCCGTAGGCGGAGTCGACCTGGGCGACAAGCGTGGTCGGGGCCTGGACGACAGCGACCCCGCGCTGGTAGGTGGCGGCACAGAAGCCGCCGAGGTCGCCGACCACCCCGCCGCCGAGCGCGAGCAGGAGGTCATCGCGTCGGGCCCCGGCGGCGACCAGCGCCTCCAGCACCCGCTCCGCCTCGTTCAGCGTCTTTGACGCCTCCCCGCCCTCGACCTCGACCAGCGCCTCGCAGCGCGGCGGGAGCGCGGGGTGATGTGAGAGAGCGGCGCGGTCGGCGATCGCGAAGGACCTGGCCGGCAGCTCGTCGGGAAGGGTCTCGCGGACGCTGTCGAGCAGCGCCACGGCGCCCTCGCCGACGATCGCCGGGTACTCGGCCGAGCCCGCCTCCGCCCAGACCATCCTGGTCGCGGCCGCGGTGCGCATTGCGGCGAGCCACGGCGCCGCGGCGCCGCCGATGTCCCGCCCGCCCCGCGGCAGGATCGCGCGCGCCACCGACTCGTACAGCGGCGCCCGAGCCTCGAAGCGACGGCGGAACTGATTGCGGTCGCTCGCCAAAGGCCGGTCGCCGGCAGCGGCGGCCCGGTCCCACGCCGTCTGCTCGTTTACCTGGCACCAGGCGCAGACATGGGCCGCAAGAGCCCCGCGCACCGGCTCGCTCTCGACGGCCCCGCCGCCGAGGGCGATCACGCCGCCGGCGTCGAGCAGCTCGAGCACCAGCTCCTGCTCGAGGCGGCGGAACTCCTCCTCGCCCTCCGCCTCGAAGAACGCCGGGATGGGCCGGCCGAGCCTTTCGGCCAGCACCTCGTCGGCGTCGATCGCCTCGACCCCGAGCCTCTCGGCCGCCGTCCGCGCCGCATTCGTCTTACCGGCGGCCATGAAGCCGACGAAGACGATGGCGGGAAGCGGTCCTGCCGCGCCTACCTCCGCCATCCGATTCGCTCCTGGTAGGCGGCGAGGGCGGCGCGGACATCGTCGATGTGGTCCCCGCCGAACTTGTCGCGGTAGGCGCCGGCGAGCACCAGGGCGACCATCGCCTCGGCGACCACGCCCGCCGCCGGCACCACGGTCGAGTCGGTGCGCTCGCGCATAGCCTGGGCGGGCTGCTTGGTCTCGGTGTCCACCGAGCGCAGCGGCTGGGTCATGGTCGAGATCGGCTTGATCGCAGCCTGGACGACCAGCGGCTCACCGTTGCTCATGCCACCTTCGAGGCCGCCTGCGTGGTTCGTCTCGCGGTGCCAACCGCGCTCCTCTGAGTGGAAGATCTCGTCGTGCGCCTCGGACCCCGGCCGCCCGGCAACGTCCCAGGCCGAGCCCACCGAGACGCCCTTGACCGACTGGATCGAACAGACCGCCTGGGCGAGCTGCCCGTCGAGCTTCTCCCGCCACGAGACGTGTGAGCCCAGTCCTGGGACCAGCCCGAAGGCGCGGACCTCGAACTTCCCGCCGAGCGACTCGTTCGCCTTGCGAAGCCTGTTGATCTCCTCGACCATCGCCTTCGAGGTCGCCGCGTCGAGACAGCGGACCGGCGAGGAGTCCACACCCTCGAAGTCGGCGGGTGCGAGGTCGTCGCGCTCCGGCGCGCTGACCGAGGCGATCTGAATCACGTGGCTGTAGAGGCTGACTCCGACCGCGGCGAGGAACCCCTTGGCGATCGTGCCGGCGGCGACCCGCGCAGCGGTCTCGCGCGCACTGGCGCGCTCGAGCACGTTGCGGACGTCGCTGTAGCCGAACTTCTGCAGGCCCGCGAGGTCGGCGTGGCCTGGCCGCGGGAGGTGCGACTCCTCGACCTCGGCCTCGACCGGCCAGGGGTTCATCCGCTCCTCCCAGTTGGGGTAGTCGCGGTTGGCGACGAGGATCGCGATCGGGCTGCCCAGGGTGCGGCCGTGCCGCACGCCCGAGCGGATCTCGACCGAGTCGCTCTCGATCTTCATCCGGCCGCCCCGGCCGTGGCCGAGCTGGCGCCTGGCCATGTCGCGGTCGAGCGCCTCCCGCTCCAGCTCGAGGCCGGCAGGAAGACCCTCGACGATCGCTACCAGGCCGGGCCCGTGCGACTCGCCTGCTGTCGTGAAGTTGAGCGTCACGCGCCTAGGTTATGCGGCGCCCCCCGGCCACAGCGGGCGCGCGGTTGCCGTCCGGTTGGCTCAGAGCGCGACCGCGCCGAGCGCGCCGAGGGCGAGGAAGGGCGCGAACGGGATCGTCATGCCCCGCGCCTCGCGCCCGTGGCGGGCCCACAGGGCCGCTCCGGCGAGCGATCCCGCCAGCAGCGCGACGAGCAGCGCCGGGACGACCGACGCCCCCAGGTAGAGGCCGATCAGCGCCGCGAGCTTGACGTCACCGAGCCCCATGCCCTCGGGCCGGGCCAGCGCTGCCGCCAGCAGGAAGCCGCCGGCGCCCAGGCCCGCGGCCGCACGCTCGGGCAGCGCCGCCGGGTCTGCGATCGCAGTGCAGACGAGGACCAGGCAGGCCGCGGGTGCGGTCAGCCAGTCCGGAATCAGGCGCGTGCGCAGGTCGCTGATGGAGGCTGCGCAGAGGACGAGCCCCAGGGCGATCGTCAGCCACATTATGTTTGTGAGCCAGCACGTGACCGCGCCTCTCCCCCAGACCGAGCCTTGACGGCGATCCGCCGACTGCTGATCGTGATGCTGGTGCTGCTCGGCATCTCGACGATCGCCGCAGCACTGGTCCCGCCCCAGGACCGCTCAGGCGGCGATACGACGGGCAGGGCCAGGACCTCCACCCAGAAGGGAACCGACACCGGGCCCGACCGGGTGCCGACCGGACAGGCGCTCGGCGCCGCGATCGAGGTGGGCGGCAAGAAGACCACCGTGGTGCCGATCCGGGTCGGCGACCAGCTCTCGCTCACGATCAGCTCGACGCGGGCCGATCAGGTCGAGATCCCCGCCTTAGGCCTGCTCAAGGCGGTCGCCCCCGACGCCCCGGCGCGGTTCAACCTGCTGGCCGAGCGCGAGGGCGACTACCCGATCCGGCTGGTGGACGCCGACCGGGTGGTTGGCCGGATCGTGGTCAAGCCGAAGAGGAAGGCCGCCGGGCAGCCTCCCGCATGACCTCGAGCGGCGGCTCCAGGCCGGTCCAGATGCGAAGGGACGCGGCGCCCTGGCGCACGAGCAGCTCGAGGCCGTCGACCGCCGTGGCGCCCGCTGCGCGGGCTGCTGCGATCAGGCCCGTCTCCGCCACCCCGTAGACGAGGTCGAGGACCGTCATCGCCGGGGTCAGGCCGGCGGGGTCGAGGCCGAGCGCGGCCAGTTGGTCCTGGTCGGGGTCGAGCCCGGCCGCGGCGGTGTTGATCAGCAGTTCGTGATCAGCCGCGAGCGTGGGGGCAGGACCTCCCTGGGCCGAGACGCCGAACTCGGCGGCCAGCGCCTCGGCGCGCTCAGCGGTCCGGTTCCAGAGCTCGACCCTCGCGCCCTGGCCCGCCAGTGCCCAGACGACCGCGCGGGCGGCGCCCCCGGCGCCGAGCACCAGGGCGCGCTTGCCCGCGGCCGGCTCGGGCAGCGCCTCCAGCAGGCCGGGCGCATCGGTGTTGGCGGCCCGGACCTCGCCCTCGCTGAAGCTGAGCGTGTTGGCGGCGCCGATCTCGGTCGCCGCGGCGGAGGCGGAGCCGGCGGCCTGCAGCGCTGCCTCCTTGTGGGGGATGGTGACGTTGGCACCGACGAAGCCCTCGGACTGCATATCCCCCACCCGTCCGGCGAAACCAGCCGGCTCGACGTCGATCGCCTCGTAGCTCCAATCCTCAAGCCCGAGCTCGGCGAGGGCCGCCCGCTGCATCGCGGGCGAGCGCGAGTGCGCCACGGGGTGGCCGATGACCGCCAGCCGCTTCACCTATCAGCAGCTCGTCGGCGAGTCGCCACCCGCGGCGGTGCGGGCGCTGTTGTACTGCTCGACGAGCTTGTTGAACTCAGCCAGGTTGTCGGTGAAGGCGTGCTCGCCACAGGTGCCGGGCTTGACGACGTAGAAGATGTAGTTGACGTTGGCGGGGTGGGCCGCGGCCCTGATCGCGGCGAGCCCGGGGTTGCCGATCGGCGTCGGGGGCAGGCCCGCGTGGGTGCGCGTGTTGTAGAGAGACGAGCTCTCGAGCTGAGCCTGGGTGATCGGCTGGGTGTAGTTCTTGAACTCGTAGCGGGTGGTCGCGTCGATCGCGAGCGGCTCGCCGCGGCTGAGGCGGTTGTAGATCACCGCGGCAACCAGCGGGGCCTCCTTCTGCACCGTCACCTCGCGGTTGATCATCGAGGCGATCTTGAGGATGTCGTAGACGTTGAGGTTCTTCGACTTGGCGTACTTGAGGTTGACCTGGCCCACGTTCGCCTGGAAGGCCTGAAGCTGCTCGGCGACCAGATCGTCAGCGGTCTCTCCCGGCTTGACGTCGTAGGTGGCCGGGAACAGGAAGCCCTCGAGGCTTGAGGGGCTCTCGGCCCCGTAGGTAGCCGGGTTGAAGCCCTTGTGGCTCTTCGACGCCGCCAGGTAGTCACCGCTGACACCCGCGCCCTGGACCAGCGGCGCGAACTGGTCGCGCGAGTAGCCCTCCGGCAGGCTGAGCCGGCCCTCCTCCGAGGTCTGCCCCGTGAGCCGGTCGATCGCCGCGCCGTAGCTCATCCCGCTCGCCATCGCCAGCGGGCCGGTGATGATCTCGCCGCTCTTGCCCGAGAGCTTCAGCCTGATCTGGAACAGGCGGCTGCTCGAGATCACCCCCTTCTCGTCGAGCAGATCGGCGACCTGCTTCGCCGGGGCGCCCTGGGGAATCTCCACCGCGACCCGGCCCTCGCCCTGTCCGTCGCCGGCGAAGGGCTGGAACAGCGCGACCAGGAACCAGAGAAAGAGAACGCCGACGATCCCGAGCACGATCGCGAGGATCCGGCGCCTGCCGTAGCGGGCCCTGCCTCCACGACCCGAGGGAACCTTATCGCCGGACGGCGGAGGGGCCTGGTCGGCCCTCGGCGCTCGCTTGCGGCGGGGCGCTGCCTGGGCGGCCTCCGGGGCGGGCGAGGGCTGGGCCGGCGGCGGGGGCGCGGCGGGCTGCTGCGGCGCCGGTGGCGGAGCAGCGGGCTGCTGGGCGGTGGGCGGCGCTGCCGGGGGCTCCTCAGCGGGCTGCCGGCGCCGGGGGGCCGCGGGCTCCTCGCCGGTATCAGCCTTGCGGGTCCGGCGGCCCATCAGACCGCCGAGGAAGCCGCCGCCTCCACCGCCACCGGCGGCGCGCTTGGCCTTGCGCTCGCTTCGGCCCGTGCGGCGTCCCTGCTCGCGTTCGCGGCGGCGCCGCTCGCGCTCCAGGACCTCGGGATCGTCGCGCCCGAACTCATCCGTCTCGGGCTTGAGGCGGCCCTCTCCCGGCGGGGTGAGGTTCCCCTCCTCGTCGGCGAACCAGTCCCCGCGCTCGTCGCTCATGGACCGCCTCCGCCGGTCCCGGCGTCCGCCGACTCCTGGCGGGCCTTGGAGGCGAGGTAGGACTCGAGCATGTGCGCGGCGGCGAGCGAGTCCTCGTCGGCGCCCGCGCCCTCGCGGGCGCTGTGCTCAGCCATGCGCGTGGTGAGGCGTTCGTCGTAGGCCTCGACAGGCACGTCGAGCCGCGCGCTGAGCTCCGTCGCGAATTCCCTGGTCACGGCCGCCTGCGGCCCCTCGGTCCCGTCCATGGAGACGGGTAGACCTATCACGACGCGCTCCGCCGAGCGGCTGGCCACGAGCTCCGCCACCTGCCCCAGATCGGGGTCGATCGCGCTGAGCGGCGTCACGATCGTCCCCGTCGGGTCCGAGATGGCACAGCCGCAGCGGGCGGCCCCGTAGTCGAGTCCAAGCACGCGCAAGAGCGTAAAGGTAGGGGTTCGGCCGCGGCGCGGCGTCGCAAACGGGCTTCAGGCACCAACGGGGAGGTCCGCCTTGCCCGGCTCCGATGGCAGCGCGTCGGCGGCGCCGGCGGGGCTCTCCTCGGAGATGGTCGCCTTCGACAGCGCCCCGCGCTTGAGATTGAGCGGGTGGTGGCAGGCGGCCAGCCGGCCCGAGCCGTAGTTCACGAGCGGCGGCTCGAGCTCGCTGCAGACATCCGTGGCCCACGGGCAGCGGGTGTGAAAACGGCAGCCGGAAGGCGGGTCGACCGGGCTCGGGACGTCTCCGTCCAGGACGAGAGGCTCGCGCTCGCGATTCTCCTCGGGATCCGGGATCGGCACCGCCGAGAGCAGCGCCGTGCTGTACGGATGGATGGGCCGCTCGTAGAGCCCTGCGCCGGGGGAGGTCTCGACGATCTTGCCGAGGTACATGACGGCCACCCGGTCGGAGACGTGGCGAACGACGCCGAGGTCGTGGGCGACGAAGACATAGGCGAGGCCGAACTCATCCTGGAGGTCCTCGAGCAGGTTGATGATCTGGGCCTGGATCGAGACGTCGAGGGCCGAGACAGGCTCGTCGGCGATGATCAGCTTCGGTTGCAGGGCGAGAGCCCTCGCGATCCCGATTCGCTGCCGCTGCCCGCCGGAGAACTCGTGTGGGAAGCGGTTGTAGTGCTCACCGGAGAGCCCGACCCGGTCGAGCAGCTCCTGGACCCGGCGCTTGAGCGCGTCGCCCGAGGCGAGGCCGTGAAGCCTGAGGGGGTCTCCGACGATTTGCCCCACGCGCTTGCGCGGATTGAGCGAGGCGAAGGGGTCCTGGAAGATCATCTGCATCTCGCGGCGCAGCGGCTGCAGCTCCTTGCGTGAGCGCCCCACCAGCTCCTCGCCCTGGAATTTCACCGAGCCGGCTGTCGGCCGGATCAGCTGCAGGATCGCCCGGCAGAGGGTGGACTTGCCGCAGCCCGACTCGCCGACCAGGCCGAGCGTCTCGCCCTCGTGCAGCGTCAGGCTGACGTCGTCCACAGCGTGGACGCGGGCGACCTCGCGCTCGAGCAGGATCCCCGACTTGATCGGGAAGTGCTTGACGAGATGGCTGACCTCGAGCAGGGGATCGCCGTTGCTCATGCCGCCGGCGCCCCCAGGCCGATCCGGCCGTCGACGCTTCGGCGGCTCTCCTTCTCCTTCGGCTGCAGCCAGCAGCGGTCGGCGTGCTCGGAGCGCTTGCCGAGGCGACCCTCGAGCGACGGCAGCTCCGCGCACTGCTCGAACGCGTGAGGGCAGCGCGGCCGAAAGCGGCAGCCCCCGGGCGGTGACAGCAGCGAGGGCGGCTGCCCGGCGATCTGGGGGAGCCGCTTCGGCCTCGGCCGGTCCAGGCGCGTGAGCGAGCCGAGCAGGCCCCAGGTGTAGGGATGCTGGGGGTCGTAGAAGATCTCATCCAGGGTGCCGCGCTCGACCACCTGTCCGGCGTACATGACCTGGACCCTGTCGGCGACCTCGGCTACGACGCCGAGGTCGTGCGTGATCAGCACCACCGCAAGGTCCCGGTCGCGGTTGAGCTGCTCGATCAGCGTCAGGATCTGCGCCTGGATCGTGACGTCGAGTGCCGTGGTCGGCTCGTCGGCGATCAGAACCTCCGGCTCCAGCGATAGCGCCATCGCCACCATCGCGCGCTGCCGCATTCCGCCGGAGTACTCGTAGGGATAGTCATCGATCCGGCGCTCGGGGTGCGGGATGCCGACATCGCGAAGGAGCTCAATCGCCCGGTCCCGCGCCTCCTTGTCGGAAACGTCACGGTGGGCCAGGATCTGCTCGGCGATCTGCTTACCGACCTTGTAGACCGGATTGAGCGAGGTCATCGGGTCCTGGAAGATCATTGCGATGCTCTCGCCCCGCACCTTGCGCAGATCGTCGTCGCTCGCCTCGATCAGGTCGGCGCCGTTGAACTCCACCGAGCCCGAGATTCGGGCGTTGCTCGAGCGGGTCAGCCCCATCACGGTCTGTGCCGTGACGCTCTTGCCGCAGCCCGACTCCCCCACGATCCCCAGGACCTCGCCGCGGGCGAGCTCGAATGAGACGCCGTCAACCGCCTTAAGGAGCCCGTCCTCGGTGGCGAAGCCGACCTCGAGGTCCTTGACCGACAGAAGCGGGCCCGACGCGGTCGCCCTGGGGCTCATACGGCCGAGCTCCCCAGCCTGATCCGGGGATCGAGGTAGGCGTAGAGGATGTCGACGATCGTGTTGAAGAGGACGATGAAGAAGGCCCCGAACATGGTCACGGCCATCAACGGCGGCAGGTCGAGAGAGCCGATCGCCTCGCCGGCGTAGAGGCCGACGCCGTTGATGTTGAAGACGGTCTCGGTGAGGATGGCGCCGCCGCCGACCACCGCGCCGAAGTCGAGCCCGAACAGGGTCACGATCGGGATCAGGGAGTTGCGAAGGACGTGGCGGGTGCGCACCTGGCGCTCGCTGAGCCCCTTGGCGCGGGCGGTGCGCACGTAGTCCTCGTTCATCACGTCGAGCATGCTCGAGCGCAGCAGCCGGCTGTAGAAGCCGATGAACAGGACGGCCAGGGTGATCCACGGCAACAGCAGGTGGTAGGCCCACTGCGCCGGGTCCTCGGTCAGGGGCACGTATCCGCCCGTCGGGAAGAGCTGGACCCTGAAGCTGAGGTAGTAGAGGAGAATTGCCGCCAGCCAGAAGACGGGCAGCGAGATGCCGATCAGCGCCAGGACCGTGAGCATCGTGTCGAGCTTCCCGCCGGCCCGGACCGCGCTCAGGTAGCCGAAGACGATCGCGAAGGCCATCCAGATGATGGCGGCGCCGATGCAGAGCGACATCGTCGCGGGAATTCCCTCCCGGATCTGCTCGTCGACGTTGAGGTCGCTCGAGTAGGAGGTCAGCTGGCCGGTGAAGATCTCCTTCATCAGGGTCACGTACTGGACCGGCAGCGGGTCGTTGAGACCGAGGTCGTCGTTGACCCGTGCGATCAGCTCGGCGTCGGCGTTCTTGCCCGCGATCCTCGCCGCCGGGTCCGAGTTCGGGATCACGTTGAAGATCAGGAAGACGATCACCGAGATCGCGAACAGGACCCCGACCATGCCGACCAGCCGCTTGGCTATGAAGCGCCCCACGCCCTAGCTCTCCAGGCGGATCTTGGCCCGCGGGTCGAGTGCGTCGCGAAGGCCGTCGCCGAAGACGTTCAGCGACAGGACCGTGAGCACGATCATCAGGCCGGGGACGATCGTCAGGTGGGGGGCCGTGTAGATCGTCTGGTAGCCGTCGGCGATCATCGTTCCCCAGCTCGCGTTGGGCGGCTGCACACCGGCCCCGAGGAACGACAGCGCCGACTCCAGCAGCATGTTGTTGGCGATGTTGAGCGTGAAGAAGACAATGATCGTCGAGGTGATGTTGGGCATCAGCTCCGTGAACATGATCCGCCACGAGCCCTTGCCCTGGGCGGTGGCGGCCTCGATGAACTCCTTCTCGCGCAGCGCCAGGATCTCACCGCGCAGCGGCCTCGCCATGTAGGGCACGTAGACGAAGCCGATGATCAGGATCGGTATCCACAGCGAGTCACCTGCGATCACGATCGGGCCCAGCTTCAGCCCCCCCACCGCCAGCGCCGTGCCGAGCGCGATCCCCAGCAGCAGAACCGGGAAGGCCCAGATCACGTCCATGAAGCGCGACAGGGCCGAGTCGGTCCAACCCCGGTAGAAGCCGGCGAGCAGGGCCACGAGTACCGCGAAGAAGGTCGTCACCAGGGCGGCCACCACCCCGATGTAGATCGACGTCCGCCCGCCGTACATGAGGCGGACCATCACGTCGCGGCCGTTCTGGTCGGCCCCGAGCAGGTACTTGGCGTGCAGGCCCGGTCCGAGAGGCGTCCCGTTGGGCGCGACGACATCGGTCTCCTCGCCGCCGATCTCGATCGTGTCGGTGATGTGGTTGGTGTTGGGGTCGGTGCCGGCGACGTGGGTGGCCCACAGCGGTCCCGCGAGGCAGAAGAGCACGATCGCGATGAACAGCCCCCCGAAGGCGAGCGCGACCTTGTTGCGGCGCAGCCGGAGGTAGGCGAGGTACCAGGGGCTACGACCCTCGACCCCCTCCAGGCCCACGGCGCTGCCGCTGAGGTCGAGGTGCAACGGGACCTCGCCCCCCGGCATCGAAGCACCGGAGGGAGTGTCGGTTTCGAAGAAAGGATCTGGCGCCACTCGTTCCAGTCTCCCTAGTCAGTCGGGAGGGGCCCGCCTGGGCCCCTCCCGATACCTCTCATCCCAAATCGCCCGGGTCGCGTCAGTTGCTGAGCGCGAAGGCGCTGTAGTCCTGGCTGAACAGCAGATGGCTGTAGGCCTGACCGAAGTCGAGCCGGTCGGACATGAACGTCGTGAACTGCTCGTTCCCGTACGGCGCCCAGACCGCCTGCTCCATGTAGGCCTTGTCAAGGGCGGCGTAATCGTCGGTGACACCCTCGTCCGTGATCTGCTTCTGGACCAGCTCGTCCTGCTTCTTGTCGAGCTCAGGAATGTCTACGTGCGAGAAATTGTTGCTGTTGGTGGGCAGGTTGTTCTCCCCGTTCAGCAGCGGACGGAAGAAGTCGTCCGGGTGCGGGAAGTCCTGGATCCAGTCCGAGAACCCGGTGTCCAGGTCAGGCGTGCTCGCATTGCCGATCGTCGTGAAGTAGACGTCGCCGGCGATGATCTTGAGGCTCGCGTTGAAGCCCATCTGGTTGAGCACGTCCTGGTAGTACGCGCCGATCCGCTTGCGGTCCGGCTCGTCATCGGTCCAGACCGTGATGTCCTTGTCCGACGGATCGGCCTCGGCCAGGAGCTGCTTGGCCTTGTCCAGATCCGGGCCCGGATACAGCGTGTACTGCTCGTAGCCCGGCATCCCCGGCGGCAGGATCTGCTGGGTCGGGGCCAAGCGGCCACCGAAGACGCGGTTGAGGGCCTCGGGGTCGATCGCGTAGTTGACCGCCTGACGGACCTTGAGGTCGTCGAACGGCGGCTCCTGGGTGTTCATCCAGAAGTAGTACGTATTGATCGACTCCTCGAGCCGGAAGCGGTCCGAGAAGCGCGCCTGAACCTCGGGGAGGCGGTCGGCGTCGGGCGGATCGACCATGAAGTCGATGTTGTTCTGCTCGACACCGGTCACCTGGGCGCTGTTCGACTTGTTCTGGGTGACCGTGATCTTGTCCACCTGTGCGTCGGCGACCTCGTTGGCGCCGGCGTCCTGAACGGTCTTGAACTGCGGGTTGCGCTCCATCACCAGCGTGTGGGGCGCGTCAACCGAGGTGATCTCGAACGGGCCGCTCGAGGGCGGCGGGTCGTTGGTCGCGTTCTTGTCCTTGGGCGTGCTCGGCGGCACCGGGGCCGCGAACATCAGCCCGAGCAGGTCGGTGAATGTGCCGTTGGCGTCCTCCAGCTGGATCGTGATCTCGCCCGTCTTGTCGTCGGTCGTGATCCCGCTGATCGTGTCGGCCTTGCCGGCGACGTAGTCGGAAGCGCCGACGATCCCCTCATAGAAGACCGAGCCGCCCGACTGGACGTCGAACAGACGCTCGATCGCGTAGGTGAAGTCGGAAGCCTTGATCGGCGTTCCGTCGGAATACTTCATCCCACTGCGAAGGGTCAGCTTGTAGGTCTTGCCGTCGGCTGAGATCTCGGGCATGTCCTCCGCGAGGCCCGGGACGACCTGTGTGCCGTCCTCGCCGGCCTCGTGCTTGTAGGTCAGCAACGGCACGTAGGTGTTCCAGAGGACTTCCCAGCCCTCGAGCGTGTAGGAGAGCTGAGGGTCGATGTAGTCGGGAAAGGAGGTCATGGTGACGTTGACATCGCCACCTCCGCTCGAGCTGCCTCCGCTTGAATCGCTGTCGCCACAGGCGACGAGCCCGAGTGCTGCCAGCGCGGTGATGGCGCCGAGGCAAAGGACCTTCCAAGCCTTGCTCAAAACGATCTCCTCTCCCTGTCCCGAACGGGACGATCTTCCAATCACGCAGGCGCTCACTCCAAGAGCGCCGCATATTCATACCCGTTTTTTCGGTGTCAGGGCAACCCCCAGGCCGAACTCAGGCGACCGGCAGGCGGTGGCGGCGCCTAGGCGCCAAGCTGCCGCTCGATCGCGCCGCGCGCGGCCTCGAGCGCCTCGTCGAGCTTGGAGGCGTCCTTGCCGCCGGCACGGGCCATGTCCTCGCGGCCCCCACCGCCTCCCCCGACGATCTGGGCGGCGTCGCGAGCGACCGCGTCGGCCGAGAGCCCGCGCTCGACCGCGGCCTTGCTGAAGCAGGCGACCAGCGCGACGCCGTCGCCGGATGCGGACCCGAGCACGACAGCCGCCTCGCCGAGCGTCGACTTGATCTTGTTCGCCAGCTCCGTCAGCTGCTTGGGGTCGGCATCATCGATGCGCTCGGCCACGAACTTGATCCCCCCGGCCTCGCTCGCCCCGGCGGCGATCTCGCCGGCTCGTTCCCTTGCCCCCTGGGCGCCGGCACGCCTGGCCTCCTGTTCGAGCGCCTCGAGCCGCTCCGCGCTGCGCCTAGCGCCCGCGACGGGGTCCTGCTCGGAGCCCAGCAGGCGTCCCACCTCGCTCAGGTCCTTCGAGCGCTCGCGGAACCAGTCGATCCCCGCCGGGCCGGAGAGGGCCTCGATCCTGCGGACGTTGGCCGCGCTCGAGCCCTCGGAGGAGATTGCGAAAATCCCGACCTCGCCGGTGTTGGCGACGTGGGTGCCGCCGCAGAGCTCGCGGGAGACGCCCTCGACCTCCACCACCCGGACCCAGTCGCCGTACTTCTCGCCGAAGAGGGCCATCGCGCCGAGCTTCTCGGCCTCCTCGCGCGACATCTGCATCACGCGAACGGGATGACTCTCCTTGATCCAGCCGTTGACCAGGTCGCCGATGTCGCGCAGCTCGTCGTTGGAGAGGGCGGCGCCGTGGGTGAAATCGAAGCGGAGCTTGTCTGAGCGCACGGCCGAGCCCGCCTGCCGCACGTGGGTCCCGAGCCGCTCGCGCAGCGCCGCGTGGAGCAGGTGGGTCGCAGTGTGGTTGCGCATGGTCGCGTGTCGCGCGTCCCAGTCCACCTCGGCCTCGACCCGGGTCCCGGGCTCGGGGGCGCCGTCTCCCGACTCGGTGACGATGCTGAGCGCCTGGTCGTCGCCTACGCGGTAGACGTCGGCCACCCGCCCCTCGCCCCCCGGCCAGCGGACCACTCCCGAGTCGGCCACCTGGCCCCCGCCCTCGGCGTAGAAGGGCGTCTCCTCGAGCTTGGCGAGCAGCCGCTCCCCGCCGCCATCCTGGGCGCCCGAGTCGGGCTTCGAGGCCGTGACGCTGGTCTCGGCGCGCAGCTTCTCGTAGCCGACGAAGCGCGAGGGCGGCGCCTCCGCGGTGAAGCCGAGCACCTCGTCATGGTGGCCCTCGGAGCCGTGGGCGGTGGCCGCCCCCATCCGCGCCCGCTCACGCTGCTCATCCATCAGCTCCTCGAAGCCCTGGTCGTCCACCGAGAGCCCCTGCTCCGCGAGCAGCTCCTTGGTCAGGTCGTAGGGAAAGCCGTAGGTGTCGTGGAGCTGGAAGGCGTCCTCGGCGCTGACCCACGAGGTCTTCTCCTCCTTGGCGCGGTCGGTGAGCTCGGCGAGCATCTGGGTGCCGCGGTCGAGCGTGCGCCCGAAGCTCTCCTCCTCGTCGCGCACCCAGCGCACGACGTTGTCGCGCTCGGCCGCCAGCTCGGGGGAGGAGGGCGCGACCAGCTCCAGGGCGCGATCGGCGAAGCGCTCCATGTAGGGAGGCTCGAGGCCGATCGCGCGGCCCTGCTGGATCGCGCGGCGCATGACCCGACGCAGGACGTAACCGCGGTCCTCGTTGGAGGGAACGACACCGTCGCCGATCAACGCCGCGGTCCCGCGCGAGTGGTCGGCCAGGATCCGCATCGCCCGGGTGGTGGTCGCGTCCTGCCCGTAGGAGCGGCCCGAGAGCTCCTCCGCCAGGTCCACCAGCGGCCGCAGGGCGTCGGTCTCGAAGACCGAGTCAACGTCCTGGAGGATCGCCGCCATCCGCTCGACGCCCATGCCGGTGTCGATGTTCTTCATCGGCAGCTCGCTCAGGGTTCCATCCTCGGCGAGGTTGTAGGTCATGAAGACGTGGTTCCAGAACTCGAGAAAGCGGTCGCTGTCGTCACCCGGCCGGTCCTCGGGCCGCCCGAACTGCGCGCCGCGATCGAGGTAGAGCTCCGAGCAGGGGCCGCAGGGCCCGGTCCGCCCCGCCTGCCAGAAGTTCTCAGAGCGCGGTAGTCGTACGATGCGCTCGTCGGGAACCCCGACCGACCTCCAGATCTCGATCGCCTCGGTGTCCGGGCCGAGGCCCAGCTCCTCGTCGCCCTCGAAGACGCTGACCCAGATCGACTCGGGATCAAGGCCGAAGCCCTGCGTCGAGAGCTCCCAGCCCCAGGGGATCGACTGCTGCTTGAAGTAGTCGCCGAAACTCCAGTTGCCGAGCATCTCGAAGAAGGTCAGGTGGCGCTTGGTCTTGCCCACCTGCTCGATGTCGGTGGTCCTGAAGCAGCGCTGCACATCGGCGACGCGGGCGGCGGGCGGCTCGCCCCGGCCGAGGAAGAACGGCTTGAAGGGCTGCATCCCGGCGGTGGTCAGCAGCACCGAGGGGTCGTGCGAGGCCGGCACCAGCGACGCCGAGGGCACGATCCTGTGGTCGCGCTCCTCGAAGAAGTCCAGGAAGGTCTTGCGGATCTCGTCTGACTTCACGGGCCCAGTCTAGGAATCGGCTCCCCTAGACGATTGTCGCGTGCCCGACGACGGCGTCGCCGGAGAGGAGCACCGCCGCCTGGCCCGGCGCCACGGCGTAGGCGGGGCGGTCCAGCTCGAGCTCGAGCGATGGGTGCCTCCCCGCGGACGGCGATCCCGCGACGCTGGCGGGCAGCGCCGCCGAGTGGTAGCGCAGCCTGACCGCGTCCACCTCCACCGCGCCCCGATGGAGGACCGCGTCGCGCACCGCCACCGAGGTCCGGGCGAGCTGCTCGCGCGGGCCGACGGTGACCACGTTGCGCTCGGCGTCGGTCGCGAGCACGTAGAGCGGCTGCGGCGAGGAGACGCCGATGCCGCGGCGCTGGCCCACCGTGAAGTGCTGATAGCCGTGGTGGGTCCCGAGGCGCCGGCCGCCCGCGTCGCGGATCTCGCCCTCGGCGTCCCGGACGCTGCCGTGGGTGCGCAGGAACTCGCGCTTTCCCCGCCCGGCGAGGAAGCAGAGGTCCTGGCTGTCGCGGCGCTCCGCGACCTCGAGGCCGGCGGCGGAGGCCAGGCGCCTGACCTCGGGCTTGGTCAGCTCCGCGAGCGGGAAGCGCAGGCGCGAGAGCGTCGCGGGGCGCAGTGCCGCCAGCATGTAGGTCTGGTCCTTGGCCGCGTCGGCCGGCGCAACCAGCAGCGGCCCCGTCCCGTCGTTCTCGATCCGCGCGTAGTGGCCGGTCGCGAGCGCCTCGGCACCGAGGCGGTCGGCCAGCTCGACCATCGCGTCGATCCGGAGCTCGCCGTTGCAGCGAACGCAGGGGTTGGGGGTTCTGCCGGCCTCATAGCCGGCGACGAACTCGTCCACGACCGCGGCCTTGAAGGGCTCGCGGAGATCGAGCGTCAGGTGCGGCAGGCCCATGCCGTGGGCGAGGCGGCGGGCGCGGAGGACGGCCTCGGGCGAGCAGCAGCTCTTCTCGCCGTCGGTGCGAGCATCGGCCCAGAGCTTCAGCGTCACCGCCACCACCTCGGAGCGCCGCTCGCGCAGCATGTGGGCGGCGGCGGCGGAGTCCACCCCGCCGCTGAGCGCGACGAGCACCCGCCCCGGCGCCGACTCGGCCAGCACCGTCTGCGAGGAGGCCAGCCGCGAGAGCGCCCGATGGAGGGCGTCGGCGGTCAGCTCGGCGGCGTGCGCGTGGGTCGGCGCCAGCCCGCCGAGGGCCTCGGAAACGTCGGCCGGGCCGACTCGCGCCGCATCGAGCACGGTGGCGCCCTCGACCAGCTCGGCGAGGGCCGCGGCGGCGGCGGCCGTGGCGGCACAACCCTCCGACTCCCACGAGGCCTCGGCGATCGACCCCGCGTCAGCGCGGAGCGATATCCGGACGAGGTCGCCGCAGGGAGCGCCGCCGGCAGCGCCGCTTACCGCGTCGGCCGGCTCGGGCGCCCGACGCGACCGGTCGGCCAGATAGTGCTCGATCGCTTCCTGGGTCATGCCGGAGAGATTAGGTGGGCTCCGGCCCGCCGGTACAACCCCGGCTTTGTAACCCGTCATAGACAGGGCGGAGGTCTACCGAATACCCCACGGAGGGAATACCCGGAAAGCGACCTCCAAGCCAAATGTGTTGGGTCAACCTTTGAGGCTGCTAACGAACGGGCTAGGGCCCGCCGCAGACGCTAGCAAGCGCCCGCGACGAGCCCGCCCGGGCCTTGACTACATCTTCCGCATCGCCTCGAGCTTCTTCCTCGGCTTGTCGCCGAGGCTCGCCTGCTGGAGGAAGCTGACGCCGATGCCGACGGCACCGAGGACCAGCAGGATGATCGGCCAGATCCCGAAGTTGCCGGGGTCGGGCGGATCGCCGTCGAGGTCGAGCCCGGCGATCAGCAGGAACAGCGCCAGGCCGATGGCGCCGATGTAGATGGGCCCGCGTCGGCCGATCAGCGATCCGAGGCCGACCAGCCCCAGCGAGATCGCCAACAGCAGCGTGTCCCAGAACCAGTTGGTGTTGATCACCTGGAAGTCAGGCGTCGAGAACGGGTTCAGGCTGGCGGCCGCGGTGATCCCGAGCGAGCATCCGAGCACGGCGGCGATCCCCGCGCCGGTCAGCAGCTCCGACGCCTTCCAGGTGCCGTCGTCGCCCTCCTCGTCGGGACCGGGGTTCGTCCTCCAGACGTGCAGCGCTGCGACCAGGAGGATGATCGCGAGGATGCCCAGCAGGCCCCGGTAGACGCCGATGTGGGCGCCGAGGCCATCCGAGAGGATCTTGTCCCAGAGCCCCGACCAGGAGATGATCAGTGCGATCGAGCCGAGCAGCAGTCCGGCGCGGATGCCCGCCCTGATCGTGGCGTAGGCGCCTGCCGCGGCCGTCACCCCGAAGACCCAGAAGGTGTTCAGCGATGCACCGGTGTCGCCGCCGAGCAGGTTGACCAGAGCGAGCAGCATGCCCGGGATCAGCAGCAGCCCGAAGATGGCGTAGACGGGCTGCCAGGAGCGCAGGCCGCCGGTCTCATCCCTGGTGAACACGCCCCCGCCGTACAGCACGACCGTGGGGATCAGGAACAGGATGAAGGTGAGGAACTTGCCGAGGTCGCCGGCGACCGAGCCGACACGCAACAGCCACATCAGGAATCCAAGACCGAGTAGGAGCCCGCCGAGCTTGCGCAGGCCATCGCGCGTGTCGTCGGGCGTCAGAAGCTCGCTCATCTCTCTCCTTGCGTTGCGTGCCAGGGGAAAACGACTCGGCGGCACCCTAGTGGCGGCCCCGGAAAGACCTCAGCCGCTGAGCGAGCTCTTCAGCGAGGTGATGCGGTCATAGGCGGACTCGAGTAGCGAGCGGTCGAGCCGACCCTTCTTGCTCGCCGACACGATCCTGCCGAGGGCGCGCTCGGAGCCCCGGACGCTGCCGGCGAAGAGGACCAGGTCGCAGCCCGCCTCAAGCGCCCTGACGGCCGCCCGGTCGCTGCTGGTGGTCGATGTGACCGCGGGGCCCTCGAGGTCGTCGGTGACCACTACGCCGCCGAAGCCGAGCTTGTCCCGCAGCTCGCCGGTGACAACGGGCTCGGCGAGTGCGGCCGGCTCGTTTGAGCCCAGGGCCGGGTAGATCGCGGTGGACATCATCACCAGCGGCACTCCCGCCTGGATCGCGGCCTGGAAGGGCTCGAGGCCCGGCTGCAGCTGCTGCAGCGAGGCGTCCACGGTGACCGAGGCGAAGTCGGTGTTCTGGCCGGCGAGACCGAGCCCCGGGAAGTGCTTGGCCGTGGCATCGGCGCCGCCGGAGTCGAGGCCGTCGATGAAGGCGGTGCCGACCTCGCTGACCGTCGCCGGGTCCGAGCCGAAGGTGCGCGCCCGGATCGTCCTCGGCGAATCGGGGTCCGAGAGGTCCAGAACGGGCGCCAGATCCACATTGGCGCCCGATTTGGCAAGGAACTGACCCGTCGCCTCCCCCTCGGACCTTGCCGCGTCGGCGCCCTGGACGCCGAGGTTGGCCGGCGAGGTGTCGGGCGGGCCGTCGGCGAGCCGCTTGACGATTCCCCCCTCTTGGTCGACCATGATCAGCAGCGGCGGGTTGTCCCCGCCGGCCGCCGCCTTCTGCATATCGGCCGCCTGCTTGACCAGGGCCTTGCCGCTCCTGGCGAGGGCGATCACGCCTCCGATCTGGCCCTTCTTGGCACGCTGGAGTAGCGCCTGGTCGGGCCCGGACTTGCCCATCTTGGCGATCACCGTCTGGCCCGCGAGGCGCTTGAGATTGACCTGGTTTCCATCGTCGCCCCCGCCGCGGACGAAGAGGAGGTAGACGCCGCCGATCAACAGCAGCGCGATCACGATCAGGGCAATGTCCTGGCGGCGCCTCACCCGGGCCGGCAGGTCGCGGTGGCGGGGGCGCCTGCGCGGCGCCTCGCGGCTGGGCGGCCGCAGCCAGTCGTCCTCGGGCTCGAGCTCCTTCTCGGAGGTCGCGAGGCTGTCCCATTCCGCGGTCGTGTAGCGCTCCTGGCTCTGGCGCCGCTGGGCCCGCTCGGCCGCGCGCGCCCTGCGCTCCTCGGAGCCCGGCTCGGGAGCGCTGCCCTCGCCTCCGCCCTCCCCTGCGCTCTCAGGCTCGCTCTCGCGGCCCCGTCCCGGCAAGCGCGGCATTCGTGGCGACATCAGCCTCCGTCTCCCTTCCGCGCCCCCAGCGCGGTGACTCCGAGCTCGCGAAGCTGCCGCTCATCCACGGGCGCTGGGGCCCCCGTCAGCGGGTCGCCGCCTGAGGCTGTCTTGGGAAACGCGATCACCTCGCGAATGGAGCTTGAACCGTGCAGCAGAGCGACTATGCGATCAAGACCGTACGCGATGCCGCCATGCGGCGGCGCTCCGTAGCGGAGCGCCTCGAGCAGGAAGCCGAAGCGCTCCTCGGCCTCCGTCTGATCCATTCCGATCGCCTTGAACACCTCGCTCTGGAGCTTGGGGTCACTGATGCGGATCGAGCCGCCCCCAATCTCCCATCCGTTCCAGACGACGTCATAGGCCTTGGCTCGCGCCGCGCCGGGCTGAGCGGGGTCGAAGTCGCCGTCGGGCGAGGTGAACGGGTGGTTGTAGGGGTCCCAGCGCCCCTCGCCCTCGTTCCAGCCGACCAGCGGCCAGTCGACGATCCAGGTCAGCGACTGCGCGCCCTCCTTGATCAGGCCGTAGCGCTCTCCGAGCCGCTGCCGAAGCGCTCCGAGGACGCCCGCCGCGACCGGCGGCTCGTCGGCGACCAGCAGCAGCACATCGCCCTCGCTGCCCTCGAGCGCCGCAGCAGCGGCCGATATCTCCTCGGCGGAGAGGAACTTGGCCACCGGCGAGCGCCAGCCCTCGGGCTCCACGACCGCCCAGACCAGGCCCTTGGCGCCGAGCTCCTGGGCGTCGGTGACCAAACCGTCGAGATCGGAGCGCGACATCTCACGCGCGCCGGCGTTGAGGGCGCGGACGACGCCGCCGTCGGCGATCGTGGCGCGGAAGGCGTTGAACTCGCTCTCGCGAAAGGCCTCGGTCAGATCGACGATCTCGAGCCCGAAGCGCAGGTCGGGCTTGTCGGTGCCGTAGCGCGCGATCGCGACGTCGTAGGGCAGCCGCGGGAGCGGCAGTGAGACCTCGACTCCGCAGGCCCCGAGGACCGCGGCGAGCAGGCGCTCGTTGACGTCAAGCACGTCCTCGACGTCAACGAAGGACATCTCGATATCGAGCTGGGTGAAATCCGGCTGGCGGTCGGCGCGCAGGTCCTCGTCGCGAAAGCAGCGGGCGATCTGGAAGTAGCGCTCGAAGCCGCCGATCATCAGCAGCTGCTTGAACAGCTGGGGCGACTGCGGCAGCGCGTAGAACGAGCCGCGCTGGAGCCTGCTGGGAACGAGGAAGTCGCGGGCGCCCTCGGGCGTGGAGCGGGTGAGCACGGGCGTCTCGATCTCGAGGAAGCCCTCCCCCGAGAGGAAGGAGCGCATCGACTGGGCGACGCGGTGGCGAAGCTCCATCGCCTCCCGCATCGGCTCGCGGCGAAGATCGAGGTAGCGGTGGCGCAGCCGCGTCTCCTCGCTCACCTCCCCCGAGAAGCTCTCGACCTCGAAGGGAGGGGTATCGGCGTCCGAGATCAGCGTCGCCTCGCCGACCTTCACCTCGACCGCGCCGGTGGCCATCTCGGGGTTGACCATGGCGGGGTCACGCTCGACGACGACGCCGGCGACGCTGATCACGTCCTCGGCGCGCAGCTTGTGGCCGAGCTGGAACGCCTCCCCCGCCTCGTCGGGATGGAAGACGAGCTGGACCAGGCCGGTGCGGTCCCTGAGGTCGATGAAGATCAGCCCGCCGTGGTCGCGTCGGCGATGGACCCAGCCCGCGAGCCGGACCTCCGATCCCACCCTGCCCGGCAGCGCCTGGCCACACCAGGTATCGCGGTAGTCGTTTCCCCGCAGGGCGGGAAAGCTCGGGGCTCCGTCGCTCATTGTGACGGAAGTCTCTCAGCTAGCAGCTCCGTCGAACGTCTACGCCGCCGCCTCCCTCGTTGGCGGCGTTTCCGGTCTCGATTCCGACCTGAGTCAGCCCATAGACGCCGGGATTGAGATAGACGTGATCGTCAGCTCCATAGGGACCGTCGCCGACGCAGCCACGAGCGTCCGCGTCGGAGTTCGTGGACTCGATCGCCTCGCGAAGCGAGCAATCGCCGCCGGCGTTGAACTGGTCAGCGGTCGTGTTGGGGGTGATCGTCGCGCCCTGGGCCGTCTGCGCGACCGCCAGCACGGCCACCAAGCCCACCAGCGACGTGACCCAGCCGAGTCGACGACGCCCGTTGCCGCTGCTAGCTCTCATGCCCCTCCCCTGGAGCCGGTTGCTGGAGCCGGTTGCTGGAGCCGGTTGCTGGAGCCGGTTGCTCTTTGAGCCGAACGTGAGTATTAACACGATCCCCCGGCTGGAAGTTGCGGAGCTTCAATCGCCGGCCAGCTCTGCGGCCAGCTTCGCCGGGTCGACCTCGCGCTGCTCGCCCGTGTCCATGTCCCGAAGCCTGGCGGGAGAGCCCTGCTCGAGGATCAGCGCATGGCGCGCCTCGGAGCGGTCGGCCTGCTTCATCTGGCCTTTGAAGGCGCGCCCGCCCAGGTCGAGGTCGGCCGAAAGGCCGCCTCGTCGCAGCTCGGTCACGAGCGCCAGCGCACGCTGGCGCGAGCCCTCGTCGGCGACGACGAAGACGGCTCCCCGGGGCGGAGGCTCGGTCTCCCCCAGCGCCAGCGCGATCCGCTCCACCCCTGCCGCCCAGCCCGCGGCCGGCGTCGGGGGCCCGCCGAGCTGCTCGATCAGCCCGTCGTAGCGGCCGCCGCCGCCGAGGCCCGACTGGGCGCCGAGCCGGTCGCAGGTGAACTCGAAGACGGTTCGCGTGTAGTAGTCCAGGCCCCTGACCAGCCCACCGTCGAGCTCGTAGGCGACGCCGTTCTGGTCGAGGAGCGCCCGGACCCGCTCGAAGTGCTCGGCGTCCTCGGCGTCGAGGTTCTCGAGCATGGTCGGCGCCTGGGCCATGACCTTGCGGGTTCCCTCATCGTCGGCATCAAAGGCTCGCATTGGGTTGGCGTCGATCCGCTCACGCACCTGGGTGGCGAGGTCGCCTTCATGGGCGTGCAGGAACTCGCGCAGAGTCTCGGTGTAGGCCTCCCGGGAGGCCTGCGAGCCGAGGCTGCCCAGTCGCAGCCGCACACCCTCGACTCCGAGCTCGGCCAGGAGGTCATGAAGGAGCACGATCAGCTCGGCGTCCACGAGCGGGTCCTCAGAGCCGATCGCCTCGGCGCCCACCTGAAAGAACTGGCGGTAGCGGCCGGCTTGGGGGCGCTCGTGGCGGAAGTACGGTCCCGAGTAGGAGAGCTTGACCGGCTGCGCCAGGGTCTGCATCCCATGCTCGAGATAGGCGCGGCAGATCGGAGCCGTGCCCTCGGGCCGCAGGGTCAGGTTGCGGTCGCCCTGGTCGGTGAAGCTGAACATCTGCTTGCGGACGATGTCGGTCGCCTGGCCGACGCCGCGGGCGAAGAGATCGGTGTCCTCGAAGGCGGGGGTGTCGATCCGCCCATAGCCCGCCGCCGCGAGCATGTGCAGCGCCCCGCCGATGATGCGGGTGCGAAGCGGCTGGTCGGCCGGGAGGACGTCGAAGGTCCCGCGCGGGGCCTTGAACATGGCGCTCATCGCCGCGACCTTAGTCGCCGTCGCGGCCGCCCGCCACGCCGGGCGCGGCTATCCGGCGAGTTCGGCGAGGAATGGGTTCGACTGCCGCTCGGCGCCGAGAGTGGTGATGCCCATGTGACCGGGATAGACGCTGGTCTCAGGTGGGTGGCTCTCGACCAGGGTCCTGATGCTCTCCATCAGCGTGGGGCCGTCTCCCCCGGGCAGGTCGACGCGCCCGACCGAGCCCTGGAAGAGGACGTCGCCCGAGAAGATCGCGCGCTCGGAGGGGATCGAGTAGGTGACGTGGCCGGGGCTGTGGCCCGGCGTGAAGATGACGTCGATCTCGAGCCCGGCGAGCTCGAGCTTCTCGCCGCCCGAGATCGTGTGGTCGGCCTCGTAGCTCTCAAAGGGCCCGAAGCCCGGCCAGGGGACGTAGGAGTTGATGTCGGCGAGCACCGGGCTCTCCAGCTCGGGGCACCAGACCGGCGCCCCGGTGGCGGCAGCCACCGGAGCCACCGCGCCGATGTGGTCGAAGTGGGTGTGGGTGACCAGGATCGCGTCAACCTCGACGCCGAGCTCGTCCACCGCGGCAAGGATCTTCGGCGCCTCGTCCCCGGGGTCCACGATCAGGGCGTGGTCGGCGCCGTCTGCGCGCAGCAGGAAGCAGTTCTCTGCCACCTGCCCGACGGTGAACATGCGGACGTCCATGAGCTCAGGCTCCCCGCGGGCTACTTATCCCGGCGGTCGGAGCCCCCCTCACGGTCGCGAGCTGCCTGGCTCATCCGGCGGCGGTAGAAGAAGCTGTCGGTGTAGTAGCCAAGTGGAACGTAGAAGATGACCATGAACCCGGCGAGCGCGGCGGCGGACGCGGGCGGGCGCTTGAAGACGAGGGCGATCAGCGCGAAGAAGACGACCGCCGCGAAGACGCCCTTGAAGAAGGCGCTGCCCCAGGTCGGGGGCGACATACGGGAGCCCGCCCTTCCGCCCTTTTCGCCCCTGGCGCCCTTCTTCGGGCTCTTCCTGCGCGCCTGAGCGCGCTGGCGGGCCTCGGCGCGATTCTGCGGGCGCCCCCGGGGCCGGGTGTCCACCCGGCCGGTCTGCGTACCGCGGTGCTTGCGCTTGCGCTTCTTCTTGGTCTGCGCCATCAGCCTGCAATCTAGTGGCCCGCGGCGGGAAGGCGCCGCTCGATCAGGTGCTGCTCGGGATCGAAGCCCTCGATCGGAACCTCGTCGCCGTAGTCGCTGAGCGCCGCCTCGGGCGCCAGGCCGACCAGTTCGGCGACCAGCGGCGTGGCCCCGTGAGGCGCCGCCAGGCGCGACACCTCCTCGACGATGCGGTTGAGCGGGACCGCCTCGGGGTCGTGCACGTTGACCGAGACCTGCGAGCGCCCGCCCTCGAGCGGCAGCCCGATCGCCCGGACCCCGGGAAGCCCGCCGCCCGACTCGCGAAGGCCGGCTGCGACCGCACGCGCGACCTCCGGGTTGGGGTCGTCCAACTCGACGTTGAAGGCGACCAGCGGAGGGCGGGCGGTGATCAGGGTCGCGCCGGCGCTGGGGTGCGGCTCCGACGGCCCCAGGTCGGGCTTCAGCTCCCCGGCCTTCATCCGCCGCGCCAGCTCCGCCGGGCCACCGCGCCGGAAGAAGGCGCGCTCACGGCGCTCATCGCTCGCCGCCAGCTCGCCGTAGAGGAAGACCGGCACGCCGAGCTCGGCGATGCCCTCAGCCGCCTGCCTCGCAGCCTCACTCGCCACGGGGCGCTGGGACTCGTTCACCCAGACCGCGGGGGAGACGTCGAGGGCCCCGATGTGGGGATGGAGGCCGTGGTGCTCACGCATGTCGATCAGCTCGACCGCGTGGCGAGCGCCGAAGATGACCGCCTCGGCCAGCTTCGCGGGCTCCGCGGCCAGCGTGAAGACGCTGCGGTTGTGCTCCTCGTCGAAGTGGCAGTTGAGCACCTGGGAGTGGGCGGCGAGGGTTGCCTCGAGCGCGTCGATCACACGCTCGTTGCGACCCTCGGAGAAGTTTGGGACGGCGAGCAGCATCAGCCCAACTCAGACCAGCAGCTCGCCGTCGCGCAGGATCGCCTCGCCATCGAGCTCGATGGTCGGCTTCATCACGATGCAGTCGAGGTGGATCGGGACCTGAACGGTGCCGCCGATGCCGGCCGAGGCGCCGAAGGCGACGTGGCACGTTCCCAGGATCTTCTCGTCCTCGAGGAAGTTGCCACTGACCCTCGCCTTCTCGTTGGTGCCGATCCCGAGCTCGGCCACGTTGGTGGCCTGGTCGCCGTGGGAGGTGAGCAGCTCCATCAGCGCCATCCCCTGGCCCCCCTGGGCGGCGGTCAGGTGCCCGCCCTCGACCACGAGCTGGACCGGCTCGGCGACCGCGCCGACCGCAGCGATCATGCCGTCCACCATCAGGAGCCCCCACGAGGTCTCCTCCAGGGGCGCCACATAGCTCTCTCCGCAGGGCAGGTTGCCGAAGGAGCCGGGCTCCGCCAGCCGGCCGGCGTCCTCGATCCCGTCGCGCCCCTCGAGCCCGATGTGGAGGTCGCTGCCGTTGGCGCAGGTGATGTGCGCCTCGGAGGCGGCGCTGATCGCATCGGCGATCGCCTTGCCGCGAACCCGCAGCCGCTCGAGGTCCGCGCTCATCACTCGCGCCAGCATCTCCGCGTTAACGCCGGGAAGGCTCGCGCACCGCGCGCCGCCCGCGGTCGCGCGCCGCCGCGCCTCGGTATGGGAAAGCGACTGCTCGGTCGCAAGCAGCAGCGCGTCCGCCGCGGCCATCGCCTCCGCGACCGGTGCAGGCGGCTCGGTCCCATGCGAGTCGCGCTCGGCCATCAGCGCAAGCACCGCCTCGCCCCCGGCCCGCTCGGCCTCCTCGCGCAGCATCGAGCCGACGCCCTCGGTGACCGGATTGGCCACCACCAGCACCTGCTCGCCCGCCTTCACGGCGAGGCAATCGCGCACCACCGCGCGCACCGCTGCATCGAGCTGTTCCATCCGCCCGCACCCTAGCCGCCGCACCCCCCACCGTCGCTACGATCTGGCCCCCGCCGGAGTAGCTCAGTCGGTTAGAGCAGCGGAATCATAATCCGCGTGTCGCAGGTTCGAGTCCTGCCTCCGGCATCTCTGAAACCTGCCTGAACACGCCAAATCCCACCCCAGGGCCAAGCGTCGAACCGGCTTGAGTGGCAACAAAGTGGCAACAGCCTCGCTTGATGCATTCCTGCGACCAAGCTTTGAGACCTGCCTCAATCGGCTGGATCGGTCGGGTTGCCGATCGAGAGCGCCAGGGATGGGGCGCGCTGGTCCATCGCCTAGCGATGACTCAGAGCTAGCTGCCGATATACCGGAAAAGACGCCCTCCTCGCGGGGGCGCCTCCCCAATACCCGAAGACCGAGAACAGCTCGGTGGCCCCACGACGTGATGCGTCCGAGGGGTCGGCTGCTAACGGGGGGAGTTAGCCGCTAGAGGGCCTCGTGTAACGCGTGGGCGCTCGCGAAAAGTAGACCGCGGGCGTCCACACAGGGCTGACCTCCCTCATCGGTCGCATCGAGCGCGGGAGGACGCGCGCTTCCAACAAATCCGGTTCGGGGGGGATGGCAAACCACGCCCGCACACCGACCGCTCTGCCTCTCGCTGGGGGCTCATAGCCCCCCCAGACCCCCGGCCTACGTCGGGCGCTTCGCGTCCGACGGCGCTCAAAAAAAAGCAGCACTGAGAGGGAGATCCGCGCAGCTGCCGATGTACCGGATAGCTCGCGATTCCACGGGAGCACGCAGGCGAAGCCCAGCGACACGATGCCTCGAGCCGCTCAGACAGCCACATCCACCGGAGAACCCATCCGCCTCGCTTCCCGCACGATCGAAGACATCGCGGGGCGAGTTGCCGCCTTGACGGTTCCCACCCGCACACCAGCGGAGCGGCTGCTGACTGCAGAGCAGCTCGCGAATCTCCTTGGGGTGGACCGGTCGTTCGTATACCGCCACGCGCAGCGACTCGGCGTCCGCAGACTTGCGGGCGGGCCGAGGGGCCGTCTGCGGTTCACCTACGCGGACGCCCTGGAAGCTCTCGAGCCGGATGCCTCTCGCTCCGAGAGCGAGGGGTCGCGCGCCGGGCCCCTGCCAGACCAGCTGGCGGAGCCCGAGGAGGTTTCTTGAACCGCTGCGGCGCGCCGACCGCGAAAGGCGGGATGTGCAGGCGACCACCGCTGGCGGGGCGCGCTGTCTGCCAGGCGCACGCCCCCGAGCGGGCAACAGGCCGCCCTACGAAACTCACGCCTGCGCTGCGAGGGTCGATCGTCGACTCCATCCGGGAAGGCAGTTTCCTGGAACCGGCAGCACGTGCGGCCGGTATCGCGCCGTCAACCCTCTACGCGTGGCTCGAGCGAGGAGAGGCAGACACGAGCGGGATGTTTTCGGAGTTTTCGGAGGCTGTCCGGGTCGCTGAGGCACGAGCCGAGGTCGACGCCGTCAAACAGTTGCGCGCTGCAGGCGAGCGCTCATGGCAGGCAACGATCAACTACCTCGAGCGCCGGTTTCCGAGACGCTGGGCAAGTGGGTCCGGTGACTCGGCCGAGACACCCCCCGAGGCGCCAAAGCCGGATCTCACCAAGCTCTCAGACGACGAGCTCGAGGTGTTTTGGGAGCTGACGAAGAAGGCCCACCCCACCTTGTCGGCGACAACATGACCCTCGAGCGAGAGCTGTCGCTCTCGGTCCCTCCGGAGCTGCTCGACGCTCTTGCGGCCCGCGTGGCCGAGAGGCTGGCTCAGCGCCTGGCTGATCCTCCGGAGGCGTACCTGAACGTGGCCGATGCAGCTGAGTACCTGTGCTGCCCCGCGTCGCGACTCTACGAGCTGAAGGCGCAAGGGCGCGTTAGGTACTTCAACGACGGCCGTCGGCTTCTCTTCCGCCGCCCTGATCTTGACGCCTGCCTCAAGAGCAGCGAGCCCGCGTGACGTTGCCACCCAGTTGCCACCCCCAACGGAATGCCGCACGGAAAGCGGGTTTGCGGATCGACCCGCGGAGGTTGAATCCGCATGTCACGAACGCCGCTCGACACCGGCTGCGCACCCGCCCACCGAGTAAAATGGCATCAGCTCGTAAGTGCCCCCGCGCCGCTGGAACGGCCGGGGGCGTGGCACCGGAGAGCAAACCTCCGGCGCGATTCGCAGGCTATAGCTGCGGCTCTCGTCAGATGGTCCGCCCCTCCGGAGCCTCAACCGGAGGAGGTCTCTGATGCCAGCGCCGATGACCAGGACCAGGCACCCCGGCATCTTTAAGCGGGGGAGCCGCTACGTCTTCACGTATCGCGTGAACGGCAAGCAGCACAAGGAGTCCGTCCGCACCCTCGAGCAAGCTCGCAAGCTCAAGGCGGCGCGGGAGACGGATCGCAACCGCGGCGAGTTCCAGGAGCAGAGTCGGATCCCCCTCCGAGAGTACGCCGAGGAGTGGATCGACCGCTACCAGGGCAACGGCCGCCGAGGTTTCACCGACGACACCCGCCAGGACTACCGGCGGGACCTTTCGCGCTACGCCTACCCCTTCTTCGATGAGCGCCGCGGGCGGACCGTCTCGGGAATCACCCCCCGCGACGTCGCCGACTGGATCACCTGGCTCTGTAACGAGCACCAGCAGGGCCGCGCCCTTGCGGATGCAACCGTCCGGCGGATCATGAGCCCTATGCGGGCCTGCCTGGCCACCGCGAGGCGGGAGGGCCTGATCCGCCACAGCCCTCTCGACGGCGCGACCCTGCCACACCGACCTGAAATTGACGACGTGGAGGAGATAGTGAAGGCCTTCAGCCGTGACCAGTTGCGAACGTTCCTGGCGATCGTTCGTCCGGAATACCAGCTTTTGTTCCGGCTCCTAGCCGCAACGGGTTTGCGTTGGGGGGAGGTCGCCGCACTTCGATGGCGCGACCTCCAACTCGACGGCTCACGACCCCGCGTGCGCGTGCGCCGCGCACTTGGTCGGCGGAGGCGAAAGGGCGACGCTCCCCAGTTCAAGCCCCCGAAATCGAAGTACGGACGGCGCGAAGTCCCTCTCGACGCGGCGCTTGTATCTCAGCTTCGACGTCACCGCTCCGAGACTCGGTGGTCCGGAGACGACGATCTTGTGTTCGCCGCCCGCAATGGCGCACCGTTGCGCCAGGAGAACGTTCGGCGCCGTGTCCTCAAGCCTGCCGTCGAGGAGGTCGGCGCACCCTGGGCCGGATTCCACAGCTTCCGGCACACCTGCGCCTCGATGCTGTTTGAGCGGGGTGCCAACGCTGTGCAGGTCCAGCGCTGGCTTGGCCACCACTCGCCCGCCTTCACGCTGAACGTCTACGTCCACCTGCTCGAAGATGGCGCCGGGCGAGCACTCAATCTGGAGGAGGAGCTCGGTGCCCAGGACGCTGAGGTGATTCGCGCCGAAGTCGAGGTCCCGCTTGCCCTCTAGTTAGCTTCACCGCTCGAACAGTCAGGCAGGGACCATTTCGCTGGAAACCCCCGATGGCCAGCGCTGCTGGATGTATTTGGACGTCTCCAGCACGTTCAAGGCTCGGCTGGAATTCCCGGCGCGAACCCAGAGGTCGACCTTGTCGCCGTCCTGCATGAAGACGGGCTGACCGTGAGGCTGGCATGAAGCCACGGCAATCGTATGCCCTTCAACCTCAGTGAATGCCAGCTCGATGACGGCTGCGACATCGGTGCCCAGGTAGTTGGTGACGGTCTGGGTAAAGGAAAGTGCCCAGCCGTCGAGATCCTGTTTCTTGCTCAGGGTCTTCAGGTCGTTGTCGAGGCCGAGGATCTCGCCATCGTCTTTCAAGCCGATGACGAGCGTCCCCCCGTGGCTGTTGAGGAAGGCAGC
>SHVA01000005.1 GCA_009691195.1 Solirubrobacterales bacterium | reverse complement strand
GCGCTGGAAGCGCACGCGAAACCCAGCGTGTGCAGGCCGCGGGCAAACGGCCTGCGCCTTGCTCCAATTCTTGCCAGTCGTCGCCATCCCAACCGCCGAAGCTACGGTCGAGGGCAGACAGAATGCGCACTAAGAAGCGACGGGGGGGGCGGCGCTAGAGCGAGATCGGGATGCCCGACTCGGGCCCGTGTCCGCGGTAGGCATCGCGGAAGTCCTGAATCGCGTCGAGCGCCGCGGGGCTGAACTTGGGGCAGCCGAGCAGCTGGGTCCAAGCGGTCGCCGCGACCTCGTAGGGCATCTCGTCGTTGGGGTACATCAGCATCCCGTCGGGACTCTCATCGAAGATCCCCTTGATCGCGAGCTGGTCCTCCTCGGGCAGATCGGAGCTGTACTGGATCTTGATCCTGCCGTGCTCCATCGAGTGCACGAAGTTCCTCACGTTGGGCGAGGTCTTGAGGTTGTCGGTGAGCGGCGTCGTGTAGGCGCCGTCGGCGATCGGGTTCGGGTTGTGATTACCCGAGGTCGAGGGGTTGGTCTTGTAGGTGAAGTCTTCGGTGTCAGGGATGTGTGCGCTGCCCTCGTCGGGGAGGTCCTGCCGCAGGACGCAGCCCGCCTCCTTCGCTGCGAGCACCAGGTCGCCCTGCTGGATCTCAGGAGGGGCCGTGCCCTCGCGGCAGTCGCCGTCCAGGCCGTCGAAGCTCCCCGACTGCGCCTGGACGTGCGCGTTGGCGCAGATGCCTTCGGCGGTGGAGCTGCTGCCTCCCCCGGCGATTGCGAGCCCCAGGCCGACCACCACCGCGAGCGTCAGGAGGCCGGCAACGAAGTAGCCGGCGTACAGCCGGCGGCGATCGGGGCCGCCCGAGCTGCGCTCACTCGCCAGCCGCTGCTGGCGAAGGCGATCCCTTTCCTCTTTTCTGCTTTCAGCCATTGGGTCCCGCGGAGGGCCCGGAGGCTAGCGGAAAAGCCTCGCCGCACCTGAAGAATTGGGCATGCTCAGGCGGATTGCGACGGCGTTTCGGCGGCCTGCGCGGGGGGCGCCGCCGGGCCGTCCCAGGCGCGGTCGAGGAAGGCCGAGAGCTCGTCGTCGAGTCGCTCGGGAGACTTGCGTCACTCGAAGATCGAATTGGCCTCGAGGAGCTGGGAGTTGGGCAGCTCCTCGGCGACCATCCCTGAGTCCGAGAAGGGATGCAGCGGGTCGGCATGGTGGCCGATAACGAGCGTCGGCTGCTTCAGCTTGATCCTCTCGTCGTGGTGGGGGGCCGAGCGGCCCAGGAAGAGCCCTTCCAGCACAGCCGCCGAAGGCGCCGGATCCTGTCGCAGCGTGTCGAGCCAGAGGTCGACCATCGGATTCGTGCGCGGCATTCAGGCTGGTAGCGGCCGCGACCAGCCTGAATGCCGGCTCGCCGAATCTGAGAGCCAGTAGAAGCGGGGTGAAGAGAACGCCGACGGCGAGCAGGGCGTTGTCGAGGACGGGCATCTCGAGCATCATCGCCCGCACCCGCTCGGGCGCGATGCTGGCCATCTCGAGGGTGGTGTTGGCTCCGAGCGAGGTCCCGCCGATCACGGCGTCCTCCAGCTCCAGGTGGTCGAGCAGTGCCACAACCTGCTGCGCGAAGAACGTCATCGAGTAGTTGGTCATCTCGGGCGGCCGGTCCGAGCGCCCGTGGCCGAGGAGGTCGAGTGCGATCACCCGGTGCCCGCGCTCCGCGATCGCCGGAGCGAGCCGGTCGAACATGCGCCGGTTGAGGAGCAGCCCGTGAATGAGCACGAGGGTGCGCTCCCCCTCGCCGTACTCGTCGTAGGAGATGCTCAGGCCCTGGTGCCGAAACTCAGGCATCGGCGGCAGTCTAGGCGGCGCCCTGGCCGTCGGCCGGCGTGGGCACCGCAGCGCGCTCCCAGGGCCGCGAGGCGCGCAGGGCCGCCAGGACCGCGCGGGTGGCCGGAGCCCGGTTGAGGGCGTAGAAGTGGATGCCTGGGGCGCCGCGGGCCAGGAGCTCGGCGCACTGCTGCGCTGCGTAGGCGACCCCGAGATTGAACTCGGCGCGCTCGTCGCCGCCGACGGCCTCCATCGCGCCGGCGAGGTTCTCGGGGATCGATGCGGCGCAGAGGTTGCAGATCCGCTTGACCTGGCCGTAGCTGGCGACGGGGATCACTCCCGGGATGATCGGGACCTCGATCCCCGCGGCTCGGGCGGCGTCCACGAAGTCGAAGAAGACCTGGTTGTCGAAGAAGAGCTGGCTGATCAGGAAGCCGGCGCCGCTCGCGACCTTGGTCTTCAAATAGGCGAGGTCAGCCTCCTGGTCGGATGCCTCCGGATGCACCTCGGGAAAGCAGGTGCCGCCGATCGCGACCTGGGGGTAGTGCTCGGCGATCATCGCCGCGAGCTCCGCGGCACTGCGCAGCCCCCCCTCCGGCTGGACGAAGGCGTCATCGCCGCGTGGCGGGTCCCCACGCAGCGCCAGCACGTTCTCGACCCCCATCTCCGTGACGCGATCGAGGATCGCGCGCAGGCCCTCGGTGGTCTCCCCGACGCAGCTGAGGTGGGCCATCGTCTCCACGCCGTAGTCCTGCTTCAGGGCGCGGGTGATCTCGACCGTGCCCTCACGGGTTGCTCCGCCGGCGCCGTAGGTGACCGAGAAGAAGGCGGGCTGGAGCTGGCGCAGCGACTCAACGGTCTCGAACAGGGTCGCTCTGCCCTCGTCGGTCTTGGGCGGGAAGAACTCCACCGAGAAGCACGGGTCGGCCGTTGAGAGCATCTGATCTATGCGCATCGCCCGGCAATGGTAGGAACCCGGGGTGGCCGAGGTGAGGAAAGCCGATAAGGAGCCGGCCGGCAACCGCCGGCGCTGGGGACGCTGGCGGCGATGACCCTCGCCAACAGCATGATCCTGATCGACCAGACGGCGGTGCCCCTGGCCATTCCCGAGGTCATCAGCGGCGTCGGCGGCCAGCTCTCGGAGTCCCAGTGGGTGATGACCGCGAACATCCTGCCGCTCGCCGCATTCATGGTTCGGCCGCCGGCTCGGGGACCTATTCGGGCTTCGACGCGTCTTCCTCGTCGGCGCCGTTGTCTTCATCGGCGCATCGGCGATGGCCGGCGCTGCCCAGGACATGCCCTGGATCGTCGCCGCGCGGGCGGTGCAGGGCACCGGGGCCGCGCTGATGATGTCCACCGCGCTCGCGATCGTCAGCACCGTCTTCCCCACCGCCGAGCGCGGCCGGGCGCTCGGGATCCTCGCCGGCTCAGCGGCCTTCTTCGCCGCCCTGGGCCCGGTGCTCGGAGGCCTGTTGACCTCGATCGACTGGCGCCTGGTGTTCCTGATCAACGTGCCGCTCGCGATCACGACCATCGTGCTCACGCTCCGCTCCACCCCTGACCTCGAGCACGACCCCGGACGGCGAGCGCCACATCGACTACCCCGGCGTCGTCACTCTGGCGGTTGGGCTCGCGGCGCTGCCCGAGGAGCACCGGTCGAAGGTGTTCAGCTCGAGGACCCCGCAGTCGGTCGCGACCTTCCTCGTGGACGGCAGGGTCGCGGGGACGTGGCGCTAGGAGAAGGGCACGATCGGCCTCGAGCCGTTCGAGAAGCTGAGCGGGTCAGCCCCGCGCGGACTCGAGGGCGAGGCGGACCGCCTGGGGGAGCTGCACGCCTGAGCGCTGCCCACCTGGCTGCTCAGTCCATCAGGTTCCAGAGGATGAGCACGGGGTTGCCGTGCTCGACGCCCATCACCGACAGCGACGCCGTCCCGAGCTTGAGCGCTTGCCCCGCAAACCCACCGAGCTGGATCCAGCAGGCCGTGAAGGCGCGCGAGAGGTGTCCGTGGCCGAAGAGGGCGATGCGCTGATCCTCCCTCGCCCGAAGCTCCGCGATCAGTGGCTCGAGCCGCGCGACGACGTCGTCGAGGCTCTCCCCCCCGGGGCAGCCGTCGGTCCAGAGCTCCCATCCGGGTTTCCCGACGCGGATCTCCTTGGTGGTCAGGCCCTCGTACTCGCCGTAGTCCCACTCCCGCAGCCGCTCCTCCGGCTGTGGGTCGAGCCCACAGAGGCGCGCGGTCTCCTGGGCGCGCCCCAGGGGGCTGGAGAGGACCAGGTCGAACTCGACGCCCTCGAATCGCTTGCCGAGTCGCCGCGCCTGATCGCGCCCGTTCTCGGTCAGCGGCAGGTCCGTGGTGCCGGTGTGCTGGCCGGACTTGGTCCACTCGGTCTCGCCGTGGCGGCCGATCCAGATCTCGGGGAGCGACACGCGCTCATCTTGCCACTCCCACCGAGGGCGGTACCGATAGCGGCGGGTCGGCCGATAGGTTCCGCAACGCCGAACGGCCCTGGGGAGGGTCTGGAGAGAGGTGGAGGGATGAAGCGCTTTCGCGCGGGACGCGTTGCCCGGATCGGCCTTGGGCGCTGCCCTGGTGGCTGTTGGCGCCGGCACGGCCGGCGCCAACAAGAAGCACCACAAGGCGAGCATCAAGCTCAGATCCTGAGCACGGGCGACCAGACCCCGCGTCGACGCCCGCCAACGCGAGCGACACCAGCAGTAACGGCTTCAGCCCCGGGCCGAGCATCATCACCCACATTCCTGGGCTCGAATCCCAGGAGGCGATGGACGAGACCGGCGCGGTGCCCGTCATTGACATGGACCGCAGCTTCGACGCCGGCCAGCCGATCGTCCTGATCGACGCTTCCACGGGCGAGCGCCAGCTGATCTGGGCCGAGATCGACTCGAACGCGACAACCCCAGGGAACACCGACCTGATCATCAGGGTCGGCAAGAACCTGACCGAGGGTCACCGCTACATCGTCGCTCTCCGCAACCTCAAGGACGCCGACGGCAACATGATCCCGGCGCCCCCCGGCTTCAAGCTCTACCGCGATTCGGTCAAGACCGACGTTCCCGCGATCGAGGGCCGCCGCGCCGGCTTCGAGGACATCTTCATCAAGCTCGGGGACGCGACCCCCGGGGACGGGGTTATCCAGGGCAGCATGCTGCCCTTCAGCATCACCAAGATTGAGACCGCCCACGGGCCGAGCCCGGACCTCACCACACGAACCTCAGCGTCACGCATGCGGACCGCGCCGTCCAGAACGTTCGTGAGGTCACGGGTACCTTCGAGATCCCCTGCTATCTCGATCAGGCGAACTGTCCGCCGGGCTCGAATTACAACCTGGGAACCGATGGCTCGCCGGAACAGATGCCGGGCAACACGTTCACCGCCAACTTCACCTGCAACATCCCGCAGTCCGCGGTCACCGAGGGCAGCCCGGGCAGCTACACGGTCACCGATCCGGTTCGCTCCTCGATGTACGGCCACGGCCTTTTCGGGGACGCCGGCGAGGTGCACACCACCGACGTGCGCACCCTCGGAGACGACCGCGGTGTGATGACCTGCGCGACCGACTTCATCGGCATGGCCGATCCCTCGCCCGCATCTGCCCGACCTCCAGTCCGCTTGCCTTGCCGCGCCCGCTGAAGTTGCCCAGCACGAGGACACGCTCCCGGTCGAGCTCACGGTACTCGTACGGTTCGGGGCGCCACTCCTCCCAGGCGCTGAGGAAGCTGCGGTGGCCCTCAGCCATCCCGGCGAGCCCCGTCCAGCGCCCGGGCGTGGGCCCGTCGGCGATCACGTACTCGATCCCGGGATCCGCCCACTCGGCCGAGCTGTAGTCGCCGCGCCCCCAGTCCGCGTAGATCGACCGCACGCGGTTCAGGTTCGCCGAGGACATGGTCCAAGTATCCACGGCAACAGCTGAAAGACTGGCCGTCTGGACTTGGGCGTTCATTTGCCGCTGATGCAGTTCGGAGATGAGGAGCTCTCGCTCCAGCGCCTGGAGGCGGCCGTTGACACCGCAAGGAATTGCGGGTTCGCCGCGATCTCGGCGAACGACCACTTCATATTCCAGACACCCTGGCTCGATGGGCCGACCGCTCTCGCGAGCATGATCGAGCGCTCCGGCGAAATGACCCTCGCCACAACAGTGTCGCTCGCCGTCCTCCGAGGCCCGGTTCCGATGGCAAAGGCATTGACAGCCCTGGACATACTGTCCGAGGGTCGACTGGTGGCCGGCGTGGGGCCGGGCTCATCGGAGCGTGACTATGACGCCCTGGGCATCTCCTTCAAGGAGCGCTGGAAGCGGTTCGAGGAGGCGGTCGCGGTACTGCGAGCACTGCTGAAGGGGGAACCGTTCCCCGAGAACGCCCGCTACTACCCCGGCTCGGAGGTCGAACTGGCGCCCGGTCCCCTGCAGGACGGGGGCATCCCCTTGTGGATCGGAAGCTGGGGCTCGAAGGCAGGCCTTGCTCGAGTTGCGAGGGCGGCCGACGGCTGGCTCGTCTCCGCCTACAACACAACGCCGGACGGGTTCTCCGCTGCCCGCTCTCTCTTGGCGCGCAAGCTCGAAGATCACGGCAGAGAAGCGGACGACTTTCCCAACGCGCTTGCCACGATGTGGACCTGGGTCTCAGAGGATCAAGCTGAGTGCGATCGAGTGTTGGCTCCGCTCCTGAAGCGCGATCCCGTCGAGCTTCGCGGGCAGGTCTGCGTCGGCACCGCGGAGCACTGCGCGGAGCTCCTCTCACGCTATGCCGACGCCGCCTGCCAACGGGTCTACCTGTGGCCGTTGGGCGACGAAAAGCGACAGCTCGAGCTCGTCGCGAGCGAGGTAGCTCCCAGAATCGGGCCTCGAGCAGCCAGGTGACGATCCAACGCATGGAGAACGTGGGCATCGTGGTCGACGACCTCGCGGCCGCGACGGCGTTCTTCGTCGAGCTGGGACTCAAGGTGGTGGGCGACCCGCCGGTCGAGGGCGACTGGGTGGACCGCGTGGTGGGGCTCGAGGGCGTCCGCGTGGATATCGCGATGCTGGAGACCCCGGACGGCTCGAGCTGATGAGGTTTCACGCCCCATCGGCCCGGAGCGGCGATGGGCACGCGCCACGAACACCCTGGGTATCCGCCGTGGCGCATTTGCTGTCGACGATATCGCCGCCGCCGGGTTGCAAGCCCGCGGCACTGAGCTCATCGGCGAGGTGGTGCGCTACGAAGACAGCTATCGGCTCTGCTACGTCCGCGGCCCGGAGGGGATCATCGTCATGCTCGCGGAGCAGATCGGCTGCCCTCAGTTCCTGAGGATTTTTCGATCTCTCGTCCGCGGTGGGCGCCTCTAGGAAGGCGCGGGCTCGTACCGCATCGCCACCGCGCCTGAGCCGAACCCCAGCCGGCTCACGAGCCTCAAGTCGACACTCTTCGACAGCCCCGCGAAAAGCATCGGCCCGCGGCCAACCAGCCTCGGCTGCACCACGAACTCGTACTCATCGATCAACCCCAGCTCCGCCAGCGCCGACCTCGCTGAAGTGCCCGACGGCCTCCCGCATCCCGTCCTTGCCTTGATAGACGCTGCGATCCGGCATCTCGGGGAAGTCCTCGAAGACGCAGTCGTCGGCGTAGTTACTCGAGCGAGGCCTCGACGCCGCCCTGAGCGAAGGCCGCATAGCCCTCGCGTACTCGTCGGACATCGCCGTCGGTCACGAGCGCCAGCGTAGCGCCAAGCAGCCAACCATTTAATGGACTAGCCGGAACTGAGGCAGAGCGAGATAGTGCGGGCGATGTCGCAGGAGAACGTGGAGATCATCGGCGCATTCTGGATGCCTGGAACCGCCAGGACCTCGAGGCGTTGCTTGCCCTTGCCCACCCCGAGTCCGAGTACGTCAACGCCCCGTCGGCGGTCGAGCCGGTACCAGGCGCGGGCATGAAGGACTTGCCAGCGCCGCTCGTGCCCAGTGGGAATACATGCCCTCTCTTATCGAGTTGGATCGGGTCCACGGCCGCGGCGACGAGGTCATCACAGAGGGCACCTTTCTCACCTGATGCCCGGAAGCGACACCCGCATCAATATCCCGGTTCTGAGTTCGTGGAAGGTCCGCGACGGAAAGCTCGTGCGGCTTCAGCAGCTGGGCGCGGGCCCGGAGGTTGCCGAAGCCCTCGAAGCCGCCGGGCTGTCTGAATAGGCGCTAAGCAACCAAGCGTGGCGATGGAGCTAGCCGGACTCGAACCGGCGACCTCCTGGGTGCGATGCGGGGAGGCTTTGGCGCGCCTGGAGTTGAGGATCCGGCTCTAACAAGCGGGTCGTGGACCGCCGGCTCGGCTGACGCTCGAACGCGGATACCCGTGGATTGCCGGCGATTGGGTTGGATTTGGGCACCAGAACCGGGGCTGGTGCCCAAACGCGCACGATGGCTCCTTCGACAAGCAGCCTACATTCTTCCTAACGGACCTCTCGGCCATACAGCCCACGTATCGCTGACGCTGTCCCTAGCCTCGGGCGTTGGGCTCCTTCAAGGAACATCGACATCACGTGGTGCGGTGCTTCCAGGGCCGCGAGCTCTCCGGCGTCGACGCCTTCCCATGCGGCGTACACAAGTGCGTCAAGGGACCTGGCCAGCCAGGCCACCGATGCACCGAGGCGGAGGTCGCCCTCGGCCTGCGCACGCAGGAGCAGGGCGAAGTCGGCCTCCTGTAGGGCCGCCAGGTGTGACTGAATCACCTCGTTGCCATCAAGGGACCGTTCGCGGAAGAGAAACGCGATGCTCGGGCCGATCGGAATCAAGTTGTTCACGAGGTCGGCGAGCACCTCGGCGGCCGGTGCGGTGGACGTGGTGGTCCCGGCCGACTCGTAGGCGTGCCTGAGGCGATTGACGCCTTCGAGGGCGACGGCTTCGAGCAGCGCCGCACGCGTTGGGTAGCGCGTGAAAATCGTCGTCCGGCTCACTCCGGCCGCCGTGGCGACTTTGGCCAGGCTCGCACCGGGATCCGAAGCGAAGGTCTGTGTGGCACTGGCGAGCAGATCTTCAGACTGAACAGTCATATTCATATCCTAACAGCTTTGTTCAGTTCTCTGATACCGTTCAGCCCATGCCCAACCCAACGCGACCTGCTGCTGGCAGGCAGGCCTTTCCGGACCAACTTCGTGGATTGGCGCTCCTGGGCATCATCGTGGTGAACGCGCCCTTCCTCGCGATCAGCGCGGACGGCTATACCCCGGCGTCAGTGTCTGCTCCGATTGATTGGGTCGCCGCATTCGGGGTCACCATGCTCGCGCAGGGCAAGTTCTATTTGATCTTCTCGTTCCTGTTCGGGTACAGCGCTAACTTCATCGTGCGGGCCAACGACCCCACCGGTCGGCGCAGATTTCGGCGTCGGCTCGTCGGCTTGGCCGTGATCGGCTTGGCGCACGCCGTCCTGTTGTTCGTCGGCGACATCCTGTTGTCCTACGCTCTGCTCGGCGCCGCGTTGATGTTGATCTTCAGCAAGAGCGATCGCGCCGTCATGCGCACCAGCGCAGTCGCCGCGGTGCTCGCGTCACTCTGGCTCGGGGTCCTGCTCGTCGCGGTCTCCAGTACGGCCTCCGCTGATCTCGCCACCGACCCCGCCTTGCTCGATCTCAACGCCGCCATTGCGAACGGTTCGTTCATCGACGTCGCCCTCGCGCGGGCGCAGGCGCTGCCGGCGGCGCTGCTCCTCGTCGGGACCCTGCAATGGGGGTTGGCGTTCTCGGCATTCTGCCTCGGTCTTGTCGCCGGCCGACGCCGCGTGCTGAGCGACCTTGCGGCCCACCGCACGATGTGGCGGCGACTCGCGATCTGGGGCCTGCTGATCGGGATGCCACTCCAGGCATCGGCGGCTTGGCTGACCCTGCAGGGCGGAGCGTCCCTGGGGTCCACGGCGGAGAACTTCCTCGGCGTCGCCGCCGGATTCCTCACAGCGCCGATTCTTGCCGCAGGATACGTCGGCGCCCTGGCGCTGCTGGCCCTCCGCTTCCCCCTCGCTCTGGCACCGGTGCAGGAGTCCGGGCGGGCAAGCTTGACCCTCTACCTCGGTGAGTCCCTCGTTCTGTCCGTGCTCTTCTGCGGCTACGGGGTCAAGCTGTTCGGGACGCTGGGCGCCGCCGCGGTCGCCGCCATCGCGATAGTTGTGTGGGGCGGGCTCGAAGCTTCGATGCACCTATGGTTACGGCGCTTTCGGCAAGGTCCGCTCGAGTGGCCCCTCAGTCAGTGGACCAACGCAGCCGGGAGCGCCGGCCGAGGTCGCTCGCCGGCATCCTCGGCTTCGGTCAGGGTCGCGGTCGCTCACTTGGTGCGCAAGTCGTGAAGGGCCGGCGTCGGTGGCTGCCCTGGGCCATCGGGCTGGGCACGGTGGTCGCCATCGTCGTGATTGCCGGCGGCGTCGCCGTCGTGCAGAACGACTACGACATCGACGAGCAGAGCGTCAGCATTCCGTTCGGTCCGATCGCGCTCGATGGCGTCTTGGCCACTCCCCCCGACGGAACAAAGCCACTTGGCCTGGTGGTCTTCGTCCACGGGGACGGTCCCATCGACGCCACCTATGACGGTTTCTATCGGCCGATGTGGGAGTCCTTCGCCGAAGCCGGATATGCGTCGCTCTCGTGGAACAAGCAGGGCGTCGGCGGCTCGGAAGGCAACTGGCTCGATCAGAGCATGCAGGACCGCGCCGCCGAGGTGGAAGCAGCCATTTCCTGGGCATCTCAGCATCTGGACATTGCTCCCGAGCAGATCGGACTCTGGGGTTCCAGCCAAGCCGGTTGGGTGATGCCGAAGGTCGCCCGGCAGACCCCGAACCTGTGCTTCATGATCGCCGCTTCTCCGGCGATCAACTGGGAACGGCAAGGTCGGTACAACACCGTGGCACAGCTACGCGCCGACGGCGCGAGTCAGGCCGACATCGATCAGGCGATCGCCAAGGAAGACCCGACGAACAAACTGCTGAAGGACGGCGCCACCTTCGAGCAGTACCGTGCCGCGGTCAACGGCGAGGTTGACGGCATGACGGCGGACCGTTGGGTGTTCATTTCGAAGAACTACAGATCCGATGCCACCCGGGACCTGAAGCAGTTGGATCTGCGGGCCTTCCTGATCCTGGCCGATCACGACCTCAACGTTGATATCGCCGACACACGCGAGGTCTACACGCGAGTGCTCCCGCCTGAGCAGTTGGAGGTGAAGACCTATGCCGGTGCGACACACGGGCTGGTCAAGAAGAACATCGAGGACTCGACACTGCTGACCTACGCGACGGCGATCTTCAACCCTCGCGGCTTGTTCGCATCCGGCTTTCTCGCCGACCAGCAGGCCTTCCTCGAACAGTCGACGGCGGCATGCAAGCGGTGAGCGAAAACGGACACTTGGGGTCTGAAGCGACTGGCGCGTCGTGGTCCAGGTCACCCTCGGCCTGTGCACGCAGGAGCAGGGCGAAGTCGGCCTCCTGCAGGGCCGCCAGGTGTGACTGAATCACCTCGTTGCCATCAAGGGACCGTTCGCGGAAGAGGAACGTGATGCTCGGGCCGATCGGAATCGAGTGGAGCTAGCCGGACTCGAACCGGCGACCTCCTGGGTGCGATCCAGGCGCTCTTCCAGCTGAGCTATAGCCCCGTGATGCCAGACGACGGGGGGCCGTGGCCCGCTCCAGCCGCCGCGCCCAAGGATACGCATTTGCGTGGGGCGGGCCTGAAGGCTTCGGGCGCAGGCTTGCGGCGCCTTTCTTCGGCCTGACAAGTGCGCTCCCAGCGCATAATCTTTGCTGTTGATCCCAGGACTGGGTCAAAGCATCATGGGCATTCTCGACGACGCCATTCGCGAACACATGGAGCTCAAGCGCGCACACGGTGCACGCCATAACGTGCTGGAGGAAATAGAGGTCGACGCCTTCGGCCCGGCCGACAAGCCGGACCCGTTTGCCTCCGGCGCACTGATGGGCGGCACGGCCACCGCCACCGAGACCGGCTCGGAGGAGATCCCGGGTCCCGAGACGCCTCCGCCCGTGTCGGTCGAGGGATCCGAGGACCCGACGCGCATCACCACTCCCGAGGAGATCGCGGCCTCCCCGCCCAGCGAGCAGCCCGTGCCGGCCGAGGGTGCGCCGCCGGCCGACGCCCCCGCTCCCTCGGCCGCCGTCGCTCCCGCGCCGCCCCCCGATGCGTCTGCGGTCGCCCCCGAGGTGCCGGTCGCTCCCGAGCCCCCCGCCGCGCCCGAGGCACCTCCGCCCCCCGTGGAGTCCGAGGTGTCCTTCGAGCCGCCGCCGCCAGAGCCCGCGGAGCCCGAAGCGGCCGCCCCGCCGGCACCGCCCGAGCCCGAGCTTCAGCAGCCCCCGCCCGAGCCGCCTCCCCCGCCGCCGCCCGACGCGCCCGAATCCTTCATGCGCCCCGAGGCCGACGGCGTCGTCGACCTTCCCACCGAGGAGCATCCGCCCCCCGAGCCGTTCTCGCAGGGCGAGCCGGGAGCAGCGATCTTCGGCCCCGGGTCCGGTGAGACGAGTGGTGAAGACCTGTTCGCCGACGAGGGCTATGAGGGGCCCTCCGACGATCAGGTCGAGCGCGAGGTTCTGGACGAGGTCGAGGCGGAGGTGCGTGATGAGGTGACCGCGGCCGACCCCGCCCGGCCCGAGCCGGAGCCGGAGCCGGAAGCGTCAGCCCCGGCTGAGCCCGAGCCTGCGGCCGAGGAAGGATTCGGCGCTGCGCTCTATGACTTCGAGACCGACGAGGCAGCCTTCCAGCCCGGGGACGAGCCGGCCCCAGAGACGGCAGCCGCGCCCCCCGCCCCCGAGCTCCAGCAGACCGAGATTCGCGAGCCGCCTCCCGCCGAGATCGGCGAGGACGATGCGTTCGAGGACGAAGCACCGGCCCGGCAGGAGACCGGTGACTACGCCCAGGAGACCGGTGACTACGCCCAAGAGACGGGCGAGTACGCCCAGGAGACGGGCGAGTTCAGCGATGACCAGCCCTTCCGGCCGGCCGATGACGAGGACGATGATCAGGTCGATGGCCCCGGGGCGGTGGTGCCCGCGGAGGACACGGGCGACTTCGAGGCTGAGCCCAGGCGGGACGACGACGATGACGACGACGATGTGCTCGAGGGCAAGCCGGACTTCCTCGAGGAGGGCGTTGACGACGAGGACCTCTGGTTCGAGAAGAAGCCCCCTCAGGATTTCGACTTCGAGGACGAGTAGCGCCTAGATGTAGCCACGGGCGCGGGAGGCTTCGACCACGCGCTCGATGCCCAGCAGATAGGCGGCGCCGCGGAGGGGGAGCTTCTCCTCCTTGGCCCGCCCGGAGTAGGTGTGGATCTGTCCGTCGGAGAGCTTCACCGGGATCTGCACTGTGAGCTCTCGGTAAGAGGTCCAGAAGACGGTCCGGACGTCGTCGGGCAGCCCAAGCCGTTCCACGGCGCCGTCGTAGTAGTGGCGGACGATCTCGAGGTTCGAGACCTCGGCTCCCTCGGGGTGTGCTGCGGCCGCCATCACTCTCTCCAGCGTCGCCGGGGCGACTGCGGCCAGTCTCTAACACGGCCGTACAATCGACGCGAGGGGCCATAGCTCAGTTGGAAGAGCGTCCGGTTTGCATCCGGGAGGTCGCCGGTTCGAGCCCGGCTGGCTCCATGAGTGGCCCTCCCGCGCGCCGCAGTCCGCCTCGCCGTGCGCCTGTTCCAGTGGCTTCCACAGCGGCTGCCGGTGTCCGTGGGCGTCAGGCGGCGGATGCTCGACCTCGCCGGGAGGGGGGTTGTGCTGCCGCGCGGCGTCACCGTCACCGCCGAGCGGCTCGGCGGGCGGCCGTCCGCGAGCTTCGAAGATTGCGACGCCGACCGGGCGCGGGCGGTGCTGCACCTGCACGGCGGCGCCTACACGACCGGTTCAATCCACACCCACCGCGGCTTCGCGGCGGGCCTGAGCGCGGCCGCTCGCGTACCGGTCCACCTGCTCGAGTACCGGCTGGCGCCCGAGCATCCCTATCCGGCCGCGGTCGAGGACTCCCTCGCTGCCTATCGCGAGCTCGCGGAGCGGACCGGAAGCCCGGGCCGCGTGGTGCTCAGCGGCGACTCGGCCGGAGCCGCCCTCGCCCTCGTCGTTGCCCGGCGCCTGTTCGAGGCCGGCGAGGAGGTCCCGGCGGGGATCGTCCTCGCCTGCCCCTGGCTCGACCTGACTCTCACCGCCCCATCGCTGCGCTCAAACCTCCGCCGCGACGCCGGCCTCTGGGCGCCCGGGCTGCGCGACGACGCCGATGCCTACGCCGCGGGCGCAGACCAGCGGCTACCCGAGCTATCGCCGATCGAAGCCGACCTGGAGGGGATGCCGCCCCTCTACGTCCAGTCGGCTGCGCAAGACGTCCTCCTCAACGACGCCGAGCGCTTCGTCCGGCGTGCGAGGGAGGCGGGTGTGCTCGCCGGCTACAGGCGCTTCGAGGGTCTCTGGCACGACTTCCAGGTCGCCACCGGCGTCTCCGCTGACGCCCACGAGGCCTTGGGGCAGATCGCCGCCCACATCGACGGATTCTGGCGCGGAGAGGACTGACCGCGCAGTTGCCGGCCTAGTGCCGAGCCTCGTAGTGGAAGCCGCGACGCAGAAGCTGCGGCACCTGGCCGAAGGGGTCCTCTGAGTCGAGCAGGACCACACCCAGGTGGGTCCCGTCCAGCTCGGCCGTTGTCACGTAGCAACGCCCGGCGCCGTCGGTGAGGCCGGTCTTGAGCCCGGTCACCCTCGCCTCTGGAACCCCGGCGATCCCGCGCTGGACGAAGTAGTGGTTGTTGCCGAGGGTCAGGCGCCCGCTCCTGGTGGGAAAGGGCGTCGCGGTGAAGCGCCTCGAGGTGACCGAGGCGATCCATGGATCGGCGAGGTCGGCGCGAGCGAGTGCGGCGAGGTCGTTGGCACAGGAGTGGTTGTGGCGATCCTGGAGGCCGGCGGGCCCGGCGTAGTGCGTGCAGTCCAGGCCGAGCTGGGCCGCCCTGAAGTTCATGCGTTTCACGAAGGCGCCGATGCTGCCCGCGTCGTGCTCGGCAAGTGCAACGGCGGCATCGTTGCCCGAGGCCATCAGCAGCCCCAGGAAGAGGCCGCGCAGCGGCACCATCGTCCCGGTGCGCAGGACTCCGATCTTGGAGCCGTCCACTCGCGGCGCCTTGCGGCTGATCGCCACCCTCTCATCCGGGCTGTGGCGCGCGGCGATCAGCAGGGCGGTCATCATCTTGGTCAGGCTCGCGATCGGCAGCTCCGCAGCGGGCCGCCGCGCCCACAGAACCTCACCGGTGTCGACGTTGAACATGAGTCCCGCAGCGGGGGGCGGGCGCAGCACCACCCTGACGGGCAACCGAGCGGGCGTTCGCAAAACGGCGAACTCGTCGGCCTCGGCAGTTGGAGTGGGACTCCGTGGCGCCGCCTGCGCCTTCGGCGGTCCCCCCGGCGTCGCCACCGTCGGCGCGGTACCCGCGCCGAGTCGCCCGACGGCCGCCTGTGGCGCGGCGGCCCCGCCCGGGTCCACCTCGTCGGCGTCCTCGGGCCAGAGGAGAAACGCCCCCGCGGCGACCCACGCCGCGCAGACGAGGATGCCGATGATCGCGAGCAGGGCGGTACGCACGCCGCCCTACTCGTCCGGCGGGTTGCGGATCGCCCCGATCAGGCCGGCGGCGATCATCCCGACGATCAGGAGAGCGGTGAAGCTGAAGATGTCGAAGCCGTACTGGGTCGCGACCGAGATCGTCATCGCGCCGAACAGCAGGCAGAAGGCGAGCCCGACGACGAGCAGGGCTATGCGCACGCCCGGGTTCACGCCGCGAGCGTGGGTTGCGGCGGGTCCCGCCTGCCACGAACGAAGAGCCGGATCGCGGCCAGGCCGAAGATGAATCCGCCCACGTGAGCGAAGTAGGCGATCCCGGCTCCTCCGCCGGACTCCACCGCCACCTCGCCGATGGCCGGGATGAACTGGAGGATGAACCAAATCGCCAGCAGGGCCATCGCCGGCACCTCGACCAGGGTCACGAAGAGGATGATGATCAGCAGGGTCAGGACCTTCGCCCTCGGGTAGAGGAGGGCGTAGGCGCCGAGCACGCCGGCGACGGCGCCGCTCGCCCCGATTGTCGGCGCCGTCGAGGTCACCTCGAGGGCCGCCTGCGAGTAGCTGGCGACCAAGCCCGCGAGCAGGTAGAAGGCGATGAACCTTCCGCGGCCCATCGCGTCCTCGATGTTGTTGCCGAATACCCAGAGGAAGAGCATGTTGCCTGCGATGTGGAGGAAGCCGCCGGCCATGAACATCGAGGTGAACAGCGTCAGCCACCACGGAGCCTGGTCGAGTGGGATCGGCGCCAGGCTCGGGTCTTTCTCACCACGCGCCTCGGCCTGTTCGAACCCCGGGGCCCCCTCGCAGACGATCCCGGGCTCCGCGTTGGAGTTGATGGCGCCGATCTCGCAGGTGTCCGCCTCGGCGGGGTGTGTGATCCGGTAGGGGATGGCCCCGTACTCGATCGAGCTCTGGTCGATCGCCGAGTAGCCGACCTGGTCGAGCTCGGGGTCGGTGGAGAAGGTGAGCTGCCAGATGAAGAAGAGGACGTTGATCGCGATCAGCGCAATCGTCACCACGGGCAGGCGCGAGGTTGGGATGTTGTCCCTGAGCGGAAGCACCTGGCCGCCGAAGCCTAGCCTCGGCGATGGGGAGCGGGCGCTCGCCCCCGACTAGCGCCGGGCGTGCCTTGGAATCTCGTAGCCGCGAGCCGGCAGCTTGGCCGAACCGGGCTGGCGCAGAGTCAGCGGGCCGCCGCTCCCAGCCCGGGCCGCCGTGCCGCCGCCCGACCCGCCTCCGCCCTTGACGCTGGCGCCGCTCTTGGTCCAACGCACCTTCACGGGCTTCAGCTTGTCGAGCATCGGCACCCAGGTCGCCTTGGCGATCTCACCGGTCACGCTGAGGTGGTGATCGCGCTGGAACTCGCGCACCGCCGCCCGGGTCATCTTCCCGAAGGTGCCGGTGATCTTGGTGTCGTAGCCGCCGCCGACGAGGAGCTGCTGGGCCCAGACCACGAGGTCGCCCTGCGACTTCAGGCTCAGATGCGGGTATTGGGTGGTCGGCTTGTATCCGGCTGGGGCCGAGACACCGCGCCCGATCGCCTTCCAGTCGCGCGGCGTCGTGTGCTGCCACGACCACCAGGAGACGCCGTCGAAGCCATGCGCCAAGGCGAGCTGCCTGAAGCGGTAGATCTCCCTTGGCCGTGGGTTCAGGTAGCTCTGGCCGAGAGGCATGATCGGGCGCTCGTAGACCCGGTTGTAGCGATAGGTGTGTGCGTAGGCGGCGTCGACGCTGACGCCGATCGCCTTCCAGTAGAGCTGGGGCAGGTTGAACTCGGCGCCACCCGGGCCCATCATCACGGAGTAGGGGAAGCTCGGGTGGTAGTCGACCCAGGGGAAGGCGGCGAGGCCGAGTGGGAACTTGGCGCCGATCGAGCCGCGCAGCTTGGTGATGTAGGTGGACGCCTGCGCGTACTTGCCCTCGTACTCGGACTCGGCGTCGATCACCAGGCACTGGGCGCCACGCTTGACCGCGGCGGCCCCGACCTTTGCCTCGGCCTTGGGATGGACCCCGTAGACGTACTGCCAGCCGCAGACGCGCAGGCCCTTGGCGCGAAGGGCGCGGACCAGCCCGGAGGAGAACTGGCTCCAACTGCCGCTGCCGTCGCCGGACTTGATGTAGAGGGTCTCGATCCCCCTGTTTTTGGCCTTCTTGGCGATCTTGTTGACGTCGCCGCCGCCCGCCTGGCTCAAGTACCAGATCCACATCCCGTCGGTGGAGAAGACGGCGGCGCTCGCGGCCGTCGGTGAGGGCTTCGGCGCCTGAGCGCGCACGCCAATCGGCGCCGCCAGGCAGAGCAGGGCGGCGATCGCGATGAGGAGGGATCGCCTTCGCATGGATGCGAGCCTAGGCGTCCCTGGCCGCCGTCTCGCAATGGTCTGTGCAGGTCGTCTCTCGGGAATCATTGCGTGGACACTTCTTTAGAAACAGGGGAGCGGTTTCCTGCCTCAGGAAGCGTTGTTCTAGAAGGCGAGCTTCAGCGACGAGTCCAGGCTGCGCGGCCGGCAGAGGTTGTCTCTGATCCAATCCGAGCTGGCGTCGAGCGCGATCCGCCCGCCCAGCACCCCGGTCGCGAAGGCGATGCCCTCGTCGGTCAGCAGCCCGTCAGGGGCCCCGGCCGAGTCGAGCCGAAGGTGCTCGGAGATCCAGCGCGTGGGATCGCCGCCGCCGTAGGTGGTCGCGACGACGATCCCGGTGAAGTGACGAGCCTGGCCGGTGCTGCCATCGTCGTAGCGCCCCCGGAAGCCGCGCCCGGGAAACAGGTTGCGGCCACCGCGGGCGAGGTCGAACAGCCCCCGGGGCGGCGGGCGGATGCCGGCCACTCGCCGTCCCAGCTCGCGCAGGAACTCTCGTGGCGCCGGGCTTCGTTCAGCGAGCAGCGCGGCGAGGCCGACGACCCTCTGGCAGGAACTTCCGCTGAGGCCGAGGGTGGCCGTGTCGTCGTCGGTCCCCCGTCGTTCCACGGCTGAACGAAGAGTGCGACGGCGACCGCGAGCACCGCGACGAGGCCGATCAGCGAGAGCAGCAGCTTCAAACGGCTGCCGCGGCGCGGCGCTCGGCGACCTCGCGGGCGCTCTCGTCCGCGTGGTAGGAGCTGCGCACCAGGGGGCCGGAGGCGACCGACTCGAAGCCGAGCTCGTAGGCCGCCTTCTCAAGCGCCGCGAACTCGTCGGGGTGCCAGTAGCGCACCACCGGCAGGTGGTTCTCGGTCGGACGCAGGTACTGGCCGACGGTCAGCACCTCGACCCTGTGCTCGCGGAGGATCGCGAACGTCTCGATCATCTCGTCGAACTCCTCGCCGAGGCCGACCATCAGCCCCGACTTAGTCACCACCTCCTCGCCGCCCATCTCCTTTGCCATTCTCAACACGCGCGCCGAGCGCAGGAAGTCAGAGCCGCGGCGCGCTATCGGGTACAGGCGCGGGACGGTCTCGACGTTGTGGTTGAAGACGTCGGGGCGCTCGTGGATCACCTTGGCGAGCGGCATCTCCTGGCCGCGGAAGTCCGGGGTCAGCACCTCGACCTTGCAGGCGGGGGCGAGCTTGCGGATCGACCGGATCACTCCGACGAAGGCGGAGGCGCCGTAGTCCGGCAGGTCGTCGCGGTCAACCGAGGTGACCACCGCGTGGCTGAGGCCCATGCGCTTGACGGAGTTGGCGACGCGGAGGGGCTCCAGCGGGTCGTTCCAGGTCGGCTTGCCCGTCTGGACGTTGCAAAAGCCGCAACGGCGGGTGCAGACGTCGCCCAGGATCATGAAGGTCGCCGTGCCGCGCTCCCAGCACTCGCCGACGTTGGGGCAGTTGGCCTCCCGGCAGACCGTGTTCAGGTTCTGCTCGGCGATCATCTCGGTCAGCTCGCGGTAGCGGGGGCCGCCGGGAGCGGGGACCTTGAGCCAGGGCGGCTTGCGCTCGCGGAAGCCGACCTTGCCGTCGCCGTCCACCGAGTTCCCGCCGGGCTTGGAACGGGAGCGGGTCACATGTAGGCGCTCGGTCACTGGCTCAAGGCTATCGCCGGCGCCGCAGAGTCCAGCGCAGCCGGCTCCACCGCCACTGGTCGCCGCTCGTAGGCCTCGCCGAAGCGCTCGACGACGATCTCGGCGAATTCGTCGAGCGGCTGCTCGGAGCCGAGCTCGCGGGAGACCGAGGTCATCCGGCAGCCGTCGATCCCGCAGGGCACGATCCACTCGAAGGGCTGGAGGTCGTTGCTGACGTTGATCGCGAAGCCGTGGGTTGTGATGCCGCGGCTGACGTGGACGCCGATCGAGCCGATCTTGCGCACCTCGCCGTTCAGTATCTGCGGTGCCGCGCTCTCGGCGTCGGATCCCGCGGCGAGCGCCGCCGGGTCGCCGGCCCAGACTCCCGTGAGGCCGTCGATCGTCCCCGCCTCGATGCCCCTGGCGCCGAGCGAGCCGATCATCACTCGCTCCATGCGACGGAGGTACTCGTGGACGTCGTCCCCGTAGGGCCTCAGCGACATGATCGGGTAGCCGACCAGCTGGCCGGGGCCGTGGTAGGTCACGCGACCACCGCGATCGGTGTCGCGCACCTCGATGCCCTGCATCTCGTACCACTCGACCCCCATCGGCAGCTCAGACGGCTCCGAGCGCCGGCCGCGCGTGTAGGTGGGAGGGTGCTCGAGCAGCAACAGCAGGTCGGGAACGTCGCCGGCGTGGCGAGCGGTTTCGAGGCGTTTCTGCAACTCTCGAGCCGGCTCGTAGGGCACCTGGCCCACGTTGACGCACCAGACCTCGTCCATAGCGACAGTGTTCCAGGCTCAGCGCTCGGCCCTGCGACGAACCGCCCGGAGTATCCGGTTCACCACCAGCACGTGGCCGCGGGTGCCGATCACCAGCGCCCGGTAGGCCCGTCCCTTGATCCCCGGAAACTCCGCTCGCGTCTCGGCCCTCAGCAGGGTTCGCTTATCCCTGGTCGTCTCCAGCCGGAAGACCAGCCCGTAGCGGGAGAAGCGGTGCCGCCCCTCCAGCGCCAGGACGGCCGGTGCGACCACCCTCGCGACGATGAAGCCGGGCCTGGTCGAGCCGATCTCACCGATCGGGCCATCCGACTCGGTCTGGGCGCAGCCGAGCGACCGCGCGATCCGTGCCGTGGCCCTGCGGGAGAACGAGCGGTCCACCACGACCAGCAGCGCCTCCCAGACCTCCTCCATCGGGGCCAGCACCAGAGCGCCGTGCTCATCGATCGCGGGAAGCTGCTCGAGCGGGATGTCGATCGCCCGCTCCACGGCGACGCTAGAGCGCCAGCCCGATCGGCTCTTCCATCAGCTCCCGCACCCGCTTCAGGAACAGGGCCCCGTCCGCCCCGTAGAGGATCCGGTGATCGCAGGCGAGGGTGACCCCCATCATCTCCCGGGCGACGATCTGCCCTTCATCGCTCACCACGGCCTTCGCCTTCAGCTCCCCTACCGCCAGGATCCCCGCCTGGGGGCTGTTGATCACGGCGTGGAAGTTCGAGACCCCGTACATCCCGAGGTTGGAGACCGTGAAGGTCCCACCCGAGAGCTCGGGGGGAGTGATCTGCCCGTCCCTGACCCGCGAGGCGAGCGCCCGGGTCTCGGTGGCGATCTGGCGCAGCCCTTTGAGGTCGGAGTCGAACACGGTCGGAACCACCAAAGCGTCCTGTGCAGCAACCGCCACCCCCACGTTCACCCGCGAATACAGCTCGATCTTCCCGTCCCGGTACGCCCCGTTGGCCCTCGGGAACTCCCGCAAGGCAATCGCGCAAGCCTTGACCACCATGTCGTTATAGGTGGGCACAACATCCCCCTCCCCGGCCATCTGCTTCAGCTTCGTCCGACCCGCCACCGCCGCCGACATATCCAACTCGGCCTGCAGATAGAAGTGCGGAGCCGTCGCCTTCGACTCCGCCATCCGCCGAGCCACAGTCTGCTGGAGCTTGGTCAGCTCCAGCACCTGGGTCTGCCCCTTGGCCGTGGCAACGTCAACCGCAGCAGTCGGCGAAGCCGGCGCGGGCCCACCCCCGCTCCCAAGCGCCCGCTCGACGTCAGCCTTCACGATCCGCCCCCCAGGACCGGACCCGGACAGCCCCGCGAGATCGACCCCCCGCTCCCTGGCGATCCGCTTGGCAATGGGCGAGGCCTTCACCCGCTGCCCATCGCTGCTGGCAGCGGGCTGGGTGGGGGGTGGATCGGTCGGGGCCGAGGCGGCGGGGGTGGCGGTGGTCGTACGAACCGTGGCGGCCGCGCCATCACCTGAGCCCTCGCCCGGGCTCGGGGCCGCGTGGTGAGGTAGGCCACTGCCACCCACGTCACCCGCGACCACCTCAGACCCATCCCCAATCCTCGCGATCACCTCACCGATCGGAAGCGTGTCGCCCTCTTTTGCAAGCACCTCGGCCAGCGTCCCCGCCGTGTCCGACTCATAGACCATGTTCGCCTTGTCGGTCTCCACCTCGACGAGCTCGTCCCCCACCGCCACCTCGTCGCCGACCGACTTCAGCCACTTGAGCACAGTCCCCTCCTCCATCGAGTCGGAGAGGCGGGGCATGACGATGTCGGTCATCGCGAGCCCTCCAGGGTCGCGAGCGCGGCGCTGACCACGTGCTCGGCGTGCGGGATGGCAGCCTGCTCGAGGCGCTTGGAGTAGGGCATCGGGACGTCGGCGCCCGTCACCCGTTGCACGGGAGCGTCGAGATCGTCGAACGCCTGCTCCTGGATCAGCGCCGCCAGGTTGGCTCCGACTCCTCCGTGGGGCCAGCCCTCCTCCACGATCACCGCCCGGTTGGTCTTGCGGACCGACTCGAGGATCGTGTCCAGGTCGAGTGGCCGCAGGGTTCTCGGGTCGATCACCTCGGCCTCGACGGCGTGCTCGTTGGCGAGGGCCGTCGCCGCGCGCTGGGCTGTCTCCGCCATCCGCAGGATGCCGATCACGGTGACGTCGGTTCCCTCGCGCCTGATCGCCGCCCGGCCGAACTCGAGCACGTGGTCGCCATCGTCGTCGACCTCGCCGCGTGCGCCGTAGAGGGTCTCGTGCTCGATGAAGATGACCGGATTGTCGTCGCGGATTGCCGCCTTCAGCAGCCCCTTGGCGTCGGCGGGGGTCGAGGGGCATGCGACCAGCAGGCCCGGGATCTGGAGGAACATCGCCTCGAAGCTGTGTGAGTGGGTCGGCCCGAGCTGGTGTCCGCCGCCTCCCGGCATGCGGATGACCAACGGCACCCGGACCTGGCCGCCGAACATGTACGGGATCGCCGCGGCGTGGTTGACGATCTGGTCCATCGCCAGCAGCGCGAAGTTGACGGTCATGATCTCGACCACCGGCCGCAGCCCTCCCATCGCCGCGCCGACGCCCATTCCGACGATCGTGTTCTCGGAGATGGGGGTATCGCGGACCCGCTTCTCCCCGAACTGGTCCAGCAGCCCCTCGGTGACCTTGAAGGATCCCTGAAAGACCGCGACATCCTCTCCCATCATAAAGACCGTCTCGTCGCGCTCCATCTCTTCGCGCAGGCCGGCGTTGATCGCTTCGCGCATGCGCATCGTCGCCACGGCTCAGCCCCCCTCTTCCTCGTCCTCGGCGTCGCCGATCTCCTCGCCCACCGTCCGCGAGGCCTCCGGGCCGGCGTAGGCCGCGCCGCGTTCCGCCAGCTCGTGGGCGCGATCGGGCGCCTCGCGCTCCTGCTCGCCGGGATGGGGATCGGGCGAGCGCTCATCCACGGTGTACCAGCCCTTGACCTGGTCGCCGACGACGTAGAGGTGGTCGTAGAGCGACGCGAGCGGCGGCTCGGGTGACTCATCGGCGAACCTGGCGGCCTCGGTGACGACGACGTCGGCGTGCTCGCGAATCTCCTCCAGCTCGGCTTCGCTCATCGTCCCTTCCTCGATCAGGCGACGGGCGAAGGTCTCGATCGGGTCCTTGCGCTGCCATTCCTGGACCTCCTCCTTCTCCCGGTAGACCTCGGGGTCGGCCGCTGAGTGGCCGCGGTAGCGGTAGGTGAAGGCCTCGACCAGCGTCGGCGTGCGGTCCTCCCGCGCCGTGCGGATGTGCTCGGCGACCGTCTCGCGCACGGCCAACACGTCCATGCCGTCCACCCTCACGCCCGAGATGCCGAGGCCCTCCGCCTTTCGCGAGAGGTCGGTCACCGCCGAGTGGCGCTCGATCGAGGTGCCCATCCCGTAGAGGTTGTTCTCGACCAGGAAGACCACGGGCAGGCTCCAGAGCGCAGCGATGTTCATCGTCTCGCCGAAATTGCCGGTGTTGGAGGCGCCATCCCCGAACATGCACACCGTGACCGAGTCCTCGCCCCTGTAGTCGGAGGAGAGGGCGAGGCCGGCAGCCAGCGGCAGGTTGCCGCCGACGATCCCGTAGCCGCCCATGAAGCGGCGCTCGAGGTCGAAGATGTGCATCGAGCCGCCCCGCCCGCCGGAGGTGCCGTCGATGCGGCCGTAGAGCTCGGCCATCACGCGCTTGGGGTCGGTGCCCCTGGCGAGGGCGTGGCCGTGGGTGCGATAGGTCCCGATCAGGTAATCGTCGGGCCGCATCACCGAGGTGGTGCCGACGATCGTCGCCTCCTCGCCGATCGCCAGATGGAGGAAGCCGCCGGCCTTGGCGCGCTGGTACTGACGTCCCGCCTCCTCCTCGAAGCGGCGGATCAGCGCCATCGTTTCGAGCAGCTCGCGGCTGGTCTTCTCGTCGGGCAGCTTCGACGCCGGGGCCTCGGCGGTACCGTCGCCGTCCCCCGGCGCCTTCCGTCCCTCCGCTCGCTTGCCGGATGGCTTGGACTTCGAGCGCTGGGCCTGTTTCTCAGCCACCGCAGTCAGCGTACTGTGGCGACCGCGTCCTCGATCCGGTCGTCACCCCAGAACAGCTCGCCGCCGGCGGCGACGGTTGGGACGCCCGTCACTCCGGCTTCGATCGCCCGCTCGGTCGCCTCGCGCAGCTTCTCCTTGACGGAGCTGGTCTCGATCGCCTTGAGCACGGCTCGGGGGTGGAGCTCGCACGCCGCCGCCGCAAGCAGGACGTTGTCAACGTCACTCAGGTCCCGCCCCGCGGCGAAGCTCTGGCGGAAGGCGGCGAGGCTGAAGGAGACCACGCGCCCGCCCTCCTTGGCGTAGATCGCGGCCCGCAGCGGAATCAGGCTGTAGTTGTCGGACGGCCAGCCCTCCGCGTAGCGGACCTCGGGCAGGCCCCGTTCGGTCGCGCGCCGCTGGATCTCGGCAAGGTCCTCGGCGTCCGGGCCGCCGGGCTGCATCGACCACGGTGTCCTCCCCGCCTCCCGCAGGACGAAGCCGAATGAGATCGGCTCCCAGACCGGCTGCTCGGCGCCGGCCTCGGCGAAGAGGCCGCTGATTCGCTCCGCCGCGAGGTAGGAGTAGGGGGAGCTGAAGTCGTAGTAGAAGCTGGGCCGCTCGCTCACGCGTGAATGGGCCAGCCCTCGACCGCCCGCGCTGCGTCCAGGACGGCCTCCGACATCGTCGGGTGCGGGTGGACGATGCGCGCCAGCTCCTGGTAGCCGCCCTCGAGCGCCTTGGTGACCACCAGCTCGCTGATCATGTCGCAGGCTCGGTTGCCGACGATGTGGGCGCCGAGGATCTCGCCGTACTCGGGGTCGCCGATGATCTTGACCAGCCCGGCGCGGTCGTCGTATACGACCGAGGCGCCGGCGCCGCCGAGCTTGAACTTCCCAACCTTGTACTCGCGGCCGCTCGCCTTGGCCTCCTCCTCGGTCATCCCCACGCCGGCCACCTGCGGATGGCAGAAGGTCGCTCCGGCGACGAGCGAGAGGTCGACCGGGTGGGTGGGCGTACCGGTCCCGTGCTCGGCCGCGACGACGCCCTCCTCCGCGGCCTTGTGGGCGAGCGCCGGGCCCCTGACCAGGTCGCCGATCGCGTAGATGCCGTTGGCGGAGGTCAGCATGAAGTCGTCGACCTTGATCCGGCCGCCCTCCTCGGTCTCGACGCCGGCCGCCTCGAGCCTGAGGGCATCGGTGTCCGGGCTCCGCCCGCCGGCGATCAGGAGATGGTCAGCCTTGATCTGCTTGTCCCCGGCCGTGACGGTGACGCCGGTCTTCGTCTCCTTGACGCCCTCGACCTTGGTGCCGAGCAGCAGCTCGATCCCGTCCTTCTTGAACTGGCGCTCGACTACGCGAGCCATGTCGCGGTCCTCGGCGGGCAGCAGCTGGTCGAGCATCTCGACCAGGGTCACCTTGACGCCCATGCGGGCGTAGGCCGAGGCGATCTCCGACCCCGAGGCGCCGGCGCCGGCCACGACGAGCGCCTTCGGCATCTTCGGCAGCGACCAGGCCCCCCAGGTGTCGAGGACGCGGTCGGAGAAGTCGATCCCCGGGATCGACATCGCGACGGAGCCGGTGGCGAGGATGATCGTCTTCGCCTCATGGGAATCGGAGCCAACCTTGACCTTGCCGGCGCCTTCCAGCGAGGCTTCGCCGGCGAGGAAGTCGATCTTGTTCTTCTTCCAGAGCATCGTGACGCCGTCCTCGAGGGTCTTCGAGACCTTCTCGCGGCGGGCCTGGACCGCCGGCCAGTCGATGCTCGTCTGGGACTTGAGCCCGAGCTCGGCTCCGTTCTCGGTCACCTCGGCGTAGATCTCGGCGGTGTTGAGGACCGTCTTCGCCGGGATGCAGGCGTAGTTGAGGCAGCGGCCGCCGGCCTTGTCGCGCTCGACGACGGCCGTTTTCTTCTTGAGCTGCGCGGCCCGGATCGCAGCCACGTAGCCGCCGGGCCCTCCGCCGATCACGATTACGTCGTAGCTGGCCATCCGCATCGACTCTATAAGGTCGAACTCAGCCCGGTTTGCGCTCGGGCATCTGGATCCGGGCCATCGCGCGGATCATGAAGTAGAAGAGCGTGCCCGAGAGCCCGAGCATGATCAGCGAGCCGCAGACCTGCGCCACCGTCTGGGCTCCGAGCAATCCTCCCGCCGCGGCGAGCATGAACAGGACGAGCATCGCCTCGAAGCCGATCACGGCCCAGTAGCGGGCCTTCCACATCCCCCACGCCATCGCCACCAGCGCCGCGGCAAACAGCGCCAGCGGCACCGGGCTCTGCTCATTGCCCCTCACCTCGACGCCGGTGAAGAGCGCCACGAGCGTCGAGCCGACGAAGATCGCGGCGATCACCCCGGCGATCACCGCACCGACGGTGACGGCACCCGGCCGCTCGCCCTCGCGCAGCGGCTCCAGCGCCTCCCGCGCGGCTCGGTTCTTCCCCTCAGCGCGGGCGTAGCCCCGGCTGAGGCTGCCCGATCCGCCACCCTGCTCAGGGGGTGCCTCGGCCGCCTGCGGTGTCTCCGCGTCCGGCGGGGCCGCTTGCTCCCTGGCGCTCGAGCGGCGCTTGCGCTTGCGCCGCTCGGTCCGCTTGCGCTCCCGGCTACCCATCGCCGGGGGAACCGCCCCACTCGGGATCGAGCGAGGCGCGGAGCCCACTCGCCGCGGCCGCGGGGTCCGCCGCGTCGCGGATCGCGCGAACCACGCAGATCCGCCCCGCGCCGGCGGCAACCACCTCGGCCACGTTGGTGAGGTCGATGCCGCCGATCGCGAACCAGGGCAGGGCCGCCGTCGCTGCCGCCTCGCGGATCAGCTCGAGGCCGGTCGCGGCTCGCCCCTGCTTGGTGGGCGTCTCCCAGATCGGCCCGACGCTGATGTAGTCCACGGGCTGTTGATGCGCGGCGCGGAGCTGCTCGGAGGAGTGCGTCGAGAGGCCGATGAGCGCTTCCGGCCCGAGGATCTCCCTGGCCTCGGCGGGGGAGACGTCCTGCTGGCCGAGGTGCACACCGTCTGCCTTCAGCTCCCGGGCCAGGTGGGGGTCGTCGTTGACGATGAACGGGGCTGCGTAGGTGTCGCAGAGCCGCCGGAAGGTCTCGGCGGAGCGCTCGAGGGCGACACGCGGCAGCTCGCGGTCGCGCAGCTCGACCATTCCCACGCCGCCCGCCATGGCGGCTCGCAACAGCGGCTCGGGCTCCTCGCCGCCGGGCCGGCCCTCGCACACGAGGTAGACGCGGGCCCATTCGAGCCGCTGGCGACGCAGGGGACCGATCGCCTCGGGTGGGGCGAGGCGCGCCGAGTCGGGCCGGACTGGACTGCTCACACCTCCAGCCTAGATCCCCGGAGTGGCCCGGGGTACCATGGAGCGCATAGCGGGAGCCTCACCAAGAGGGCTGAGAGGGCGGCCGAGGCGCCGCCGACCGTCGGAACCTGATCCGGGTAATGCCGGCGCAGGGAGGTTGGAGCGCACCGGCCGCTTGAAGGGAAAGAGAGCGGTTGACGACATCCCCGGAGCACAGCAGTCACGACGTGGTCGTCATCGGCGGCGGCGTGATCGGCCTTGCCTGTGGCTGGCGAGCGGCGCAGCGCGGGATGAAGGTGCTCGTCCTGGAGCGCGACCGGCCGGGAGCCGGCGCGACCGAGGTGGCCGCCGGAATGTTGGCTCCAGTCGGAGAGGCCTCCTGGGGTGAGGAGAGCCTGCTCGCCCTCAACCAGGCATCGCTCGAGCGTTGGCCGGCCTTTGCGGAGGAGCTCGCCGCGACCGGCGGCGAGACCGGCTTCACGCGGTGCGGCGCGCTCCATATCGCTCTCGACCGGGACGAGGCCGAGGAGCTGCGGCGACGCCACCGGCTCCACCTCGAGCTTGGGCTCAGGTCCGAGTGGCTGCGGCCGAGCGAGTGCCGCCGGCTCGAACCGGGTTTGGCGCCCGCGGTCGGCGGCGCGGTGCATGCTCTCCATGAGGCAGCCGCCGATCCACGCCAGCTGGTGCCGGCGTTGAGCGGCGCGCTGGAGGCCGCCGGCGGAGCGCTCGAGTCCGGAGCCGAGGCCAGCGCGATCGAGACCCGGGCGGGGTCGGTGGAGGGTGTCCGCACGGCCGACGGCCGGCTATTCGGTTGCGGCGCCGTCGTCCTGGCCGCGGGCTGCTGGTCGGGCGAGGACTGGCTGCCGGCGCAGGCGCGTGCGCCGGTGCGGCCGGTGAAGGGGGAGATCCTCACCTTGCGCGCCCCTCAGGGGCACCCCATCTGCGAGCGGATCGTTGTCTCGGAGCGCATGTACGCGGTCCCGCGGGGCGACGGCCGCCTGCTTGTCGGGGCTACGGTGGAGGAGCGCGGGTTCGACACGACCGTCACGGCGGGCGGGATCCACGAGCTGTTGCGGGAGGCATACCGTGCCCTTCCCGAGATCGCGGAGGCGGAGCTCGGCGGGGTCACCGCGGGACTGCGGCCGGGCACGCCCGACAACGCTCCGCTGATCGGCCCGGGCGCGATCGAGGGCCTGCTGGTCGCCAGCGGCCACTTCCGCAACGGTATCCTGCTCGCGCCCGTCACCGGGGAGGCCATCGCCGCGCTGCTCGTGGGCGAGGCCCCGAGTGTGGACCTGGCCCCATTCGACCCACTGCGCTTCGCGGCGCCCGGGCCGGCCGAGGACCGCGCCTCCGGCAGGGCGCCGACCGGGCGAACGGCGGCAGCCCCGTGAGGATCGAGCTGAACGGAGCAGGTACGGAGCTGCGCGACGGCGAGACCGTCGAGGCGGCGGTGGCGGCGTCGGGCGCTGACGCGGGCGGATCGGGGTTGGCGGTCGCGGTTGACGGCGAGGTCGTCCCCCGCGGTGAGTGGCGAAGCACCCCCCTTCGGCAGGGGCAGCGGGTCGAGGTGGTGGCCGCGATTCAGGGTGGCGCCGACGACGTGCTCGAGCTCGGCGGTCGTAGCTGGGGCTCGCGGCTGATCGCCGGCACGGGCGGATTTCGCTCGCTCGAGCGGATGGAGGAGGCCTTGCTCGCGTCAGGCACCGAGATCGTCACCGTGGCCCTGAGGCGAATCGACCTCGAGGGGAAGGGTTCGGCGCTCGATGTGATCCAGCGGCTCGGCCTGTTCGCGCTGCCCAACACCGCCGGTTGCTTCACGGCACGCGAGGCGGTCCGCACAGCGCGCCTGGCCCGCGAGGCGTTCGAGACAGACTGGGTCAAGCTCGAGGTGATCGGCGACGACCGAACCCTGTTTCCCGACCCCGTCGAGCTCGTGGATGCCGCCGAGACCCTGGTCGCCGATGGCTTCACGGTGCTGCCCTATACGAACGACGATCCCATCCTCGCCCGCCGGCTCGAGGATCTAGGTTGCGCCGCCGTGATGCCGCTCGGCTCGCCGATCGGATCGGGCATGGGCATCAACAACCCCTACAACCTCCAGCTCATCGTCGAGCGCGCCGAGGTGCCGGTGATCCTCGACGCCGGGATCGGCACCGCGTCGGAGGCGGCCGAGGCGATGGAGCTCGGCTGCGACGCGGTGCTGCTCGCGAGCGCGGTTTCGCGCGCCGAGGACCCGGTGGCGATGGCCGTGGCGATGCGGCGCGCGGTGGAGGCGGGGCGCCTCGCGCGCCTGGCCGGCCGGATCCCGCGGCGGCGGCATGCGCAGGCGTCCACTCCGGTCCAGGGAACGCCGAAGCTCTAGGGGAGGGGGTGGGCGCTCAGTCGTCCGAGCCGGGAGCGGGGTCGTGGCGCCCCGCGACCTGCCGGTCCACCCACTCGCCGACCGTCCCCATCACCCAGCCGGCGCGGTGCACGACCTGACCGAGCGTGCTGGCGTCGAGCGGCGCCGCCGCGCGGTCGGGGTTGGTGCCGAGGGCGATTGCGGCTCGCCTCACCTCCCGCACCTGGGGCCTGATGAGCCTCTGCCACTTGCGGCAAAACGCGGCGAGATCGTCGTCCCCGCGGGTGCTGGCGAGCTCGGACAGATGGGAGAGGAGGGTCGCGATGTGCTCGATGTCGAGCACGGCCAAGCGCAGCACCATTCCGGTGTCGGCCGTGCGGTCAAGGAGCCCGGAGCGGAGCTCGCCGAGCCTGGCGCCCACGCCCTGCGCCGCCGGCCAGCCGCTCAGCCCGTACTCTGCGGTCTTCTCGGGCAGGGCCTCGAGCAGGTCCTCCACCCGGGCAGCCGCCTCATCAAGCGTCGCTGCCATCGGCGTGTCGGCGAGCGCATCCGAGAGTCGGCCCCAGCGGCTGAGCAGCTGCCGAGAGGCTGCGTAGAGCTCACGATAGGCGCGATGCTCGGCGGGATGGAGCCGCTCGGAGGACGGCTCGGCTCCGCACTCCGCCGGCTCCGCACGATCTTTGTGCGGGATCTTGGGCTCGTCATCCATCCACTGCAGTATCGCGCTCACGCGGTTGATCGGCCCTTTCTCGCAGCGAGAAGCCCGGCCGCCGGGCTGTGCTCCACCGCGGCCCTGACCGCGTAATCGACCTTCGCCGAGATGCGCAACGAGGTGAGTTGTTACACAAATGACCCCCCATCGCGCAACGCATGCCTTCGACCGAACGGCGGGGCGTAGAGTTCGGGCAGCCGGATGTCGACCGATCCCCCGCCGCGCCCTCGCGTCTCCGAGCCCGTCAACGGGACCTCCGACATCGCCCGGAGGGCCGCGCGCGAAGCCCTGCGACTCCCGTTCCGGCTGATCGGTGCCGCCGCCGAGCGCGTCACCGCCCAGCTCGTCGAGCAGAAGGTGATCGATCGCGTTGCCGCCGAGGTGATCGACGGGGGAGTGCCTCAGCGCGTGCTCGACCAGGTGCTGGCGAGCCGCGTCCCCGAGGACGTGATCGATCGCCTGCTGGCCGAGGAGGTCGCGACCCGCGTCGTCCAGCGCGCGCTCGCGGCCCCGGGGGTTGAGCCGGCGGCCGCCGAGGTGATCGACAGCAAGCTTTTGGACGAGCTGACCGACAGGGTGCTCGCGAGCCCCGAGCTGCAGAGGACGGTCGAGCAGATCGCCAACTCCGATGAGGTCCGCAGCGCCCTCACCCGCCAGAGCTTTGGATTGATCGAGGACATCGGCGGGCAGATCGCGCTGCTCGCTCGCAGGCTGGACGGCGTCGTCGAGCGGCCCTTCCGCTGGCTCTTCCGGCGCGGCCCCCGGGTGGCGCAGCCGCCCGAGCCGGGCGCCGTCTCGCGGGTTCTGTCCCTGGCCGTCGACGCTGTCATCGTCAACACCCTCCTGTTCCTCGGCTCCGCTGCGCTCGCGCTCGTGATCGACTTCCTCGGCGGTTCCGCCGCCGAGCCGCCCCAGTTCGTGCTGCTGGCAGGGACGCTGATCTGGTCCATGTCCGCGAGCCTTTACCTGATCACGTTGTGGACCCTTGCCGGCCAGACGCCCGGCATGCGCTTCCTCCGGATTCGCATCCAGCGGCTTGACGGCTCCCGCCTCCGCCTCCGCGACTCGATCAGGCGCCTGTTCGGCCTCGTCCTGGCCGCCCTCCCCTTCTTCCTCGGCTTCCTCGGCATCCTCACCAACGACCGCCGCCGCGGCTGGCAGGATCGCATCGGCCGCACCGAAATGCTCTACGTCGAGCCCGACCCGGCCGTCGTCGGGCTACTGCCCCGGGGTGACTGAGCCTTCGTTCCATTTGGCCGACGCACGACATACGTTCGTGCGTCGAAAGGAAGCTGAGAAGGCCGCAGCACGTCGGCTTCGGCAAGCGGCTCCTCGCTTCGCGAGATCGCACGCGAGCTCGGCGTCTCGCTCAGCTCCGCCGGCGTCTGGGTCCGGAACCTACCGAGAGGAGGCCCCCCGCGCCAGTTGCCGCCTCTCCGGCATCGACGCTGCCGGTCCCGGCCGAGTCCGAATCTCCGCCTCGCTGCGGTCGGTGTGAGCGGGAGCTCCCCGAGAGTGCATTCAACCGCCATCCGAAGGGGCGCCAATGGTGGTGTCGCGAGTGCTTCCGTGAGTACTTCAGGCAAAGGGGCCACCTACACCTGGACCAGTCGTCCGCAGCCAAGCAACGCCGAAAGCGCCGATCGCTCGGCCTTGTGAGGGAGTAGCTGGGATCGCATCCTTGTCAAGACTGCGGAGAGGGCGACGTGGTGGTACTCGAGTTCGATCACGTTCGTGGCGCGCGATGGAGTAAGCCTCGCCTTGCTGGAGGAGGAGGTAAGGCGGTGTGAGCTCCGATGCGCGAACCGTCACCGCCGGAAAACTGCTGAACGCCGCAGCTCAGGATCTCGGGCGCACGCGGGAACGGCCGTGTCCTAAGCTCCTCGCGCCCCTGTAGCTCAACTGGCTAGAGCCCCAGATTTTTAATCTGCGAGGATGAGGGTTCGAGTCCCTCCGGGGGCATTGCCTAGTGCCGGAAGTGGCGGCGCTTGGTGAAGACCATGGCGACGCCGGCGGCGTCGCACGCCTCGATCACCTCGGCGTCGCGCTTGGAGCCTCCCGGCTGGATCACCGCGGTGGCCCCCGCCTCGATCGCCGCCTGAGGGCCGTCCGCGAAGGGGAAGAAGGCGTCGGAGGCCACGGCGGAGCCGGCCAGGGACTGCTCGGCGTCGGCGCCGCGAGCGTCGCGCGCCTTCTTCACCGCCAGCTCGACCGAGTCCACGCGGCTCATCTGTCCGGCGCCGATCCCCAGAGTGGCACTCTCCCGGGCGAGCACGATCGCGTTCGAGCGCACATGGCGCACCACCCGCCAGGCGAAGAGGAGGTCGGCCCACTGCTCCGCGGTCGGCTGGACGCCGGTCACGACCTCCATCAGCTCGCGTTCCTCCGGAGAGCCGTCCGGGTCCTGGACCAGCAGGCCGCCCCGGACCCGCTTCAGGTCGGGCTCGAACTGATGCGATCGCTGCTCCTTGTCCTCCAGGATCCGGATCGAGTCCTTCTGCTGCAGGACCTCGAGCGCATCCTCCTCGTAGCCCGGCGCGATCAGCACCTCGATGAACTGCTCGTGCAGCCTCTCGGCGAGCGCTCGGTTGACGGGCTCGTTGAGGGCGATCACGCCGCCGAAGGCCGAGAGCGGATCGCAGGCGAAGGCGCGCTCGTAGGCATCGGTGAGCGAATCCGCCTCGGCCGCCCCGCAGGGGTTGTTGTGCTTGACGATCACGCAGCCGGGCTGCTCCAGATCGGTCAGCAGCCGCCGGGCCGAATCGAGGTCGAGCACGTTGTTGAAGGAGAGCGCTCGGCCGTGGAGCGTGGAGACGCGGGAGAGGACGTGCGATCGCGACCCCGCCTCGGCGTAGAGCGCCGCCCGCTGGTGGGGGTTCTCGCCGTAGGAGAGGTCGAGCTCCTTCTCCCAGGCGGTCACCCAGTGCTGGGGCAGTTGCTCGTAGCGCCGCGCGAACCAGCGGCTGATCGCGGCGTCGTAGCGGGCGGTGCTGGCGAAGGCCTCATTCGCGAGCCAGTGACGCGTCTGCGCGGAGAGCTCGCTGGTCTCGGCGAGCTCTCCCAGCACCGCGTCATAGCTCTCCGGCCGGACCACGACGGCGACGTGCCGATGGTTCTTGGCGGCGGCCCGGATCATCGTCGGGCCGCCGATATCGATGTTCTCGATCGCCTCCTCCTCGGGCACATCGCGTCCCGCGACCGTGCGCTCGAACGGATAGAGGTTGACGCAGACGAGGTCGATCGGCTCGATCTCGAGCTCGGCGAGGGTGGCGGCGTGGTCGGGGTCGTCGCGCTTGGCGAGCAGCGCGGCGTGCACCTTGGGATGGAGGGTCTTGACCCGCCCCTCGAGTATCTCCGGGAAGCCCGTCAGCTCCTCGACGCTGCGGGCCTCGACGCCGGCCTCGCGCAGGACCTCGAGCGTGCCGCCGGTGGAGATCACCTCGACGCCGGCCTGGGCCAGCCCGGCGGCAAAGTCCGTGACCCCCGTCTTGTCGGCGACGGATATCAGCGCGCGCCGGACCGGCAGCGCCTGGCCGGATGGTTCTGCCGCGGATTCGGAGGGGGAAATGGTCGGCAACTCGCTCGGGTGCTCTCGGCGGTGAGTCTACGTGCGTTGCTGGCGGATGGTCACCACGCGCCCGTTGGCTGAATCCACGCTGACCCGACCCGCGGCGATCATCCTCACTGCCTCGGGCAGCAGCGCGTGCTCGGTGCGATGAATCGCGTCCTCGAGCTCATCCCGGTCCCGCCCAGGCCGCACCGGGACCGCCCGCTGGAGGATGATCGGCCCGGAGTCCACGCCCTCATCAACGAAGTGGACGGTCACGCCGGTGACCCTGACCCCGTGCTCGATCGCCTGGCCCACCGCGTCGATGCCGGCGAAGGACGGCAGCAGCGCCGGGTGGACGTTGATGATGCGATTCCGAAAGCGCCCGACGAATTCGGGGGAGAGCAGCTGCATGTAGCCGGCGAGCACGATCAGGTCCGCACCCGCGCCCTCGAGCCAGTCAGCCATCGCCGCGTCTCTGGCCTCACGATCCGGGTGCTCCGAGGCCGGGAAGGTGGCGGCCGGCACCTGCGCGCCGCGCGCCCGCTCGAGCGCCTCCGCTCCGGGCTTGTCGGAAGCCACGCCCACGACCGCGACGCCCTCCTCCTGCCCGTGGAGCTGGTCGAGGATGGCCTGAAGGTTGGTGCCGGTGCCCGAGGCGAGCACAGCTACACCGAAGCGGCTCACGTCCGCCGGCTAGCCCCCGGCGGGGACTACGGAGATCTCCTCCAGCGCGAACTTCCCGTTCGCCGACTCCGGGTTGCCGAGCGGGTACTCGCCGGTGAAGCAGGCGTCGCAGTGGCGCTCGCGCTGGGTCCCGACGGCCTCGTAGACTGCGTCCATCGACAGGTACGCGAGCGAGTCGGCGTCCAGCTCCGCTGCCACCTCACTCTCGGTGCGACCGTGGGCGACCATCTCCTGGCGGGTGGACATGTCGATTCCGTAGTGGCAGGGATGGCGGATCGCCGGGGAGGAGATTCGCAGGTGCACCTCCCTGGCTCCGGCGTCGCGCAGCATCGCGACGATCTGGCGCGTGGTGTTACCCCGCACGATCGAGTCATCGACGACCACGATCCGCTTTCCCGCGACGATCTCGGGAAGCGGATTGAACTTCATCCGGAGGCCGTGCTTGCGCAGCTCCTGGCCGGGCTGGATGAACGTGCGCCCCACGTAGCGGTTCTTGATCAGCGCGTCGTCCTTCGGCAGCCCGGAGGCGCGGGCGAAGCCGTTTGCAGCCGGATTGCCCGAGTCGGGCACCGAGATCACCAGGTCGGCCTTGACCGGAGACTCCTCCCACAGCAGCTCGCCCATGCGCCCGCGCACCTGCTGCAGCGTGCGGCCCTCCAGCTTGCTGTCGGGGCGTGAGAAGTAGATGTGCTCGAACACGCACATCGCCGGTCGCTCGCCCTCGATCACGCGCCGCATCTCCAGCCCGTCGGCGGTCAGCGAGACCATCTCGCCGGGCTGCACCTCGCGAATCAGCTGGGCTCCGATGATGTCGAACGCGGAGCTCTCGGAGGCGACGACGAAGCGGTCGTCGAGCTTGCCCAGGGAGAGCGGCCGGACGCCATGCGGATCACGGAAGGCGACGACGGCATGCTTGGTCATGACGACGGTCGAGTAGGCGCCCTTGAGCCTCGGCATCACCTCGGCGACGGCATCCTCGATGTAGTGGTCCCCGACGCCCGCCGTGCTGGAGATCAGCGCGGCCATGATCTCGGAGTCGGAGCTGCCGCGAAGCGTCAGCCCCTGCTCCTGCAGCTCGTTGTAGAGCTCGACCGCGTTGGTGAGGTTCCCGTTGTGGGCGAGCGCCAGCTCGCGGCCGTCATCGCGCCAGACGGGCTGGCTGTTCTCCCAGCCGCCCCCGCCGGTGGTCGAGTAGCGGACGTGGCCGATCGCCATGTCCCCGGCCAGCGCCCGCAGCTTCTCCTCGTCGAACACCTGCGAGACGAGCCCGTTCTCCCTCAGCGTGGTGATGTGGCCGCCCTCGCTGCTGGCGATCCCGGCCGATTCCTGGCCCCGATGCTGAAGCGCGAAGAGCCCGAAGTAGGCCAGTCGCGCCACATCGCGCCCCGGCGCGTAGACGCCGAAGACCCCGCACTCGTCGCGCGGGCCATCTCGATCGGAAAGGGCGATCGGCTGCTCGTTCAAGAGCCTGCTGACGTCGTATCCGCTTCGTCTAGGAGAGAGAACCGCAGGCGGGCCGCCTGCATCCGCAGGGTAGCAGTGGCCCAGGCGAGCCTCACCGGCCTGGATCGACGCGCGACGGCAGTGACCGCCACGCCCGCTCGGCGTCCTCGAGGGCCACGGATGCCTCCGCCTCCGCGGCCGAAATCACGATCCGTTCACCGTCGCAGCTGCCGATTCGGAGGGCGCCGACACCACCCTCGGCCGCCTCCTCGACCAGCTTCAGCGCGGATGCCTCCGGCAGCGCCACCAGGAAGCCGCCCGGTCCCTCGCCGAAGAGGCAGGTCTCGCCCGACGCGCCTCGCAGCTCCACGAGCGGGTCGAGCTCGATCCCCAAGCCGACGCCGCCGGCGATCGCCATCTCCGCCAGGGCGCAGGCGAGGCCGCCGTCGCTGACGTCGTGGATCGCCGACGCGGCGCCCGAGCGCGCGAGCTCTCGCACGAAGGCGATCGCCGCGGCGACTTCCGATATCTCGAGGGCCGGGAGCCCCGGCCCGAGGTCCCCGCGCAGCTTCGCCAGCTCGGAGCCCGCCAGCGAGGGGGCGAAGGGGCCGACCAGCAGCAGCTCGTCTCCGTCGCGAGGGGCCATGCCCGGGACCCTGGAGGGGTCGGGCAGCTCCCCGACCATGCCGACCACGGGGGTGGGGTAGATCGGCCCCTGCCCGGTCTCGTTGTAGAGGGAGACGTTGCCGCCGACGACGGGGACGCCCAGCTTGCGGCAGGCGTCGGCGAGGCCGCTGACCGCGCGGTCGAGCTGCCAGGCGACGTTCGGCTTCTCGGGGTTGCCGAAGTTGAGGCAGTTGGTGAGGCCGAGTGGCTCGGCGCCGACGCAGGCGAGGTTGGCGGCGCACTCCAGAACAGCCTCGACCGCGCCGGCGTACGGATCGCACGCCACCCTGCGGCCGTTGCCGTCGATCGAGATGCCGATCGCCCGCTCGGACTCGGGCAGCATCAGCACCGCGGCGTCGGCCTGCTCGGGGCGGCGGACCGTCCTCGACCCGACCAAGGAGTCGTACTGCTCGAAGGCCCAGCGCTTGGAGGCGACGCTGGGTGAGGCGAGCAGCGCCGGCAGGATCGCCGAGGGGTCACCGGCGTCCGCCGAGCGCCCCACGCTCAGCGCGACCTGGGTGCCGAGGGTCTCCTCGTTGGAGTACATCCAGCCCTCGGGCTCCGCCGGCTCGAGGTCGTAGAGCGGGCACTCGTCCACGAGCGCCGAGACGGGGACGTCGCCGACCGGCTCTCCCGCGTCGAAGATCCTGAGATGACCGCCGCCGGTGACCTCGCCGATTGCCGCCGAGCCGGTCTGCCAGCGCTGGCAGGTGGCGACAACCTCATCCAGCCTGGGGGGCTCGACCACGGCGAGCATCCGCTCCTGCGACTCGGAGACCATGATCTCGAAGGCCTCCATGTCGGCCTCACGCAAGGGGACCTTGCGCACATCAAGGTCGATCCCCACCCCTCCCGCGGAGGCCATCTCGCCGGCGGAGGAGGTGAGGCCGGCGGCGCCGAGGTCCTGGAGTGAGACCAGCAGCCCACGGTTGAGGAGCTCGAGGCAGCACTCGAGCAGCTTCGACTCCTCGAATGGGTCGCCGATCTGGACGGTGGGCCGCTTGGCGTCGTCCCCGGCCTCCAGCTCGGCCGAGGCGAGCACCGAGGCGCCGCCGATCCCGTCGCGCCCTGTGGAGGCGCCCATCAGAACGATCAGGTTCCCGGGCCCGGCCGCGGCCGCCCGGACCATCTCCGAGGTCCTCGCCAGGCCGACGCACATCGCGTTGATCAGGCAGTTCTGCTCATAGGGAGCCTCGAAGTAGATCTCGCCGCCGACGTTCGGGACGCCGATCGAGTTGCCGTAGTGGCCGATGCCCGCGACGGCTCCGTCGAGCAGGTAGCGCGAGCGCTCGGAGTCGAGCTCCCCGAAGCGAAGCGAGTCGAGGATCGCGATCGGCCGCGCCCCGATCGCGAACACGTCCCGGAGGATCCCCCCGACACCCGTCGCGGCGCCCTGGAAGGGCTCGACGGCGCTCGGGTGGTTATGGGACTCGACCTTGAAGGCGACGGCGTACCCGTTGCCGACGTCAACCGCTCCGGCGTTCTCCCCCGGCCCCATCACTACCCGCTCGCCATCGGTCGGCAGGCGACCGAGCAGCTTGCGGGAGTGCTTGTAGGCGCAGTGCTCCGACCAAAGCAGCGAGAACATCGCCAGCTCGACTCCATTGGGCTCGCGCTCGAGCAGCTCGACGATCCGCTCGTACTCGGAGTCCGTGAGGCCGAGCTCTCGGTGTGTCGCGACCTGGCCGGCCGGCGGGCCCATCAGGCCGCGGCGAGCAGGGAGGCGACCGAGCTGAACAGCTTGAGGCCATCGGCCGAGCCGGTCAGGGGGTCCACCGCGTGCTCGGGGTGGGGCATCAGCCCGAGCACGTTGCCCGACTCGTTGGTGACCCCGGCGATGTCTCGAGCCGAGCCGTTCGGGTTCTGGCCCTCGGCGTAGCGGAACGCCACCCGTCCCGAGGACTCGAGCTCATCGAGCACGTCGTCGGGGGCGAAGTAGCGGCCGCTCATGTGCTTGACGGGGATCGAGAGCGCATCCCCGTCCGAGAGCTCGGAGGCCCAGGGGGAGTCCGTGCCCTCATAGCCGAGCTCGACCTGGCGGCAGAGGAACCGCAGCTCCTCATTGGGGAGCAGGGCGCCGGGCAGCAGCCCCGCCTCACAGAGGACCTGGAAGCCATTGCAGATGCCGAGCACGGGGCCGCCGCCGGCCGCGAAGGCTGCGACCGCCTCCATCGCGGGCGAGAAGCGTGCGATCGCGCCCGCGCGCAGGTAGTCGCCGTAGGAGAAGCCGCCGGGGACGACCACCGCGTCGATCCCGGCGAGGTCGGTCTCCTCATGCCAGACGAGCCGCGCTTCAGCCACTCGCTCACAGGCGGCCAGCGCATCCCGCTCGTCGCAAGACCCAGGGAACTGGAGGACGCCGAAGGTCATTTCTCGTCCACTTCGACCTCGAAGTCCTCCACCAAGGGGTTGGCCAGCAGCTTCTCGCAGAGGGAGGGGAGGGCGTCGGGGTCGTTGGTGTCGAGCTCGACGAGGCGGCCGACCCGGACGTTGCTGACCCCTTCGAAGCCGAGCGCGGGGAGCGCCCGCTCGACCGCCTTGCCCTGGGGGTCGAGGATCCCTTCCTTTGGCGTGATCAGGACGCGGGCTTTCAATCGAGCTCGCGCTCGGTGATCCGCTCGTACGCCTCGACGTACTTGGCGCGAGTGTTCTCGACCACCTCCTGCGGCAGCTCGGGCGCGGGCGGGGAGTGGTCCCAGCCGATCTCGTCCAGGTAGTCGCGCACGTACTGCTTGTCGAAGGACGCCTGGGAGCGACCGGCCTCGTAGTCGTCGGCCGGCCAGAAGCGGGAGGAGTCTGGCGTCAGCACCTCGTCGGCGAGGACTATCTCGGCTCCCGGCGAGCTCCCGAACTCGAACTTGGTGTCGGCGAGGATGATCCCGCGCTCGCGCGCGTGCTCGGAAGCGCGGTTGTAGATCTCGATCGAGACCCGCGCCAGCTCCTCGGCGAGGGGGCCGCTGCCGAGGATCTCACCGGCGCGCCCGATGTCGATGTTCTCGTCGTGCTCACCCTGCTCGGCCTTGGTCGCCGGCGTGAAGATCGGCTCGGGCAGCTCCTCGGACTCACGAAGGCCGTCGGGGAGCTCTATCCCGCAGACCGAGCCGCTCTCCCGGTACTCCTTCCATCCAGAGCCGGAGAGGTAGCCCCGGACCACGCACTCGATCGGATACATCTCGAGCTTCTGGACGCGGAGGGCTCGCCCCTCGACCTCCGGCGGGACCTCCTGGGAGATGAAGTGGTTCGGGATCAGCTCCTCTGTCAGCTCGAACCAGAAGACCGACATCTGGGTCAGGACCTTGCCCTTGTCGGGGATCGGATTCGGCATCACCACGTCGTAGGCCGAGATCCGATCGGAGGCGACCATCAGCAGATCGTCCTGCAGCTCGTACATCTCCCGGACCTTGCCCGAGGAGTGGAGTTTGAGCTCTTCAAGCGCCGTCGTCATCGCGCGGCCGATGCTAACAACGGGCCATGACCTCTCTAGCTGACAGTCCTCGCAAAAACGGCAAACACAGGGGGAGAGAATCGCCGCTACGAGCATGGACTGCACGGAGGGCGTCCGCCCTCTCTGGTTTCGTCGGAGACGAGTGGTGAGCGAGAGTCAACAAAGCGCTGAGATTGAGATCCGCCTCCGGCATCTTGACCACGACGAGGAGTCGCGGTCAATGGTCACAGGGCGGTTCAGTTCATCGCCTGGTGAGCGACGCGTGGAGCTCACGCGGCTCGTCACGGCGGAGCACGAAGGCGCTCGCCTGAAGTCGTTTGACGGTCTGGTTGCGTCCTTCGTCACGGGTACGCACCTGATCGTGGCGTCTTTCGTCGACCCCGAGCAGCTTCATGTTGAACGCGCGGCTGACGTTCCAGCAGACCAAGTCAGCCTGTTCGCGGACGGCACATAGACTCGGCCGCGAGTGAGCGGCGAACGCGAACAGCTGGGGTTAGCGGTGGGCGCGCATCAGAATCGGCGCCTGTTTCCGCAGCACTTTCTCGAGGAGCGCCTTCCGGCCTGGGAGGAGTTCAGATCAGTTCCCGTTGGTGACTTACTCGAGGAGATGCGCCGACTGTGGGAAGCGGAGCGGAGCGAACTCGAAACGGCGAACGAGGCCCAGACGGAGGATCGCTGGATCCAGCCGGTCCTGAGGCTGCTTGGCTTCGGATGGACCGTTCAGGCGGACGTGCCTCTGCCCGACGGGCGCCGCCAGCCTGACTACGCGCTCTTCACCTCGGAGAGTGATCGCCAAGCCGCTGCTGGCTCCGAGGGTCTCGCGCGGTATGAGCACGCGGCGGCCGTCGCAGACGCCAAACGGTTCGGCCGGCCGCTGGATCGTTCCCGAGTGGCCGGTGAGCTCTCGGAGAGCCCGGTCGCCCAGATCATCACCTACATCACGATTACCCGTCGACCCTGGGGGATTCTCACCAATGGCCGCCATTGGCGGCTGTACTCAGCCGCGGGGGATCTGGTGGAGGGGGCGCACTACGAGGTGGACCTGGTCGAGCTGCTGGAGGGCGGTACCGAGGACGAGTTCCGGCTGTTTGCCGTCCTGTTTTCGGCCGCTGCAATGCGTCGCGATGCGGATGGACTCTCTCTACTCGACCGCGTTCTGGCCGAAGGCACGGCGAATCAGGTCGCTGTCGGAGAGCGCCTGCAGGAGCAGGTGTTCGAGGCGGTTCCATTGATAGCCCAGGGACTGCTCGGCCAAGAGGACCGGGATCGCGAGCACCTCGACCTCGCCTTCGGCGGCGCGCTGGTCTTCCTGTATCGCCTGTTGTTTTGCCTGCATGCTGAAGCGCGGAGGATGCTGCCCCTCGACAACCCGCACTACGCCGACTACAGCCTCCAGAAGTTGAAGGTTGAACTCGCCGCTGACATCGGTCGCGGGCGTCAGTTCTCGCCGGAGTCGGACAACCTCTACAACGATCTCCGAGCGCTCTTCAGGATCGTCGATCGCGGCGACCCGGGGTTGGACGTCAATGAGTACGACGGCGGTCTCTTCAGCGCCGCCGAACACCCCTACTTCGAGGGCCGAACCGTCTCCGACGCTCTTCTTGCGCCAGCATTGGACCGTCTGTTTCGCGTCGGGGGAGAGACCGTCGACTATGCGGACCTCTCAGTTCGCGATCTGGGGACCATCTACGAGCACCTGCTCGCCTACCGGCTCGGGGTTGAAGGGGACCACCTCGTTCTTGAACAGACCGCCGAGTTGCGTCACCGTTCCGGTTCCTACTTCACACCGCAGCAGATCGTTGATTTGATCGTGGAAAGGACCCTCGATCCGCTCCTGAAAGCGATCTCGGATTCCATCAGGGCGGACGGGATCGAGGGGGAGGCGGCACTCGATCGCTATCTCGGACTGTGTGTCCTCGATCCCGCGACCGGGAGCGCCCACTTCCTGGTACTCGGTCAGCTCCCGCATAGCGCTAGCTGCCGCCACCGACCCGGGCTGTGCCGGGATCGCCGAGGACGAGGAGATCCTTCGGAGGGTGGCGGAACGGTGCGTGTACGGCGTGGACCTCAACCCCCTTGCGTTGGAGCTGGCCAAGCTCGCCCTGTGGCTCTCGACTGCGCAGCCCGACCGGCCGCTGACTTTCATTGATGGGCTCCGGGTCGGGAACTCCCTCGTCGGAGCGGACCTGGAGGAGCTGCTTGAAGGAGAGACCCTGTTCGCCGCAACGCTTGCCGAGCGCGCCGGGAAGTTGCTCTCGGGCGTCGCCAAGATCACCTCGAAACGGTCGCAAACGGCCGAGGACGTCCACGCCAAGGCGGAGCTGGCGGCCTCAGCCGAGGCGCTTCGCGAACCGCTCGAGGAGCTGGCCGATGAGACGATCCCTGCCTCGCTCCGCAAGTCCCAGGGGCCGGCTTTCAGCTGGGAGATTGAGTTCCCCGAGGTCTTCATCTCACCACGTGGAGAGCTCCTGCCGGAAGGGGGCTTCGACGCCGTCGTGGGCAATCCACCGTACATCCGGATCCAGGAACTTGGCAGGGACTTAGCCGACTATTGCCGTGCGAACTATGAAACGGCTAGCGGCAGCTTTGACGCCTATATCCCGTTCCTCGAGAGAGGCTTGAGCCTGTTGCGCCCTGGCGGAAGGCTCGGCTTCATCGTCCCCAACAAGTTCCTCAAATTGGACTACGGGGAGCGACTCCGGGATTGGTTTGCGCAGGATGGCCTCGTCGAAGAGCTGATCGACTTCGGCGACTCGCAGCTCTTCTCCGGAGCGACCAACTACACCTGCGTCCTGATCGCCGGCCGCAGCGAGCTGGGGCAGTTCTCCTACCGCAAGGACGATGGCACGGTGCAGCTTGGCGAGTCGCTCGTCGCGAGCGTGGACGAGCTACCAGTGCATCGATATTCCGCCCAAGAGCTCGGCTCGGGCCCCTGGGTGCTCGCAACCGGCCGTGAGCGCAACATCCTTGACGCAGCGCGAAGAGACTCCTCCCCCCTTTCGGAGGTGACCCAGCAGATCTTTCAGGGCTTGATTACGAGCGCGGACAAGGTCTACATCGTCGAAGACCGAGGCATCCGCGACGGACGACGGGTCGTCTATTCCAAGCAGTCCGATCGGGAGCTCGAGCTGGAGCCCGATCTCCTCCACTCGCTCGCGAGCGGCACCGACGTCGAGCGCTATTCGTTCCGGCCCCTGAGGGCTCTTCTCCTCTTTCCCTACCGCCGCGATGGAGATCAGATGCGACTGCTCACCGCCGCGGAGTTAGAGGAACTGCCGCTGACCGCGGCCTATCTGCGTGAGCATGAGGAACCGTTGAGGGGTAGGGAAGGGGGCAAGATGGACGTCGACGCCTGGTACGGATACGTATATCCGAAGAGCCTCGGCAACCATGACCTGCCGAAGCTCGGCGTGCCCAGGATGTGCACGCGCCTCCGAGCCAGCGTCGACTTCGACGGGTCCGTCTACCTAGACAATGTCGATGTCAACGGAGTCTTGGCGGCTGAGGATGGGCCTTCCGTCCCGACGCTCGCGGTGCTTCTCAATTCGCGACTCTTGGACTACCTGTTCCGCCTCTTCTCGGTGCCCTTTCGCGGGAACTACCTCTCAGCCAACAAGCAATTCATCGCGCCCCTCCCAATCCGAGTGCCGGCAGGTTCCACGGTGAACGAGTTGGATGAACTGGGAGTCGAACTGCGAGGGCTCGCCTCAAGAATTGAGGCGGAGGACGCTGGCTTCCTGGATTGGTTGGCCGGGGAGATCGGCTCACCGATCCAGAATCTGAAGGGGAAGACCAAGCTTGATCGCCCTGGCTCGCTTGACCTCGACGAGCTACTCGGGGTCCTGCGTCCGAACTCCAAGGTACTGAGCATCGACCCCAGCTCCCGCTCCTTCCGAGAGCGCCTTGGGCATGAGCATGAGGAGAGCTGTGGCCGACTCGCGGAACTCCACAAGCGGCTCTCGGAGAAGGAGAGCCGGGCCGAGATCTCGTTTTCGACTTTTACGGCATCACCGGTGAGCAACGCCGCATCGTGGATGCCGAATACCGGTAGCGGGCTGGCGGTACCCTCGTCCCATGCCCCTGCCGCCCGGACCGCGTGCACCGAGGGTGGTGCAGACGGCGCGCTGGATCTCCCGGCCGCTGCAGCTGTTCGAGTCCTGCCAGCGGCGCTACGGCGACTCGTTCACTCTGCGCATCGCGCGCATCCCCGAGATGGTGATCACGGGCGACCCCGGCGCAGCCCGGGCGATCTTCGGCCAGGACCGCGACAACACCATGGCGCCCGGGCGCACCTTAGTGCTCGAGCCCGTGATGGGACCACGCTCGGTCCTGCTGCTGGAGGGAGCCGAGCACCTCGCCCACCGCCGGCTGATGCTCCCGCCCTTCCACGGCGAGCGGATGCGTGCGTACGAGACGCTGATCGCCGAGCTCACCGACCGCGAGGTCGCCTCCTGGCCCCGCGGCCGCCCCTTCAAGCTGCACCCCCGCTTCCAGTCGCTGACCCTCGAGGTGATCCTCTCGGCCGTCTTCGGGGTCGAGGAGGGCCCGCGGCGCGAGGAGCTCCGCGAGCTCCTGCGCCGGGTGCTGCGAATGACCGCCTCGACCCGGATGATGGCGTTCGGGCTGTTCACGCGCCAGCTCGGGCGCGCCGGCCCCTACCGCTCCTTCCAGAAGCTGATCGACCGCACCCATGCCGCGCTCGCAACTGAGATCGGCGAGCGGCGAGCCGACCCCGCGCTCGATTCCCGCGAGGACATCCTCTCCCTGTTGGTCGCCGCCCGCTTCGAGGACGGCAGCGCCATGGACGACTCGGATATCCGCGACCAGCTGATGACCCTGCTGCTCGCCGGCCACGAGACGACCGCGACCGGGCTCGCCTGGACCTTCGACCTGCTCTTCCGCAACCCGGAGGTGATGGAGAGCCTGCGAGCCCGGCTCGGGGACGACGAGGGCCACGAATACGTTGACGCCGTCGCCCAGGAGGCGCTTCGGGTCAGGCCCGTCGTCCCCCAGGTCGGCCGCCGCCTCGGCAAGGAGACGCAGATCGGCGAGTGGACCCTGCCCGCCGGCACCGACGTCCTGCTCTCCATCTACCTGCTGCACATGCAGGAGTCGCTCTATCCCGAGCCGCAGCGGTTCAGGCCCGAGCGCTTCCTCGAGGGCGGCCCCGAGCCCTACTCCTGGGTTCCCTTCGGCGGCGGGGTCCGGCGCTGCCTCGGCGCCGCCTTCGCCCAGTTCGAGATGAGGATCGTGATCGAGCGGATCCTTGCTCAGGTCCGGCTCTCACCCGCAAGCGATCGCCCGGAGCGGATCGTCCGCCGCAACGTCACCTTCTCACCCAAGGCCGGCACCCCCGCGATCGCCGAGACGGCGACGCTACCTCGCGTGGGGGTTCTCGCGAGCCCAGCCGGCGATCGTTCCTGAGCCGGACATCACCGAACCATCGTCGAGCAGCAGGATCGGGACCTGCTTCTGGCCGCTCAGCTCCTCGACCTTGGCACGCTCGCGTGAGCGGCTCGCCCAGGTCCAGGGCATTAGCCGGTAGCCGCCGACGACCTTGAGCTCGTACTCGTAGCCGGCTTCGTCGAGCGCCTTTGCGGCGCGGCCGCAGGGATGTCCGAGGCTGGCCGCGTGCTTGCGCTGACCACAGGTGTAGAGGACCACGCGACGAGCATCCTCCATCGGCGGCACCGGCGCAACCTCCGTGGCGCGCGCTAGGCGTCCAGCTCGTCGAGGCGCGCGAGCACCTCGGGCACGTGCTTCAGGTAGGCGCCGTAGTCGAAGACGGCGTCGAGGTCCAGCTCCGGCGCGGCCTTGCCGATCAGCTCCCGGAATTCGATCCCCTCGTCCCACGCCCGCTGGGCGCTCTCCTGGACGAGGCGGTAGGCGTCGTCGCGGCTCATGCCCCCATCGACCAGGGCCGTCAGGGCCCGCTGGCTGAAGAGGGCGCCATGGGTCAGCTCGAGGTTCGCCTTCATCTGGTCCTCACGGACGTTCATGCCCTCGACCACGCGGACCGCCAGGTGCTGCATGTAGTCGATCGTGATGGTGGAGTCGGGCAGGACCACGCGCTCGGCGCCCGAGTGGGAGATGTCTCGCTCGTGCCAGAGGGCGACGTTCTCCAACCCCACCTGCGCGTAGCCGCGAAGCACGCGCGCGAGGCCGGTGATCCGCTCGGTCAGTATCGGGTTGCGTTTGTGGGGCATCGCCGAGGAGCCCTTCTGGCCCGAGCCGAACGGCTCCTCGACCTCGCGGACCTCGGTGCGCTGCAGGTTCCGGATCTCCGTCGCGAACCGCTCGAGGCCCCCGCCGGCGATTGCGATCCTCGCCAGCACGACCGCGTGGCGATCGCGCGGCACCACCTGGGTTGAGACATCCTCGGCATGCAGGCCAAGCGTCGCCATCACCCGCTCCTCCACCGACGGGGGCAGCGAGGCGTAGGTGCCGACCGCCCCGGAGAGCTTGCCGAAGGCAGCCTGGTCGAAGGCGCCCTCGAGGCGCTTGAGGTTGCGGTCGGCCTCGAAGGCGAAGCCGGCGAGCTTCAGTCCGAAGGTCGTGGGCTCGGCGTGGACGCCGTGTGTGCGTCCGACGCAGAGGGTCTCGGCGTGCTCGCGAGCCTTGGCGACCAGGGCGTCCCGGAAGGCGCGGGCCCCCTCGCAGACGATCTCGCCCGCCTCCAGCATTTGCACACCGGTCGCCGTGTCGAGGACGTCGGAGGAGGTGAGCCCGTAGTGGAGCCAGCGCCCCGGCTCTCCCACCGACGCCGCGACGACGTCCACAAAGGCGGCGACGTCATGTCCCGTTGTCCGCTCGCGCTCCTGGACCGCCTCGACGGTGAACGACGCGGACTCCCGGATCGCCCTTGCGTCATCGGCCGGCACGATTCCCTCGGCTGCGAGCGCGTCGGTCGCCGCCAACTCGACCTGGAGCCAGGCGTCGAAGCGGCGCTCCGCCGCCCAGACGGCGCCGATCTGCTCGCGTGTGTACCGATCGATCATCTGACTATTTTGACGGGCGGCCGCGCGGGGCTAGGCGTTGATGATCCGCACTGCGAGCAAGCCTGCGTTCTTGGCTCCATCTACCGCCACGCAGGCCACAGGCACGCCCGGCGGCATCTGCACCGCCGACAGCAGGGCATCGAGGCCGCCGAGGTTCTTTCCGGAGATCGGGACGCCGATGACGGGAAGGTCGGTGTGGGCCGCCGCGAAGCCGGGCAGCGCGGCGGACATCCCCGCTCCGGCGATGATCACCCTGAGGCCGCGCATCCGAGCGTTGACGCAGTAGTCCCTCGTAGCGTCCGGAGCGCGGTGGGCGCTGAGCACCCGGACCTCGTAGCGGATCCCTGCCTGCTCGAGAGCGGCCCCTGCCGGCTGCAGCTTGGGCTTGTCGTTCTTGGAGCCCATGATGATCCCGACGTGGGGCTCGTCAACCTCGATCTCCTCGAAGGCCTCCTCGACGGCGGGCATCGAAGCCAGTGCGAGCTCCGCGTCGGGTGTCGTCTCGTCGGGGTCAGTCGTCTCCATCTCTTCCTTCCGCTTCGGTTTGGCCTGGTCAGCGAGCGGCGGCCCTATCGACCGCCCGCTCCGCGATGTCGGTTCGCATCTGCGCCCCGTCGAAGTGAATACGGTCGGCCGCATCGTAGGCGCGATCGCGGGCCTCGGCGGGGGTGGGGCCGAGCCCGGTCACGTTGAGGACTCGGCCGCCGGCGGTGATCACCTCGCCGCTCCCGTTCAGCGCGGTGCCGGCGTGGGTGATCTCGACGCCCTCGACCGCGGCCGCTTCCTCGAGACCCGAGATCACGTCCCCCTTCGAGGACGTCAGCGGGTAGCCACCGGAGGCGAGCACGACGCTCACGGCCCAGTCCTCGGAGAAGTCGGCGCCGGCGCCGGAGAGGCCTCCCGGCTCGCGCGAGGCGAGGCAGAGGTCGAGCAGGTCGGTCCGCGTGCGAGGCAGGACGGCCTGGGTTTCGGGATCACCGAAGCGGCAGTTGAACTCGAGCACCCTCGGCCCGTCGGCGGTCAGCATCAGGCCCGCGTAGAGGACTCCGTGAAACGGTGTCCCCCGGCGCTTCATCGCCGCCACGATCGGGCGATGGACCTCGTCAGCGAAGCGCTCGACCTCGTCGGCTTCGAACCCCGGGACCGGCGAATAGCTGCCCATCCCGCCGGTGTTGGGGCCCTCGTCCCCGTCGCCGATCCGCTTGTAGTCCTGAGCGGGCGCGAGGGGGAGGACGTTCTCCCCGTCGCAGAGCGCGAGCAGCGACAGCTCCTCGCCGACGAGGAACTCCTCCAGCAAGACCTCGGTCGGCCCGAAGCGGCGCTCGACGAAGAAGACCTCGATCGCCTCGCGCGCGTCGGCCTCGCTCTCGCAGATGATCACTCCCTTCCCCGCCGCCAGGCCGTCAGCCTTGAGCACCGCCGGGTAGGGCGAGCGGGCGACGTGCTCGAGTGCCTCCCCGCGTGAGCGCAGGACGGCGTGCGATGCCGTCGGGACACCGGCCTCGGCCATCAGCTCCTTGGAGTGGAGCTTGGAGCCCTCGAGCCGGGCCGCCTCCCGGCTGGGCCCGAAGGCCGCCACCCCCTCGGCCTCGAGAACGTCCACCAGGCCCTCGACCAGCGGCGCCTCGGGGCCGACCACGGCGAGGTCGACCTCGTGCTTGCCGCACGCCGCGACGACGCCGGCGACGTCCTCCGCGGCGACCTCGAGGCAGGTGGCGTCCGCGGCGATCCCCGCGTTACCCGGTGTGCAAAGCAGCTCGGGCGCCCGGGGCGAGCGCGCAAGCGAACGCACGATCGCGTGCTCGCGCCCACCCCCGCCTACGATCAGGACCTTCACGTGGTCAGAGGGTGCTCGCCAGCTCGGCGGACGGGATTGCGGGCAGCGTCTGGCTGCTCATCGTGCCCCGTGAGCCCATCTCAACCGAGACCTTGGTCATCGTCTTGTCGTCGGGAGCCTCGATCACGGTGATGAAGTCGTACTGGCCGAGAGTTGCCCACTGCTCGAGCACCTTGGCCCCCAGCTGCTCGACCTCCTTGTTGACCTCCTGCACCCGGTTCGGGTTGTTCTTCAGCGTCTGGACGCCGTCGCTGGTCAGGTTCGTGAGCATTACGTAGGTGGGCATGGGTCTCTCCTCTCTCCGCGGTTTTCGCTCGCAGCCCCTTTCTTTCACGTTGCGCGCCCATCTGCAATCTCGTCTGGGCGTCCGTGGGTCGCGAAATGATGGCGGCGTGCCTGAACATCCGGTCTTTGCGGCGATGTATGACCGCGCACTCAAGGGCGTGGAGAGGGCCGGCCTCGCCGAGATGCGGCGATCCCTGCTGGCAGATGCCCGCGGCCGGACGCTCGAGCTGGGGGCTGGGACGGGCCTCAACCTCGTCCACTACCCGTCGGCTGTCTCCGAGCTCGTCCTCGCAGAGCCCGATCCCCACATGGCCAAGCGGTTGCGCGCTCGGGTCGAGGACGCGCCTCCGCCGGTGCCGGTCGAGGTGATCGCCGCCCCGGCCGAGGACCTGCCCTTCGACGACGGCTGCTTCGACACGGTGGTCTCCACGCTGGTGCTCTGCACCGTCGCGGACCCCGCCACCGCGGTCGCGGAGGCGCGGCGGGTGCTGGCGCCCGGGGGAGTGCTTCTGTTCCTCGAGCACGTCCGCTCGCTCCGGCCCGGGCTGGCACGGATGCAGGATCTGATGGAGGGCCCATGGGGCTGGGTCGCCGGCGGCTGCCACCCCAACCGCGCGACCGAGCAGGCGATAGCGGGCGGCGGCTTCTGGGTGGAGCGCCTCGAGCGCGACCGGATCCCGGGCGGGTTGCCGCTGATCCGGCCCGCGATCACGGGGTTGGCGCGGCGCCCAGGCTCCGGCTGATCTGCTCGCGGCGGTGGTCGAAGATGCGCTCGAGGTCCCGTTCGACGAATGAGCGGTGGGCCAGCTCCCCGAGCTTGCCGGCGCGCATCGCGTAGCGAACCGTGTCGGTCATCAGCGTGCCGCCGTTCCCGTCGGGCTCGAACTCATGCACGTGTCGCCAGTAGCGGTAGGGGCCTCGGAGCTGCAGGTCGCAGAAGCGGCGGCTGGGGCGCCACTCCTCGATCCTGGTCAACCAGCGAACGGGCACCCCGTGCAGCCGCAGCCGATACCGGATCAGCGCCCCCCGGCCGACCGCTTCGGGAGCTTCGAGGACCCGGAAGCGCAGCCAGGGCGGCGTTATCGCCTCCAGGTTGCGCGCGTCGGCGAAGAAGGGGAAGACCTCCTCGGGGGCTCCGGGCAGGCTCTGGCGCCGGACCAGCTCGTGCATCTCCATGTGGGCATGTTGGCGGGCCTTGTGGTGGTTGACGGCTTCGCCACAAGAGCGGGCCCACTGGCAGCCGCCCGGTACAAGTCGTTCCGGGCTTCGCCCTTAACTCCTGAGGAGAGCGGCTTGGTGGGCCCTACCCGTCGTACCCGGCGTGAATGTGGTCGCAGTGGTCGGGGGCCGCGAAGGCGGGCCCGGCACCGTCGGCGTCGAAGCAGAAGATCAGCTCGGTCGGCCCCTGGCCGGCGGGCATCATCGCCAGCGTGCGGACCAGGCGGCCGCAGGGAGAGGAGACCGTTGTCACGGTGCACGGCACCCCGTCCACGGCGGCGATGTCAACCGCGCGCCCGAAGAAGTGGTTGGAGACGTTGCCGCTGGTCGTGTGCATCGAGTGGTCGGAGCGCAGGGCTGAGATCGTGATCCGGTGCTGCTGGCTGATCGCACCGATCAGCGCCAGCACGCGCGGGTCCAGCGTGCCCTGGCGCATGTCCAGCAGCTCCAGGGCGTTGGAGAGCTCGATGTTCCTCCATACGATCGAGGCGGAGGTGAGGCCCGGGAGAGCGATCGCATACGAACCCGGCTCGACCTTGCACTTGCCCCCCAGCTGCGTGGCCTCATCGAGGACCTCGTTCACATACCAGGCGGCCTGGTTGTGTTCGAACAGGCCCTCGCGCAGGCTCCCGCCCGACCAGACCATTCGCGCCAGGGTCGCCGCCGAGTCGGCGGGGCTCTCGTGGGCGACCCGGCCGTTCGCGTCGCCGTCAACCGCGAAGCGCTTCCACTCCCACTCGTCGAGACCGAGCGGCCCCGCGCCGGCGAGCTGCTCGGGGCTCATCCCCCGGCCGAAGTCGGACTCGAGCCGGGCGACCGCGGCCAGGGCCCAGACGCCCTCCTCGGCCAGGTCGTAGCGGGCCGCCGCATCCTCGAAGGCGCCCAGGTAGGCATCGGGGATGCCGGCGCCCTCAGCCGACCTGCAGCTGAGGATCGACGTCTCGGGCAGCAGCGAGAGCCCGCCCGGGCCGAGCAGGGGAGCATCGAGGCCGCCGAAGCAGGCCGCCCGGGCGAGGACGTCCGCGACGTACCAGTCGGCGTGGTTGTAGGAGAAGATCGCGGCCTCGGGATCCTCGGGCATGCCGCCGGCGCGCAGGTAGCGCGCCGCGGCGAAGATGGCGTCCTCGGGGTCCGAGGGGTCCTTGCGGCCGTCCCCGTTGGCATCGACTCCATAGCCGGCCCAGGTGGCCGGCATGAACTGCATCCATCCGAGGGCGCCGGCCGAGGACGGCCCCTGGTTGGCGCCGAAGCCCGTCTCGATCTCGTTGATCGCCGCGAGGATCGACGGACCGGCCGGCCCCAGGCTGTAGGCCCGCGAGGCGCGTTGGTAGATCGGGATCAGAGAGGGCGGGATCGCAACGGGGCCGCAGGCGCCGGGAGCGGGAGAAAGCGCAACGTCGGGGTTGACCCCGCCGGCTCCGGGCTCCTGCTCGCTGCGCTTGCCGTCGCCTCCCTTGTCTGCCGGCGGCTTCGGCGACGGGTCCTGCTTGTCGCCGGGCTTGGGCTTCGGGTCGGGCTTGGGCTTCGGGTCGGGCTTGGGCTTCGACGGCGTCCCGGGCTTCGTCGGGGTCCCGGGGTTGGTCGGGGGGTTGGGCGAGCCGCCGATGCCGGGCGGGGGCTGCGGCGGGGGTGTCTGGGCCGAGGCGCCGTTGGCCGCGATCGCGGCGCCGATGGCTGCGGTTGCGAGCACGTTGCGAAGGCGGGACATCAGCCGCGCACCTCGCTGACCAGCCAGCGTGACTTCCGCTTGGTCATCGTCAGACGGAGCTCGGATGCAGCCCCGAGCCTTGCGATCGCGACGCTGACCTCGAGCGTCCCGTCCTTCTCGGGACCGGCCAGCACGTTGATCAGGCGCGCCCTCGGGACCTTGCCCTCGGCCGGGAGCCGGGGCGGGCGGTGCTCGAGCGCCTTGGCCAGCGCGCGGGTGCTGGTGGCCGCGAGAGCTTCGGCGACCGGCGTGCTCTTGACACCGACCTCGTAGTCGAGGAAGGCGCCGGCGAAGCGCCGGGCATCGGCGAGGGCCTTGGGGTCGGCGTCGCCCGTTGTGCGTACTGAAGCGGTCCGCGCCGGCTCGTCCGCCGCTGCGCTCGTGGGATGGAAGTCGGGCGTGACGCCCTCGAGCTTGGGCGATGCCGGCTCGGTGAAGCTTGCCTGGAGAGGCTCGGGCTCAGTCGCGGGCGCGCCGGTCCCACCGTCTGATGCGACGAGCGCCCCCACGGCGAGCGCGGCTACGGCCGCGGCGGCGAGCCCCGAGAGGATGGCGACGCGCCCGCGCCTGCCGCGCTCGAGGAAGGCCCCGAGCAGGGGCACGGCGAATCGCCGCTCCAGGCGCCAGCGCAGCCGGCTGATGGCGTTGGCACCGCTGGGGCCGGGCGTCACCGGAGGGGTGGGACCGCGGCCGGGCACGGCAAGCGTGTCCTCGATCCGCCACGCTGCGCGCGTCGCCCGCCGCCTCGCCTTGGCGGCCGTGCTGCGCAGCATCCTTGCCCTCGCCTCGCTCAAGCCTCGCTCCATCTGGTCGGTGCCGACCCGGGAGGCAGCTCCCGGTACTAGTTGAGTCGGCGCCTGAGGCGGGCTTTCTTGAGCCGCGCAGGATGCGCTTCCGAATAGTGGGTAGCGAGGGCCGCTTTTAGGCGGCGGTCTTCTCGTGCTCGGGGTCCTGCTTCTTGGAGCCCTTGGCCTTGGCGAAGGCCAGCTCGCCGTCTTTGGCGTCGACCTTGACCGTGTCGCCCTCGGCGAACTCGGCCTCGAGGATGCGGAGGGCCAGCTTGTCCACGAGCTGCTTCTGGATCACCCGCTTGAGCGGGCGGGCGCCGTAGGTCGGGTCGTAGCCCAGGTTCGCCAGGAGCGTGCGGGCGCCCTCGGTGAGCTCGATCTCGATGCCCCGCTCGCGGACGCGCTTGGTCAGCTGCTCGACCTGGAGCTCGACGATCCTGCCGATGTCCTCCTTGGTCAGCCGCTGGAAGATGACGATGTCGTCAACGCGATTGATGAACTCGGGCTTGAAGGTCTGTGCCAGCACCTCCTGCACCTCCTCGCGGCGCTTCTCGGGATCGGGCTCCTCGGCGATCACCTGGGAGCCGACGTTCGAGGTCATGATCAGGACGCTGTTGGAGAAGTCCACGGTTCGGCCCTGGCCGTCGGTCAGCCGCCCGTCGTCCATCAGCTGCAGCAGCACGTTGAAGACGTCGGGGTGGGCCTTCTCGATCTCGTCGAGCAGGACCACCGCGTACGGGCGCCGGCGAACGGCTTCGGTGAGCTGGCCGCCCTCGTCGTAGCCGACATAGCCGGGCGGTGCGCCGATCAGCCTCGAGACGGAGTGCTTCTCCATGTACTCGGACATGTCGATGCGGATCATCGCCTGCTCGGAATCGAACATGAACTCGGCCAACGCCCGGGCCAGCTCGGTCTTGCCGACGCCCGTCGGGCCGAGGAAGAGAAAGCTCCCGATCGGCTGGTTGGGGTCGGCGAGCCCCGCCCGCGAGCGCCGCAGGGCGTTGGCGACCGCCTCGACCGCCTCGTCCTGGCCGATCACGCGCTCGTGCAGGCGGTCCTCCATATGGATCAGCTTCTCCACCTCCCCCTCCATCAGGCGGGAGACCGGGATGCCGGTCCACTTGCCGACGATCTCGGCCACGTCCTGCTCGGTGACCTCCTCGGTCAGCATCGTCCCGCCGGCCTCGTGGAGCTCGTGCAGCTTCTCCTCCTGCTCGGCCATGATCCTCTCGAGCTCGGGGATGCGGCCGTAGCGAAGCTCGGCGGCGCGCTCGAGGTTCGCCTCGCGCTCGGCCCGCTCGGCCTCGCGCTGGGCCTCCTCGAGCTCGGCCTTGGCGGCCTTGATCTCATCGATCGCCGCCTTCTCGTTCTGCCAGCGCGCCTTCATCTCGGAGGATTTCTCCTGAAGCTCGGCGAGCTCCGCCTCGATCGCCTCGAGGCGCTCCTTGGAGGCCAAGTCGGTCTCCTTCTTCAGGGCCTCACGCTCGATCTCGAGCTGTTGGATGCGCCGCTCGACCTCGTCGATCTCGGTCGGCATCGAATCGATCTCGATCTTCAGCTTCGAGGCGGCCTCGTCGATCAGGTCGATCGCCTTGTCGGGCAGGAAGCGGTCGGCGATGTAGCGCGACGAGAGGGTCGCCGCCGCGACGATCGCGGCGTCGGTGATCCGGACGCCGTGGTGGACCTCGTAGCGCTCCTTGAGCCCGCGCAGGATCGCGATCGTGTCGCCGACGTCGGGCTCGCCGACGAAGACGGGCTGGAACCGGCGCTCGAGGGCCGCGTCCTTCTCGATGTGCTTGCGGTACTCGTCGAGCGTGGTTGCACCGACGCAGCGCAGCTCGCCTCGAGCCAGCATCGGCTTCAGCAGGCTGGATGCGTCCATCGCGCCCTCGGAGGCGCCGGCGCCGACGATCGTGTGGAGCTCGTCCATGAAGAGAACGACGCGGCCCTCGGCGGCCTCGACCTCCTTGAGGACGGCCTTGAGCCGCTCCTCGAACTCACCGCGGTACTTGGCGCCTGCGATCAGGGCTCCGATATCGAGCGCGATCAGCCGGCGGTCCCTCAGTGACTCGGGGACGTCGCCTGAGACGATCCGCTGCGCCAGTCCTTCGACGATGGCGGTCTTGCCGACACCGGGGTCGCCGATCAGGACCGGGTTGTTCTTGGTCCTGCGAGAGAGCACCTGGACCACGCGCCGGATCTCCTCGTCGCGGCCGATCACCGGATCGAGCCTGCCCTGCTCGGCCTCGGCGGTGAGGTCGCGCCCGAACTTCTCCAGGGCCTGGTAGCTGTCCTCCGGGCTGGGGGAGGTGACCCGGTGGGGCCCGCGGACCTCGGAGACCGCACGCAACAGCTCCTTGCGGTCGGGAAGCAGGTGGGACACACCCGACTTGCCCTGCGCCAGGGCCAGCAGGAAGTGCTCGGTCGAGATGTACTCGTCGGAGAGGCCGGTGGCCTCCTTCTCGGCCTCCTGCACCACCCAGACGAACTCCTTCGAGGGGCGGACGTCGGGGACCTCGTCCCCGCTCACGGTCGGGAGCTCCTCGATCGCCTCGGTGGCGCGCGCCCTGGCGTCGGCGGGGTCCTCGCCCAGCCTCTGCAGGACCGGTACGACCACGCCCTCGTCCTGCTCGACCAGAGCCAGGAGCAGGTGCGCGGGCGTCACCTCAGGGTTGGAGTGCTCGGAGGCGAGCCGCTGGGCGGCCGCGACGGCCTCCTGGGACTTGATCGTGAAGCGGTCCTGCTGCATATGGAGGCATGGTACCGGTTCATGCCCCAAAAGTAAAGAAATATGAGTCTAAGCGACTCAACTATGAGTAGGTTGGCCGGCCGGGTTGAGCAAGCCACTCGTGTGGATGGGCTTGTCGTCAGTACGGGATTGGCTACCGCGTTCTCGACAGCCGCTACTTCGGAGTGCCTTGTCAGCGGGTGAAGGAATGAACGAGAAGCGCTCGGAGCGGAACCTCCGCATCTACAACGAGCTGATGGAGGCGTTCAACCGAGGAGGGGTCGAGGAGATCATCGACTACTTCGCCGAGGAGGTCGAGGTCTACCACCCGGATCTCCCCGAGCCCAAGTACGAGGGCCACGAGGGAATGCGGGGGATGCTGCGGCAGATGCTGAACGGCAACGAGGTGATCGCCTACTGGCGCGTCTACCTGGACCAGAACGAAGCTCTCGGCGACGCGGGGTTGGCGCCGAGCGAAGCGGTCTAGGGCCGAACCCTCCACGCGACCCAGAGGCCGGCGAGCGCCGCGGGCGCCGCGGCGGCGACCCCCCGCAGCGCCGCCGCCCGGAGGTCACGGTCGCCAGTTGCGGCGGCCCCGAAGGTGGCGGCGTCGCCGGCGTCGGCGACGGCGTTGGCGAGGCTGGCCGCGCGCAACCGGGCCGGGTCATTGAGGGCGAGCAGGGTCGCCGCGCCCAGGACGGCGTCTCGGGCCCCGGCGATGCGGGCGACCACCACCGTCGCGCTGGAGTGGTCCTCGAAGCCGAGCGCGGCCAGCGCCTTGCGCGGAGCCAGCGCCAGCCCCGCCGCGATCGCAAGCCTGCCCGTTCCCGAGATCCACGAGAGGGCGCGCACGTCGGGCGCCGACAGCGCCGACTCCTGCCTGCGACGATTCTCCTCTGAGACCACCACGCCCTCGCTTGATAGCAGGACCCCTGTTGACGGCGGCGATCGCCGCGGTCCTGGCCGCCGCGCTCGTCGCTGCCGACGGCGACGCGGCTGGGAGTGAGGCGCCCCCCGCCGGGCGCGGCTCAGCGCGGCCGTCGTGGCCGCCGCAGCGCTACCCGGCGCCGGCGAGCCTGCGCGCGGCGGAGGACTACGCCGCCTCCCGCATAGGCGTCTCCTTCGCCGTCTTCGACTCCCTGGGCCGGCTGCGCGGCTATGACGTGGACCGCGCCCACAGCTCGGCCAGCGCCTCCAAGGTGCTGCTGCTCGCGGCCGAGCTGCGCCGGCTTCGCAGCGACGACGAGCCGCTCGACGCCTATACCCGTTCGACGCTGACCTCGATGATCACCTACTCCGACAACGGCGCCGCCGACTTCATCTACACGCGGGTCGGAGACGCCGGCATGGAGGACGTCGCCGCGCGGGCGGGGATGCGGAGCTTCACGGCCGCGCCAGGCTTCTGGGGGGGCGTGCAGATCACCGCTGCCGACATGGCCCGCTTCTACCTGCGGCTCAACCGGAACCTGGTCGGGCCGCACAGGCGCTTCGCTCGGGGGCTGCTGGCCGGCGTCACCCCCGCGCAGCGATGGGGGATCCCGGCGGCCGCCGGTGATGGCTGGCGGGTCTGGTTCAAGGGCGGCTGGCGCCCGGCGGGAGAGGACGGGACCAGCGGTGCGGTCACCCACCAGGCGTCGCTGTTGCGCCACCGCGGTGGGGTGCGTATTTCGCTCGCCGTGCTCACCGACAGCGAGCCGACGGAGCTGGGCGGGATCGGCTCCATCGAAGGAGTGACGAGCCGGCTGCTCAGTCCTTCGCCGGCCGGCCCTTCCGCGTGGAGCGGCGTTTGACCGGGACCGCGTAGCCCGGGTCCCCGGGCCCGATCTCGGCGCTGTACGCGCCGTAGGGCACCAGCTCCGCCTTGAACGAGCGCCGGACGCGCTCGACCTCCTGGATCAGCTCGCGCTCGAGCTCGTCGGCGCGCTCCCGCATCTGTGCCATCTGGGCGCGCATCTCCTCGAGCCGGCCCTCGAGCTCGAGCACGGTCTGGACGCCGGCGAGGTTGAGCCCTCCCTCGTTGGTCATCCGCTGGATCTGCCGAAGCCGCTCGACGTCGAGGTAGGAGTAGAGGCGGGTGTTCTTCGGGGAGCGCTTCGGGTTGATCAACCCCCTGGCCTCGTACATGCGCAGGGTCTGGGGATGCATCTCGGCCAGCTCGGCGGCGACGGAGATCATGAAGACGCCGCGCGCCTGGTCCAGGGGGGCACCCTCGTCCTTGTCGTCCCGGGACCTGCGGGCAGCCATCAGTCATCCACCTTGCCGGACCCGTCGGACCGAGCCGCCTGCTTCAGCAGGTCCTCGCGGGGATCCGAGCCGTTGAACGCCTTCGCCAGCCCCTCGACCGCCTCGCGCTGCTCGTCGTTGAGCTCGCCGGGCACGTCGAGCGCAACCCGGTAATAGATGTCGCCGCGCCCCTTCCCGCTCGTCCTCGGGGGTCCTTCCCCCCGCAGACGCTGGGTGGAGCCGTGGCGGGTGCCGGGCGGGATCCGGATGCGCTTGCTGCCGTCGATCGTCGGCACCTCCACCGTCGCGCCCTGGATCGCCTCGGGGAGCGTCACGGGGAGCTCCACCTCGAGGTTCCCGTCGGGCCGCTGCTTGAAGACCGTCGAGGGCGCCACCCGCGTGGTCACGTAGAGGTCGCCCTGAGGGCCGCCACGGATCCCGGCCTCCCCCTTGCCGGCGAGCCGGATACGACTGCCGTCGTGCACTCCGGCAGGGATGTTGACCCGGTAGCGCTTGGTCTGCCGGGTGATGCCCTGGCCGCCGCAGGTAGCGCAGGGGTCGTCGATCAGCTGCCCCGCGCCGCCGCACTCCGGGCACGGCTGGCTGATCGAGAAGAAGCCCTGGCTCTGGGAGTCGATGCCGCGGCCCTCGCAGCGAGGGCAGACCCGGGGGGAGGTGCCGGGCTCGGCGCCGGTGCCGCCGCAGGTCGGGCAGGGGCCGGTGGTGGGGACGGTCACGGTGATCTGGGTGCCGTGCACGGCCTGGTCGAAGCTCAGGTTCACCTCGGTCTCGAGGTCGCGGCCGGCCGCAGCGCGCGGCTCGGTCCCGCCGCCGCGCCCGCGCCCGAAGAGGTTGGAGAAGATGTCGCCCACGTCGCCGCTGAAGCCTCCGCCCGGAAAGCCGCCGCCTCCCGGCGCTCCACCGAGGCCGGAGAACATGCCGCCGGCGTCGTACTGCTTGCGCTTCTCGGGGTCCGAGAGGGCGTCGTTGGCCTGCTGGATCTCCTTGAACCGCTCCTCGGCCTCGGGATCGTCGGGATTGCGGTCGGGATGGGACTCGCGGGCGAGCTGGCGGTAGGCCTTCTTGATCTCGTCCTGGTTCGCCTTGCGGTCCACGCCGAGCACCTCATAGAAATCTCGCGCCATGCCTCCTCCTACTCGCCGACCACGACCCGGGCCGGCCTCAGCACCTGGCTGTCGAGGCGGTAGCCCTTCTCCAGGGTCTCAACGACCTCGCCCGGCTCCACCCCCTCCTCGGCTCGGGTCGAGAGCGCCTCGTGCAGCGCCGGGTCGAACTTCTCACCCGTCGGGTCATAGGCCTGGACCCCTGCGCGCTCCAGGGTCGAGCGCAGTTCGCGGTAGACGAGAGCGACGCCTTCGGCGAGCGCGTCCTTGGCCGACACCTCCCCGCTCGGGGGATCGTCCTCGCCGGCGCCGTCGGAGCTGGGGTCGATCCCGGACACCAGGAGAGCGCGCTCGAGGTTGTCGAGCGCCGGGATCAGCTGCCGCGCGAGCTGACCCTTGCCGCGCGCCAGCGCCTCCGCCTGGTCGCGCGCGACGCGCTTGCGGTAGTTCTCGAAGTCCGCCTTCGTCCTCTTCGCGAGCTCGAGGTACTCGTCGCGCTCCCGCTGGGCCTCGGTCAGCTCGTCGAAATCCCTCTCGACGACGTCGCCGTCGAGGGCGGCCTCCTCGCCCTCGACCTCGGCCGGGGCGGCCTCCTCGCCCTCGACCTCGGCCGGGGCGGGCTGGGGCTCATCGGGGCTCGGGCCCGAGTCCTGCTCGGGCTCTTCGGCTCGTGGTGTGCTCATCGCGACTCCTATGACTTCGAGGAGGCGTCGTCGTCGACGACCTCGGCGTCGACCACCTCCTCGTCGGCGCCACTGCCATTCGCGTCGGCGCCGTCACCGTCTGGCGCCTGGCCAGCGGATGCCTGCTGGTAGATCTGCTCGGAGACTTTGTGGAAGGCCGTCTGCACCGCTTCGGTCTTGGCCGTGATGTCGGTGACGTCGTCGGACTCGAGCGAGTCGCGCAGGGTCTTGACCGCGGACTCGATCTCCTCCTTGGCGGAGGAGTCGACCTGGTCACCCAGCTCGCCGAGCTGCTTCTCGGCTTGGTAGGCGGCGTTCTCACCGACGTTGCGGGCCTCGGCCAGCTCACGCTGGGCGCGATCGTCGTCGGCGTGGGACTCGGCGTCCTTGATCATCTGCTCGACCTCGGACTCATCGAGCCCGGAGCCGCCCTTGATCTCGATCTTCTGTTCCTTGCCCGAGCCCAGGTCCTTGGCTGAGACGTTGAGGATGCCGTTGGCGTCGATGTCGAACGTGACCTCGATCTGGGGCATGCCTCTCGGGGCCGGCGGGATGCCGGTCAGCTGGAACTTGCCCAGGCTCTTGTTGCCTTGGGCCATCTCGCGCTCGCCCTGGAGCACGTGCACCTCGACCGAGGGCTGGTTGTCGTCGGCCGTCGAGAAGATCTCCGACTTTCGCGTCGGGATCGTCGTGTTGCGCTCGATCAGCTTCGTCATCACGCCGCCCCTGGTCTCGATGCCGAGGGTCAACGGGGTGACGTCGAGCAGCAGCACGTCCTTGACGTCGCCGGCGAGCACGCCGGCCTGGATCGCGGCGCCGATTGCGACGACCTCGTCCGGGTTGACGCCCTGGTGGGGCTCCTTGCCGGTCAGCTCCTTGACCTTCTCCTGCACGGCCGGCATCCGGGTCATGCCGCCGACCATGACGACGTGGCCGATGTCCGCGCCGGCGTCGGCCATCGCCTGTTTGACGGGGCCGACGACGCGGTCGATCAGCTCAGAGGTGAGCTCGTTCAGCTTCGCCCTGTTCAGCTTGATGTCGAGGTGCTTGGGGCCCGAGTCGGTCGCGGTGATGAAGGGAAGGTTGATCTGCGTCTCCTGGGTGGTGGAGAGCTCGATCTTCGCCTTCTCGGCGGCCTCGTAGAGACGCTGGAGGGAGTTCTTGTCTTCGGAGAGGTCGACGCCCTGGTCGCGCTTGAACTCGGCCACCAGCCACTCGACGATCCCCTTGTCGAAGTTGTCGCCGCCGAGGTGGTTGTCGCCGGCGGTCGACTTGACCTCGAAGACCCCGTCGCCGATCTCGAGCACGGAGACGTCGAAGGTGCCGCCGCCGAGGTCGAAGACGAGGATCGTCTGGTCCGCGGTCTCCTTGTCGAGGCCGTAGGCGAGCGCCGCGGCGGTGGGCTCGTTGATGATGCGCGGGACCTCGAGGCCGGCGATCTTGCCGGCGTCCTTGGTCGCCTGGCGCTGGTCGTCGTTGAAGTAGGCAGGCACGGTGATCACCGCGGCGGTGACCTCCTCGCCGAGCTTGGCCTCGGCGTCGGCCTTCAACTTCTGCAGGATCATCGCCGAGATCTCGGGCGGCGAGTACTGCTTGTCGCGGACCTCGACCCGGACGTCGCCGTTGGGGCCGGAGACGACGTCGTAGGGGACGATCGTCTCCTCCTCCTTGACCTCTGCCTCCTTGCGGCCCATGAAGCGCTTGATCGAGAAGATCGTGTTCTCCGGGTTCATCACGGACTGCCGCTTGGCGACGGTTCCTACGAGTCGCTCACCGGAGTCGGCGAAGCCGACCACCGAGGGAGTGGTTCGGCCGCCCTCGGCGTTCTCGAGGACCGTCGGCTCACCGCCCTCCATGACCGCGACGCACGAGTTGGTCGTGCCCAGATCGATGCCGATTGTCTTGCTCATGCTTGTTCCTCCAAAGCTCTTGTTGGGTCTTGCCTGCCTAAGAAATCTAAGCCTGAGTATGGCAGATAACGTCGCGAAATCAACTAAGGGCCCAGAAAGGCGAAAGCCCGCCCCCCGCGCGTGGCGGGGGGGCGGGCCGGCGCCTCCTCCTCGGGCTGTCGAGGCCTGCCTACTTCTTCTTCTGCTTCTCCTTCGGAACCGTCAGCACGCTGGCCAGACCGTTGTGGTCCGAGGGCCAGAAACCGTCCACGATCGCCCTTCCCGTGACCGCACCCTTGATGAACTTGATCGCCCTGGTGTTGGCGAGGATGTGGTCCACCTGATGGTCGAAATCGGCGAGCAACCCGCCGACCAGGTTGGGGTCCGAGAGACAGCAGCCGAGCGGAGTCGCCGTGCTGCGGTCTTTGAACCCGCCGGCGGCGACGGCACCGTAGGCGAGCTGGTCGCCGTTCTGCGCGACCGTGTCGTCGTCCGGGTTCAGGTCACCGAGGAGGATCGTCGGCAGCTTGCTCTTGGCAGGCCCGCCCGTACCGACCAGCTCCTGGGCCTGAGCCTGGCGAATCTCGCCCTTGCCGACCGGCGAGGTGCCGTCAGGCGTGACGGTGTGCATTGTGTTGCTGACTCCTGAGTCGAACGCCTCGAAATGCGTGTTGACGAAGTGGAACGTCTTGCTGTTGCCCACCTTGGCGTCCAACGAAGTTCAGCCACGCGTCACGTCGATGGGGAAACCCGAAACCGACACCTGCAACAGGTTGTTGTAGGTGCCGCTCTTCGGCTTCGACGTTTTCACGCCCTTGCGTGCGAGGATCACGTCCCTCATCGTCAAACGTGCGTTGCGGTCAGCGCCGGCGAAACCCGACCCATTGCCGTCGTCGTTGACGGGAGCCTCGAAGTCGAACTCCGGCTTGACCACGACAGCTTTGTACAGCTGGCCGTTCGCGTTGAGCTTGTCGAGAAGCAGCTGAAGGAAGTCGTACTCGACGTCCGTTGCCACCGGGATGCCGCTTAGCTGGGGACCGAGGTCGGGGTCCGGGGCAGTCCGCCACAGAGCGACCTCCTGCAGGCCCACCAGGTCGGGCTTCTGGCTCCGAATCTCATTCGCGAGCGCCGTCGACCGCGTCGGGAAGTCCGTCGCGTCAACCTGGTTCACGATCGCACCGCTGCATCGACGAACGGGTCCAGGCTCCCGGCCTGCAGGCCGGGAGTCAGGTCCGCACCCAGATACAAGTTCCGGCTCATCACCCGGACCGTCTGGTTGGAAGCCTTCTTCTTTTTCTTCTTCGCGTCCGCGGTGCCTGGAAGCAGGCTCAGCGAAAGCACTGCTACGAGCGCCAGCAGCCCGCCATTGCAAGGCGACCGCGCCTGGGCGCGCGCTGGGGATGGTCAATTGCACTCAAGTTGATGCTCCTCTCTGAATCTCTCGGTTGGTTGTGCGGCCCGAGAACACGAGCAAGGGCCGCAGGGTGCGGGGGTTGCTGCCCTGCGTCCCACAGATCCACAGACCCGCGGGACTATACGCGTGCAAAATGCCCGCGAACTCCCCAATTCTGGGGATCAGGCGCGGGGGCCGGCTACTGGCCCGCGACCTGGGAGACGAACTCGGCCACGGTCTCGGCCTGCTCGCCGCTGAGGATGCCAGCCGGCATCCGTCCGCCCACGCCGTCCTCGATAGCGGCCGCCACCCGAGGCTTGATCGTCTTCGGGTCGGGAGGCGTCGGGCTCGGAGGCGCCAGCAGGTCGTCGAGATTCGGGCCGACGACGCCGTCGGTTCCAGCCTTGGCCAGCGTGTGGCAGGAGCCGCAGTTGATCACGAACAGGTCCTTGCCGTCCTGGAGGTTGGCCGGGACCGAGCCCGGCGAGGCGTCGCTTCCCCCCTCGCGGTTGATCGCCCAGGCGGGGATCAGGATCGCGAAGCAGAGGGCGACGAGGCCGAAGATGACGAAGGTGCTGCGCTTCATCCGGCCAGCAGCATATAGAGGCAGGACTCGGGAATTCGTCAGTCCCGCGAGGCCCGCTTGCGGTACCAGGGGCACATCCGGCGCAGCTCGCACCCCTCGCAGCGCGGCCGGGGCCGGCAGAGCGCGCGCCCGTGGCGGATCAGGTTGATGTGGAGCTCGTAGGCGTCCTCGGGCGGCGTGATCACGAGCATCTCGTCGTGGGCCCGCTCGAGCGAGATGCGCTCGGGAAACAGGCCGAGCCTTCCGCCCACCCGGTGGACGTGGGTGTCCACCGGTATCTCCGGCCGGTCGAAGCTGAAGATCATCACGCAGGCCGCGGTCTTGCGGCCGACCCCGGGCAGCTCGACGAGGTAGGAGATCGCCTCGTCGCGGGGAGCGTCCTCGAGCCAATCGAGATCGGGGGGGTCACCGATCAGCCGCAGGTTCTGCTGGATCCGGGGAGCCTTGGTCAGCGCCAGCCCCCCGGGGCGCAGCGCCTCGATCAGCTCTCCGGTCGGCGCGTCGCGGACCTGCTCCCAGGTGGGGAAGCGCTCGCGCATGCGGCCGAAGGCGACGTCGCGATTTCTGTCGTTCGTGTTCTGGGAGAGGATCGTCCGGGTCAGCTCGGCGACCGGCTCGCCGTGGGGCTCGTTGACCGGCCGGCCGTAGAGATCCCTGAGCCGGTCGCGGATGGCGAGCACCCGGCGGCGCGAGGGCCGCCTCCAGCCCTCGGGTGGCGGGACCCGCGGCCGGCGCCCCCCGGAGATTCCGTTGAGGGGATGCTCCGCCGATCCATCCCGGGTGGGGCGGCCCAGCTTGAGGTCCTTGGGAGTGCCCACGCCGCGAGGATATTCTCAACGACCGTGGTGACCGATTCGAAACAGCCGGCGGCCGAGCGCATCGAGACGGGCACCCTCGTCGTCGATGGTGTCGAGGTCTTTTTCCGGCGCACCGCGGGGGATGGGCCGCCGGCCGTCTTCGTCCACGGAAACCCCAGCCATTCCGAGGACTGGGTTCCCTTTATCGAGGGGCTCTCGAGGCCTGCGCTCGCCTTCGACCTGCCGGGTTGGGGCCACTCGGGCCGGCCCTCGGACTTCGACTACTCGATGCGCGGGCTGGCGAGCTTCTTCGAGCTTGCGCTGGGGGCCTTCGGCGTCGAGCAGCACTCGCTGGTCGTGCACGACTGGGGGTCGCTGGCGCTGATCGCCGCCCAGCGCGCGCCCGAGCGCGTGGACCGGCTTGTGGTGATCACCGCGGTCCCGCTGCTTCCGGGCTATCGCTGGCACCGGGTCGCCCGCCTCTGGCGCACCCCCGGCGTGGGCGAGGCGGTGAACGCGTCCATGACCCGCCGGACCTTCAGCCTGGGGCTGCGGGAGTCCCGCGCGGACTGGGCGCCCCAGGACGATGACTTCATCGACGGGATCTGGAGCACGATCGACCGGGGGACCAAGCGGGCCCTGCTCGAGCTCTACCGCTCGGCTGACCCAGACGAGCTCGCGGCGGCGGGGGCCGACCTCGCCCTCCTGAAATGCCCCGCGCTGGTGGTCTGGGGGGACCAGGACCGCTACCTGCCCCCGAGCTTCGGCCGCGCCTACGCCGAGCGCCTCCCCGGCGCCGAGCTGGCCACGTACGCCGCGGGCCACTGGCCCTGGCAGGAGGCCCCCGAGATGATCGACCGGGTGGTCGACTTCCTCGAGCGGTCGTAGGGAACCGCTTCGAACCGATCATTCGCGCGAACTTGTGACCGGGCGGTGAATACAATTCCGGGGTTGTGATTCTTTGTCGCACCCTGTCCAGAATCGGAGAGTGGCTCCCCCAGGGATGGGGCGACGCCGGGCGCCAGGTGGCGCTGTTCGTGCTGGCCGAGCTCTCCTACGAGACCGTGCGCGGGATCGCCGAGGGCCAGCGGGCTGAGGCCTTCGCCAACGGCAGCGCCGTGATCGACATCGAGCGCTCGACCGGCACCTTCTTCGAGCCCGATTTCCAGTCGTCACTGATCAACCACCAGTGGATCATCGAGGCGGCCAACTGGATGTACATGAACAGCCACTTCCTGGTCACGACCACGTTCCTGCTCTGGCTCTACTTCTACCGCAACCCCAACTTCTACTTCGTGCGCAACATGTTCATGGTCGCGATGGCGCTGGCGATCGTCGGCTACGTCCTCGTCCCCACGGCGCCACCCCGCCTCTACCCCCAGGAGGGGTTCATCGACACCATCACGCAGTACGCACAGGTCAACCACGACTCGGGGCTGGTCAAGGTCTTCATCAACCCATACGCCGCGATCCCGAGCATGCACTGCGCCTTCTCGATGATGATCGGCGTCACGGGGGCGCTGCTCGCGCGCCACCGGATTACTCGCGTGCTCTGGTGCCTGTACCCGGCGATGGTCTTGTTCGTGGTCCTAGTCACCGCCAACCACTTCTGGGTTGACAGTGCCCTCGGCTGGATCGTCGCCGGCCTCTCAGCCCTCTCCGCCACGATGCTCGCCCGGGTCCGACCCGCCGCTTGGTCGTGGCGGCCCGCCACGGCTTGACGCGCAGGGGCGGCTCGCTCTTGAGCCGACTCGCAGGGCCGGTCCTCGTCAGCCTCGCGCTCGGCGCCCTCTACCTGATCCTGCAGCCCTCCAGCCCCGACCATGCGGCGCAGGAGTTCCGGACCGCCCTCTACGAGCAGAAGGGCCTCGAGGCCTGGAACAACCTCTGGTTCGCCGGGCACCACCTGCCCGGCTACAGCATCCTCTTCCCCTGGCTCGCGTCGCTCGTGGGCGCCCGGCTGCTCGGGGTGATCTCGACCGTGATCGCCTCGGCGCTGTTCGCCGAGATCGCCCATCGTCACTGGGGCGACCGCGCCCGGCTCGGCGCGATCTGGTTCGCGGCCGGGACATCGATCAGCCTCTACTCGGGCCGCCTCACCTTTGCCCTCGGGGTGCCGATCGCCCTCGGGGCTGTCCTGTGCCTGCAGCGCGGCTGGAGGCTTCCGGCGATCGGCTTCGGGTTGCTGACGCCGCTCGCGAGCCCGGTCGCCGCGCTCTTCCTCGCCTGCGGCGCGCTCGCCTACGCGGTCGCCCAGCGCAAGCGCGAGGGCCTGGAGCTCGCGATCGCGGCCGGAGGCATGGCGATCCTCGTGGCGCTCGCCTTCCCCGAGGGCGGCTCGGAGCCGTTCGTCTTCTCGAGCTTCCAGCCGGCGCTGCTGGTCGCGCTGGCGACCTTCATCGCGCTGCCCAAGGAGGAGCGCGTCCTGCGCTTCGGCGTCGCCGCCTATGCCCTCTGCCTGCTGGCGGCCTTCGCGCTCGACACGCCGATGGGCGGCAACGCCACCCGGATGGGGGCCCTGCTGCTCGGCCCGCTGCTCGCCTGCGCGCTCTGGAAGCAGGAGCGCTTCGTACTTGCGCTGCTGGCGCCGCTGCTGATCTATTGGCAGTGGTCCCCCGTGGTCCGCGACCTCGAGACCGTCCACGCCGAGCCCTCGGTGCAGGCCGACTACTACGCCCCGCTCAAGGACTACCTGCGCGGCGTCACCGCCCGCCAGCAGTACCGGGTCGAGGTGCTGCCGGCCGAGCACCATTGGGAGGCCGCCTACATCCCCCGCGGGATCTACATCGCCCGCGGCTGGGAGCGCCAGCTCGACCGCAAGCTCAACACACTCTTCTACGAGGACCAGCTCAAGGCGTCCGCCTACCGCGAGTGGCTCAACGACCTCGGCGTCGGATTCGTGGCCGTGCCCGACTCGCCGCTTGACTACGCCGGCGAGTTGGAGCGGAAGCTGATTGCCAAGCGGCCGGCGTTCCTCGAAACCGCCTTCCACAGCCGCGACTGGACCGTCTACCGGGTCCGCGACCCGCAGTCGCTGGCGATCGGCGCGGCGAGCCTGAAGCGGCTGCGCCCGCACGGCTTCTCGCTCCATGCCGACGGACCGGGAACCGTCCTGGTCAGGGTCCGCTGGACGCCCTACTGGGACCTCGAACGCGGCAGCGGCTGCGTCGAGGAGTCCCCCAACGGCTTCACCCGGGTCACGATCGACCGCGCGGGCCCGTTGCGCGTCGGCGCCGACTTCTCGCCCCTCCGCATTCTCAGCAACGGGCCCAACTGCAACCACCGGGACGCCGACGATGGCGGCTGAGTCCGCGCAGGCGGCCGGGCGCGGAGTGACCGGGCGCATTCGCTCGACGGCCTCCGGCGTCTTCCCGGGCAGCCCCCTCGACGCGCTCCTGCAGTTAGCGATCCTCGCCGCCGCCTACTACGCTTGGCGCTACGCGCGGGGCGCCGTCGACGGAACCACGACGGAGTCGGTGCGCCATGCGCTCGACCTGGTCTCGATCGAGCGCTCGCTCGGGCTCTTCTTCGAGTCGTCCGTGCAGCGCTGGGCCACGAACACCGGCTGGCCGCTCGACTTCGCCAACTGGTGGTACATCAACGCCCACTTCAAGGGGAGCCTGCTTGCGCTGGGGACGATCTACTTCCTCCGCAACGACAGCTTCGGATTCGTCCGCAACATGCTGCTCTGCGCGATGGCGATCTCACTGCTCGGCTACGGCCTCTTCCCGACGGCGCCTCCGCGCTTCGTCCCGGGCCTGGGCATCCACGACACCGTCTCGGCCGAGACCGGCAGCCCGCCGATCCCCGCCCACCCCAATGCGCTCTTCAATCCCTACGCGGCGGTGCCCTCGATGCACATAGGGTTCTCGTTGATGTGGGGGGTCTCCCTGGCTCTGCTGTTCCGGCCCTGGTGGCTGCGCGCCCTCGTTCTCAGCTATCCGCTGGTGATGACCTACGTGGTCGTCGCCACCGGCAACCACTTCTGGATCGACGGCACCTTCGGCGCCGTGGCCGCGGCCCTGGCCTGTGCCTGCGCCCTGGCGCTGTCCCGTTTCCGGCCTGAGCGCTGGTCCTTCCACCCACGCCTCGGCGGTCAGCCGGTCAAGGCCGGCGCGCCCGAGGTCGAGGCGGCGCCGGCGTAGGCCGGCTCCCCGGCGATGAACGACACGGATAAAGCGCCGCGCCGCGGTCCCCAGGTGGGCGCCGCCGCCGAGGACCTGACGGCTGTCGTGCGCAACCGGCTGATCGAATCGCGCCTGACCCCGAATTCGATCTCGATGGTCGGCCTCGTGCTCAACCTGGCCGCGGCGGCCCTGGTCTGGCAGGAGTACTTCCTGCTGGGGGGGATCGCCTTCATCGTCGGGTCCGTGATGGACACCCTCGACGGGCGCTACGCGCGTGCGTCCGGGAAGGGCACCCTGTTCGGCGCCTTCCTCGACTCGACCCTCGACCGCCTCGAGGAGGGGGTCGTGCTCACCGCGGTCGCCTTCACGTTCGCTGACAGCGGCGACAGCTTCGCCGCCGCGATGTGCGTCGTGGTCGTTCTCGGCTCCCTGATGGTCTCCTATACCCGTGCCCGCGCCGAGGCGCTGGGGGTGGAGTGCAAGGTCGGTGTGGCTACCCGGCCCGTGCGCGTGGTGCTACTTTCCATCGGCCTCGTATTCGCACGGGGGGCCGGAATCTTCGACATTGAGCTTCTGGCCCCAGCGATCTACGCAATGGCCGTCTTGACGTTGTTCACGGTCGGCCAACGGGTATGGCACGTGCGAAAGGCGCTCCGGGAAATGGCCGGCAGCGCCGGGGGGCCGCCCTCGGGAACAGCCTCGACGGGCGCCGAGCTGTAACCGGAAGGGCCGGAAAGTGTCCTTTCACATTCAGTCTTCGCATGAGGAGGAACCCAGGCATGACCAGCGGTAACGGAAGTACAAACGGGCGCCGGCAGAACGGTGCCAAGGACGACAAGGTCCGGGTCGCGATCGTAGGCGTCGGCAACTGCGCGAGCTCATTCGTGCAGGGAGTCGAGTACTACAAAGACGCCGACCCCAACGAGCAGGTTCCCGGGTTGATGCACGTTGACCTGGGCGGCTACCACGTCAAGGACATCGAGTTCACGGCGGCCTTCGACATCGACGCCGACAAGGTCGGAAAGGACCTTTCGGAGGCGATCTGGTCGGGCCAGAACAACACGATGAAGTTCTCCGACGTTCCCAACATGGGAATCAAGGTCCACCGTGGCATGACCCACGACGGCCTCGGCAAGTACCTCAAGGAGAAGATCACCAAGGCCCCCGGCCAGACGGCGGACATCGTCGGCATCCTGCAGGACACGCAGACCGACGTCGTTGTCTGTTACCTGCCGGTCGGGTCCGAGGACGCCACCAAGTGGTACGTCGAGCAGGCGCTCGCGGCCGGTGTCGGCTTCGTCAACTGCCTGCCGGTCTTCATCGCCCGGGAGGACTACTGGGACAAGCGCTTCGAGGACGCAGGCCTGCCGATCATCGGCGATGACATCAAGTCGCAGGTGGGCGCGACCATCGTTCACCGCCAGCTCGCGCGCCTGTTCGCCGAGCGCGGCGTCAGGATCGAGCGGACCAGTCAGCTCAATGTCGGCGGCAACATGGACTTCTACAACATGCTCGAGCGCGAGCGGCTGGAGTCCAAGAAGATCTCCAAGACCAACGCCGTCACCTCGATCATGGACCACGAGCTGCCGCCCGACGACGTCTACATCGGTCCCTCGGACTACGTGCCGTGGCTGACCGATCGCAAGTGGGCGCATATCCGGGTGGAGGGGCGCTCCTTCGGCGATGTCCCTCTCAACATCGAGCTCAAGCTCGAGGTCTGGGACTCACCGAACTCGGCCGGCATCGTGATCGACGCCGTCCGGCTGGTGAAGCTGGCCCTCAACAACGGCATCTCCGGCCAGCTCGACGGCCCGTCGAGCTACCTGATGAAGTCGCCGCACAGCCAGCGTCCCGACGACCAGGCGCGTGAGGCGACCGAGGAGTTCATCGATAGCCACAAGCGTCAGCGGGGCCTGCCCAAGGGCGAGAAGGCCAAGGGCAAGGCGGCCAAGGCCAAGTCCTAGGCCGCGCCCCGCCGGGGGCCGATCGAGAGCACTTAAGGAGGGCCGCGCAAGGGCGCGGCCCTCCTTGCTTTGTCGGCGGGAATATCCTCAGACGGTGACCGACAGGGACTCATCCCTCGCCATCGCCCAGGTCAGCCCGCAGCCCTGGGGCGCCCGCCACGAGATCAACGAGTTCGTGGAGAGGGTCTCGGAGGAGCTCGCCTTGAGGGGTCACCGCGTCGTGATCGCGGCTCCCTCGGAGTCGCGCACCGCCATCCGCGAGAGCAAGCGATTGATCAAGGAAGCGGCGGAGCGGCCGCGGGTGCTGCTGAGCGGCGAGAACCCGCCCGTGCTCGCCATCGGCCAGAGCCTGCCGCTGCCGAGCGGCCCGCGGCGGCGGCCGGCGCCGATCCCGATCGACGTCAGCCGCAGCCTCGAGCAGCTGCTCGGCAGCGTCCCGTTCGACATCGTCCACGTCCACGAGCCGTTCGCGCCGAGCCCGGGGTCGGCGGCGCTCCGCCACTCGCAGTCCCTCAACGTCGCCAGCTTCCACGAGCCAGCCGAGCGCGTCCTCTCCACCCAGGTCGCGCGGATGCTGGTTGAGATGTTCTTCGGGCGGATCGACGCCAGGACGGCGAGCAACCTCGCGACCGGAGAGCTGCTCCAGCGGGTCTTCCCGGGCTCCTACGAGCTGCTGAGGCCGGGGGCCGACACGGCCCAGCCGGCGCTCCCGGCTCCCGAGGGCAAGCTCCGCATCGTCTACTGCGATGAGGAGGAACGGGGGGCGCTGCGACTCTTCCTGCGGGCTCTCCGCCGGCTGTCGACGAGCCTCGAGTGGGAGGCGGTGGTCTGGCTCTCGACCCCGAGCGAGCTGGAGCCCAGGGTCAACCGGCGGCTCCGCGAGCGCCTCAGCTTCGTCCGTCCCGCCGACGGCTACCCGGAGGCGTTCATCGCGAGCGCCGACATCGCCTGTCTCGCGTCCGGAGGCGTACGCCCCGCGCCGAGGCTGATCCGCAGGGCGCTGGCCGCCGGAGCGGTCCCGGTGGCCTCGGGGCTCGAGCTCTACAGGGAGCTGCTGGGCGACGGCGAGGCGGGCCTGCTGTTTCCGCTGGGCGACGCCGAGACGATGGCGGCGCAGATCGAGCGGCTGCTCGCCGACGAGGCGCTTCGGCGACGCCTCGCCTCGAGCGAGGCCGCCCGTCTCGAGGCGCGTCCCTGGCAGCAGGTGGCCGACGAGGTCGAGGCGATCTACCGGCGGCTGGCGACGCGCCGCCACGACCCCGCCGGCAACCCGGCGATCAGGGCGCGGATCGCGAAGCGGCGGGTGGTCCACTGCGACCTGCACATGCACACCGACCACTCACCGGACTGCGCGACCCCCGCCAGGGCGCTGCTCGAGGCCGGCAAGGCCGCCGGGCTCGACGCGATCGCCATCACCGACCACAACGAGATCTCGGGCGCCTTCGAGGCCCGGGACCTGGCCGAGGAGATGGGCGGCATAAAGGTGATCGTCGCCGAGGAGGTGAAGACCGCGACCGAGGGCGAGGTGATCGGCCTCTTCCTCCAGGAGAAGATCGAGCGCGGCATGTCGCTCGCCGAGACGATCGCGGAGATCCGCCGCCAGGGCGGGCTCGTCTACGTGCCTCACCCCTTCGACCGGATGCACTCGGTCCCCGACTACGAGCACCTGCTGAAGGTCGTGGACGAGATCGACATCCTCGAGGTCTTCAACCCTCGGATCGCGATCTCGTCCTTCAACGAGGAGGCGGTGCGCTTTGCGCAGAAGTACCGGATCGTCCCGGGGGCCGGCTCCGACAGCCACGTCGCGCAGGGGCTCGGCAGCGTCAAGATCCGCCTTCGCGACTTCGAGGACCCCCAGGAGTTCCTCCAGGCCATGCGTGACGCCGACATCGTGCAGAAGCACAAGAACCTGATCTACGTCCAGGCGCTGAAGTTCCTGCAGACGTCCGGGGGGCGCGGCGGGCGCTCGCTGGCGGGCTCCGGAGGCGCCTCCAAGAAGCGGGGCGCTGCGGGCAAGAGTTGATGCAGGCGAAGGGTGTGAGGGCGATCCCGAAGAACTCAGATCCGGCTGTGCCGGCAACCGACGACGAGATCCGCGAGAAGTACCTGGAGCGGGCGATCCGTGAGCTCAACGACCTCGGTCATGAGCTCAGCGCCTGTGACCGTTGCCCACGCGGCAACCTGATGCCGATCCAGGGATCGGGTCACCCTCAGGCCGACATCATGATGCTGAAGTACTCGTCGACTCCGGCCGAGATCGAGGAGGGCGTCGCCTTCTACGGCCGGGCCGGCAACGCCCTGATGAAGAGTTTCAAGCGGCTCGCGATCGATCCGATGGTGGTCTTCGGGACGCTCTGCGTCAAGTGCCCGCTGCTGGACCCGGAGGCGGCCGCGCCCGACTGCGTGGCGCGGGTCGCGGAGGAGATCGCGATCGTGCAGCCGCGGATGATCGTGGCCATGGGAGAGGACGCGCTCGACGTGCTCAACGAGCTCGAGCTGCCGCTCGCCGACGAGGTCGAGATGCTCCCCGGCGAGATCCAGAGGCTTACGCCGACGGTCGAGGCGCTGGTAGTGCCCGACATCGACGACTCGCTCGACGAGGAGGGCTCAAAGCAGCGCTTCTGGTCGGCCTTCCGGGTGCTCGGCGAGTGGTACGACGAGCTCCCGCCCTACTGAGCCGGGGGCGCGCAGGCCGTCGCGACCTCGCCCATCCCCTCGAGCGTGGCGCTGGCGAGGCCTCTGACCACGACGGTGTCCAGCGCCGTATAACCGGCGAGGGCGCTCTGGGCTGCGGCGCCGTCCGCGGCTGCGACCCCCACGGTGCCGGCGGGCGCGTCGAGGCGGGCGAAGTGGTTGCGGTAGCCGTCGTGGAGCTCCCGGTAGAAGCCCTCGTCCTTGGCCAGCCTGTCGGCGGCATCGGGGCCGACGGCGGTGCGCACGTATCCGAACACGGGTGGGGCGTCGCGTCCGGCCTCGCGGGCGCCCTCCTCGACGTGGTGGCGCGAGCCGGCGGCGTGCTCGGGCGTCATCCAATTGAAGAAGGCGCCGTCCCAGGATGAGCCGGCGAAGGCACACATCTTCGGGCCCATCGCCGCCAGCACCAGGCGGACGCCCGGGAGGGCCTCGCGAAGCTGGGGGAGCGCCTCCCTCATCACCGTCAGGGGCCGCTTGAAGAAGCCGGCGCCGACCCCGAGCCAGAGCCGCGCGGGGTCGAGGCCGAGCCGCTCGATGTCCCCGGCGATCTCGCTCGGCGACTGGCGGTCCACGGCGATCACCGCCACCCCGAGCTCGATGCCCTTGGTGTCAACGGCGAACTGGGAGAGCGTCTCGAGGCCCTTCGCCCCGGGGTGGTCGTTGGACCAGATCGAGGCGTAGCCGAGCTGCTCGCAGCTCGCCGCCAGCGGTCGAGCCACCTGGGGGTCGAGCCCGGCGGCCACACCGAATCCGCGAGCCATCAGGGCGCCTTCTCGAGCAGCGCCACGCACTCGATGTGGGGCGTCTGGGGAAACATGTCCACGGGCTTCACGCGGGTCAGCCCATAGCCGGCCTCAACGAGCTGGGCGGCGTTGGGCGCCAGCGTGGTCGGGTTGCAGGAGACGTAGACGATCCGGGGTGCGTCGCATTCGATCACCCTCCGGACCACCTTCTTCGAGAGCCCGGCCCGAGGCGGATCGAGGACGACCACGTCTGGGGGGCCCGCCTCGGCCAGCATCGGCGCGATCTCCTTGCGGGCGTCGCCGGCGATGAAGTGGGCGTTGTCGATCTCGTTGCGGCGGGCGTTCTCCTCGGCGTCGCCGACGGCCTCGCCGACGAGCTCGACTCCCCAGACCTCTCCAGCGTCGCCGGCGAGCGACAGCCCCAGCGTCCCGATCCCGCAGAAGAGGTCGAAGACCCGCTCGGAGCCCGAGAGGGAGGCGAACTCGGCCGCGATCGCGTAGAGCCGCTCGGCCATCGCCGTGTTCGTCTGGAAGAAGGCGCGATGCGAGATCGCGAACCGCAGGCCGCAGAGCTCCTCCTCCAGCAGCTCCGCGCCGAGCACCCCGGTGGGGCCGTCGGTGCTCCCGCCCGGCCCCTCGATGATCGTGTGGAGGTCAACCGGTGGCTTGGGGATCTCGGCGGCCGAGGTGACCAGCCGGGTCTGGAGCTGACCCGTGCGGGCGCCCTCGCGGACCACGAGGTTGCGGAGGACGCCGCGGCCGTCGGCCGGGTCGTAAGCGGGCAGGCCCTGGTCGTGAGCCCAGGCCCGAACCGCGTTCCGGGCGTGGTTGTTTGCCTCGCTGGCGAGCATGCAGTCCTTCGCATCGACCACCTCGTCCCAGCGGCCCCGGGCATGAAAGCCGAGCATGATCTCGCCGTCGCGCTCGCCGAAGGAGTACTCGAGCTTGTTGCGGTAGCGCCATTGCTCGACCGCGGGCTCGATCGGGTCCAGCTCGAACCCGGTGAGGCCGCCGAGCCTCCTCAGCGAGTCCATCACCTGCTCGCTCTTGTGGTGAAGCTGCTGCTCGTAGGCCAGTCCCTGCCAGGGAGCGCCGGGACAGGGCTCGCCGCCGTGGTCGCAGCGGTCGGGAATGCGGTCGGGGCCGGCCTCGATCAGCTCAACGGTCCGGGCCTCGGCGTGGTTGCGCTTGGACTTGGTCACCTCCGCCCGGACCCGGTCTCCGGGGAGGGCGCCGGCGACGAAGACGACGAAGCCCTCGTCGCGCGCGACGCCCCTGCCGCCGTAGGCGAGTGACTCGATCTCCAGGGTCATGGCCTCGCCCCTGTGGGGCCGCGGCCGGCGTTCGGCGACTTCGGTCATCCACCTATCTTGCAGCAGATGTGGGACCTGGATGCATACCGCGACGGCGCGGGCCGCTTTCTCGAGGAGATAGAGCGGGAGTACTACCTGCATCTGTCGGGTCGGAAGCGGGAGCTGGAGATCGAGCAGATCTACTCGCGCCACCGTGCGCTCTTTTCCCGTGAGCCCGCCGAGCGCTTGCGCGAGCTGCTCTCGAATGCGAGCGGCGATGATGCCCGCCGCCTGCGCTACCTGCTGCAGCTCACCGTCGAGGGTTACATGGGGCTGGAGACCCGGGAGGAGGCTGCGCAGGTCGCCGAGCTCGAGGTCTCCCTTGAGCTGGATCTCGAAGGTGAGCCGATCTCCTACCGGAGCGCCCCGATCGCCCAGTCCAACGAGCCCGATGGCGACCGTCGCGCGCAGATCGAGGCCGCGCGCAACGCGTTGCTGGAGGAGCGGATCAATCCCCTGCTGCTGGCCGCGCTCGAGCGCGAGCGGGCCGTCTGCGTCGAGCTGGGCTGGTCCTCCTACCTCGCAGCATTCGAGGAGCTGCGCGGGATCGGGATGGCGCCGCTGCGCGATCAGCTCGCGGGCCTGCTGGAGGCGACCGATGGGGAATACGCCGGCGCCCTCGGCCCGGAGCTGAGGGCCGCGTCGGGGGTCGATCTGGAGCGGGCGAGGCGATCCGACCTGCCGCGCTTCTTCCGCTCCCCGGACATGGACGGGGTCTTTCCCCCGGACGAGCTGCTCTCCAGCTTCACCCGGACCGCGGAGGGACTGGGGATCGATCTGAAGGCGCAGGGCAACATCCACCTCGACACGGAGCCGCGCCCGACCAAGAGCCCGCGAGCCTTCTGCTCGACCCCGCATGTTCCCGGCGAGGTCTACCTCGTGATCGCGCCCTCCGGGGGCCGCGACGACTACGCGGCGCTCTTCCACGAGGGCGGGCACGCCGAGCACTACGGCTGCACCGACGCGGAGCTGGCATTCGAGTTTCGCCAGCTCGGCGACAACTCGGTGACCGAGTCATTCGCCTTCCTGCTCGAGAGCCGCGTATCCGACCCCGGCTGGCTCTCGGAGGCCCTCGGGATCGCCGACGCCGACGCCGTCGTTGCGCGCGCCCGCGCGTCGAAGCTGGTGATGCTGCGCCGCTACGCGGCCAAGATCGCCTACGAGGTCGAGCTCCACGGCGGGCAGGTTACACTCGAGCGGCTGCCGGCGTTGTACTCGGGCCACCTCAGCGGCGCAATCGGGCTCGCCTGGCCCGAGGCGAACTGGCTCTCGGACGTCGATGGCGGCTTCTACGTCGCCTGTTACCTGCGCGCATGGGCGCTGGAGACTCACTGGCGGCGTGCGCTTCAGGAGCGCTTCGGGGAGGCCTGGCACGACGAGCCGGCGGCGGGCGAGTGGCTGCGGGGGATCTGGTCCCAGGGGCAGCGGCTCGACGCGGAGGAGCTGCTCGAGGAGGTGCTGGGCGAGCAGCTCGATTTCGGTCCCCTCGCCGCGGAGCTTGTCGCGATGTAGGCTTCCCGCAAATTGCGGCGAAAGGAGCGTGCGATGGAAGCGAGGGGTGAGAGCGGTGGAGGTGCCGGTCCCGGCATCACCGACAACCTGCAGAAGGCGATCGACGATCTGCGCAAGGCGGGCGAGAAGGCGACCGGCGACGTTCGCTCGAACATCGATGCGGCGATCCAGCAGCTGCGCGACGCGTCCGGATCGGCGGCCTCCCGGGCCCAGGACCAGATGAGCGAGTGGCGCGAGACCCTTGCGGGTGCAACCGAGGACGTCCGCAAGGAGCTCGGCAAGCTCGCGATCCGGGCCCAGGACTCCGCGGAGGCCCTGGACGAGATCGCGGAGGAGCTGAAGACCCGGCGCGACTCGCTGGGCGGCGAGTAGCCGCCGCCCCGATCGCTCAGCCTGAGGCCTCGAGCTTGCGCTCGACGGCGTAGAGGACGCCCTTGCGCGCCCTGCTGCCCTGCTCGTAGTCGCGGACCCTTCGCAGCTCCTGCGGTGAGAGCTCGGTGAGCCGGGAGTTGATCTGCCTGGCGTTGAGCTGGTCGTAGGCGCTGATCGGGAAGCCGCCGATGCCGGCCTTCCTGCGGACTCGGTCGGCCTGGGCAAGCGGCTGGTCAACGGCTCCGACGGCGCGCTTGCGCGTCTCCTTGGCGGTCGCCCCGACGTCGCCGCGAAGCTGCGTCAGCGCCTGCTCCAGGTCGCCGAGGATGTCGTCCACCCGCGTGCGCCCGCGGCTGAGCATGCGGCCGGCGAGCTCCTCGCCGTCTCCCCGGGTCATGCGCCCGCGGCGGACGGCGTCTTCGATCACCTCCTGTAGGCGCTCCCGGGAGATGGTGACGCTCTTCTCAAGGGCGTCCCTGAAGGCCTGGATGCTCGCCTCGGCGCGCGAGCCGTCGTTCCCGCTCTCCGTGCCTGGTTTTGCCTTCGCCATCGGCTCGAACCCTACGCACCCGGCCGCGCGGCCCGTCGTCCCGGTGCCGTGCTCAGAGCTCGATCGTGGCGGTCACGGGAGCGTGGTCGCTGAGCCGCAGGGCGAGGCCGTCCTCTCGCAGCTCGCGTCGCTCCGCCGGCCAGGCGGTGGGTGGCTCGGCGAAGCTCGCCCCCCGAAGCAGCAGCTGGTCGATCGAGTCGGGGCCCGTGTTGCCCTCGAGCTCGAAGCGCCTGGAGAGCTTCTCGTAGACGTCGCTGCTGTGGGCCCGCACGTTGAAGTCGCCTCCGAGAATCAGCGGCGAGCCGGCGGCGAGCTCCGTGGCGCGGCTCGCAGCGGTGAGGATGTCCTGCTCGGCGACGGGCGAGTGGGTGCTGGCGTGGAGGCTGGTGACGCAGAGGCCGCAGCCGAGGCGGGCGAACGCCATCGCGCGGCGCTCGGGGCGCAGCCGGTGGATGGTGGCCTTGCGCCGCTCGACGATACCCCCGGCACGCCCCCGGGCGAGGATCAGGTTCGAGCCGCCCTCGGCCGAGCCCACCAGGTCGGGGTTGAGGCGCGCGAGGAAGCTGGTCAGCGGCAGCGCCCAGTTGCGCGAGGTCAGCGCGCGCTGCCGCTCGGCGCCGCAGTCCGCGCCCAGCGGCTTTGCCCAGCGCGGCGGGCTCTCCTGGAGCAGCGCGACGTCCCACTCGGCCGCGCAGAGCATTCGTGAGAACTCTCGATAGAGGTTGCGGTTGACCTGGACGTGGGTCGCGTTACGCTGGGTCTCGCGGGTCCATTCGGCGCGGCGCGTGTAGAGCGCGGGGTCGGGAGGCCCGTCGCGGCCGTGGTAGAGGTTCCAGGTGAGGACTCGGACTTGCAAGACGGGCCGAAGTATGGCCCTACCATTCGCGGCCTTCTCTGATGGCCAAGCGCGACTTCATCACAGGCGAGGAGCTGGACCGCGGCGAGCTGGACTCCTTGCTCGCTCGCGCCGCCGAGCTCAAGGCCGGGCGCCGCGAGCGCGAGGGGGCCGGCGCCCTCGCCGGGCGCTCGGTCGCGCTCGTGTTCGAGCGGCCCTCGACCCGGACGAGGGTCTCGTTCGAGGTCGGGGTCGCCGAGCTGGGCGCCACGCCCCTGATCCTGCGCGGCGACGAGCTGCAGCTCTCGCGCGGGGAGTCGGTGGGCGACACCGGCCGCGTCCTCTCGCGGTACCTTCACGCGATCGCGGTCCGCTCCGGCTCGCACGAGGCGGTCGTCGAGCTGGCCGCCGGCGCCGAGGTCCCCGTGATCAACGCCCTGACGCCGTTGCACCACCCCTGCCAGGCGCTGGCGGACCTGCTGACGCTGCGCGAGCACTTCGGCACGCTCGAGGGCCTGCGGGTCGTCTACGTCGGAGACGGCAACAACGTCGCGCGCTCGCTGGCGATCCTCGGGCGCACGGCGGGCGTCGAGGTCGTCGTCGCCAGCCCCGAGGGCTACAGCCTGGAGCCGGGCCTGGCCGAGCTCAGCGAGGACCCACGCGCGGCGGCCGAGGGAGCCGACGCCCTCTACACCGATGTCTGGGTCAGCATGGGCGACGAGGACGCCGCCGAGCGCCGGCGCGCCGACCTCGCCCCTTTCCAGCTCAACGAGGAGCTGCTCGCGCTCGCCTCCGAGCGCGCCATCGCGCTCCACTGCCTCCCGGCCCACCCCGGCGAGGAGATCACCGAAGGCGTCCTCTACGGCGAACGCTCCGCCGTCTGGGACCAGGCCGAGAACCGCCTCCACGCCCAGAAGGCCCTGCTCGAGCTGCTGGTCGCCTGAGCCGAACTGCTGCTTGGCTGAGCACGCCACCTACACTCGGGGACGCTCGGCCCCGTGGTGTAACGGTCAGCACGCGAGGTTTTCATCCTCGTAGCGCGAGTTCGACTCTCGCCGGGGCTACTCAGGCATGTGCCCTGCGGCCCGACAGGGCCTGGGCCACGCTGACGGCGACGTAGAAGGCGGCGGCAACCAGGACGATGGCTCCGCCGGGGGCGAGGTTGAGGTAATAGGCGAGCACCAGCCCGGCCGTGACCGAGGCTGCGCCGATCGCCATCGAGAGGCCGAGGGCGGCGCGGAGGCTGCGCGCCACCAGGGACGCGGTCATCACCGGCAGCACCATCAGCGCCGCGATCAGGAGGATCCCGACGATCCGGATCGAGACCCCGATCGTGATCCCGGCGAGAGCGGCGAGGGCGACGTTGAGCGTTGCCACCGGCACCCCGCTGACGCGAGCGGCCTCCTCGTCGATGGCCACCGCGACCAGGCCCCGGTAGAGCGCCAGCACTGCCGCCACCGAGGCGATGCCGAGCGTCGCCACAAGGATCAGGTCGCCCGTGGTCACCGTCAGGATCGAGCCGAAGAGGAAGGCGAAGACGCTCGCGTTGAGGGAGTCGGCGGCCGACAGCAGGACCACGCCGAGCGCGAGGCCGACGTAGAGGAAGAGCGCGAGAGCCTGGTCCCCCGCGGCTCGCCTGACCGAGCGCAGCTGCTCGATCCCGATCGCGCCGGCGACGGACGCGACCAGGGCCGTGGCCACGGGGGAGATGCCGAGCAGGTAGCCGAGCGCGACGCCGGCGAAGGCCAGGTGGCCGATGCCGTCCCCGATCAGGCTCATCTGCCTCTGCACGAGGAAGAACCCGACGGCCGGCGCCAGCACGCCGACGATCGCCCCCGTGGCGAAGGCGAGCCGCATGAAGTCGGAGTCAAGGATGGACATGGGAGGGGTCGTGCCAGACATCGGGGAGGGCGGAAGGCGCGCCGTCGAAGACGATGCCGCTGCGGACGACCACCAGGCGCTCCGCGTAGGGCTCGATCGCGCCGAACTCGTGGGAGACGTAGAGAATCGTGACGCCGAGCTGCGCCCGCAACTCATCCAGCAGCTCCGCGAGGCGTTCCTGGGCGTCCGCGTCGACGCCGGTCGTCGGCTCGTCGAGGACGAGCAGCTTGGGCCCGCCCGCAAGCGCCTTCGCTATGAACGCCCGCTGGCGCTGTCCGCCGGAGAGCCGGGTCAGCCGCTCCCCGGCCTTCTCGCTCAGCCCCACCCGCTCGATCGCCTCATCCACCGCAGCCTCGTCCTCGGTGGACAGGGCTCCGAAGATCCCGGCGACCGAGACTCGCCCGCTCTCGACCACCTCCCGGACCGTGATCGGCGCGCTGAGGCCGATCTCGGCGCGCTGGGGGAGGTAGCCGATCCGGTTGGCGCCTGTCGCCTGCGGCGGTGGCCCGCCGAAGACCTCCAGCTCGCCGCCGGTCGGCTGCTCGAGCCCGACGACCAGCCTGATCAGCGTCGTCTTGCCGCCGCCGTTGGGGCCGGCGATGCCGACAAACTCGCCAGCCTGGACGTCGAGATCGACGCCCTCGAGCACGGCCGGCCCCTCGGGGTAGGCGAAGCTGAGATCCCTGGCACGGACTACCGGCATCCGAGCGCCCGCCTCAGCGCCGACAGGTTCTCCCTCATCAGGGTGAAGTAGTCCTCTCCGTCGGCCGCCTGTGCGCGCGTCAGGCCCTCGATCGGGTTGAGGGTCTCCACGCTCGTGCCGGTCTCGCGAGCGACCGTGTCGGCCAGGCTCCGGGAGACGAGGGGCTCGGTGAAGATCGTGGTCGCGCCGCTGGAGCGGACCGTGTCCACGACCTGCTGGAGGTCACCGGGCGCCGCCTCAGCCTCGGGCGAGATGCCGGTGACGGCGACCTGCTCGAGCCCGTATCGGTCGGCCATGTAGCCGAAGGCGTCGTGGCTGGTGACGATCTCATCGCGGCCGCAGTCGGCGAGGCCCCGGCGGAAGTCGGCATCGAGGGCGCGCAGGCGGGTATCGAGGCGGCGGGCGGCACCCGGATCGTGCAGCTCTGCCCCAATCTGCTCGACGATGGTGGCGAAGCGGAGCGGATCGAGCCAGACGTGGGGATCGCCGGGCGTGGCGTCCAGGCCGGGGGTGTCGAGCAGCAGCACGACGCCGTCGTCTCCCTCCACCGCGCGCTCCAGCTCGGGCTGGAAGCCCTCCCCCATCAGTAACACGCGGTCGGCCGAGCGGAGGCCCTGGATATCGCTCCGCGACGCCTCGAGGTCGTGCGGCTCGACGCCGGGCGGGGTCAGGTTCTCGACCTCGAGTCCCGGGCCACCGACCCGCTCGGCTGCGAATGCGAGCGGGTAGAAGCCGGCCACCACCGAGCGTGGTATCGGGACCCCAGGGCCGCTCCCGCCCTCGTTGCCGGCCAGCAGCCCGACCGCGGCGATCGTGGCGAGGACGAGTGAGATTCCGATAATGAGACTCATTCTCATAAGGTGCGATACTGTACAGGGTGATGAGCGCAACCCGATCACGGAGCGAGGAGGAGCTCGCCGGCAGGCTCGAGGCGGCCGGCATCCGCCCGACCCGAGGGCGCCTCCGCGTGCTCACCGAGTTGGCGCGGGAGCCCGATGACGCCACGGCCCAGGCGCTCCACCAGCGTCTGAAGCGTCGCAGGCAGCCCGTGGGCCTGGCGACGGTCTACCGGGCCCTCAACGATCTTTCCGAGGCGGGCGTCGTCGACGCCCTCCCTCACAGCGCCGAGGAGACGTGTTACCGGCTCTGCGGCGAGGGGCACCACCACCACCTCGTCTGCTCGGACTGCCACCGGGTCGTCGAGATCACCGATTGCAGCCTCGGCGACTGGCTCGACCGGGTCGCCGCCGAGCAGGGCTTCGTCGCCACCGGCCACAGCCTCGAGGTGGCGGGCCTCTGCGCCGGCTGCCGCGAAGGCGACGATGTAGCCTCCGCCCATGCTCGCGGGGGGTAGTCAGATTGTTGCCTGAGATCCATATCGGGCCGCTGACGCTGCAGACCTTCGGGATCTGCTTCGCGCTCGCCTTCGTCGCGGGGGGGGCACTGATCCACCGGCGGCTTCAGGAGCTGGGCAAGCCGCCGGACTGGGCCTACGAGATCGCCTTCTCGGCGCTCGCGGGCGGGCTGATCGGCTCGCGGCTCGACTACGTCCTCGAGAACTACGATTCGGTCAGGGACGACCTGTTCGGCAACATCGTCTCCGGCTCGGGCCTGGTCTGGTACGGCGGCGCCATCGGCGGCGCCCTGGCCGTCTTCATCTGGGCCTGGTGGCGCGGCTACTTCGGCTTGGCGCTGCTCGACCTTGCGGCACCGGCCCTGGCGCTCGGGTACGCGGTCGGGCGGATCGGCTGCCAGCTCTCGGGTGACGGCGACTACGGCAGGGCCTGGGACGGCCCCTGGGCGATGGCCTATCCCGACGGGACGGTGCCCACCGACCAGACCGTGCACCCGACGCCCGTCTACGAGACCTTGGTGATGGGACTGGTCGCGCTCGGCCTCTGGCGCCTGCGCGGCCGGCTGCGGCCCGGGCTGCTGTTCGCCCTCTACCTCGTGCTCGCCGGCAGCGAGCGCTTTCTAGTCGAGTTCGTGCGCCGCAACGACGATGTCGCGCTCGGGCTCACACAGGCCCAGCTCTTCTCGGTCGCGATGATCCTCGGCGGCGGGATCTGGCTGGCGGTCGCTGCCCGCCGGGGCGGGATCAGGGCCCCGGCTAGCGCTTCGGCTTGAGGATGCTGAAGCGCAGGCGCTTCACCGTGACGGTGTTGGCGCTCTGGTCGGTGGCGATGACCGTGGCCCGGTAGCGGCCGGGCCTCGGCTTGAAGTGCGTGCTCGGCCCGCCGAAGGCGACGGCGTTGAGGCCGATGTGGGAGTTCCACTCGCGATAGCCGGCGTAGACCGGGTTGCGGCGCTTGCGCAGGCGGTAGATCTCGGCGTCGAGCAGCGCCCGCTCGTCGAGGGCGAAGGTCATCGCCGTGCCGGTCGCCCGGAACGAGCTGCGATTGAGGCGGAGGTCGCTCACCGCCGGGTTCTGCAGATCGACCGCGATCGGCGGGATGGGGTCGACCTCGGTCTCGGGATCGCCAGGGTTGGACGAGACCACCACCTTCCCCTTGACGAAGCTGTGGAGCTTGCAGTGGAACTCGTAGCTGCCGGGCTGGTCGAAGCTGAGCTGGAAGCTGTCCCCGATCGGGTGGTTGGGGAAGGCGTTGCCGGGATCTGAGTCGAGGCCCGCGGCGTTGGGCGAGTTGCCCGTGATCGAGTGGACCGTGTCCGGGCCGACCCAGTGCCAGGTCACGTGCTCCCCGAGGTCGATGTCGACCTCGGGAGCCGACCAGCGGTAGTCACCCACCGCGATGCGGCGGTTCGAGGCGTGCGCCGCGAGCGGCGCCGCGAGCGAGACGCAGACGAGCGAGGCTGCGATCGCGACGAGGAGGCGGCTCAGCCGTCTACGAGGTACCAACCGTTCATCCCCATGTGGAGATGGCTGAAGACGTGGCAGTGGTAGAACCAGCGGCCCGGGTTGTCCTCGACGAACTCGGCGGTGATCGCGTCGCCCGGACCCAGGGTCTGGTTATCGATCACTTGGCCCCCGTTGGGATCGGTCCAGCGGTGGCCGTGGACGTGGAAGGTGTGGAAGTCGTTGTCGATCGCGAAGGCGTGGAAGCGGACCGTGTCGCCGGCGCTGGAGCGAAGCGTGGGCGTGTTGCCGGCGAAGGCGCGCCCGTTGATGCAGGAGAAGTTCTGCGCGAGGCCGGTCGCGACCGGCGAGAATGTGTGGAAGGCGACGAAGAACTCGCGGTCGGGCAGCGGCTCTCCCTGGGCGCGGATCACCATCGGCCCGAACAGCCCCTTGAACAGCGGCACCGGGTCGAGCGGCCCGTGGTCGTGGTACAGCCAGGCGCCCTCGGTCCCCTCGCGCGCCTCCCACTGGTAGCGGAAGGTCTTGCCGGTCTGGACGAAGCCGCCCGGGTCGGTGTACTGGCCCTTGTAGGCGCCGTCCATCTCGTCGCTGTAGAAGATGCCGTGCGGGTGGATGGTCACCGGCGCTGGAAGGGCGTTGCGGAAGTTGACGATCACTGTGTCTCCGACCACGGCCGAGATCAGCGGGCCCGGGATCTGGGCGTTGCCCTTGGGGGCGGTGAAGTTGGGCTCGTAGGCGCGGTAGGCGAAGGCCGTGAACTTGGTCTTGCCACGGACCTTGCGGTTCATCATCTCGTCGCGGCCCGTGGGCTTGACGATGTTCCAGCGCACTGGCTCGGCCTGGATCCAGTACTCGCGCACCCCGTCCACGGCCGCCGGCGCCGTGTCGGCGCGGGTGCCAGCGTCGGTGGCCTCCATCTGGGCCGTGCCCGCGGCCGCAGCGGCGCCGTCCGCCTCGACGGCGTCTGGAGCGGCCGGCGCGCCGGTATCCCCCCCGTCGGCCTCGACCACCTTCGGGGGCGCCGCCACCCCGCTCGAGAGCTGGCTGACGTCGGCCTCGCGGTCGAGGAAGACCTTCTGGCCGGCGAGCGTGCAGATGAACAGCCCCCCGGCTCCCGACAGGAAGTCGCGGCGGCCTACGGGGTCAAAACCCATGTGGGCCTCCTACTTGCCGACCTTGACGGTCATTCGCATGACCGTCGCGTGCAGGCTGCAATAGAACTCGTAGTTGCCCGCGACCGTGAACTTCTTCTTGAACTTGAGGCCGATCGAGCCCGTGGCGGGTGACTTGAACTGCTTGGGCTTGACGCCCTTGGGGTGACCCGCCAGGCGCACATTGTGGCTGTTGAAGTTCAGGTTCGACCAGACCCAGTTGATCGAGCTGTTCTTGCCGATCTTGACGCTGCCGGGTGCGAAGAAGTCGTCGCCGACGCTGACCACCTTGGTCTTGCCGGAGGCGTCCGCGGTGGGGCCGCCCACGGACGGAGCGACGAAGAACGCCGCCCCGGCCGTGGCAGCCACGAGGACTGCCGCCAGCTGCTTGGCCCGAGCAGCTAGCACGTCGGGCCCGGACTGACCTCGAACGGCGTGTAGCTCTCGAACGCCGGGTGGGAATGCTCGGTCCACGCGCACTGCATGTCCTCTGCGGGATCCGCGGAGACCACTCCGACCAGGTCCACGAAGACCTGGATCGGGTCACCGGCGCTGGTGTTGCTCGCACCGTCGTTCGGCGCCGCCGGCGCCGGGCAGGTCGGGTAGAGCTCCGCGTCGGTGAGACCGGCCGTCGAGCTCAAGTCGAACGTCGAGCTGGTGTTGCCCGACCAGCAGTTGCCGCTGCCCGATCCGTCGGCGAAGAAGTCCACCGCGTTGATGTCGGTGCCTCCCCTGCCGTTGGTGTTGTTGATGAACTGGTTGTCCCGGCTGATCGCGTCGTCGCCGGAGTTGAACGGGTCCGAGAACGCGGCGCTTCCCCAGAGGAAGTTGCCGAAGATGTTGTTGTCCTCGACCGTCCAGCCCTGCGAGCCGAACAGGATCACGCCGATCCCGGCCGGGTAGTTGAGGCAGATGGTGTTGTTCGGCGGGTCGATGCAGCCGAGGCCGCCGGAAACCGTCTGCACCGGGCTGTCGGGCAGGTAGTAGTTGAAGTTGTTCCAGAAGATGTCGTTGTTCTTGATGGTTCCGTCCGAGTTGGGCTCGAACTTTTCTGAATCCAACGTGTTCGGGACCACGCCCGCGCCGTTGTTGTAGAAGGCCGAGTCGTGGATGTCGACGTACTTGGAGTTGGTTCCCGAGTACCCGAGCACGTTGAGGTGCCCGTCGAGATGGTCCAGCTCGGTGCGGACCGGATCGTCCTGCGGCGGCGTCTCGCCGATGTAGAAGGCCGAGTCGCCCTGGCCGTAGCCGGTGCTCTGCGTGATCCGTCCGCCGATGCAGTTAAGGGCGAAGAGGCCGTAGGAGCGGTTGTCGGCGGCGACCATGTTCTTCATCAGGTAGCCGTTGCAGCCGCCCTCCTCGCCGTGGATGAAGACGCCGTTCGAGGCGAAGTTCTCCACCTTCATGTTCTCGACCTTGAGATTGTTGACGCCCTTGCCCTCGATGCCGTGCTGGGCGAGGCCGCCGGGGCCCTGGGCGTTGGTGCCCTCGATCACGACGTCGGTCGGCTTCTTGCCGGTACCGACGATGCGGAGGCCGTCGTACTTGTGGCCGTAGACGCGAACGCCCTCGACGTACTTGCCCGGCTTGACCTTGACGGTCCACTTCTTGCCGGCCTTGTTGACGGCCTTCTGGATCGTCCGGTACTTGCAGCCGTGCTTACACACGGTCAGGACCTTGGACTTCTTCTTCTTCTTTTTCTTCTTCTTACCGGCAGCCACCGCGCTTGCGGACGACGATCCGGCTGGGGACGCGGACGCGGTGACGGACACCGTCAGGGTCAGCGCCAAAACTGCTGCTACGAACAAGCCAAGGCCAAGCCTCATGAATCGAGCTCCTCTCGCTCACTATTCCCGGTCAGACGTGGGTCTGATGGGGCTATGAACACCACTTCCCTGCAATCGGACCACTGTAACGGGATCAAATTCGCTCTGTCGCCGAAATTGACCGACATTTAGGTATGCGGACGGGCTCAGGTGGAGCGGAGCATGCCCCCGTCGAGCGGAATGGTCGCGCCGGTCAGGTATGCCGCCCGCTCGGAGGAGAGGAAAGCGACCAGATCGCCGTATTCCTCGATCAGGCCGAGCCGGCCGGCCGGCACCAGCTCTTGGGCGGCGTCCTCGGCGGCCTCAAGCGATCCGTGCATCGAGGCGAGGCGGTCGGTGGCGAAGCGTCCCGTCGCGACCGTGTTGACGGTGATGCCCTCCGAGGCGACCTCGTCGGCGATGGTCTTGAAGAAGCCGAGCGCCGCCATCCGGTGGGAGTTCGACAGCGCCAGGCCGGGGATCGGCTCGCGCACGGAGGACGAGGCGACGTTGGTGATCCGCCCCCAGCTCCGCTCGCGCATGCCCGGCAGCACGGCCTCGATCAGGGCCCGGGGCGCGAGCACGAGGCTGCGGTAGGCAGCCTCCCATTCCTCGACCGCGTTGTCGAGCGCACGGCCGGGCGGGGGCCCGCCCGTGTTGGTGACCAGGATCTCGACCGGGCCCAGCAGCTCGGCGGCCTCGGAGGGCAGGGCCGCGAGGCGATCGAGGTCGTCGGTGTCGGCCGGCAGCAGCGCCGGCTCGCCCTCGATCTCCGTGGCGGCCTCCCGCAGGGCTTCCGCAGAGCGGCTCGAGATCGCGACGCTCGCCCCCTCGCGAGCCAGGGCGGAAGCGATCCCGAGGCCGATGCCCCTGCTCGCGCCCATCACCAGCGCCGTCTTCCCCTCGATGCCTAGGTCCATGCTGGTTCCCCTCTTTCCAGGCGAGCGCACCAGACGGCGAAGACCCCCACGGCGATAGCGACGCTGAGCCAGTGGACGCCCAGGAGCACCCCGGCGAGACTGAGGACGCCGGCGATCGCGGCGCCGGCGAGCACGGACATCACGGGCAGGCCCAGGACGCGGGCGGTGAGCAGGGCGCAGGCGATCCAGGCGGCGGGCCCGGCGATCCAGCCCCAGTCCTCGAAGAAGGAGTGGGGCAGTGCCAGAGCGAGTGCCAGCGAGAGGGCGGCGACCGAAAGGGCCTGGATCAGCGCCGCGCGCCAGAGGATCGAGGTGTCCACGCTCTTCATTCTCCCAGGGAGGCCAGGATCTCTCCCAGGCGGTCCTCAATCAGGTAGTGGCCCTCGCCCCGCAGCAGCCGGAGCTCGGCCCCCTCGATCGCCGCCGCCAGGCGCTCCGCCCAGGCGACCGGGATCGAGCCGTCGGCGTCGCCCTGCCAGATCGTGGTGGGGCAGCGGACCTGGTCGAGGCCGAAGCCCCACGGCCGCATCGCCGCACGCATGTCCTCGACGGTACTGCGGCCGCCCTGGGCACCCGCCTCGATCGCGGTCACCCGCAGTCGCTCGCGGACCTCGGGCCGGGAGGCGACCGCCCGGTCAGGCGCCGAGAGCCCGGCCGCGATCACGCGATCGGTGATCCGGGGCGCCCACCGGGTCGTTGCAGCAAGCGTCCTGTAGGTCAGCGCCAGGGCCCGCGGCCAGCGCTCGGCCGCGCGCCACTGGCGCTCGTGCCCGAGCTCGGAGAGCTCGCCGAGCTCGCCGAGGGGCACCACGGAGCTGACGAGCGCCAGCGCCGACACCCGCTCGGGCGCCGCGGCCGCGCAGGCGGCCGCATAGGCGCCGCCGAGGGAATATCCGAGTACCGCGAAGCCCCCGAGCCCCAGCGAGTCCGCGAGCTCGATCGGGTCGGAGGCCGAGTCGAGGGGCGAGCGGGTGTGGGCGGGGCTGGAGCCGCCGATGCCCGGGCGGTCGAAGCTGATCAGACGCGTTCCACTGGCGGCGAGCACGCCGTCGTCCCCCCAGCCACCGAGCCGGCAGCCCGGGTTGCCGTGAAACTCGATCACCGGATCGCCCTCCGGATTGCCCCTCTCGGTCCAGGCCAGCTCCCGTCCGTCCCGGAGCCGAAGCACGCCGCTCACGGCTCGCGGCGGCGGTGGGTCACCCCGGCGGGCGATCGCCGGTGAGCTCGGCGAGCAGCTTCGCGTCGTCGGGCGGGAGCCCGGGGATCGGCTGGCCGTCCCAGGTGATCCCGTCAGCCATCGCGGCGAGCAGCGCCTTGCGCTGGCCCCAGTTGAGTCGCGCGTGGTGGGCGAAGGAGAGCGCCGAGTAGAGGGTGGGCAGCGCGTCGCGCCAGCCGGAGTCGGAGCCCTTGATGTGCATCAGGTCATGGAAGGAGGCGGGCATCTCCTTGATCGGCTCGCGGAACGCCTGCCCGAAGACGGCGAAGTCGAGCTGCACCTCGCGGCCGGGCTCGATCAGCAGCGTCTCCCCCTCGCCGCCGAGCACGCCACGCTCCAGCTCCTCGGCCTCCATCAGCAGGACGCCGTCGGTGCCGCGGGGGTTGCACTCGATGATCACCAGGCCGTCGTCGGTGTCCACGAAGTCGAGCGACATCTGGCCGGTCCAGTTGAGCTCGGCCACGATCTTGTTGACGGCCTCGAGCGAGGGCTTCGGGTCCACCGAGACGAACTGGATGCCGGTGCTGTGCTCCCACTGCCGCGGGGCGCGGTAGGCGCCGTGGGTGACGACCCGCCCCTCGTGGATGGTGGCGTAGGTGCACTGCATCGGGCCGTCCACGAACTCCTGGACCAGCCACGGCGACGCCTCGGTCGGGTGGGCGTCGGAGGCGTCCATCGCCCCGGCCAGCGGGCCCGTGTTGGTCAACAGGCCGACGCCGCCTCGTGAGAAGGCGGCCCGGGCGAAGAAGCGGGGGAACTTCCCGATCGCGTCGGTCAGCTCCTCCTGGGTGTGAGCGACGATCGTCTGCGGCGCCCGGATACCGAGCTTGTCGGCCAGCGACTCGAAGCTGGCCTTGTCGTGGACGCGGGCCAGCGTCGCAAAGGGAGGGGCGTAGACCTTGGTGACGCCGGAGAGGCGCTCGTGCTGGGCCGCGAGGTAGAAGACCTCCTCGAAGCACGGGACCACCAGCTCGATCCCGTTCTCCGAGCAGTAGGACTCGACGTCGCCCACGAAGGCCTCGGGGTCCCCCGACGGGGAGGCGGTGACGGTGTGCCCCTTCAGGTACTTGGAGTGGCTGCCCGGCGCCGTGTCGTAGTTGTCGGAGGCGTAGACGTCGTGGCCGCGCTCGGCGAGCTTGCGAATGATGTCGAGCGCATAGGGCATGCGCGAGCTGGTGACGAGGATCCGCACGCGCGGCAGGCTACAGCCCCGTCGGGACCGCGCGTCCCTAGCGGCGAAGCAGGGCGAGGCCGCCGATGGCCGCGGCGGCGCAGAGCAGGGCCGCCGCGCTCAGCAGCCGCGCCCTGGGGGTGCCGTACTCGCCGAGAACACCGTCGATGCTGCGGGCCGACATCACTGAGTTGCGGCTGGCGGCGGACATGACCGAGCCGGCCGAGGCGACCGAGGTCGCCGAGCCGACCGAGGCGGCCGAAGCCAGGGAGAAGGCCGAGGCGATCGAGCCGACCGAGCCGATCGAGGCGATCGAGCCGACCGAGCCGATCGAGAGGAACGACCCCTTCGAGGCGATCGAGAGGTAGGAGTCCTCGGACCAGAGCGAGAGGGAGGAACCGGAGTCCATCGGCGCCGATCATACGCCGCCCGGCCCTGGCCATAATCAGGGACCCAGGGCGGTTAGCTCAGTTGGGAGAGCGCCTCGTTTACACCGAGGAGGTCACTGGTTCAAGCCCAGTACCGCCCATCATCATCGCTCAGTCGATCAGCAGCGAGCCCGCCTGGCAGACGAAGCGGTGCCCGCGCTTGCCGAGCACGCGCTTGACGACGCGGGCCTCGGACGAGTCGGGCACCTCAGAAACGAACACGGCCCAGGCGCCCTTCGCGCTGGTCCTGTCGGTGTCGAGCAGCGCCCCGTCCTCGAAGAGCTTCACCGTGCGCCCCGGCACGCAGGCGGACTTGGGAGATGCCACGCGCCCGAACAGGACTCCGTTGAACGGATCGCCGAACAACGGCCCCGCGAAGGCGACCTCCGTCGAAAAGGATGGCTGCTGGGCGGCCACCGCGCCTCCCGAAGCGACCGCCAGACCCGCCGCCGTCACCACAAGCGCCACCAGCGTCTTGATCCTCATGCTCGGCGCCTCCCGTCGCGCCGCCGTCCGTCAGTCAGACTGCGGCTGCTGCGAGAGCAGCATAAGCGCCTCGGGCACGTCGGGGCGCTCGGGCGTCTGCAGCTCGTGCGAGGCGAAGATCCGGTCGAGGTCCTCGCGCGTGAGGGTCTCGTGCTCGAGGGCGTTGGCGGCGAGGTCGTCCAGGCAGCGGCGATTGGCCGCCAGCAGCTCTCGCGCGTGCAGGCGCGACTCACGCGCGAGCGCCATCGCCGCCAGGTCCACGTCGCGGCGGGTGCGGTCCGAAAGCGCGTAGTCGCCGGTGGGCAGGGCGATCGGGGTGTCCTCGATCACCTCGCTGCCGAGGCCCATGCCGAACTCGGCCACCATCTGCTTGCAGACGAGCTGGACGCGGGCGAGGTCGTCGGCTGATCCCGAGTAGGCCTCGCCGAAGACCTCCTCCTCGGCAGCGCGGCCTCCGAGCAGCATCACGACCTCGTCGATCAGCTGCTTGCGTGAGCGCAGGTAGCGGTCCTCCTGCGGCGAGTGGCCGACGAAGCCGAGCGCGGGGCCGCGGGGGACGATGCTGAGGATCTCGGGCGGGTCGAGGCCCACCAGGCGGCGGCAGAGGGCGTGACCGGACTCGTGGTAGGCGACGATCCTGCGCTCCTCGGCGGTCAGCCGGCGCGATTGCTCGGAGCCGACCGTCTGGCGTAGCAGGGACTCGTCCAGCTCCTCGCGGCCGATCACCTTTCGGCCGGCGCGGCCGGCGATGATCGCCGCCTCGTTGAGGGCGTTGGCGAGCTGGGCGCCGGTCATGCCGGTGGTCTTGCGGGCGACGTCGCCGAGGTCGAGGTCCTCGGCGAGCGACTTGTCCCGCCCGTGCGCGCGAAGGATCGCCTCGCGGCCGTCGCGGTCGGGCGGGGCGACGAGCACCTGGCGGTCGAAGCGTCCGGGCCGCAGCAGCGCGTGGTCGAGCTTCTCCATGTTGTTGGAGGCGGCGATCACGATCACGGTGCCGGGATCACGCTCGAAGCCGTCGAGCTCGACCAGAAGCTGGTTGAGGGCCTGCTCGCGCTCGCTCGAGCCTCCATCGCCTCCGCCACCACCGCGGTGGCCGCCGACGGCGTCGAGCTCGTCGATGAAGATCACGGCCCGCCCGGAGCTGCGCGCCTCCTTGAAGAGGCGCCGGATGCGAGCCGCGCCGCGGCCGACGAACATCTCGACGAAGCTCGAGCCTGAGGCCGCGAAGAAGTCGACGCCGGCCTGGGCCGCGACCGCTCGGGCGAGCATGGTCTTGCCGGTGCCGGGCGGCCCGTAGAGCAGGACGCCGCGGGGCGCCCGCGCGCCGAGCGCCTCGAAGCGGTCGGGGTCGCGGAGCCACTCGGTCACGTCCATCAGCTCTTCCTTGGCGGCGTCGACGCCCTGCACTTCCTCCCAGAGGATCGGCGCCGTCTTGTTGGCGCGGACGGTCTCGGGCCGCGTCGTCCGCATGGTGCCCTTGAGCAGCATCACGAAGACGATCAGCAACCCCGCCATGAAGACGACCCCGAAGACGGGGTACCAGTCGAAGACGAAGTTCTGGATGTCCGTGGCGGACGCGATCAAGGGACCGACAGTCTCACGGTTATCCCGCCGAACCTCAAAGTTCGGCGGCTAAAACATTCGTTGAGTCACCAGTTTTTGCTCAAGGCCGCCCCCCCAAACAGGGAGCCGGCCGGGCCCTGTCGCCGCTAGTCTGCGAGCCCGAAAAGCAGCGCCTTGCTCTTGTCGTCTGGGTCCACCTTGACCTCGAAGCGCTTGCCCACCTCGTAGTGGCCAGAGCTGATCGCGTCGCCGGTGAGGTTCTGGAGCACCGTCGTGTCGTAGGTGTCTCCCGCCTCGAGCACGACCGCGACCTCGATCGCGTACTGCTTGTTGACGCCTGCGTCGACCTTGCCCGTCTCGCCGATGGACTTGATCGTCGCCGTCCCCTGCAGCCCGCTCTGGGCGACCTTCTGGGCGAGCTGCGCGTACTCCATGTCAGCCGCATCGGGCATCGCGCCCTGCATTCCCCCGGCGCCCTGCTGGGCCTCCTGCGCCGCCTCCTGCGCCTTCTTGATGTTGTCCATGAGTCCCATCGCACTGCTCCCCTTGCTGTCGCTGTCGGGTCCAGCGTGACTCTATCCCACGTGGCCTAAGGGCGGCCTCGGATAGGTTGAGGCCCTATGGACGTAGCCCAGCTCAAGCGAATCCCGTTGTTCGCGGACGCTCCCGACGAGGAGTTGCAGTCGGTCGCCTTCTTCGCCGAGTCAAAGGAGGTCCCCGAGGGGACCGTGCTGATAGACGAGGACGGATTTGCCAACGCCTTTGATGGCGATCGAGGACGGCACCGCCGAGGTCAGCCGCGAAGGGGAGCGGGTCGCTGAGCTGGGTCCGGGCGACATCTTCGGCGAGGGCGGCATGGTCCGCGACGAGTAGCGGAACGCCACCGTGACCGCGACCTCGAGCGTGAAGCTGATCTCGCTGGGGACCTTCGAGGTCAAGCGCCTGCGCCACCGCGCTCCCGAGATCTACCGGCGAATCGAGGAGCTTGCGGGCGAGCGCGACGGCTAGGGGGCGGTCACGACGGCCGGCGGGGCGTTCGGCGCTCCAACCCCGATCTGGCGCACGCCAAAGCCGTCGGGGCGCGCCCTGAAGACCAGGTTGTCGCCGCCGGCGGTGCCGTTGATCACCCACTCCAGCTCGCGCGAGCCCGACGAGAGCTGGCGCTCGAGCGCCAGCACCGTCGGCTGGAGCGTCCCGTCGATCAGCTTGTTCGCCCCGGGGAGCATTCGATCGACCGCCGCGGGCTTGACCTCGTCGAAGGAGAAGGCGAAGTCGGCGAGGGTTGCGTTGCCGCTGATCGAGACGGTGGCGTCCTGGCGCTGGAGCTGGCCGCCCTCCGACGGCACGCTGTAGGCCTCGACCCCGTCGCCGCGGCGGACCACGACCTGGGTCTGGACGTCGTTGATGAACAGCTTCGTGAGCTGGGCACCGTGGCCGGCCTCGGCGCGCACCGCGCTCAGCGCGGCGGCAAAGCCGTGGCTCGAGAACGGGTTGCTGTCCGCGATCGGGCTCGTGTCCCCGATCGTGGTGTCCGAGAGGCTGGTGTCCTGAAGCGTCGTGGTCGTCTGGTCGGTGGGGATCTTGAGGTCGCCGAGGTCGATGTCGGCGCTGGCGAAGAGCACGACTCCGCCGGCGACCACGGCGATCACAAGGATCGCGCCGAGCGCCTTCAGCATCCCGCGGCTGATGACCGGATCCTCTTGCATCTCGGTGGCAGGCTACGGCAACCGGATCTGGCCCGAAACGGGGCGCGCCGTCCCTCGTTCCGGTTCGCTACGGTGCCGCGCCACGGGGCTGCGGCTCCGTTTTGGAAAGGAAGTTGTATGTGAAGTCCGGTGTTCAACGCACCTCCTTTCGCACCGGGAATCAAGCCGAGGAGGTTTGGATCGATGCCAGAACGCACCGTGAAGTGGTTCAGCAACGAAAAGGGCTACGGCTTCATCACGCCGGAGGACGGCAGCAACGACCTGTTCGTCCATTTCTCTTCCATTTCCGGGGATGGCTACTGGTCTCTGGATGATGGCGCCAAGGTCGAGTACGAGCCCGAGGAGGGCCCGAAGGGCCCCGTCGCAGGCAACGTCCGCGAGATCGCCACCGAGTAGCCTTGCAGCGAACCCCCGGGGGCGTAGCTCAGTTGGTTAGAGCGCCGGCCTGTCACGCCGGAGGCCGCGGGTTCGAGTCCCGTCGCTCCCGCTAGTCGAAGCCGCTGGAAGTTGGCGGCTTTCGCCGTCCTCCGGGTGGGACTCCGCGGGGGCTGCATCCGGGTCATCTGGGCCGCCAGTGCCCAATGGTGCCCAATCAGCGTCCGAAAGCAGCCCGGCCATGCGAGTCTGCGGCTTCATCCCGGTCACGTCGGTGTAGACGCGCAGGGTCATCCGCAGGTCGCGATGGCCCATCTGCGCGGCCGTGATTGCAGGGTGCTCTCCGAGTTCCGCCCGCAGCGCCGCGTAGGTCCGGCGCAGGGCGTGGAAGGTGATCCCTTCGGGCAGCGGCGGCTTGCCCTCCTCGGCAAGCCGCTCATTGGCCCGTTTGATCGCTCCGTATAGGGCGCGCTTGCGAACGCTGTTGCGATCGCGAGGCTTCGCTCGGTCGCGGCCGGGAAAGACGAAGTCGTCGGGCTGGCTCCAAGTCGAGGCGATCTTGTGCTCGCGGAGCAGCTGGACCAACTCGGGCTCGAGGACGACGCGGCGCAGTCCCGCCGCTGTCTTTGACCTCGCGACCGTCAGCTCGCCCTTAGCGAGGTCGAGATCACGCCAGCGAAGGTGCGTCAGCTCGGTTGCCCTCAGGCCGCCGGTGGGGAGCTTTGATGGCCGCCGGTGGGGAGAAACCGATGGCCCTTGACAGCCATCCTGCGAGTCGCCTCGGATGCCTTCGTCGGGGCTACGCCCCTCCTCGGCATCCGAGCGATCTAGCTCAGGTGGGTGTCAACGCGGGGATGGGGTCCAGGCCACTGTGGCATGGCCTAACTCCCGGTTGACTCCTTGACGAGAGGAGTTCTAGCGGACTGCCTCGCTGAGCAGATGCGGCGCAGACACCTGGTTCAGGTTGAGTTCTACTCGGCGGGACTCGGCGCAGCGAGTCCCTTCTCGTAGCCATCGAGAAGCTTCCACAGCCCGCGGGCTTCCCAGACTCGACCCCAGTTTCGCTTGCTGACCTGCTTGAGGACGCCCTTCGCCTCGAGTGTGTTGAGCGCCTGTCGTGCGGCCTCCTCGGAGGTGCCAGCGATCTCGGCCGCCTTTTTGACGTCGATGACGGGCTGGGCCGGAAGTGATGCGATCACTTGCGCCGCCGTGGAGCCACTGCGCACCTTTGCTTTCTTGAGCCAATCCTCCTGAAGCTCGACCAGGCGGTCGCTGAAATCCTCCGCGGCTGCCGAGGCAGCCACGGTCGTCGTCGCGAAGTAAGTCGTCCAGTCCGACTCGGCGTCTTCGCGGTATCCGGTCAGCGCCTTCACGTAGCCATCGACGTCAGCCGCCATCAGAAGACTGACCGGTGGGACATGATGCGCCGCAAGTCCGCGACGGCGAAACACCACATGGATCAGGCAGCGCCCGACACGGCCGTTGCCGTCTGGGAAGGGGTGGATGGTCTCGAACTGAGCGTGGGCCAGCGCGGCCTGCAGCGTTGCAGGGAGATCGTCGCGATTGATGAACTCGGCCAGGTCCTCTACTAGACGAGGCACCTCCTTCGGGGGCGGTGGGATGAACTCGGCTCCGAGGGGAGTGAAGTACCGGCCACCGATCCAGTTTTGCTTGTCACGGATGAAGCCGGCGATCTTTGGCTCCGTTGGACTCAAGAGCGTCCGGTGGAGATCGACGATGGTTTCTTTGGTGATCGGCCGGCCACCCGCTCCGACTTGGATGGCCTGCTCCATGGCCTCGATGTTGGCCAAGACCTCCACCGCCCTTCTGTCGTCGCTTCCACGCGGGTCGTAGTCGGCTTCGCCTATTCGCTTGTGGGAGATCGCGAGTCCCTCGATGCGAGAAGAAGCCAAGGACTCCTGCCGCAGAAGCTGACGAGCCAGGGCTTCGATCTGAAGCGTACGGTCCGAATCGAGCCGGTTGAGCTCTCGCACGCTCCCGTCGGCGTCGGATAGGAGACTCGAGATCGCGCCGGTAAGCTCCGGCTCGTACTCGGCGATCGGGTTCGGGATGTAGGCGTCGAACCTCCCGGGCTGACGCTCGGCGCGCGTCTGGCCTGCGGGATTCCCGGACCACGTCTGTTCGATGTAGCGTCCTCCGACCCCCATGGGTCTCCTTTGGGAAGGCTTTGTCGGAATCCAAGGATAGCATCGTATCTTTGGAGTTCTCTACGGACTCTCCAAGGTTGGCAGCCAGATCTCATTGGGCACTGGTGCCCAAACGCCTTACAAACGCCCGCAATTTACGATGATATTTTCGAACCTCAGATCATCGGCGGCAGATGCCGCATTCCGCATGGGAATGGGGGAAACTGCCCTTCTGACCCCTCCTGGTGACCGCTCCTGTCACGCCGGAGGCCGCGGGTTCGAGTCCCGTCGCTCCCGCTAGTCGAAGCCGCTGCTATTTGGCGGTCTCGGCTTAAGCCGGTGGAGACCCCTCACCCCCGCAAGCTCGAGCAGGCGCTCGGCCTGCTCGGCGCCGGCGACGGGAAGTCCGGAGGGGTCGAGCAGGCCGAGCTGGACGAGCAACGTCGCCTGATCCCAGTAGATGTGCTCGTAGGCGACCTTGTCGCCGTCGAACCCCATCACCACAACCGTGGGGACGCGTGCCTTTCGTCCTGTCGGCGCGACCCCGGGCAGCATGAATGGGATCTCGGAGTCGTGCGTGAACTCGAGGACAAACTCGTCGATCACCCGGTCCGCCGAGATCATCCGCGAGATTGGGTGGAGCACCGCGTCCGCAGGCGTGTGGCCGATGAACTGCGTGACGTAGAACTGCCGTACCTCCTCGCCGCCCGAGGCTCCGGTCAGCGCCGGCACATGCCAGACGTATGGCTCCTCGACCATCGTGCGCATGGTCGCGTCGATGTCTTTGGCTTCGAACTCGCTCGCGACGTGCTCGTCGAAGACCGCTCCTAGATCAGGCCCAGCGCTCATCTCATACCTCCGGTTCGCAAATCGGATTGAAGATCCACACTAAGGCGAAGCTCGGACCCGCTGCACGCCGCGAGCTCTGCGAGCTGATCGAGGCGGGAGCCTCGATGCGTGAGGCGGCCGCTCGGTTCAGCTGCTCGCCGGCCACCGCCCACAAGTGGTGGCACCGCCGCCGTTCA
>SHVA01000056.1 GCA_009691195.1 Solirubrobacterales bacterium | reverse complement strand
GGTCGCGCTTACGCTGGCCGCCACGCTCGGCGTCGCCTCCGCAGCAGGCGCCTTCGGGACCTTCAAGCCGAAGGCCGACTACGCGGTCGCCGATCCCCTGGGGCTCGCGGTCGCCGACTTCAACGGCGACGGGCGGCGGGACCTGGCGGCGGCCTCCCCCAACTATGATCTGGTCGCGATCCTGCTCGGCAAGAAGAACGGCAAGTTCGCCCCCGCCCAGAACTACCCCGTCGGAACCGGCACGGGGCCCTACGACGTCGCGGCGGGCGACTTCAACAGCGACGGACGCCCCGACGTCGCCGTAACCGAGATCACCATCAATAAGGTCGCGATCATGCTCGCCAAGAAGGGCGGCAAGCTCGGTGCGCCCACCAGTTACCCGGTCGGCATCGGCCCCTACGGGGTCACCGTCGGCGACGTCAACGGCGACGGGCGCCCGGACGTGACCACGGTCAACCGGCTCGACTCGTCGATCTCGCTGCGCCTCGGCAAGAAGAACGGGAGGCTCGGGTCCGAGCAGGTCTATGGCTCTGGGATCGACCCCTACTACGCGGTCAGCCGGGACTTCGACGCCGACGGCTATTCCGACGTCGCCGTCGCCGCCTACGGCGCCGGGCTGGTGGCGGTCCGCTTCGGAAAGAAGAACGGCACCCTAAGCGCGATCACGGTGATCCCGACGGGCGCCTTCAGCGGCCCGTATGTGATCACCTCCGCGGACTTCAACCGCGACCACCGGCCCGACATCGCGACCGGGAACTACGATGACGGCACCGTCAGCGTGATTCTCGCCAAGAAGAACCGCAAGTTCGCGGCCGTCAAGAGCCTCCCGGTGGTCGAGACGATCTACGCGATCGGCGCGGCCGACTTCAACCTCGACAAGCGGCCCGACCTGGTCCTCGGCGACCACAACAACGGCTACGCCTACGTGCTGCGCGGCAAGAAGGGCGTGAAGTTCGGCGCGCCGGTCCCCTACCCCATCGGCTACGGCGTCTATGAGATCGTCACCGGGAAATTCAACTCCGACAAGGCGCCCGACTTCGCCTCAACCAACAGCAGCGACGACACGGTCTCGGTCCTGCTCAACAAGTAGGCGCCGCGCTCAGGTCGCCGGGTCGACCCGGAACTTCTTCTGCGGCGGGTTGGCCCGCTTGTAGAAGAGCGCCGAGGACGCCTTCACGGCCCAGTCCTTGGGCAGCTTGCCCGAGGGGATGTTGAGGAACTTCTTGAACAGGCCCGCGGCCGAGCTGCAGGTGACGATCGAGGGCGCCGGGATGACCAGCTTGTAGAAGCCCTTGGGGAAGGCGATCGGGCCGATCCTGTCGTTGTGCAGGACGTGGAAGCTGCCGGGGCACGGGTTGCCCGTGCTCCCACCGCCGCCCCCGCCGCCGCCGATCAGGGCGACCCGGAAGTAGATGGTGCGCTTGTACCTGAAGGCCGCCTTGCCGGTGCCCTGGGCAACGACCTTCCAGCCGCCGCCCAGCTTGCCGTCGTAGTCCTGGAGGAAGATCGTGAAGTTGTGCGTGGCGCCCGCGCAGCTGAGGCCAGGGTTGGTCAGCTTGATGTTGTAGGTGCCCTTGGGCAGCACGGCCGGCCCGATGCGGTCGTTGTGGAGGACCCGGAAGGTCGGGCAGGCGCTGCCCGCGGCCTGCGCGGACGGGGCAGTACCGCCGAACATCGCAACGGCCACCGCCGCGATCCCTGCTGTGAGCGCGAGCTTCCTCTTCAGTCCCATGCCGACGATCTTTCTCCCTTGGAGATTCCCTTGGCCTATGAGTCGTCCCTGCCGCCGCAGCTTACCAGCCGAGCCGGCCACAGGAAACGCGAAAAGTGGGCGTAACTGGGCTCGAACCAGTGACCTCCGCCTTGTCGAGGCGGCGCTCTCCCAACTGAGCTATACGCCCGGGAGGCGAAAAGGTAGCAACGACCCGCCGGCCTACCGGGCCGGCACCGGTTCCCGGGTGGTGGCGACGACGTCCGGCAGCTTCCCCTTCGCCCTCATCGTGATCTCGAAGGTCTCCAGCGTGTCGTAGCGAGGCTCCCAGCCGGTCTCGGACTTGAGCTTCTCGTTTGAGACCATCCACGGGTAGCGAATGAAGGCGATGTTCCCCGCGGGTGCCTCGGTCCTCGGCAGGTGAAGCCGCCAGGAGACTGCGGCGATCCGCCGCAACGTCTTCTCGGACATCTCGCGCACCTTCATCCCGATGATCTCGGCCGAGCGTCGCCAGCTCAGGGTGCCGTCGCCGGTTAGGTTGAACGGGCCCGGCGCCTTCGCGTCGAGCAGCGCGATCAGCGCGGTGACCACGTCGTCCTCGTGCACGAGCTGGAACTCGGTCTCGACGCCATCGGGCAGCGGCAGGAAGGGATAGCTCTCCCAGGTGCGGGAGATGAAGTTGTCGACGCTGGGCCCGAAGACGATGCACGGCCGCACGATCGTGATCACCCGGTCTGGGTGGTCGGCGGCCCAGAGCTGGCAGAGGCGATCCGCCTCGGCCTTGTCGCGGGCGTAGGAGAAGTCGGGGACGCCCCGCACGGGCTGTTCCTCGGTGATCAGGGGCGGGTTGTCGGGCCAGGCGCCGTAGGCCGAGGCCGATGAGGTCACGAGCACCTGCTCGGTGCCCGCCTCCGAGGCGGCCTGCAGCACCGCCTGGGTGCCGTTGACGTCCACGTCGTACATCAGCGCCTCGTCGTGGATGGGATTGAGCAGGAACGCGAGGTGGACCAGGCAGTCGATCTCGTGGCGCACCAGCAGCGTCTGGATCGCGGCGCGGTCGCGGACGTCGCCGTGGACGAACCGGACGTTGGAGGGGTTGCCGGAGGGAGCCTTGACGTCAACGTTGACGATCAGCTCCGTCTCCTCTCGCGAGCCAAGCTCCTCGACGAGCCTTCCGCCGATGTAGCCCGAGCCGCCGGTGATCAGGTAGCGCATGCCCGGCATCCTAACCGCGCTCCCTCTCCACCTCCAGCGTGAGCCCGTCGACCGCGCAGACCCGCACCTGCTCGCCTGCCTCGATCGGCTCGCTCGAGCGCGCGTTCCAGAGCTCGCCCCGGAACTTGACCCGGCCCTCGGGCGCGCAGGCGCCGACCACCTCCGCCCTCTCCCCCACGTGGGACTCGACCCCGGTCCGGACCTTGTAGCGGCGGAGGAACCTGATCCAGAAGACGCGCTCGCCGACCTCGAGCGCGATGCCGATCGCAATCGCGACGATGCCCCACGGCGCCGGAAGCACGAGCAGGGCCAACACGATCGCGACTACGAGCGCCATGAGCTGGATTATCGGCGCCGGTGGGTCATTCAGGCGCCGTCAAGCACGCGGAGAAGGAGCATCCGACGACCGGCCTACGCTCGCCTTACCGTTGCACGATCCATGCCTTACCGTTGCACGATCCATACGAGAGGACGGTAGATCAGTGGCAACGAAGACGAAGGAGAAGGAGATCCACACGGTCCCGACCGGCAAGGGCTGGGCCAACCGCGCCGGCACCTACACGATCAGCAAGCACAAGAAGAAGCAGCTCGCTGTCAAGAAGGGCCGCAAGATCGCCAGCGTCCGCGACGCCAAGCTCGTGATCCACAAGCAGGACGGCTCGGTCGCCGCCTGATCGGGCCGCGCTCGAGGTAACGGTTGTGGGCGACGGTCCGCCTGTCGTCTTCATCCACGGCAGCGTCACAGGAGCTGACAGGCCTGGGCCAGACAGGCGCCCCTGAGCGCGCCGAGATCCCCGGCCGCGCTCGCCATCTCCGGGAGGGTGCCTAACGTTGGGGCCCTCGATGGCGATCGCAACCGCAACAAGCCTCGACGTCTTCGCCGGCGGCAAGCCGCTGCTCGCGGACGTCTCATTCAAGCTCGAGGCGGGAGAGCGGATGACGCTCTCGGGCCGCAACGGCGCCGGCAAGTCGACGCTGCTGCGGATCCTCGCCGGCGAGCTGGCGGCCGAGTCGGGCACGCTCGTGCTCGGCAAGGCCGCCCGGGTGGCCCTGCACGACCAGCGCCCGCCCCAGGCCTCGGCCGAGTCGCTCGGCGACTACGTCTTCAGCGGCCGCAGCGAGATGCTCGAGACGGAGGCCGAGCTCGCGCGGCTGGAGCATGAGATGTCCAACGGCGGCGACGCCGAGGAGGTCATGAGCGCCTATGCGTCAGCGCAGGAGCGCTTCGATCACGCGGGTGGCTACCGCTGGAGGGAGGAGGTGCTCTCCGTCCTGCACGGGCTCGGGTTCGGCGACGAAGCGACCGGCCGGCCCCTCTCGACCTTTTCCGGCGGCGAGCTCACCCGCGCCTCGCTGGCCCGCGCACTGGCCGCCCGACCGGATCTGCTGCTGCTCGACGAGCCGACCAACCACCTCGACATCCCGACGCTCGAGTGGCTCGAGGCCTACCTCTGCGAACTGGACGCGGCGATCGTCCTGGTGGCGCACGACCGCTGGTTCCTGGAGGCCGTGGGCACCTCGGTGCTCGAGCTCGAGGCCGGGCGGGCGCGCTTCTTCTCGGGCCCCTGGCACGCCTGGCGCAAGGAGCAGGCCGCGCGCGAGATGGCGCTGGGGCGGGCGATCGAGCGCCAGCAGGCCGAGATCGCGCGGATGGAACGCTTCGTGGAGCGCTTCCGCGCCAAGGCGACCAAGGCCAAGCAGGCCCAGGCGCGGGTGAAGATGATCGAGAAGGCCAAGAAGGGGGCCGCCACCCGCGACCCCCGGGACACCCGCAGCCTCCGCTTCTCCTTCGTCCAGCCCGAGCGGACCGGCAAGGTGCCGCTGAAGCTGGTCGCCGCCCGGATCGAGGTCCCAGGGAGGACGCTTCTCGACGATGCCAACCTCGAGCTCGAGCGCGGCGAGCACGTCGTCCTGGTCGGTCCCAACGGCGCCGGCAAGACCAGCCTGATCGACACCCTCGCCGGCCGCCGCGAGCCGGCGGCGGGCTCGGTCCGCCTCGGCCACAACGTCAAGCTCGGCTACCTCTCTCAGCACGCGGAGTCGGCCGCCGGTGAGGGCACCGTGCTCGACGCCGCCACGCGCGAGACCGGCCTCAGCGGCCAGAAGGCCCGCGACCTGCTCGGCGCCTTCCTCTTCTCCGGCGGGGACGCCCAGATGCAGCTCAGCGCCATCTCCGGCGGCGAGCAGCGCCGGCTCTCGCTCGCGATCCTGGTCGCCTCCGGCGCCAACGTCCTGATCCTCGACGAGCCGACCAACCACCTCGACATCGAGAGCCGCGAGGCGCTGGAGGACGCACTCACCGCCTTCGAGGGGGCGCTGATCCTGATCTCCCATGACCGCGCCCTGCTCGAGGCCGTCGGCAGCCGCACCCTCGTCTGCGAGGACGGCGCCCTCCAGAGCCACGCCAGCGACTGGGTCACCTACCAGCGCCGGCGCGACGAGCGTGAGGCCTCCGAGCGCGAGGCCGCCTCGGCCGCCAAGTCGGCCGCCGCCCCCCGCCGCCGCGGCTCGACGGGACCGTCGAAGAACGCCCTCCGCCGGATCGAGGGCCTCGAGCAGGCGATCGAGGATGCCGAGCGCGAGCTTCGCGTCCTCGAGGACGAGCTGGCCGACCCCGGCGCCTGGTCGAGCCCCACGGCCGCCGAACGTGCCGGCAAGCGCCACCTCGCGGCGAAGGCCGACCTCGAGCGGCTCTACGAGGAGCTTGAGGAGGCCGAGCGCTCCCTCAGTCCCGGCGCGGCCTCCTCATAGCGGGCGCCCGGCGAATTCAGGCTTTCGGGCGACCTAGCCGATCAGAGTCTCCACCCTGACCGCCTGCAGGCGTGCACCCTGAAGGTTGTCGCCACGGCATAGCAGCCGCACCGTCGCGCCCGCAGCGAGCTGCGTGCTGTCCATGTTCACGAGCTGGACCTTTGAGCCGCCGTGCGGTTGCGCGGGCACGATCGCGTGGGAGACGTCGAGCTCGTTCCTGTCGCCTCCGGAGACCGTGTCGAGCACGCAGGTGGCCCCCAGGCTCTCACGACGCTGGGAGTACGCCGTGACCTCCGACTGGATCACGTAGGACCCGGCCGGCACGACCACCTGCCTGACCATGCGCAGGCGTCCGTCGGCGTGGCCGAAGTTGCCGTTGCGCCGGGCGACATAGCCCGTCGAGGGTCCGCGTAGCCCAGTCTGGTTCCACGATGCACCCGTCTCGCCCCCCGTGCAATCAGTCGGCTGCTTGTCGACCAGCCGCACGGCCCCAGTGGCGTTGTCGTAGCAGGCGTTGAACACGCCGCCGCCGTCGGGGATCGCGGCGAACGCCACTCCTCCGAGGGCGACCGCCAGCGCGACCGCGGCCAATGCGAACGCGGCGACGGCCTCCACCGCTTCCACTTGCCGTTCATGGCAACTCCTTCCCTTGGCGAGCCAGCCTACCTCGCGGACGACGCCTGTCAAGCGGCGGCACAGCAGGTGCCGCCGATCCCCCTCTATGGTCCCGTAACCACGAACTTCAACGAGGGAGGCATTCTTGCCGTCAGGCGCGAAGTCGGTCAAGCTCAGCGGGGCGCCCGTGGGGCGAAGGGCGCTGCTGCTCACAGCGCTCGCAGTGGCGACCACGCTCGGCGTCGCCTCGGTAGCCGGCGCCTTCGGGACCTTCAAGCCGAAGGCCGACTACGAGGTCAGCGATCCCGAGGGGCTCGCGGTCGCCGACTTCAACGGCGACGGGCGGCGGGACCTGGCGGCGGCCTCCTACAACGATGATCTGGTCGCGATCCTGCTCGGCAAGAAGAACGGCAAGTTCGCAGCCGCCCAGAACTACCCCGTCGGAACCGGCACGGGGCCCTACGACGTCGCGGCGGGCGACTTCAACAGCGACGGGCGCCCCGACGTCGCCGTAACCGAGATCACCATCAATAAGGTCGCGATCATGCTCGCCAAGAAGGGCGGCAAGCTCGGTGCGCCCACCAGTTACCCGGTCGGCGCCGCCCCCTACGGGGTCACCGTCGGCGACGTCAACGGCGACGGGCGCCCGGACGTGACCACGGTCAACGAGGGCGACGAGACGATCTCGCTGCGCCTCGGCAAGAAGAACGGGA
>SHVA01000022.1 GCA_009691195.1 Solirubrobacterales bacterium | reverse complement strand
TCGAGCGCTCCTCGGGCCGGCGGCGCCCGATCGCGGTCGTGGCGAGCGCGGTGGCCGAGGCGTCGCCTCCCGGCGGCGAGTGGTCGGGGCTGCCGGGCACGGCGAGCGGGGGCGGCTACTCGGGGCCGCTCGCGTATCGCAACGGCGAGGGGATGCGGCCCGACGCCGCCCGGGCGTTCGACCGGATGGCCGCGTCGGCTGGGCGTTCTGGACTCGGGCTGGTGGTCAACTCTGGCTTTCGCTCCGACGCCGAGCAGGCGGTGCTGTTCGCGCGCAACCCCGACCCCCGGATGGTCGCGCCCCCGGGCCGGTCGCTGCATCGCTGCGCGACCGAGCTCGACCTCGGCCCGCCCTCCGCCTACGGCTGGCTCGCGGCGAACGCGCGCCGCTTCGGCTTCCTTCAGCGCTACTCCTGGGAGCCGTGGCACTACGGCTTCGTCGCCGGACCGGCGCCATGCTCGGCCGCGGGCAACGGTGGCGGTGACGGGGCCGGGGCGGCCGCGGGACTGCCCGCCTTCGTGCCCGCGCGGTTCCGGGCGCCGATCGAGCGCTCCGCGGCGCGGTGGGGCGTATCGGGCGCCGTGTTGGCGGCGCAGCTGATGGCGGAGTCCGGCTTCAACCCCAATGCCGTCTCCTCGGCCGGAGCCCAGGGCATCGCCCAGTTCATCCCCTCGACCGCGGCCGCGTACGGCTTGCGCAACCCCTTCGACCCGGTGGCGGCGATCGACGCCCAGGCCCACCTGATGTCGCGGTTGCTGCATCAGTTCCACTCAATCCCGCTGGCGCTCGCTGCCTATAACGCCGGCCCCGGCGCGGTAGCCGCCTGCGGCTGCGCCGCGCCCTTCGCCGAGACCGCCGCCTACGTCGCCCGGATCCTCGCCCTCCTCGACGGCTCTGGCTCGCTGCTGGTGCCGACGCTCGAGGTAAGGCTGGTGAAGTAGAGCGGCCGCTGCCGCTAGGGGCGCCTGCTCCAGGCGATGTCCAAGGCGCCCGACGCGCCGATGTAGTCGATCGGGGTTCCACGCTCGAGCGCCTCGATCGCGTCGGGAAGCTGCTCCCAGGTGAAGGGTGCGCCGTCGGGGCGGTCGATCTCGGCGAGGGACCTTGCCATCCGGCGCGGGTCCGTGGCGCCGGCCCCGACCGCGGCGAGGTAGCAGAGGACGGCCGCGTCGAAGTAGCGGGCGTCGTGAGGTCCCCGGGGGGCCTCCTTGGGGGTGAAGCTCGAGAGCGCGCCGGCGAATGCGGCCGCTGCGTCGCCGTCAACCTGGTCGGGGGAGACCGTGGACTTGGTCAGCTGCGCCGCGAGGGAGCCGCCCCGGGCCCGGCTCCTGTGACCGGGCGCTGGGGAGGTCAGGATCGCCAGCGCGCGGCCGGAGCGAGCGCCGGCTTCGCGAGCGGTCGGCGGCCCGACGATGCACTCGGCGCCATCCAGCACCCCGGCGCCCCTGGCGGCACCCGACGGGGCCACCTGCTGGTGGGCGATCTCGACGATGTGGTCCGCATCGGCCTTGCCGATCGCGTCATTGATCTCGGCGATCGCAAAGTTGGCGGCCTTCTGCTGCGGTGGACCGAGGGACTTGGGCCCCGAGGGGGGAACCAGGTCGCCGATCACCAGCTCCAGCTCGAAGCTCCGCCGCGGCGGGGTGGGCGTGGAGGGGTCGCCCTCGCTGCCGCCCTCCCCTCCGCCACAGGCGGCCAGTCCCAGACAGCCGGCGCCGACGGCGATCGCGGCGAGCAGCCGAGGGGTTGCCGAGCCATTCACCCGGCCCTTCTATCAGCTGGCCCGATCGGTCCGAGCGCGAGGCCTCGGAGGGTGTCGCTAAGCTGCCGCGCGTGGCGACGGCCGAGGTTCAGGGCATAGACGGGCTCAAGGGGCTGATGGGGAAGACGATCGGTCCCAGCGACTGGCGCACCGTCAGCCAGGAGGCCATCAACGACTTCGCCCGCCTCTCCGGCGACGACCAGTGGATTCATGTTGACGTCGCGCGCGCCGAGAAGGAGAGCCCGTTCGGCACCACGGTCGCGCACGGCAACCTGACGCTGTCGATGATCGACGGCCTCAGGCTCGACCTGATCGAGTCCACCGGCTTCAAGCTCGGGGTCAACTACGGCTGGAACAAGGTCCGCTTCCCGGCGCCGGTTCCGGCCGGGGCCCGGATCAGGGGCACGGCCGAGGTCACGGAGGTCGAGGAGGTCGGCGGTGGCTGGTTCCAGGTCGTCACCCGATTCACGGTCGAGGTCGAGGGCAACGACAAGCCCTGCTGCGTCGCCGACTCGGTCGGCCGCGCCCTTCCCGAGTAGGAATTCCCCCGGAACGCAAACGGCCCGGCTGAGCCGGGCCGTTGCACTGCTCTTGGAGAGCAAACTCCTAGTTGACGGTGAGGGTTCCCTCCATGCCGCCCTCTCTGTGGCCGGGCACGTCGCAAAAGTACGTGTAGGTGCCGGGCGCGAGGTCCAGGGTCGCCGAGGCGGTTCCCTGATCAACGAGATCGGTGCCGCCGAGCTCCTTGCCGTTTGAGTCCTCGACCTTGACGTCGTGGGGCAGCGTGGCGGGGTTGTTGAAATCGATCGTCACCTCGCCCGACTTGGCGGTCAGTGAGGACGTGTCAAAGGCGAAGCTGCCGTCGGCCGGTGCGGAGACGTTGATCGTCTCGCCGCCACCGCCGCCACCACCACCGGTCGTGGGCGTGGTCGGGGTGTTCTCCACCGCGGTCGTCGGGTCGCCGGAGTCGTCGCTGCTGCCGCAGGCGACCAAGCCGAGGGCGGCGATAGCGGTCACCGCGAAAAGAGTTGCGAGCTTCTTCATACCTTTCCCTTTCGGAAATGGTGCAGGTCGAGCCAACCTTAGACCCTCCCCGGTAATGCGTGCGTAAAGGGGAGGCGGCTAGTCGCCTTCGAACTCGGGCTTCTCGCCCGCGAGGAAGGCTGTGACGCCCCGGCGCAGGTCCTCGGTGGCCATGCTGTCGGCGATCCCGTGCCGCTCAAGCTGGAGGTGGTCGGAGAGGCTGTTGTCCATCGACTCGTGCAGGAGCGCCTTCGCCGTACGCACGTAGTGGGGCGCCATCACGGCGAGCTTCTCGGCCTTCTCACGCGCGCGTGGCATCAGCTCGTCGGCCGGGACGACCTCGCCGACGAGGCCGAGCTCGAGCGCTTCCCGGGCGGTCAGGTTGGGGTCGTCCAGCGCCAGCTCCAGCGCCTTCGCCGAGCCCACCACCCGGGGCAGGAAGTAGGTCATGCCGCCGTCGGGGGAGGCTCCGATCCGCCCGTAGGCGATCGCCATGAAGGCCTGGTCCGAGGCGATCCGGAAGTCGCAGGAGAGGGCGAGGGAGAGCCCGGCGCCCGCGGCGGGGCCGTTGACCGCAGCGATCATCGGGTAGGGAAGGCGGCGGAAGTCCACGATCGCCTGATGCAGGACATCGGCTCCCCGGCGCACCTCGGAGGGCAGGTCGTGGTCGGGGTCCTCGATCCCGCGCTTGAACCAGGTGACGTCGCCGCCCGACGAGAAGGCGCGGCCGTTGCCGGTGACGATCAGGGCCCGGATCGGCGCGGTGTCGGCTAGCCAGGCGGCGGCGAGGGTCAGCTCGCCGATCATCTCGGGACTCATCGCGTTGAGCGAGTCGGGCCGGTTCAGGGTCATGATCCCGATCCGGCCGTCGATCTCGATCTCCAGGGTGGCCAGCTCGGGCGGTGCGATCGCCTTCGTGGTCATGGCCGGAGCCTACCCTGTGAAGGGATGGCCGATAACAGCGACAAGCTGGTCGAACGGCGCCGCGAGCTTCCCGACGCGCCGGGCGTCTACACGTTCAAGGACGCCCGGGGCGACGTCCTCTACGTCGGCAAGGCGCGCTCGATTCGCAAGCGGGTCGCCAACCACTTCTCGGCCAAGGGCGGCGGCCGCGGATCGTCCCTGGGCGGGACCGAGCTGACCGACCGCGTCGACTCGATCGAGGTCCTCGTCACCCAGACCGAGGCCGAGGCGCTGCTGGCCGAGCAGAGCTTCATCAAGCGGCTGCGCCCCCGCTTCAACATTCGCCTCCGCGACGACAAGTCCTATCCCTACGTGGCCGTCAGCCTCGACGAGGACTACCCGCGCGTCTACTTCACCCGCGAGCGCCATCGCCCGGGCCGGGCCTACTTCGGCCCCTTCTCCTCGGCCAAGCGCGTGCGAGAGACGCTCGACCTGCTGGGAAAGCTGTTCCAGTACCGGACCTGTGAGGGCTCCGAGCCCGGCCGGCGGTCCGGTGTTCCCTGCCTCGACTACTACATCAAGCGCTGCCAGGCGCCCTGCGTCGGCTACATCGATCGCGACGAGTACCGCTCGAACATCGACCGGATCATCGGCTTCCTCTCGGGCCGATACCGCGAGGTCGTAGACGGCCTCGACGCCAAGATGAACGAGGCCTCCGAGGCACAGGACTTCGAGCGCGCGGCCCTCTATCGGGACCGGCTCAACGCCGTCCGCAGCCTGATGGAGCGCCAGCGGGTCGCGGGGCCCTCGCTGGGAACCGCCGACCTGATCGGAATGGCGCTGGAGGGCGATGACGCCAACGCCCAGGTGTTCCAGGTGCGCGACGGAGTCCTCGCCGAGCGCCAGGGCTTCTATCTCGCCGGCGGCGAGGGGACCGAGTTGAGCGATGTCGCCGAGAGCTTCCTGCTGCACTACTACTCGACCACGCCCGCGGTCCCGCCGCTCGTCGTCGTCGGTCCCGAGTTGCGCGGGAGGGAGGGGCTGCTGGCCGAGGCGCTGAGCGCCGAGCGCGACTCCCAGGTGGAGGTACGGGTCGCTTCACGCGGGGACATGCGGAGACTGCGCGAGCTGGCCGAGCGCAACGCAAAGCTCGCGCTCGCCCAGGACAAGCTGCGACGCGAGCACGGTCGCCAGCAGCGCGCCGGCGCCCTCTCCGCCCTTCAGGAGGAGCTGTCGCTGGAGGGGCTGCCGGTCAGGATCGAGGGCTTCGACATCTCCAACCTCGGGGAGACCCACACGGTCGCCTCGATGGTCGTTTTCGAGGGAGGCGCCCCGAAGAAGTCCGACTACCGGAAGTTCGGGGTGCGCGGAGATTCGTCAGAGGGCAACGGGGGCGGGGCCGCGCGCGGGACGGGACCGGATGACTTCGCTTCCATGAACGAGGTCCTGGAGCGCCGGATGGCCCAGTACCTGAAGCAGGCCGACCTCTCCCCGCACGACCCGAAGCGCAACGCGAGCTTTGCGGCGCTGCCCGACCTGATCGTGATCGATGGCGGCAAGGGCCAGCTCTCCGCGGGGATGCGGGCACTCGAGCCGTGGAGGGAGCGGGGAGTCGCCGTGATCAGCCTCGCGAAGCGGATCGAGGAGGTCTTCGAACCGGGCCGCTCCGACCCGTTGATGCTGGACAAGGGCTCCGAGGCGCTGCGCATGCTGCAGCGAGTGCGCGACGAGGCCCACCGCTTCGCGATCACATTCCACCGCCAGCGGCGCGACAAGGCGATGACGGGCTCGGTGCTCGACGGGGTGCGCGGCGTCGGGCCCGCGCGCAAGCGGGCCCTGCTGCGGCACTTCGGCTCGCCGGAGAAGCTGGTCGGAGCAAGCCGCGAGGAACTGGAGGCGGTGCCCGGGGTGCCCGGTAAGCTCGCCCGCGAGATCCACCGGCAACTGCACAGGGCCGGTTAGTGACTGAATCTGCCTCGGACACCAAGCGTGACGCCCAGGATCCGCCCACGATCGGCGGGGGCCCGAACGGTGACCCTCCGGGCAGCGGCGTCGAGGTCGTCGTGATTACCGGCTACTCGGGCGCCGGGAAGTCGGAGGCGATCGCCGCCTTCGAGGACGGCGGCTACTTCTGCGTGGACAACCTGCCGCCACGGATGATCGGGGCCCTTGGTGAGCTCTTCCGCCACGAGGGCAGTGGAGTCGAGCGCGCCGCGATCGTCTCCGACGTTCGCGGGGGCGACTACTTCGAGGAGCTGCTCGCGGTCCTGGAGGAGCTGGCCGCGGGAGGGATCGATCCCAAAGTCCTCTTCCTCGCCGCAGACGAGGACACCCTGCTCCACCGCTACAAGGAGACCCGCCGCCGCCACCCGCTCGCGCGCAGTGGCCGGATCATCGACGGGGTTCGTGCCGAGCGGGAGCTGCTGGCGCCCCTGCGCGAGCGCGCCGACTTCGTGATCGACACCACCGAGCTCACAGGCGCCGCCCTCCGCCGCGAGATCGCCACCGAGCTGATCGGGCGCGAGACCGAGGAGAACCGCCTCGCCCTCACCCTGACCACCTTCGGCTTCAAGAACGGCCCTCCCCGCGACGCCGACCTCACCCTCGACGTCCGCTTCCTGCCGAACCCGCACTACGTTGACGAGCTGCGCCCGCTGACGGGGCATGATCCGGCGGTCGTGGAGCACGTCGAGTCGGGCACCCAGGCGGGCGAGTTCTACGGAAGGCTGATGCCGCTGCTCGAGTTCCTGCTCCCCGCCTACGTCGCAGAGGGCAAGCAGCACCTGACGATCGCGGTCGGGTGCACCGGCGGCCGCCACCGCTCCGTCGCGGTCGCCGATCGGATCGCGGCTGAGCTGAGCGCGCGGGACGACGTTCGCCTCCGCCTCGTGCACCGCGATATCGACGGTTCCGGCTAGCTTCCCCCGCGTGCCCGAGGCTGTGATCACGATCCGTGGGCTGCGCAAGGCCTACGGCGAGCTTGAGGCGATCCGCGGCATCGACCTCACCGTCGAGGCGGGTGAGGTCTTCGCCTTCCTCGGTCCCAACGGCGCCGGCAAGACGACGACGGTCGAGATCATGGAGGGCTACCGCCCCCGCTCATCGGGTGAGGTCCGCGTGCTGGGCGCCGATCCCTCGGAGGCTGATCGCAGCTGGAGGGAACAGGTCGGCCTGGTCTTGCAGGAGTCGAGGCTGGTCGGCGAGCTGACGCCGAGGGAGGTCCTGGCCCAGTACGCCGGCTACTACTCGAAGCCCCGGGACGTGGACGAGACAATCGGCCTGGTCGGGCTCGAGGAGAAGGCCGACACGCGAACGGCGCGCCTTTCCGGTGGCCAGAGGCGCCGCCTCGACGTCGCCCTCGCTCTCGTAGGCGACCCACAGCTCCTGTTCCTCGACGAGCCGACGACGGGCTTCGACCCCTCTGCGAGGCGACAGGCATGGGAGCTGATCGCCGGGCTGCGCGAGCTTGGAAAGACGGTCTTCCTCACGACCCACTACATGGAGGAGGCCCAGGCGCTCGCCGACCGCGTCGCGATCATCTCGCGGGGAAGGATCGTCGCGAGTGGCTCGCCGGACAAGATCGGCGGCCGGCGCACGGCGATGGTCGAGATCAGCTTTCACTTGCCGGAGGGAGCGTCGGCCGGCGACCTTCCCTCGCCGATCCGGGCCGATGCGCGGATCGAGGGCGATCAGGTCCGCCTCGCCGCCGAGGACCCGGTCCCGGCGCTGCGCGAGCTGACGGGATGGGCGACGGCTCGGGGTTCTGGGCTCCCCGGGCTCGAGGTGAGGCGGCCCAGCCTCGAGGACGTCTACCTCGACCTCGTCGACGAGGAGGTGGCCGAGTGAGGTCGCTGCGCCTGGTCGGGCACCAGTTCCGCTTCGACCAGAAGGTCTTCTGGCGCAATCCGGCCTCGGTCTTCTTCACGGCGGTCTTCCCGCTGCTCTTCCTGCTCATCTTCGCCACCTTCTTCAAGAACGCCGATATCCATGGCCTCGGCGTCAACGGCGCCACCTACTACGTGCCTGCGATCGTGGCGCTCGCCGTGATCTCGGCGACGATGGTGAAGCTCGCGATGAACCTGAGCTCGGAGCGGGAGGGGGGCATGCTGAAGCGCGTGCGCGGGACGCCGCTGCCGCCCTGGGTCTTCGTCGCGGGCAGGGTCGGGAACTCCGTCGTCATCTCGGTGATCATGGTCGCCTTGGTGAGCGTGATCGGCGCCCTCTTCTACGGCGTCCCGATCCCCACCTCGACGCTGCCGGCGCTGCTCGTGACGCTGCTCGTCGGCGCCTTCGCGTTCTCCTGCCTCGGCTTCGCGCTGGCGGCGGTGATTCCCTCCGAGGACGCGGCGCCGGCGATCACGAACGCGATCGTCTTCCCGCTCTACTTCCTCTCGGGGATCTTCGTGCCCGAGGACGAGATCCCCTCGGGCGTCCTCCACATCGCCGACCTCTTCCCCGTCCGCCACCTCTTCGCCGCCCTGTTCGCGGTCTGGGACCCGGCCACCAGCGGCAGCGGCCTTGAGCTCGGGGACCTGGCGATCGTGCTGCTCTGGGGCATCGCCGGGCTCCTGGTCGCTGTGCGCCTGTTCAGATGGGAGCCTCGCAGCCGAAGCTAGTTTGTACCCTGGGCCCGATGCTTCACTACGTCTCCATCCGCGTCAGCGACCTCGAGCGCAGCGCCGCCTTCTATGACGCAATGCTCGGCCCGATGGGCTGGAGGCGCCAGACCGACGATTCCGAGGCGATCGGCTGGGGCCTGGTCACGCCCGTCTTCTTCATCACCAACCGCGAAGCGCCGCATCCCGGCTTCGGCCAAGTCTCGTTTCGCGCCAACAGCATCCCGGCCGTCAAGGCCGCGTATGAGGCCGGCTTGGAGAGCGGCGGGCAGTCGGTGGCGGAGCCGAGCAGCCCACCCTCACGCGGGCCGGGCAGCTACGCCGCCCGGCTCAGCGACCCCGATGGATACGAGGTTCAGCTCGCCGTCGCTCCGGACTAGGTAGCGTCCGGGCTGGTCCCAACGGCGTCTGACAAGAGCGAGATCTAGGAGGATTCAATGGCAGTGAAGGTCGGCATCAACGGCTTCGGCAGGATTGGGCGGAACCTGTTCAGGGCGGCTCATGCCGCCGACTCCGATCTGGAGTTCGTCGCCGTCAACGACCTCACGGACGCCGAGACCCTCGCGCACCTGCTCAAGTACGACTCGATCCTGGGCCGTTTCCCGGGCACGGTCGAGGCGGCGGGCGACGCCGTCGTGGTTGACGGCAAGCCGATCAGGGTGCTGTCCGAGCGCGACCCCGCCGACCTCCCGTGGGGTGACCTCGGCGTCGAGGTCGTGATCGAGTCGACCGGCTTCTTCACCAAGCGCGAGGACGCCTCCAAGCATCTCGACGCCGGCGCCCGGAAGGTGATCATCTCCGCTCCGGCCACGGAGCCCGACATCACGGTGGCGCTCGGAGTCAACTTCGACCGGGACTACGACCCCGAGCAGCACCACATCATCTCCAACGCCTCCTGCACCACCAACTGCCTCGCCCCCGTGGCGAAGGTGCTGCACGAGACGGTTGGCATCGAGCGCGGCCTGATGACCACCATCCACGCTTACACGGCCGACCAGCGCCTCCAGGACATGCCCCACAAGGACCCGCGCCGCGCCCGCGCCGCGGCTATCAACCTGATCCCGACCAGCACCGGCGCCGCAAAGGCCATCGGCCTCGTGATGCCTGAGCTCGTCGGCAAGCTCAACGGGATTGCGGTGCGCGCGCCTGTGGCGACCGGCTCGGTGGTCGACCTCGTCTTCAACGCCGGCCGCAAGACCGACGCCGACGAGCTCAACGCGGCCATCAAGCAGGCTGCCGAGGGGCCGATGGAGGGCATCCTCGCCTACACCGAGGACCCGATCGTCTCCACCGACATCGTCAAGGACCCCCACTCCTCGATCTTCGACTCTGGCCAGACCATGGTCCTCGAGGGCACGATGGTGAAGGTGGTGTCCTGGTACGACAACGAGTGGGGCTACTCCAACCGCTGCGTCGAGTTGGCGGAGCAGGTTCTGCAGCCGAAGGCTGCCGCAGTCGGGGCGTAGCGGCCCCATTGGGCGCCGGGGACACGCCCTCCCGCGGGCGATTCGAGAAGGCAAGCGTCCGCGACGCCGACGTTGCGGGCAAGCGTGTGCTGCTGCGCGCCGACCTCAACGTCCCGCTGGCTGACGGAAAGGTCGCCGACGACACCCGCATCCGGGCGGCGCTGCCGACGATCGAGCTGCTGCGCGATCGGGGAGCGAAGGTCATCGTCGTCTCGCACCTGGGACGGCCGAAGGACCGCGAGCCGGAGCTGTCGATGGCCCCGGTTGCGGTTCGGCTCGCAGAGTTGCTGCCAGTCAGCTTCGACCCCCCGCATCTGATTGAGAATGAGGGCATCGCCGGCCCAGGTGCAGCTGTCCGCGTGGACATGATGGACCCCGGCGAGATCCTCCTTCTCGAGAACAGCCGCTACGAGCCGGGGGAGACGAAGAACGATCCCGAGCCGGCCGAGAGGCTCGCCGCGCTCGCTGAGCTCTACGTCAACGATGCCTTCGGCGCCGCCCATCGCGCCCACGCGACCACCGAGGGGGTGGCCCACCTGCTTCCGGCCTACGCGGGGTTGCTGCTCGAGCGTGAGGTGCGCGAGCTGACGGCCGTGCGCGACGATCCCGAGCGGCCGCTGGTTGTGGTCCTCGGAGGCGCGAAGGTCACCGACAAGATGGGCGTGATCGAGCGCTTCCTGGACACCGCCGACGAGCTGCTGGTGGGCGGCGCGATGTGCTTCAGCTTCTTCGCCGCCGAGGGCCGTGCCACCGGGGAGTCCCTGGTCGAGGCCGCGGGAGTCGAGCTGGCCCGAAAGGCACTCGAAAAGGCCGAGGGAGGCGATGCCCTGCTCCATCTTCCCGAGGATCTCGTCCTCGGGAGATCCTTCGATGCCGAGACGGAGGTGCGGGAGCTCAACGGCGTTGACGTCCCCGCGGGCTGGATGGGCCTCGACATCGGCTCGAACACCGTCGCCAAGTACCGCAGGCGGGTGGCTGGAGCCGGAACGGTCTTCTGGAACGGCCCGATGGGGGCCTTCGAGCTCGAGCCCTTCGCCGCCGGCACCCGGGGCGTCGCCGAGGCGGTCGCCGAGGCCCCCGGGTTCACGGTGGTGGGCGGCGGCGACTCCGCGGCGGCCCTCGTCGAATTCGGCCTCGCCGAAAGCATCGACTGGCTCTCGACCGGCGGCGGCGCCTCGCTCGAGTTGATGGAGGGCAAGAAGCTACCCGGAGTGGAGGCGCTGATGGACGCAAAGGAGGCTGGGGATGGCTGATCGGACGCCGCTGATGGCGGCCAACTGGAAGCTGCACAAGACGGTGGCCGAGGCCGAGGCCTACCTGGCCAAGTTCCTCCCCGGCGTGCCCGAGGACGGGGTGGAGGTGGTCGTCTGCCCGCCGTTCACGGCGCTCGCCGCCTGCGTCGAGGGATGCGCCGCGACGCAGGTGAGGATCGCCGCCCAGAACATGCACGAGGCCGAGAGCGGGGCGTTCACGGGCGAGGTCTCCGCGCCGATGCTGAGCGAGATCGGGGTCGAGGCGGTCGTGCTCGGCCACTCGGAGCGGCGCACCTACTTCGGTGAGCTCGACGAGGCCCTGGCCCTGAAGGTCCCAGCTGCGCTGCGGGCCGGGCTGCTTCCGATCCTCTGCGTCGGCGAGACGGGGGACGAGCGCGAGCACGAGCAGACCGAGAAGGTCCTCCGGCGCCAGATCGAGCTCGGCCTGATCGAGGTGGACGACGACCAGCTCGCCGAGGTCGTGATCGCATATGAGCCGATCTGGGCGATCGGGACGGGCAGGACCGCCGCCCCCGAGCAGGCCCAGGAGGCCGTCGCCTTCATCCGCGAGCTGCTCGCTGAGCGCTACCCCGATGAGGCTGGGGATGTGCGCATCCTCTACGGGGGCTCCGTCAAGCCCGACAACGCCACCGAGCTGATGGCCCAGGCCGACATCGACGGCGCCCTTGTCGGCGGAGCGAGCCTCGATCCCGAGGACTTCGCGGCGATCGTCGCCGCGGCGACGTGAGCGACCTTCCCAGCGGGCCGGGCGAGCGGCCGGTGTCCGGCGTGGTCCTGGTCGTCCTTGACGGCTGGGGCCTGGCGCCCGACGGGCCCGGCAACGCAATCTCCCAAGCGGCCACGCCCGTGTTCGACTCCCTCTGGAACGACTATCCGCGAACGACCCTGATCACCTCGGGCGAGGCGGTGGGGCTGCCCCCCGGCCAGATGGGCAACTCCGAGGTCGGTCACTTCAACCTCGGCGCCGGCGCGGTCGTCAAGCAGGACCTGGCGCGGATCGACGACGCGATCGCCGACGGCAGCTTCTTCGAGAACGAGGCGCTGCTCGCGGCCTGTGAGCAGGCCCGCTCGTCGGCGCGAGGGAGGCTGCACGCGATCGGCCTGGTCTCAGACGGCGGCGTCCACTCGGGCTGGGAGCACATCGAGGCGATGATCGAGCTCGCGGCCGACCAGGGCGTCCCGGACCTCGTCCTGCATGCGTTCACCGACGGGCGCGACACGCTTCCGACCTCCGGCGCGGGCTACCTGGAGGAGGTCTCACGCTGGCTGAAGCGAGCAGGCCGGATCGGGACGGTCGGGGGCCGCTTCTACGGCATGGACCGTGACCGTCGCTGGGAGCGGGTCAAGAGGGCATATGACGCGATCGTCCACGGCCAGGGAGCCCACCGGGCCGAAGATGCCCTCGCCGCGGTCCGAGCGTCCTACGAACGGGGCGAGACGGACGAGTTCGTCGAGCCGGCCGTGGTCGGCGGCTACGACGGCGTCGCCGCCGACGAGCCCGTCGTCTTCGTCAACTTCAGGCCGGATCGGGCCCGAGAGCTGACCATGGCCCTCGGCGACCCCCGCTTCGACGAGTTCGCCCGCGGTGGCGGCCCGGTGCTCGAGGTGACCACGATGACCAAGTACCGCGACGACTTTCCCTATCCGGTCGCCTACCCGCCGCATGCGCCGGCCACGACCCTGGCCGAGGTGATCGCTGAGCGCGGTGAGCGCCAGCTCCACGTCGCGGAGACCGAGAAGTACGCCCACGTGACCTACTTCTTCAACGGTGGCCGCGAGCGGGAATGGGATGGCGAGGACCGTGAGCTGGTGGACTCGCCGCGGGACGTCGCCACCTACGACGAGAAGCCCCAGATGAGCGCGGCCGAGGCCGCGCGGGCCTTCTGCGAGCGCTGGCGCGCAGACAGCTTCCGCTTCGGGATCATCAACTTCGCCAATCCGGACATGGTCGGCCACACCGGGGTGATCCCGGCCGCGGTGACCGGGGTCGAGGAGGTGGACCGGCGCCTGGGAGAGGTCGTGGCCGCGGCCCATGAGTCCGGCGCCGCCTGCATCGTCACGGCCGACCACGGAAACGCGGAGCAGATGCTCGAGCCCGATGGCGTCTCCCCGAACACGGCCCACAGCACCAACCCGGTTCCGGTGGTCGTGACCCTCGCGGGGGCCGAGCTGCGCGACGGCGGCGTGCTCGCCGACGTCGCTCCCACCGTGCTGGAGCTGCTCGACATCCCCCAGCCCGGCGAGATGACCGGGTCCTCGCTGCTGGCCTGAGCAAGCTCGTACGCTGGCGCCGTGCGACAGGACCCCGCCAGGCTCAGCTTTGAGATCGCCGCCCGCGATGGGGATGCCCGCACCGGGCTGATCACCACGCCGCACAGCGAGATCCCGACCCCCGCCTTCATCCCGCTCGCGACCACCGGGAGCGTGCGGGGCATTTCGGCCGCGGAGGTCGCCGGGGTCGGCTACGAGATGGTGCTCGGCAACACCTTCCACCTGTTCCTCAACCCGGGCCCCGAGCGGATCGCTGAGCTCGGTGGCCTGCACGAGTTCATGGCCTGGGATCGCTCGATCATCACCGACTCCGGCGGCTTCCAGGTCTTCTCCCTCGCCCACGGCGGGGTCGCCGACGAGATTAAGGGGAGGCGGGGCAAGATGCCCGGCGGCAGCGCCAGGGTCGAGATCTCCGAGGAGGGGGTCGCCTTCCAGGACCTGCGCAACGGCTCCGCCCGCTTCCTCAGCCCCGAGGTCTCGATGCAGGTGCAGGGCGCCCTCGGCTCCGACATCGCCCTCGCCTTCGACGAGTGCACGCCCTTCCACGTCGATCGCGACTACACGGCGCGCTCGACCGAGCGCACCCATCGCTGGCTCGAGCGCTGCCTCGCCTGGCACGAGGAGCACGGGCCCGAGCGCCAGGCGGTCTTCGGCATCGTCCAGGGCGGGGTCGAGGACGACCTTCGCCGCGAGTCCGCCGAGCGGGTCTCGGCCGCAGCGATCGACGGCATCGCGATCGGCGGCACCCTGGGCAAGGGCAAGGAGCAGATGTACGGCGTCCTCGACGTGACGGTCCCCCGTCTGCCCGTGACGGCCCCGAGGCACCTGCTCGGGATTGGTGAGATCGAGGACCTGCTGGCAGGCGTGGCGCGCGGCATCGACCTGTTCGATTGCGCGATGCCGACCAGGCTGGCGCGCCACGGCGTCGCGTTGGCACCCGAGCCCGAGTCCCGCTTTCGCCTCGACCTTGCCAAGGCGCGCTTCGCCACCGACCGGGCCCCGCTGGTGGAGGGTTGCCCCTGCGAGGCCTGTCGCCGCCACACCCGCGCCTACCTGCACTACCTCTCGAGGAACAAGGACCTGACCGGAGCCCGCTTGGTGACCCTCCACAACCTCACCTACATCGAGCGCCTGATGGCCGGGGCGCGGGACGCGATCGTCGCGGGGACGCTCGCCGGGTACTCCGCCGCGATCCTGGGTGGACGCGCGCCGTGGGGCGCGCCGCAGGCGCCCTGAGCGCCGGCCCGGCTACTGCTGGGTGTTGTCCTCGATCGCGTTGCGCAGCGCGTCGATCTGGTCGTTGACGTTGTCCTTGACGATGTCCTCGACGTTGGTCCGCTGAGAGGTGTTGTTGTCGGTGGCGAGCACGACGAACATCGCCACCACGGCGGCCAGCAGCAGCAGCGCGACGACGGCCGCGACCGTGCGCACGACGTTCACCTGTCCGGGCTTGCGGGGCGCCTGCCCGGCCGGCGGGCGCTGGGCCCGCTGCGGCTGGCGGCGGCGCGGAGGCGGGCGCCGCGTCGACTGGGTGCGGGGCAGGTGCCGGGTCGCGGCGGTGGGCTCACTCCCTCCAGACACGACCCTGGTCCTCGCCTCGGATGAGGCCGGGCTCTCGCCGTCGAGGCCCCGCCGAAGGGCGTCGGCGAGCTCGCCGGCTGCCGCGAAGCGCGCCTCGGGGTCGCTCTCGAGGGCGACCAGCACGGCCTCGCCGACGGCCTGCGGGACCTCGTCGTTGTAGGAGGAGGGCGGCAGTGGCTGCTCGCTCTGCTGGCGAACCGCCAGCTCGGCCAGCGAGGCCCCCTCGTAGGGAAGCCGCCCCGTGAGGAACTGGTAGAGGACCACGCCGAGCGCGTAGACGTCGGAGGAGGGGGCCGCCTCGTCGCCGCGCGCCTGCTCGGGCGCCAGGTAGGCGGCGGTGCCGACGACCGAGCCGACCTGGGTGATCCGCGTCTGCTCGGTCGCGCGGGCGATCCCGAAGTCGGCGAGCTTCACCGACATGTCCCCGCCGCCACCGGCGGGCCCGCCGATCACCATCAGGTTGCCGGGCTTGACGTCGCGGTGGATGATCCCGTGGCGGTGGGCGTAGTCGAGCCCGGAGCACGCTTGAACGCCGATCTCGACCGCGGTCTCGACGGGCAGGGTGCCCTTGGACTGGAGGATCTGGGCGCCCGACTTGCCGCGCACGTACTCCATCACGATGTAATGTCGGCCGGCGTCGATGCCCGTGTCGTAGACCTGGACGATGTTGGGGTGCACGAGCTTGGCGACGGCCAGCGCCTCGCGCCTGAAGCGGGCCACGAAGCGCTCGTCGTCGGAGAGGTGCTCGGCGAGGATCTTCACCGCGACGGTGCGCTCGAGGATCGTGTCGGTGGCACGGAAGACGCTTGACATGCCGCCGGAGCCGAGCCGGTCCTCGATCTGATAGCGGTCGGAGATGGTCTCGCCGCGGGGGCTCATGGGGTGATTCCTCCGCTACCGCCGGGGGTGGTCGGGCTGGTCGGTGTGGTCGGCTCCGTTGGCGTCGTCGGCTCGGTGGGAGTCGTCGGCTCGGTGGGAGTCGTCGGCTCGGTGGGAGTCGTGTTCCCCGTGGAGGTCGTCGGCTCGGTCGGGGTCGTCCCCGAATCGCACTGGTCCTGGACGAGGTTGACCAGGCTCTCGGCGCCGTTCTCGAGGCCGCTGCGGACGTCGGCGTCGACCGAGTCGGGCAGCGATTGGATCGACTCGAGCAGGCTGTTGGCACGATCCTCCGCGACGGTGCAGCTTCCGACCCCGACGTTGTCGCGCACCTCCTGGAGCAGGCCGAGCTCCGCGGCGGCGCTGGTCGGGGAGATCGACGGCTTGACCGGGTCGCCACCGCCGCAGGCGCTGACGGCAACGGCGCAGCCGACGCCGAGCGCCAGGGACACGATCAGAGCGAGGATCTTGGGCATCGCGGCGATAGTAGCTAGGGCCTCCCTAATCCCTTATTGACCTACGTAGAGGCGGTCGGCGAGAAGTTCCGGCAGGCCGGCGGAGCGGATCGCGTCGGCGGCCTGGTCGATCTCGTACTCGACCCGGTGGTAGGTCGCGCCCCACTTCTCGGTGTCGAGCTCGAGCCATGCCGCCCTGGGATCGCCGTCCCGCGGCTGGCCGACGCTTCCGGGGTTCAGCAGCCAGCGTCCCTCGCTGACGTCCACCTCCCGGCCGCCCTCGGCCCGGCCGCCCCCAGCCCGGCCGGCGGGGCCACCGGCCTCCGAGAAGTAGAGCGCCACGTGTGAGTGGCCGATCACGCTGACGCGGTCGCTCTGCTCATCCATGCACTCCCGCGCCTGGTCCACGGCGAGCACGTACTCCCACACGGGATCGCGCGGGGAGGCGTGATACAGCCCGACGTCCTGCAGGCTGTTCTCGGGCTTCAGCTTCTTGAGGAAGGCCATCGTCTCCTCCGAGCAGTTCTCCTTGGTCCAGTCGACAGCGGAGGCGGCGGATGCGGAGAAGACCTCGGTGTCTATCTCGCCGGTGACCGCAAGGTCGTGGTTGCCGACGAGGCTGAGGTCGCAGCGCTCCGAGACGAGGCTCGCGCAGGCATCGGGCTGGGCGCCGTAGCCGACAACGTCGCCGAGGCACCAGAGCTGCTCGGTGTCAGCCTCATCCACGGCCGACAGCACCGCTTCGAGCGCGGGCAGGTTGCTGTGGATGTCGGTCAGAATTCCGATGCGCATGGGAGCAGACGCTCGGCCCCGGATGGGAAACGGCCGGGAGCAGCGGTCTATCGTAGGGCGATGACGCGCCGAGCAGGGAAAAAGGGTTTATCGGCGCGTATCTGGGAGCGGGCCCGGGGGTCAACGGCGGTGCGGCTGGGCGCCACTGCGGTGGCGGTATTGGTCGTGGCGGAGGCCGCCGCCTGGCTGCTGCGCCCCAGGGACGTGATCGAGCCCGCCGGCGCCTCCGAGGACGCCTACTTCAGCCACGAGCAGCTCGAAAGCGCGCAGGACTTCAGGGCCGGCCAGCGGCTGCTGATGCTCGGCGGGCTTGCCGCCGAGGGGGCACTGTTGATCGTGCTCGTGGCGGGCCGGCCCGAGGTCGCGCGGCGTGCGTTGCGCAGCGCGGGGGAGAGGCCGGTCCTCGGAGGCGCGGCCGCGGCCGCGGGGCTCTACATCGCGATCTCCCTGGCGCCGCTGCCTTTCGCGATCGCCGCCCACGAGCGCTCCGTCGAGATCGGGCTCTCGACCCAGGACCTTCCGGCCTGGGCCCTCGACTGGGTCAAGAACCTTGGAGTGGGCGCGCTGATCGCCGCAGCGGCCGGAAGCGCCGCCCTCGCGCTCGTCCGGCGGTTCGGGCGCCGCTGGTGGCTGCCCGGCAGCGCGGCCTTCATTGCGCTGGCGATCGTCTTCGTCTGGCTTGCTCCGGTCGTGCTGTCGCCGCTCTTCAACAAGTTCGAGAAGCTCGAGCCCGGCCAAGCCCGCGCGGACGTGCTCGAGCTGGGGCGGCGGGCCGACGTGGACATCGGCGAAGTCCACAGGGTCGACGCCAGCCGCCGCAGCACCGCGATCAACGCCTACGTCGACGGCATCGGCAGCTCCAAACGTGTGGTGCTCTACGACACCCTGATCGACGGCCTCGACCGGGGCGAGCGCCGCTCGGTGATCGCCCACGAGCTCGGCCACGTCAGCGGTCACGACCTCCGCCGAGGCCTGGTCTTCCTCGCCATGGTCACCCCGCTGGCGCTGCTGTTCGCCTCGCGTTTCGCCGATGCACTCGCCCGCCGCCGCGGGGTCGAGCCGGGCACGCCCGAGTACCTCCCCGCGCTCGCCCTGGCGCTCGTCGTCACCTCCTTCGCGGTCGGCGTGGTGGGCAACCAGCTCTCGCGGGCGGTCGAGGCGAAGGCGGACACGACGGCGCTCGAGCTCACCGACGACCCGAAGGCCCTGATCGAGCTGCAGCGCCGTCTGGCGATCACCAACGTCTCGGACCCCGATCCGCCCGAGCCCGCCAGCTGGCTGTTCGGCACCCATCCGACGGTGATGGAGCGGATCGGCGCGGCGCTCGCATGGGAGAGGGGCGAGCGGCCCTGAAGACGACCGTGGTCGCGTTCGGCCGCGGCAGCTCGCCCTTCAGCGAGGCCGAGGTGCACTACGTGAAGCTGCTCTCGCGCCGGCAGCCCGTCGAGGTGATCGCCGTCAAGGACGACGCCGAGCTGCTGCGCCGGATTCCGGCCGGGGGCGACCTGATCGCGCTCGACCGCGGTGGCCGCCGGCTGGACTCGCTCGCCTGGAGCCGCTGGCTCGACGAGCGCCGCCTCGCCGCCCGGGACCTCTGCTTCGCGATCGGCGGCCCGCAGGGTCTTCCCGCCGAGGTGCTCGAGGATTCCAGGGAGCGACTCTCGCTCGGTCCCCAGACGATGGCCCACCAGCTGGCGCGGGTGGTGCTGCTGGAGCAGCTCTTCCGGGCGGTCAAGATCCTCGCCGGCGAGCCGTACCATTGCTGACCTCGATGACGCCCGCCAGCGACCGCATCTCCCCGCGCCGAGTTCCCGCCCCGTGAGCGATCCGGTCGCCGAGCTGTATGCGGCCGTCGAGGCCGCGTCGGGCGCCGTGCGCGAGGGCGGCGAGACGGGCTCCTCGCGCCCGACCCTGGAGCGGCCGCCGAAGCCGGAGTTCGGCGACTACTCGACCAACGCCGCGATGCTGCTCGCTCCCACCCTCGACCAGAAGCCTCGTGACGTCGCCGAGCGGCTCGCGGTGGAGCTGACCGAGAGGCTCGGGGAGGGCCTCGAGCGGGTCGAGGTCGCGGGGCCGGGCTTCCTCAACCTCTTCCTTTCCGATCAGTGGTACCGCCGCGCGAGCGCCGAGCTCCTCGCCGCCGGGGAGGAGATCGGACGCCGCGCCGCTGAGGAAACGGGGCGCGTTCTGGTCGAGTTCGTCTCGGCCAACCCGACCGGGCCGCTGACGGCCGCCGGTGGACGTCACGCGGCCTACGGCGACTCGGTGGTGCGGTTGCTCGAGTTCGCGGGACGCGGCGTGGAGCGCGAGTACTACGTCAACGACGCCGGTGGCCAGATGGCCCGCTTCGCCGCCTCGATCGGCGCGCGGATGAAGGGTGAGCAGCCTCCCGAGGACGGCTATGAGGGCGAATACGTGATCGAGCTCGCCGGCAAGCTGGAGGCCGAGGGCCTGGCTCCCGATGACCTCGACGCGCTCGAGCGACGCGGCGCCACCCTGATGCTCGACGAAGTACGGGGCACCCTAGAGCGCTACGGCGTCGAGTTCGACAGCTGGTTCTCCGAGCGCTCACTTCACGACGCGGGCAAGCTGGACGCGGTGCTCGATGACCTGCGCGAGGCCGGTCACATCTACGAGAGCGACGGCGCGACCTGGCTGCGGACGACGAGCTTCGGCGACGACAAGGACCGAGTGCTGCTCCGCGCAGGAGGCGAGCCGACCTACTACCTGTCCGACATCGCCTACCACCGCGACAAGCTCGAGCGTGGCTTCGAGCGGCTGATCGACGTCTGGGGAGCCGACCATCACGGACACGTCGGCCGGATGAAGGCGGCGATGCAGGCACTGGGCCGCGATCCCGAGGTGCTCGAGCTGGTGATCATGCAGTTCGTCCACGTGATCGACCCGGACGGGCGCTCGCAGATGTCGAAGCGCAAGGGCGAGTTCGTGACGCTGGATGAGCTGCTGGGCGACATCGGCACCGATGCCACCCGCTTCTTCATGCTCCAGCGCAGCCACGACACGACTGTCGACCTCGACCTCGAGCTGGCGCGTCGGATTTCCAACGACAATCCCGTCTACTACGTCCAGTACGCCCACGCCCGCATCGCGAGCATCCTTCGCAAGGCGGGCGAGGAGAAGGTGGAGGGGGCCCTGGCCGCCGACCCCACCGCCGTCTCCGAGCCGGTCCAGCAGGCCGAGAAGGAGCTGCTGAAGCGGCTCTGCGAGCTGCCGGGCGAGGCTCGCGACGCCGCCGAGAGGCGGGCACCGCACTGCATGTGCACCTACGCGATGGCAACCGCCGCCGACTTCCACGCCTTCTACCGGGACTGTCAGGTGGTCGGCGCCGGCGGCGAGGGCGTCGAGGGCTCCCGCCTCGCCCTCTGCACCTTGGCGAAGCGGGCGATCGTTCGCACCCTCGGCCTGTTGGGGATCAGCGCACCGGAGAGCATGTAGGCAGCCCCGGGCTAGAGGTCGTACTTCGCGATGTCCTCATCGAGGCGGGCGCCGTCAGCATCGTCGATTCGGGGCGGCGCGGGAGGCTCCTCGCCGGCCTCGGCCCTGCGTCTGCGAACGACTGCGAGGGCGATCGCACCGCCCGCTCCCAGCACCACCAGCCCCGGGACCAGCCAGGCGGCCAGGTCGAAGCCGCTGTCGCCGGGGACCGCGAGGACGCGCGGGCCGTACTCGTCCACCAGCGCCTGCTTGATCTCCTCCTTGTCGCGGCCCCGGGCGATCTGGCGCCTGATGAAGGCGCGCTCGCGCTCACCCTGGGGGGAGTCAGAGAGTTCGAGGGTGGTGCCGCAGATCGGGCACATCACCTCGTCCTCGATGTCGGGGAGGGAGGCGCTGGCCGCGAGCGCGGCTGCGGGCGGCACCGATAGCGCCAGGGCTGCGATCGCGAGGGCGAGGTAGCGGCGCATCACTGGTCCGCAGGATCCAGCCTGCCGTCGATAACCGGCTCGATCTGCTCGCGCAGCACCCGCTCGTCCACGGGGCCGCGGCGGATCACGGCGAGCTTGCCCTGGGGATCGATCAGGAAGGACTCGGGGAAGCCGGTCATGCCGTAGGCGTCGCGCCGCTCGTCGCCGTCGCCGTCGCGCAGCTGGGGGTAGGTGAGCCCGAACTCCTCGACGAACGTGCGCGCGTCCTCAGTGGTGTCGTCGAGGTCGATCCCGACCACGGTGACGCCGTCCTTGCGATGGCGCTCGTAGAAGCTCTGGAGGTCCGGGGCCTCGGTCCGGCACGGCTCGCACCAGGATGCCCAGAAGTTGACGAGCACCCAGTCGCCGCGGTAGTCGGCGAGGCTGCCGCTGCCGCCGCCGTCGAGCCGCTCGAGGGTCTTGTCGGGCGCCGGGTCGCCGATCGCCAACGCCTGCTCGCCCTTGCTGAGCAGACCGTAGGTGAGGAGGCCGACCAGGGCGAGGACCCCCATGAAAACCGCGAACGTCTTCGTGCTCACGCCCGAGAGCGTAGGGATACGCCCCCGCCGCCTTAGAATCCGTCCACCTGCGGACGTAGCTCATCTGGTAGAGCGCGAGCTTCCCAAGCTCGAGGTAGCGGGTTCGAGACCCGTCGTCCGCTTCGCGTCGGAACCGATGGAGAGCGCGAGGATCGCGATCACGATCGCCCGGTGCTCATCTGAGGACTCTTGAACAACCTGCGCATGGAAACCCTCCTCTTCGTGGTTCCGAGGAACTGCGCTGGTCCAAGAGCGCCTCGATCCAATGGTTCTCCCAGCCCTATGCCCAGGGTTGCGGAGAATGCAAGGACCCCCTCAGGCCGCGGTGTGGCGCTCCCCGGCGGTGATCGGAAGCTCGATCCGGTTGGCGGGAGTGGCAAGGGGGCAGACCCAGGAGGGGTCATAGGAGCAGGAGGGGTTGTAGGCGAAGTTGAAGTCGAGCACGAGCTTGCCGGCGTGCATGCCGAGGTCGGCGCCCTTGACCGTGTCGAGGAGGTAGCGGCCGGCGCCGTAGGTGCGCTTTCCGCTCGTTCCGTCGGCGAAGGGCAGGAAGACGCCGCCTCCGTAGCCCTCGAGCCAATAGAGCTCCAGGTAGCGGAGCTCGCCGAACAGCTCGAACTCGGCCTTGGCGAAGCAGGTGAAGGCGTAGGCGCCGTCGCCGCTGGTGCCGATCTCGTAGCGCCGCGGCTTCTCCTTGCCGACCTTCGCCAGGACACGGGCGGCGGGGTCGTAGTCGAAGTACTCGAGCCCGCTGAAGCCCTCTCGCTCGGACTTCGGCAAGGGTGACTGCGGGTGAAGGGTGAAGAGGTCGTCGCGTGCGGTTCGCCAGTTCTTCCAGGCCGCCGCCGGGTCCTTGGCGGCGCGAACGCTGCCGTAGAGGTCGCTGACCCGCCGCCTCCAGTCGAGTAGGTCGATCGGGTTCCCCTCGGGGAGTCTCGGCTTGGGCTCGTCGCCGGCCATCAGCCCTTCTTCTGCGGCGGGGAAGCAGGCAGATCGACGTCGGTCAGCGGCACCACGTCGGTCACCGAGAACGTCGGCTGCGGCGGTTGGCCGGGCCCGAGCTCGGGGGTGACGAGAACGATCGCGAAGTAGGCGTCCTTGGTGGCCACGCCGAAGACGGAGAAGTCGCGCGCGGTGAACAGCTCCTCGACCCTGAGATCGCCGGGCGGCGTCTCCTTGACGGCGGGCGCGAAGAACACCCCGTTCGCGAGGTCCTCGCATGCGGTCGCCGGGCTGCGGGCGAAGCGCGCGGCGGGGACGAAGTCACCCCCGGTTCCCGTGCAGTCGCCGCTTCGCATCGCCTTCACGATGCGGTCCACGACCTGGCCGGGCTCGGCGTCAGCGGAGGGAGCCTCCTCGAGCTGGGGCGCGCCGACGAAGTAGACGGGCGTCCGGTAGCTGCCATCGCGATCAACGAGGAAGAGGGCGGCGACGTTGTCGTAGCCGCCGATGGGGGTCGCCAGCTTCCCTTCGGCGATCCCGGCCGGGCCGAACTCTTTGCTGCTGGTCAGCTTCACGCCCTTGAGGAAGTCGATGTCGGTGGCCCCGACGCCTCCGGGGGCGCACTCACCCCTGTGGACCGGCGCCTCCGGGTCGATCGGCGCGCCGCCCGGCTGCGGCGGCCTCGCGAATGAGAAGAGCAGTCGCTGGGCGTAGGCGCGGCAATCCTGGCGGTCGATCGCTCGTTGCAGCGCGGTGAGCTGCTGGTCGAGCGTTCCGGATGGCTGCGGAGCCGCGACCACGCTCGACTCGGAAGAGTCGGAGTCGCCTCCCCCGCAGGCGCCGAGGGCCAAGGCGATGCAGGTGAAGCTGAGGATCAGTCGCTTCATCGGCCTGATTGACCCTATCCCAGCGGGACGGCGGAGTGGGAATCCTTGGCCGCTACTCGTGCAGCTTGTCGTTGATCTGCCCGATCGTGGCGTTGACCTGCTGGCCCTCGGAGGTCGCCTTCGAGACGAACGCCTGAAGCTCCCGTGCCGCGCGACCCGGCGAGGCCCCGCGGAGGTCGTCGGCGCTGGCCGAAACCTGGTCGCTGAGGTCCTCGATCTGGGTGATCATCCGCGCTTGGAGGTCGGCCACGTCGTCGGGTGGCGAGATCTTCTCGAGCTCGGCCGCGGAGCTGTCGAGCTCGGTCGCGAAGGCGTCGAGCAGGTTTCCGGCCTGACTGGGGGTGCTCGCGCTGGGCGCCTCGCTCGCGACGGAGGTGACGGCCTGGTCGAAGCGGTCGGTGACCGCGTTGACGTCGTCGACGTAGTCGTTGGCCTGGTCGTTGCTGCCGCAGGCCCCGGCCACCAGGGCCAGCGAGGCGATGGCGACCGCGATCGCGATCGCGGCGAGGCGCCTCACAGCGGCTGCCTCAGAAGTACCGGATCGCCCGCCATCGGCGAAAGCTTTGCAGGCCCGAAAGCGTCCCGGCGGCCAACGGCACCGGCCGAGGGGAGGAGATTGCGATAATCCCGGGCCATGGATCCCGCCCGCAAGCGAAAGGTCCGGTTGGTCGTGGCGCTGTCGGTGGCGGTGCTGCTCGCCGTCGGCCTCGTCTACACGTCCTTCAGCGCCTCGACCGAGGCACGCCAGCCCTCCGAGCTGCTGACCGCCAACCCCGGGGACACCTACGACCTCACGGGCAAGGTGGTGCCTGACTCGATCGACCACCAGGGCGAAGAGCTCTTGTTCCGCGTCCAGGACCGGGATGGCGACCAGAGCGTCCCGGTCACCTACACCGGCACTGTCCCCGACCCCTTTCGCGACGGGCGCGAGGTCATCGTCACCGGCTCGATGCAGGACGGCACCTTCGCCGGACAGCGCGACACGCTGATCACCAAATGCCCGTCCAAGTTCACCGAGGATTAGCAGTAGCCGCTTGACCACCCTCGGCTCGGCCACGCTTGCGGCGTCGCTTCTGGTCGCGCTCTACGCCGCCGGCGCCGCGATCTACGGCGCCCGCACCCACGACCGCCGCTGGGTCGTCTCCTCGCGGCGCGCCGTCTATGCGCTCGGAGTGTTGCTGACGGTGGCGGTGCTGATCCTCGAGCACGCGTTCCTCACCAACGACTTCGGCTTCGAGATCGTCGCCGAGCACTCCTCGACCACGACGCCGACGCTCTACAAGCTGACCGCGATGTGGTCGAGCCAGCCCGGCGGCCTGCTGCTCTGGGCCTGGCTGCTCTCGCTGGCCTCGAGCGCCGTCCTCTACCTGACGCGCAACCGCCACCGCGAGATCGCCCCCTGGGCGACCGCGGTGCTGATGGGCCTCGGGGCCTTCTTCATCGGGCTGTTGATCTTCGGCGCGCCCCCCTTCACCAAGCTGAGCCCGGCTCCGATGGAGGGCTCGGGCCTCAACCCGCTCCTGCGCAACCCATACATGGTCGCCCACCCACCGATGCTCTACTCGGGCTACGTCTTCTTCTCGATCCCGTTCGCCTTCGCGATCGGGGCCCTGATCACGCGGCGGCTCGACACCTCCTGGATTCGCTCCACCCGCCGCTTCGCCCTTATCGCCTGGACCTTGCTCGCGATCGGCCTGCTGCTGGGGTCTCGCTGGTCCTACGAGGAGCTCAACTGGGGCGGCTACTGGGGCTGGGACGCCGTCGAGAACGCGGCCCTGATGCCGTGGCTGGTGGGGACGGCCTTCCTGCACTCGATCATGGTCCAGGAGCGGCGCGGGATGCTGAAGGTCTGGAACGTGAGCCTGATCGTCGGCACCTTCTCGCTGGCGCTGCTCGGGACGTTCCTGGTGCGATCGGGCGTGATCGAGTCGATCCACGCCTTTGGGGCCTCCACCGTCGGTGGGCCGCTGCTGGTGCTGCTCGGGATCGTCCTGATCGGGTCGACGCTGCTGATCATCAGCCGGCTCGACGACCTCAAGCCCGAGCGCCGCCTGAACTCCGGGCTCTCCCGCGAGTCGATCTTCCTGATCAACAACTTGCTGCTCGTCGGGCTCGCCTTCGTGATCCTCTGGGGCACGCTGTTCCCGTTGCTCTCGGAGGCGGTCACGGGGGAGCGGGCGTCGGTCGGGGCGGCCTTCTTCGAGAAGATCACCACCCCGTTCGGCGTGCTGCTGGTGCTGTTCACCGGGATAGGGCCGCTGATCGGGTGGGGGAGGACGACCCCGGGGGCGGTGGGGCGGGTGCTGGCGTGGCCTGCTGCGATCGCCGCGCTGGCCGTGGTGGCATTGCTGGTCGGGGGAGTGGAGCGGCGCCCCTTGGCGATCGTCCTGTTCGCCTTCGCGACCTTCGCGCTGGTGGCGCTCGCCCAGGAGTTCTGGCGCGCCGGCTCCGCCCGCAGGGCGATGTCAGGGGGATCGTTCCCGGCCGCGCTGGGCGGCGCGGTGCTCCGCAACCGGCGCCGATACGGTGGCTACACGGCCCACATCGGGATCGCCATCCTGCTGATCGGCGTCGCCGCCTCTTCGAGCTTCCAGCACAGCTCCGACCTGCGCCTCGGGGTGGGCAAGAGCGGCACGGTGGGGGACTACAAGCTGACCTACCGCAAGCTGACGGTGGACCTCAAGAACGAGCGCATCGCCTTCGGTGCCGCGCTCGATGTCTCCAAGGACGGCGAGCGGGTCGACACGCTGCGACCGGCCCGCAACTACTACCCGTCGAGCGATCCCTCGGTCGGGCCGATCGCCCGCTACTACGAGGGCGAGGCGACCAGTGAGGTCGGGATGCGGTCGGGCCTCGGCGGCGACCTCTGGACGGCCTTCCAGCCCGACCTCTCGAGCCTCGACGCCAAGATCAAGGAGGGCGACCGCAAGTTCTCGGACTTCCCGCCGGACGCCCAAGGGCTGGTCGTCGCCGGAATCGCCGCCAGCTACACCGACAACCCGCCGCCCGCGAGCTTCCGGGCGAACACCAACCCGCTCGTGATCTGGATCTGGCTCGGCGGCCTGATCGCCGTCAGCGGAGCGCTGTTCGCGGTCTGGCCGACCGCCGAGGGCAGGCGGCGCGTGGAGGCCGTCTATGCCGCCCGGCTCGGCCGCGAGCTGACCCGGGCCTAGCGCGCCGCCGCGCCCTGATGGAGGTCCTGCTCGCAGTCGTGCTGCTCGGCCTCGTGGCGGCGTTCGTCTTGGCGCCGTTGCGCGCGCGCGCCGAGGCCGGCGACGCCGAGGCCGACGGTAGGGAGGCCGACCTCGCAGATCTCGAGGCGCGCAAGGAGGCGAAGTACCGCGAGATCCGCGACGCGGAGGCCGATCGGCAGACAGGCAAGCTCAGCGAGCCCGAGTTCGCGCGGATCGACGCCGAGCTGCGTGCGGAGGCGATCGAGATCCTGAAGGCGCTCGACCGGATGCAGCCGGGCTAGGCGTCGATCCCGGCTGGAAACGGTTCTTCTAGACTTCCCGCAATGCAGACCTTGCTCTCAGTGGTCGAGGTGGCCCTCTCGATCCTCGTGATCTTCTTCGTGCTGCTCCACTCCGGGAAGGACTCCGGGCTCTCCGGCGCCTTCGGGATCGGTGGTGGCGGTGGCTCCTTCGGCGGCGGCTCCCTGGTGGAGCGCAACCTGACCCGCTGGACGATCTTCTTCGCGATCCTCTGGGCGCTGAACGCGCTCGTCCTGCTCAAGCTCTGACCCGAGGGGTCCGGACCGTTTCCTAGGCTGTTTGCGTGGCGAGGTTCGCGATCCGGGTTCCGACAGTCGACGACCTGCTCGACCCCTACAGCGTCGAGCCGCTCGCATCGCGGCCGATGACCGATGACGTCCGGGAGCGGATCCTGGACGCCTGGATCGACACCCGGGGCGAGCGGCCGGCACGCCTGACCGTGGAGATTCCCTCGGACCAGAGGCGCGAAGGCCTCGCGCCACAGCTTGAGAAGGCGATTCGCAACGACCTCGAGGAGACGCGCGACGACAGCCGCGAGCTGAAGATCTACACGCGAAGCGAGCTACGTCATGCGCAGATCGCCTTCGTATTCCTGATCATCTGCCAGCTGGGCTCGACGCTGATGTCGAACGACGGCGCCGTGCTCCGCAGCGTCTCCCAGGGCCTGGTCGTGCTCGGCTGGGTCGCGATGTGGGGCCCGGCCGACAAGTTCTTCCGCGGCATCTCCAGGCGGCTCAGCTACCGGCGCTACAAGGAGCTGGCCGACGTCCCGATCGAGGTCAGCTGGGCGGATTGATCTCGAGCCGTGGTGGTACCCCTACTCGGGCTGACCGCGGATCGGCTTAGCCCGGGAGCGACCCCTCCCGCAATCCCCCCAAGGACTGGACGGGGCGACGATCTCACATGGTCGCCGCTTTGCAACAAAAGCTCACTCATGCGCCCGAGAGGAGTCGAACCTCCACGGCCCGTTAGGGCCACAAGGCCCTCAACCTTGCGCGTCTACCAGTTCCGCCACGGGCGCTCGCGGAGGATTCTAGCCAGGGGTTGAAACCGTCCGCGGGGGGCGCTACTCTCCGAACATGTGTTCGCCCTTGAAGAAAACCGCCGGCCCGCCGGCATCGCCTGAGGAGGCCCGCTGATGGATCTCGTTGGAGACCTGAGCAAGCGCCAGAGGGAGATCTTTGACTTCATCGGCCGCTACCTGAACAAGAACGGCTATCCGCCGACGGTGCGGGAGATCGGCAAGGCCGTCGGCCTGCACTCCTCCTCGACGGTGCACGCACACCTGTCCAAGCTCGAGAGCCTCGGGCTGCTGCGCCGGGACCCGTCCAAGCCCCGCGCGATCGAGGTTCTGGTCGAGCGGGCCAAGCGCGCCGTCGGGCGCGGCCTGCCGCTGGTCGGCAGCGTCGCCGCCGGCGCGCCGATCCTTGCCGAGGAGAACATCGAGGAGTACCTGGACGTCCCCTCGGTGATCGGCGGCGAGAACGGCGACTACGTGCTCAAGGTACGCGGCGAGAGCATGAAGGATGCCGGCATCCTCGATGGCGACTTCGTGGTCGTGCGACCCGCCGAGGACGCGAGCAACGGTGAGATCGTCGTCGCCCTTGTTGGGGATGACGAGGCGACCGTGAAGCGGTACTTCCGCGAGAAGGACCACGTCCGCCTTCAGCCCGAGAACAAGTCGATGAAGGCGATCAAGACCCGGGACGCGCGAGTCCTCGGGCTCGTCGTCGGAGTCTTCAGGAGCGTCTCGTGAGCACCGCCACCGCTCCGCCCGTCGAACCACTCATCTTGAGGGGCGATTCCAGGCCCCGACTGTTTCAGCCGGCCGGGTCGACGCTCGAGGACGTGATCCTCGGCGCCTGGGAGGACCTGGCCAGCGAGGGGCGCACCAAGTGCCCCGTCTGCGGCGACCAGCTCGCACCCGCGGGTTGCTCGTCCTGCGGCTCAGCTCTGAGCTGAGCCGTCGAAAATGCTGGTTCCGCGGGACGGCGATTCCGCGGAACCGCGCATGGATCGATTCGACCCTGGGCGCCTCCGGGGCTAACATTCGGCCCTGCGAGCTGGACAGCCGCGGAGGCATTGCCTTCGAGGAAAGTCCGGACACCGAAGGGCGAGGGCGGTGGGTAACGCCCACCCGGGGAAACCCGCGGGAAAGTGCCACAGAAAAGAAACAGCCGATGGCGCGGCCGCACGTGAGTCGCGTACAGGCAATGGTGAAATGGTGCGGTAAGAGCGCACCGGCGGCGCGGTGACGCGGCGCGCTAGGCAAACCCCGCCCGGTGCAAGGCCAAGTAGGACCGTCGACCCGGCCCGGCGAGGTCCAGGTGGGCCGCACAGATAGATGGTTGTCCACGACAGGATCCGGCTTACAGGCTCGCTAAGGAAAGGGCCCCGGCAACGGGGCCCTTTCTATTGGGTGTGCGCCGACGCTCGCGGCGGGCTTTCGGAAGATGGCCGTCTCGCAGACCTGCGGCCACTCGTCCTTGACGCCCGTGAAGCGGCGCTCGCGCCAGCCTTCGAGCAGCTCGTAGGCCCGGGCGTATCCGGGCCGGTCGGAGTCGTCGAGCAGCAGCAGGCCGCCGGGGCGCAGCTTGCCGCGGGCGGGCCCAACGCAGTCGACGCGGCTGACCCCGGGAGCTTCCAGGAAGTCGATGACCACGAGGTCGAAGGCCGCGTCGGGAAGGGCGGCGATCCGCTCTGGGAGGCCCTCGACCGGCTGCCGGCGCAGCTCGGCGTTCTCGATCCCGAGCTCGGCCAGGCGACCCTCCGTCTGGTGTGCCCAGAACTCGATGTCCTCGAAGCTGAGGACGCTCCCGGCGCGCCGCGCGTACCAGCTGGTCGAGCGACCCGAGCCCAGCTCGAGGATCGACCAGCTCGGGCGGATCCTGCGGCGGAGGTGGCCGATCGCGGCCGGGACGATCCAGGGCCGCTCGGGCGCCGGCCGCCGCGCGCGAAGGCGGGCGACGGGGTATCGAGCCCATCCCGAGAGCCCCATCGGGCCCCGAACGCTGTGGAAGCGCCCGGCCCTTGTGCCGGGATCGTGGGGCCCGCGCGGTGGGGCGCTCAAGCTCCGGGAGGAGGCGGCCAGGAGCCGCTCTCGACCTGGGCCTTGAGGCTCGCCTGGCGCTTGCGCGCGTCGCGCAGCACAAGCGGCATCAGCCGGATCGCGAGCGACGGAAGGGCGTCGAAGAGCCGCAGCGCGACCCCGCGCCAGCGCGGGATGGTGATGATCGGGCGGGGGTGGTCGAGCAGGCCCTCGACCCGCTCCGCGATCTGGTCGGGCATGAACATCTGTCCCGAGAAGGAGCCGAAGGCGTCGGGGTCATCGAGCTTGTCCTCGATCATCGGGCTCCAGACGCCGTCGGGGCAGACGGCCGAGACCTGGATGCGCTTCTCACCCGAGCGCCGAAGGTCGAACAGGGTCCCCAGGGTGAAGGCGAGTGCCGCGTGCTTGCTGGCCGCGTAGGAGACCTCGCCCGGCGCCGCAACCAGTCCAGCGAGGGAGATGATGTTGATCACGTGCCCGCGGCCGGCGGGCCGCATCGACTCGAGCGCGGCCAGGGTTCCGTTGAAGGTCCCGACCGCGTTGACGTCGAGCATCGCGCGGTGGGCGCTTTGGGCCTGCTCGTAGGCCACACCGGGCAGGAGGATGCCGGCGTTGTTGACCCAGACATCGAGCGAGCCGGCGCGCTCGGCGGTTGACGCGGCGGCGGCGCGGCACGCCTGCTCATCGGTGACGTCCAGGGAGCATGCCCACGATTCCCCCCCGATCTCGGCGGCGGCGCGCTCAGCTGCGTCGCCGTCGATGTCGGTCACCTGGACGGCGAAGCCGCGTCGCGCCAGGCGTGCGGCGACGGCACGGCCGATGCCGCCGCCGGCACCGGTTACGAGAGCGCCCTGCATGGTGTTGAGGATATGCAAGCGCGCCTGCAGGCAGCGTGGAGGGGAGGCAGATAAGAGCTGGAAAGTTCGTGTGAGCGCTGTGTTAGCATCCCGCTCGCTTTCCGCTGAATCCCGGTCCATCAAAGGAACCGGGATCGGGGGACCCAGACCGTCGGCGCCAACGTGGGCCGTCGGGGGGCGAATCGCGGCACAGCCGCCGCGTAGCGCGATCTTTCAGCGCGAGCCCGTCAGCTAACCCCGAAAGCAACGAAAGAGGAAGTTGAACCGAAGCGAGAGGGCGCGCCCCGCGTCCACGAACAATCGCAGAAGCACCTTTTCCGGCCGCCGAATCGCGGCCTGCGGAGCCACGCTCGCGCTCCTGCTCGTAACGGTCGGCGCCGGCGTTGCCCAGGCCAGTGGCGGCGTGGCGCCTCCCGGCCAGAAGCCCAGCTCGAAGTTCAGCTTCGGCAGCCGCAACCTCTCACTCGGCATGACCGGCGACGACGTCAGGACCCTCAACTGGATCCTCAACGGCATCTCGACCCCGGCGCGGCCGGCGTCGGCGGTTCCCTTCGATGACAGCTTCGACCGGCCGACCGACGATTCGGTCCGAGCCTTCCAGCAGACGGCCGGACTCGGCACCGACGGAATCGTCGAGAAGACCACGCGCAAGGCACTCGCCAAGAGGATGCCCGCCCAGCTCGCCACCTGGTACGGCCCCGGCTTCTGGGGCAACCGGACGGCCTGCGGCAAGACGCTTCGCAAGAAGACGATCGGCGTGGCCCACAAGAAGCTGCCCTGCGGGACCAAGGTCACCTTCGCCCACAAGGGCCATTACGTCCGGGCCAAGGTGATCGACCGCGGGCCCTACAACGGCAACTACAAGTGGGACCTGACCGAGGCGCTCGCCAGCAAGCTCGGGTTCATCAACACCGGCGCCGGCCCCGTCCGCACAGCCGTCGTCCACTAGCCGCCGGCATCAGGTCGCGGCCAGTAGCGGCCGCTATGCAGCGGAGCGCAGTACAGCGGGGTCCGAGCCCTCGAGCGGCAGCTCGGCTGCGGCGGCGAACAGGCTCTGGAACTGCGCGAGCGCCATCTCGGCGACGCCCTCGACGATCTGCGAGTCGCTCCAGCCGGCCTCCCGGGCCTCTTCGACCAGGTGCTGAGGAACGGGCTCGTCGTAGGCGAGAGTCGCCTTCAACAGCGTCAGGAGCGCCCGTTCCTTCTCGTCGGCTGAGCTGAACTCACGTGCGCGGGACACCTCGTCGAGGCCGAGTCCGGCGGCGCGGGCCGTGCGGGCGAACTGATTGAGGGTGTAGGCGTCCTTGCGGCGCTCTGCGACCGCGAGGCCGATCCGCTCCCTGGTCGCCTGCGAGAGCTCACCCTTGTGAAGCTCGGATCGCAGGCGGGTGTAAGCGCGCAGGGTGGCGGGGGACTCGGCGATCACGCCGAGGAACTTCGATATCGCCCCTCCCGCGAGTTGGATGCTCTTGATGATCGGAACGCTGTCCTCGGGGGCAGTCAGTTCGTCGTGGATGTGAAAGCGGCTGACCTCGGTCTTCACGGTCATGGGGCTTACCTCGCCTTTACTGGGTCTTCACTTTACTTTTAGCTCGTTACTTACGGGATGTAAGTGTAGTGCTCAATGGTCCTCGCTGCAGTTGGATACGCAGGGTTGGCGCCCGCGGATCACAGCTCCTGGCGGCTAAGGTTCCGGCTCGCCGCCGGCAAAGGAGAGCGCGTGACCGAGACGCCCAGCACCGCCACGGAGATCCTCGCGTTCTGCCGCGACCAGGACGTCCGCTTCGTGCGGCTGTGGTTCACCGACCTGCTGGGACAGCTGAAGAGCTTCTCCATCAACGGCTCCGAACTGGAGGACGCCTTCGAGGGCGGGATGGGATTCGACGGGTCCTCGATCACGGGCTTCAACCCGATCGAGGAGTCGGACATGATCGCCATGCCCGACCCCACGACGTTCGACCTGATCCCGTGGAGGCCGGAGGAGACCAACCGGGTGGCGCGGATGTTCTGCGACGTCCGGGTGCCCGGGGGTGAGCCCTACGAGGGCGATCCACGCTGGATCCTGCGCCGCGCTCTCAAGCGGGCCGAGGAGATGGGCTTCGAGACCTACAACATCGGCCCGGAGCTCGAGTACTACTACTTCCGCTCGGCCAAGCCCGAGGACGGCATCCCCGAGATCCTCGACGAGGGCGGCTACTTCGACCTGACCACGCTCGACGCCGGCTCCGACGTGCGCCGCGAGACGATCCTGGCGCTGGAGCAGCTCGGGATCCACGTCGAGTACGCCCATCACGAGGTCGGCCCCTCCCAGCACGAGGTCGACATGCGCTACAAGGACGCGCTCGCGATGTCAGACGACTGCATGACCTACCGGATCACGGTCAAGGAATACGCGATGAAGTACGGCTGGCACGCGACCTTCATGCCCAAGCCGCTGCAGGGGGAAAACGGCTCGGGAATGCACGTCCACCAGTCGCTCCAGCGCGGCGGCCGCAACGCCTTCTTCGACCCCGACGACCAGTACTTCCTCTCCGCCACCGCGAAGGCGTTCATCGCCGGCCAGCTCAAGCACGCACGAGAGATCTCGCCACTGTTCGCGCAATGGGTCAACTCCTACAAGCGGCTGATACCCGGCTACGAGGCACCCGTGTACCTCGCCTGGTCACGGCGCAACCGCTCAGCTCTGATCCGGGTGCCGCTCTACCACCCGGGCAAGGAGCAGGCGACGCGGGCGGAGCTGCGCTGCCCCGACCCCTCCGCGAACCCCTACCTCTGCTTCGCGGCGATGCTTCATGCGGGTCTGGAGGGGATCGAGAAGGGCTACGAGCTGCCCGAGCCGATGGAGCAGAACCTCTACCACCTGACTCCCGAGGACCGTCAGCGCCGCGGCATCGAGCAACTGCCCGAGACCCTGGGGGGGGCGATCGAGATCGCCTCGGAGTCCGAGCTGGTGCTGCGGGTGCTCGGCGAGCACGCCTTCACCCGCTTGATCGAGATCAAGCGCAAGGAATGGGAGGACTACCGCGTGCAGGTGACGCCGTGGGAGATCGACCAGTTCCTGGCGGTCCTCTAGCCGAGGCTGGAGGGGGAGGGGTATCTATCCCCAGCCGCCCGGGTTGGGTTAGGAGCGGTTGCCCAGCCAACCACGGCGTCGTTCTCTCAGTTGGCGCGGCGGTCGGCGACCGACATGAAGTCGGCCAGCAGCGCGTTGAAGTCCGGCGTGCGCTGAGCCGCGTGCCCGGCGCCGGTGAGGATCTCCCGGGCGCCGCCGGTGCGAGCGGCGAGGGCGTCGCAGAGGCGCTCCAGCGCCTCCTCGTGCCCGCCCGAGACGATCAGGGTGGGGAAGGGGCATCGGCGATTGCGCGGAAGTCGGGAGTCGCCTCCCGCGGCGAGCGCAGGTTTCGTGAGGCGGCCAGGGTCTCATCGAGCGCCGCGCGGTGCTGGCCGCGCGCCGCAGGCCCCAGCCCGGCGAGGGCGAGGAACTCTGACTCCTGCTCCGGCTCCTCGCTGATGGCGAAGGACTCGCCGAGCAGCGCGAGGTGCTCGACCTCGGGGTCCTTCGGAGTAGCGGCGTAGAGGGGCGGCTCGATCAAGGACGGCGACCGGACTCGGTCCGGCGCCCGGGCCGCGACAATCGCGGCGCCGAGCCCTCCGTAGGAGAAGCCGACCAGGTGAGCCGGTTCCTCCAGCAGGGCCTGGAGGTCGTCGGCGTCGGCCTCGAAGTCCTGGCGCTCCGCCGGCGGGCTGTCGCCGTAGCCCCGGCGGCTGGGGATGACGAGCGCCCAGCCTTCCGCGAGCTGCTCCTGGGCCTCCCAGGTGAGCTCGGGACCGAGGCCCCCGTGGATGAGAACGACCTGAGTGCCCTCCCCGAGCCGCCTGACGGCCAGTGAGGCGGTGCTCCCCAACTCGTTCCCCTAGGCCCGGTCGCGGAGCTGCTCGACGAAGCGCATGGCGGCGGTCCGAGCGTTGACCGCTCCGAGCATCGCCCTCTCGCCGAGGGAGCCCGCAGGCGGCATCGCGCCGAGCTGCCGCGCCATCTCAGTGGCGTTCATGTAGGCGCGGACCTCGCGGATCTTCCCGTCGCGGATGGTGAGCAGGTCGAGGCCCTCCATCTCGAGCGAGGCGCCCGTGGCCTCGAGGCCCTCGAAGCGGACAGGGCCGGTGAAGGTCCCCGTGGCGCTCCAGCGGACGGTCGCGTGCTCGTCGGCGGGGATCAGCTCGACAATCTCCATCCGCAGGTCGGGGACCGCCTCGAACATGCCGCCGAACCACTCCTGGTAGCCCTCCGGGGCGCGCATGGTGACGACGCCGTGGATATAGCCGTAGCCGCCGGGCTCCCACAGCGCCATCATCGCGTCCACGTCGCGGTCGCCGACGGCCTCGAAGTAGGCGCGGGCGATCTCCTCGACGGAGCGCGGGGTCGTCTCGGTTGGGCTCATGAGGGCGATCCTAATTGGCCGGCGAGCTCCATGGGGGTCGTCACCGGCGCCTGACAGGCGAATCGCTCGCAGACGTAGGCGCTCGGTCGCCCATCTTCCGCCGTGCGGCCGCGCAGCAGCTCCGGGCGCTCGCTGCCCTCGACGCCGCCGGCCAGCACCAGGTTGGGCCTCAGCTCCGCTCGCACGACCGCTGCGAGCTCGGCGAGGCTGGCTCCGGGGTCCTGGGCGCCGGCGGGGGCCACCAGCGCCACCTCTCGCGGCGGCGCCAGGTGGAAGTCGAGCGCCCTGAGCGAGTGGCCGAAGGAGTCGGGGTGCTTGACGGCGGCTCTGGAGAAGAGGCGCAGCACGCCCTCGGCTCGGTTGGCGTACTCGCTCTCGCCGGTCAGCTCCGAGAGGCGGAGCAGTCCCAGCGCCGCCGCGGAGTTGCCGGCGGGGATCGGATGGTCGCCGAGGTCCTTGCGGCGGACGATCAGCTCCTCTCCCTGGTCATGCGCGGTGGTGAAGAAGCCGCCGCGCTCGTCGTCTCCGAAGCGGGCGATCATCGTGTCGGCGAGCTCGCGGGCGGCGTCGAACCAGCGTTGCTCGAAGCCGGCCTGGTAGAGGTCCAGCAGCGCCTCGAGCAGGAAGGCGTGGTCCTCGAGGTAGGCCACGATCCGCCCGCGGCCGTCCTTCCAGGTGCGCAGCAGGCGGCCCTCGTCGTCGCGCATCGACTCCCAGATGAAGCGGGCGCAACCGTGTGCGGCGTCGAGGTAGTCCTCGCGGCCGAGCACGGCGCCGGCGTCGGCGAGCGCCGAGATCATCAGGGCGTTCCAGGAGCACAGGCGCTTGTCGTCGAGGCCGGGGGGGACCCTTCGATCCCGTCGGGCCAACAGCTCCCGCTTGGCCTGGTCGAGGCCAGGAGGCGGTGCGCTGGCGGCCGCTCCCGCGGCGACGTGGAGGATGTTGCGGCCCTCGAAATTGCCCACTGGGCTCACACCCCAGTAGCCGAGGATTCGCTCGGCGGCGTCGCCGGCGATCCCGGCTTCGGTCAGGGCCTCGCGGGCCTCGTCCTCTCCCCAGACGTAAAAGCGGCCCTCCTCTCCCTCGGAGTCGGCGTCGAGCGCCGAGTAGAAGCCTCCCTCGGGGCCGTGCATGTCCCGCAGCGCCCAGTCCAGGGTCTCGCAGCAGATCCGTCGCCAGCGCTGCTCCCCTAGGGCCTGCCAGCCGTGGAGGTAGACGCGGGCGAGCAGGGCGTTGTCGTAGAGCATCTTCTCGAAGTGGGGAGTGAGCCAGACCGCGTCCACGGCGTAGCGGGAGAAGCCCCCTCCGACCTGGTCATAGATGCCGCCGTTCATCATCGAGTCGAGCGTTCGCCGGACATGGGCGCTCTCACCGCGGGCGAGCAGGAACTCGAGCGCATCGGCGGCCGGGAACTTGGGCGCGCCACCGAAGCCGCCGTGGGCGCTGTCGGCGTTGGCGAGCATCCCGGCCTGGGCCTGCTCGAGCAGCTCGGGCCCCAGGGGCTCGTCCGAGGGGTCGATCCGTCCTATCGCCGCGAGTGAGTCCCTGACCCCCGCGGCCGCCGCGTCGATCTCGGTCCGCTGCTTCGAGTAGCCGTCGGAGACCGCCTCGAGCACCTGGCGGAAGCTCGGCAGCCCCTGGCGGGGCTCCGGCGGGAAGTAGGTGCCGCCGTAGAACGGGACCCCCTGCGGGTCGAGGAAAGCCGTCAGCGGCCAGCCGCCCTGGCCGGTCATCGCCTGAACCGCCTCCATGTAGAGGTCGTCCACGTCAGGGCGCTCCTCGCGGTCGACCTTGATCGGGACGAAGCGCTCGTTCATCAGCCCCGCGATCTCGGGGTCCTCGAAGGATTCGCGCTCCATCACGTGGCACCAGTGGCAGGCCGAGTATCCGATCGAGAGCAGGATCGGACGGTCCTCGCTCTTGGCCAGATTCAGCGCTTCGGGGCCCCATGGACGCCAGTCCACCGGGTTGTCCTTGTGCTGGAGCAGGTAGGGACTGGTCTCGTCGGCGAGGCGGTTGGCCATCCCGTCGAGAGTAGCCGGGCCGTTTGGCCAATAGGCGGGAGAGGGTTGGGATGGCTCGCGCCCAAAAGGCGTACGAAGACCTCAAGCAGTTGGCCAGGGCCGGAACACACGGTGGAGTGCCCCGACTTCCGTGGACACCTGAACGCTTTGGATCGGATGCCCGCATGCGGGCATCCGGCCAGGCCGAAAGGATGGGTCCATGGGCAAGACGAGATCGCCCTACCCCGAGGAGTTCCGCCGCGAGGCGGTGGCGCTGGTCCGCTCTGACGAGCGCTCGATTCCCGAGATCGCCGAGTCGCTGCAGATCAGCGACCAGACCTTGCGTAACTGGGTTCGCCAGGCCGACGTCGACGTCGGCCGCCGTGAAGGTCTGAGCACCGAGGAGCGAGAGGAGCT
>SHVA01000055.1 GCA_009691195.1 Solirubrobacterales bacterium | reverse complement strand
CTACCTCGACGAATACAACCACCGCCGCGAGCACCACGGCAGAAACACACGAGGTCGGCCTCCGGCCGACCTCGTCTACGGTGCTCGCAAGATGGAGCCGCGATGAGCCGCGAGTGTCGCTACATCTTGGAGTCTGTTCAGCCTAGGCGCTAGGGCTGGAGGCCGAAGCCGTCGGTGGCGTAGTAGGCGACCACGAAGATGATGCCGCCGACGATCACGGCCCAGTAGTACCAGTAGCGCCCACCGCGCTGGGGGTGGATCGCCATCAGCCGCCCGCCTCGGACTTGAGCACGTCGATGAACTCCAGGCTGACGGGATCGTCCTTGATGCTGGCGCCGACGAGCGTCACCTTCTCGTCCTCTGCCGGGGACTCGATGATCAGCTGGGTCATCCCAAGACCGCTGTCGGTGCTGACCCGCAGGCCGGCGCGTTCCCAGACCGCCACCTCCTCCTTGACCACCATCCGGCGGCCCTTCTGCTTGCGCTTGAAGGCATAGAGCTTGGTCGGGGTCAGCGCCAGGATCAGGTCCTGGGGCAGCCCGCCGGCCTTCTTCTTGGAGGCCAGCCGGGTGGCGAGGTACGGCAGGCCGCCGCCCATCTTCGAGGCCGCGAAGCTGGCGCTTGAGCCCCCGCGCCTGAATGCGGCGACGGAGACGAGCTCCTCGCCGTTCAGATGCGGTGTGACCTCCTCGGTCAGGTCCCGCTTCCAATCTGCGGCCACCTCGGGCGTGATCTCGAACGCCATTTCGCGGGTCCTTTCGCTTCGTGTTCCGGGGCGAGCCGACTCTATACCCAGCGCTCGGGGGCTCGCCGGAAGCGACGCGGCCGCGCGACGCAGGTGCGCCGCGCGGCCGCCGAAGCCCTACTTGTGGAGGACGATCGTGAAGCCCTCCGGGTGGAACGGATCGTCCGCGAAGATGGTGCCGCCGACGATCACGAAGAACTGGGTCACGACGGCGAACTGCGTGCCGGGATCGCAGCTGATATCACCGCTGGCGGGCTTCGAGAGCGTCGCGATCGCGAAGCTGCCGAACTCATCGTTGGTGAACGACGGCGTCACCGACGCAGCCCCGAACGAGGGCACACCCGCGAAGCAGTAGAAGCCGCCTACGTTGGAGCTGATGTTCGAGCTCTTGATCCCGCGGCCGCTGGTGACCGTTCCGTCGGACGCGACCTGCGCATAGGCGACGGCCGCTCCGCGCGCGCTGACCGCGAGCTTCTTGGTCGTCACCGACTTGTTGGCGATGTTCTTGGTCTTGACCGCGTTCTTGCCGATCTTCACCGCTGCGTACGAGGCGCCTCCGAGCGCGACGAACAGCGCGATCAGCGCCACGATCATCGCCGGCGACGGCCGGCCAATCCTCTTCCTCATCTGAATCTCCTCTTGAGTCGTACTCTGTCTTTGAGATGTGTCGGACCGACCTCCACGTGATCGCGGCGATGGCCCTGCGCATGCGAAGGCGTCGTCATTCGCCTCAGCCTTCGCCCTCATCGGGCATCCAGGGCTCATACCAGGCGCAGACCCCTTTGACGAGCTCGTTGGCCTCCTTCGGCCCCCAGCTGCCGGGCTCGTAGGGACGCACGGGCGCAGGCTCGTCGAGGAGCGGCTGCACGATCCGCCAGGTCTCCTCGACCGCGTCCTCCCTCGTGAACAGCCGGTTGTTGCCCTTCAGGGCGTCGCCCAGCAGTCGCTCGTAGGGCTCGGGGTCGGCGCCGGGGGTGCGCTCGAACAGCACCTTGAAGTCGGCGGGATCGAAGGCGTCCTCTCCCGCCTTCTTGGCCAGGAACCTGATTCGCGCGCCGGGGGAGGGGTCGATCCGGATCACCATCTGCTGGGGATCGGGTGCGCTCAGTGGGCCGGCGACCAGGCGCGGCGGCCGCTGGAAGACGACGTTGACCTCCGTCTCCCGGACCGGCAGGCACTTGCCGGCGCGGATGAAGAAGGGGACGCCCGCCCAGCGCCAGCTGTCCACCTCGAGCTCGAGCGCGATGTAGGTCTCGGTCTGGGAGTCCTTGGCGACTCCCTCGACGTCCCGGTAGCCGTCGTACTGGCCGCGGACGCACTTCTTCGGGTCGGCGGAGCGCACGGCCTTGAAGAAGTTGAGCTTGGTGTCGCGGATGGGATCCTCGCCGTGGCCCGCGGGTGGCTCCATTCCGACCAGCGACATCACCTGCAGCATGTGGTTCTGGACCACGTCGCGCATCGTTCCGACCGGGTCGTAGAAGCGCCCGCGATCGTCGACGCCGAAGTCCTCGGCCATGGTCATCTGCACGTGGGAGATGTAACGGCGGTTCCAGATCGGCTCCAGCATCGTGTTGGCGAAGCGCAGGTAAGCGATATCCATCACCGGCTCCTTGCCCAGGAAGTGGTCGATCCGCAGGATCTGGTCCTCGTCGAGGACCTGGAGGAGCTGGGCGTTGAGCTCACGGGCCGACTCGATGTCGTGGCCGAAGGGCTTCTCGATCACAACGCGGGCGCCGTCTGTGAGGCCGGCCTCACCGAGGTTGAGGACGACGGGGGCGAAGAGCGAGGGTGGGATCTCGAGGTAGAAGACGGGGCGCTTGGCCTTGCCGATCGCCTTCTTGACGCGCTTGAACGTCTCGGCGTCGCCGTAATCGCCGGCGACGTAGGAGAGCCTGTCGCAGAGCCGGGCGAGGACGGCCTCGTCCACCTCGTCCACCGTCGAGGCGACCGCTTCGCGGGCGTGGCCGCGGCAGTCGTCGTCGGCCCACTCGTTCCTGGCGACGCCGATGATCGGGCACTCCAGCTTGTTGCGCAGCTCGAGCCGGTAGAGCGCGCGGAAGGTCATCTTCTTGGCCAGGTCCCCGCTGATCCCGAATATGACCAGGACGTCGGCCGGCTCCGCTTGGGGTCCCATTTGCCCGCCTTGCTCTCGCTTGGCCATCGCTGGGCCGGGAGCCTAGCCGCTGGCGTGGAATAATCCACACCCCAGCGAGAGGAAGGAAGGGTCGTGAGCGAGAAATCTGAGCTTGGAATGGTCGGCCTCGGCCGGATGGGCGCCAACATGGTCAGGCGCTTGATGAAGGGAGGGCACCGCTGCGTCGTCTACGACGTCAACCCCGATGCCGTCAAGGGTTTGGTTTCGGAGGGCGCCGAGGGCGCCGATTCGCTCGAGGATCTCGCCTCGAAGCTGAACGCTCCCCGCTCGGTTTGGGTGATGGTTCCCGCCGGTGAGATCACCGAGAAGACCGTCAACGACGTGGCCGCCGTCCTCGAGCAGGGCGACGCGATCATCGACGGGGGCAACAGCTACTACCGCGATGACATCCGCCGGGCGGAGGAGGTCGTCAAGAGCGGCCTCGACTACGTCGACTGTGGAACCAGCGGAGGGGTCTTCGGGCTCGAGCGCGGCTATTGCCTGATGATCGGTGGGCCCGACCGCGCCGTCGAGCGCCTCGACCCGATCTTCGCGACGCTGGCGCCCGGCGTGGGCTCGACCGAGCGGACGCCCGGGCGAAGCGGTGACAGCTCCTCCTCCGAGGCGGGCTACCTGCACTGCGGCCCCAACGGCGCGGGCCATTTCGTGAAGATGGTCCACAACGGGATCGAGTACGGGATCATGGCCGCCTACGCGGAGGGGCTCAACATCCTCAAGAACGCCAACGCCGGCAAGGTCCAGCGGAAGGCCGATGCTGAGACGGCTCCGCTCGACCACCCCGAGTACTACCAGTACGACCTCGACCTCCCAGAGGTGACCGAGGTATGGCGCCGCGGCAGCGTGATCGGCTCCTGGCTGCTCGACCTGACGGCCGCGGCGATGCTGGAGTCGCCCGACCTGGCCGAGTTCGAGGGACGCGTCTCCGACTCGGGAGAGGGCCGCTGGACCTCGATAGCGGCCATCGACGAGGGCGTCCCGGCCCCCGTCCTGACGGGCGCCCTGTACGAGCGCTTCTCCTCGCGCGGGCTCGATGACTTCGGCGACAAGGTGATGTCGGCGATGCGCAAGCAGTTCGGCGGTCACGACGAGAAGGCGAAGTAGAGGGGCGCCGGTGGCCGGCCACCAGCTCGAGGTCCTGCCCGACGCCGTCGCCGTCGCCCGTCGTGGTGCCGAGCTGGTCGCCGAGGCGGCGCGGACCGTCGTCGCTGAGCGCGGGTCCTTTGCCCTGGCCGCCAGCGGCGGGCGAACGCCGTGGGCGATGTACGGGCAGTTGGAGGACCACGAGCTTCCCTGGGCCTCGACCGGGCTGTTTCAGGTCGACGAGCGGATCGCGCCGCCGGGCTCGGAGGACCGCAACCTGACCCATCTGATCGCGGCGCTCTCGATCGGCGCCCAGGGCTCGCTGCGCCCGATGCCGGTGAATGAGGAGGACGCTGAGGCGGGCGCAGCCCGCTACGCCGAGTCCTTGCCGGAGGCCCTGGACTTGGTTCACCTCGGCCTCGGGCCGGACGGCCACACCGCCTCGCTCGTGCCCGGCGACCCGGTGCTCGAGGTCGCCGACCGCCGGGTGGCGGTTACCGGGGGCGAGTATCAGGGCACCCACCGGATGACCCTCACCTATCCCGAGCTCGCCCGAGCGCGCCGCGTGCTCTGGATCGTTACCGGCGAGGAGAAGCGTGAGCCGCTGGCCAAGCTGCTGGGCGGCGACCCCTCAATACCCGCCGGCCGGGTCGAGGTCGGTGACTCGCTGATCGTCGCCGATGCCGCCGCGGTCGGCTAGCAAGACCCCTGCGCCGCAGTCAAGGGGAAGCGGGCCCGCGGGTCAGAGGCGCTCGATCTCGGCGCCGCGGGCGATGATCACCTCGGCGACCATGGCGGGCGGGAAGAGCCCGTGGTCCACCACGCCGGGGGTCGCGGAAAGCCGCACAGCGAGCTCGGCCGGGTCCGCCACCTCGCCCAGGTAGTCGGCGATCACGCCGTTGTCGGGGCTGCGGGGGACGCGGCGAAGCTCGACCTCTCCGAGCTCTGAGCGGAGGCGCTCCAGTGTGGACTCGAGGCCGAAGGCGTGCAGCTCGAGCGGGATCGGCGCGACGATCCGGTCCACCGGCTTCGAGGAGTCGGCGATCACGATGAAGCGGTCTGCCGCCGCGGCGACGATCTTCTCGCGGGTGTGGGCGGCCCCGCCGCCCTTGACCAGCCAACGCTCGGGGCTGACCTGGTCGGTGCCGTCGATCGCGATGTCGAGCCGCTTCAGCTCGTCGAAGTCCTCGATCGGCATTCCCAGATCGCGAGCCTGGTTCTCAGTCGCGACGGAGGTCGCGACGCAGCGGATCTCGAGGCCGCGCTCGGCGATGGCCGGCAGCAGGTGGACGACCGTCGAGCCCGTTCCGAGTCCGACCTCCATGCCGTCCTCGACCAGTTCTGCCGCCGCGACGGCGGCGAGCTGCTTCTCGGTTTCTGGGCTCGGATCCATGCGGAGGGGAATCTACATCTAGGATCGGGGCCAACCGAGGAGGAGGAACGGCCATCGCTGCCAACGGCAAGACCGATATCGACATCGACACCCTCTGCATCAACACGATCCGCACGCTCTCGATCGACGCGATCCAGAAGGCGAACTCGGGGCACCCCGGCACGCCGATGGCCCTGGCGCCGCTCGCCTACGTGCTGTGGCAGCGCTTCCTCCGCTTCGACCCCTCCGACCCGATCTGGCCCAACCGCGACCGCTTCGTCCTCTCTGCCGGCCACGCCTCGATGCTGCTCTATTCGATGCTGTTCCTGGCCGGAGTGAAGGCGGTGGACCCCGACTACGAGGTGGTCGGGGAGCCCGCCGTCGGGCTCGGCGACATCAAGCAGTTCCGCCAGCTCGACTCCAAGTGCCCGGGGCATCCCGAGTACCGCTGGACCTCCGGTGTCGAGACGACGACCGGCCCGCTCGGCCAGGGGATCGCGACCTCGGTCGGGATGGCCGTCGCCTCGCAGTGGCAGGCCGCGCACTTCAACCGGCCGGCCGCGGAGCTGTTCGACTTCGACGTCTACGCGATCGCGGGCGACGGTTGCCTGATGGAGGGCGTCTCCAGCGAGGCCGCCTCGTTCGCCGGCCACCAGAAGCTGCACAACCTCTGCTGGGTCTACGACAACAACCACATCACGATCGACGGGCACACCTCGCTCACCTACGACGACGACGTCCAGGCGCGCTTCGAGGGTTACCACTGGAACGTGACCCGCGTCGAGGACGCGAACGACCTGGAGCTGATCGCCCGCGGCTTCGAGAACTTCCGGGCCGAGACGGAGCGCCCGACCCTGATCATCGTCGACTCCCACATCGGCTGGGGCTCGCCGCACAAGCAGGACACGGCGGAGGTCCACGGCGAGCCGCTCGGCGAGGAGGAGGTGCGGGAGACCAAGAAGTTCTACGGCTGGCCCGAGGACGCCGAGTTCCTGGTCCCGGAAGGGGTGGTGGAGCACTTCGCCGAGGGCATCGGCAAGCGCGGGGCCGAGCTGCGGGGCGAGTGGGAGAAGCTGTTCGAGTCCTACCGCTCCGAGGAGCCTGAGGCGGGGGGCCAGCTCGACGCGATGCAGCGGCGCGAGCTACCCGACGGCTGGGACGCCGATATCCCCAGCTTCGAGGCCGACGAGAAGGGACTTGCCACCCGCAAGGCCTCGAACAAGGTCGAGAACGCGGTCGCGGCGAATGTCCCTTGGCTGTTGCCCGGTGCGGCCGACCTCACCGGCTCCAACTCGGTCGGCCTGGAGGGGGCCGAGGCGTTCGAGCCCGACACGCGCTCGGGCCGCCAGTTCCACTACGGCATCCGTGAGCACGAGTCGGCGGCGATCTCGAACGGGCTCTCGCTGTCGAAGCTCCGCCCGCTGTGGTCGACCTACCTCACCTTCTCCGACTACGCCCGCCCCGCGATCCGGCTCTCGGCGCTGATGGAGCTGCCGGTGATCCACCTGTTCACCCACGACTCGATCGGCCTCGGCGAGGACGGCCCGACCCACCAGCCGGTCGAGCAGATCGCCTCGCTGAGGGCGGTACCGGGGCTCGACGTGATCCGCCCCTGCGACGCGAACGAGGTCGCCGAGGCCTGGCGGGCGACGATGGACCGCCACCACCAGCCGGTGGCACTGGTGCTGACCCGCCAGGACGTGCCCATCCTCGACCGCGGCAAGTACGCATCCGCCGAGGGCCTGCGTCGGGGCGGCTACGTTCTTGCCGACGCCCGTGAGGGCGCAGGTCCCGACGGCGGCGACCCTGAGGTGATCCTGATCGCAACCGGCAGCGAGGTCGCGCTTGCGGTCGAGGCCCACGAGCAGCTCGTCGCCGACGGCATCCGTTGCCGGGTCGTCAGCCTCCCATGCTGGGAGCTGTTCGACCGCCAGGACGACGACTATCGCGAGAGCGTGCTGCCGAAGGCAGTCACCGCCCGGGTCTCGATCGAGGAAGCATCGACCATGGGCTGGGACCGCTGGGTTGGCCCCGACGGCGTAGTGGTCGGGATGAACACCTTCGGCTCATCGGCGCCGCTGAAAGACCTGCAGGACAAATTCGGCTTCACCCCCGACAAGATCGCCGAGGCCGCCCGGGGGCTGGTTAAGCGGGCCCCCCCCGTCGCTTCTAGTTGAGCATTCTGTCTGGCTTGGGCCCTAGCTTCGGGTTCCAGGATGGCGACGAGGGGAAAGGCATGGAGCAAGGCACGGGCGGCGTGCCCGCGCCCCGAGGGGCTGCTCTTGCTGACGCAGCTGCACGCC
>SHVA01000004.1 GCA_009691195.1 Solirubrobacterales bacterium | reverse complement strand
GCGAGGAGCAGCCCGTCGATGTCGTGGCGCTCGGCCTCGACGTCAACGCTGAGGCCGGCCTTCCGGGCGGCGTCGCTGGTCACGGGGCCGATCGAGACGACGCGCGCTTGCCCGGGAAAGGCGTCGCCGACGGCCTCGACGAAGTTGCGAACCGTCGAGGAGGAGGTGAAGGTGACGTAGTCGGCGTCGGCCGCGCGCTCGATCTGCTCGGGGTCCGGGGGCTCGACGACCGTTTCGTAGAGCGCGACGACGCCAACCTCGGCGCCGCGTTCGCGGAGGGCGTCGGGGAGCACGTCGCGGGCCTCGGCTGCGCGGGCGACCAGCACCGGTTTGCCCTCGAGTGGCAGTTCGGCCAGTGTCTCGACCAGCGACTCGGCCACGAAGCGCTCCGGGACCAGGTCGGCGATGACGCCGCGCTCGGCCAGCGCCGCCGCGGTCCCGGGGCCGATCGCAGCGACGGTGGCGTTGGCGAGCGCGCGGGCGTCGCGGCCCTGGGAGGCCATCGCCTCGAACAGGAGCCGGACGCCGTTGGGGCTCGTCAGGCAGACGAGCGCGTAGGCGTGGAGGCTCTCGACCGCGCGACGCACAGCGTCGGTCTCGATCGTCGGCACGATCCGGATCGCCGGCAGCTCGACCGGCTCGGCGCCGAGCTCCGCGAGCCGGTGGGCGAGGCCGCTGGCCTGGGCGCGCGCCCGGGTGACCACGACCTTGAGGCCGTGGAGCGGCCTGCTCTCCAACCAGGCGATCGCGCTGCGCCGGGAGGCGACCTCCCCGACCACGGTCAGCGCCGGGGGGCGGATCGCGGCTGCCTCGGCCTCGGCGGCGATGCTCGCGAGGCTGGATTCCAGCACCCGCTGCCCGGGCAGCGTGCCGCGCTCGATCACGGCCGCCGGCTGGCCCGGGTCCCGCCCCGCCTCGATCAGCTTCGCCGCGATCTCGGGTAGCCGCTTCACCCCCATGTAGAAGACCAGCGTCCCCGGAAAGCGCGCCAGCGCCTTCCAGTCGATCGCCGACTCGCCCTTGGCGGGGTCCTCGTGGCCGGTGACGAAGGCGACCGCCGAGGCGTCGTCGCGGTGGGTAACCGGTATGCCGGCGTAGGCGGGCGCGGCTACGCCGGCGGTGACGCCCGGCACCACCTCGAAGGCGATCTCCTCGGCCGCCAGCGCCTCGGCCTCCTCGCCGCCGCGACCGAAGACGAACGGGTCGCCCCCCTTGAGGCGGACGACCTCGGCTCCCCCCCGGGCGCGCTCGACCAGCAGCCGGCTGATCTCCTCCTGGGGCATCGCCGGGTTGCCCGGCCGCTTGCCGACGTAGATCAGCTCGGCGTCCTTGCGGGCGCCGCCGAGGGCTCCCTCCGGGATCAGGCGGTCGTAAAGGATCACGCCGGCCCTGGCGATCAGCTCGAGGGCGCGCGCGGTCATCAGCCCCGGGTCGCCGGGGCCGGCGCCCACCAGATGGACGATTCCGGGGCCGGGGATTCCCTCGCCGCGCCCGCTCGCGGTCATCGCCGGGCCTTCTCCGAGGCGGCCGCCTTCGCCGCGCGCTCAAGGATCTCGCCGGCGCCGGCGAGCTTCATCCGCTCCGCCAGCTTGCGGCCCAGCCCCTCGGGGTAGGAGGCGTCGGTCTCGAATTCGTCGCGGATCCACTCGCTGCCGTCGGGCAGCCCGCAGAATGCGGAGGCGCGGATGCGGCCGTTGAGCACCTCGGCGAGGATCCCGACGGGGGTGTCGCAGCTTGCTCCCAGCGCCGAGACCGCCGCCCGCTCGCAGCTGAGCTCGGCGAGCGCGTCGCGGTCGGTGAGGGTCGCGGCCATCCCCATCGCGCGCTCGTCATCAGAGCGGGCCTCGAGCGCCAGGGCGCCCTGGCCGGCGGCCGGCGTCATCTCGCCCGGGTCGAACAGGAAGGAGATCTCCGACTCGCGCCCGAGCCGGCGCAGTCCCGCGGCCGCGAGCACGAGGCCGTCGTAGTCGCCCTCGCCGAGCTTCCGCAGACGGGTGTCAACGTTCCCCCGCACCTCGGCCAGCTCGAGGTCGGGGCGCAGCGCCAGCAGCTGCGAGCGCCGCCGCAGGCTCGAGGTTCCCACCCGGGCGCCCTCGGCCAGCTCGCCGAGCGAGGACGCTGCTCCGACGAACGCGTCCAGCGGTTGCTCGCGCTCGGGGACGCCGGCGATCGTCAGGCCCTGGGGGAGGTCGGCCGGGAGGTCCTTGGCCGAGTGGACGCCGAGGTCCACCTCGGCCGCGAGCAGCGCCAGCTCGATCTCCCCGACGAAGCGCGCCTTGTCGCCGCCCGGCTCGGTCGGCGCGGGCGTGCCCTCACGGCGCGCCGAGGCCTTCTCGCCGGAGGTGCGGATCTCGACCAGCTCGGCGCCGTCGAGGCGATCGGCCACCGTCCGGGCCTGGGCCAGAGCCAGGGCGCTTGCACGGGTGCCGAGCCGCAGCGGCGCGGCGGCCATCGGCCTACCGCGCTCTTCCGCCGCGGCGTCGCTCCTCGAGGGAGGAGACCTTCGCGTCGGAGCCCTCGCCGGGCTCGGTCCCGGCGTCCAATCCGAACAGCTCGCGAATGACGCTCACCTGCAGGTAGGAGTCCTCGCGGTCCGCGAGCCCCTTGAGGCGCACGGTCGGCTCGTGCAGCAGCCGGCTTGCGACGGCCCGGGCCATCAGTCCCAGCCGCTCGCGGTCGTCGTCGCTCAGCGACTGCCAGCGGTGCTGGTTCTCGGCCAGGACCTGCTCGACGATCCGGTCCGCGCGCTCGCGCAGCGCCGCCACGGTCGGCGTCACCTCCTGGGAGCCGAGCCAGCGCTCAAAGCGCGCCAGCTCGGCCTCGAGGATGCCCTCGGCCAGCCTCGCCTCGGCCTGTCGCCCCGAGGCGTTTCGCTCCACCAGGGCCTGCACGTCGTCGACGTCGTGGAGGCTCACCCCCTCGATCTCGCGACAGGCGGGGTCGATGTCGCGAGGCACGGCGAGGTCGATCATCAGCAGCGGCCGCCACTCGCGAGCCTTCATGACGAGCTCCAGCTCGCCGCGCTCGATGATGTTGTGCGGGGAATTGGTGGTCGAAACGACGATGTCGGCCCGCTCGAGCTGGACGGGCATCTCATCGATCCGGACGGCCTCTCCGCCGAAGTGCTCGGCGAGCCCGATGGCGCGGTTGTGGCGGCGATTGGCGATGAAGACGGCCTCCACCCCTCGCGCCGCAAGGGCGCGGGCGGTCAGCTCCGAGGTCTCGCCCGCGCCGACCAGCAGGACGCGGCGGCTGCCGAGGTCGCCGAGGCTGCGCTGGGCCAGCTCGACGGCCACCGAGGAGACCGAGACGCCCTTCTCGCCCACGGCGGTGGCGGTTCGCGCCCGCTTGCCGGCGGCCAGGGCGCCGCGGAAGAGGTGGTTGAGCACGGGGCCGGTTGCGCCCTCGACGAGCGCCAGCTCGTAGGAGCGCTTCACCTGGCCCTGGATCTCGGCCTCGCCGATGATCATCGACTCGAGGCCGGTCGTGACACGGAAGAGGTGGCGCGCGGCGTCCGCGTCCCGCAGCGAGTAGAGCGGGCCGAGCAGCTCGGTCGGCGGGGTGTCGGCTTCACGGGCCAGGACCCCGAGCGCTGCCGACTCGGCCTCGACCGGGTCGGCGCCGACGACGTAGAGCTCGGTCCGGTTGCAGGTCGAGATCGCCGCGGCCTCGCTGATCTCATCCTCGGAGACCAGCCTGCGGAGCACCCCGGCGGCGGCGCCCTCGGTCAGCGCCAGCCGCTCACGGAGCTCGAGCGGTGCCGTGCGGTGTGAGGCTCCGAGCGCGAGCAGTCCGCTCATCGGCCCTTCCCCTCCGAGCCCTCGCCCTCGGCCAGAACCGCAAGCTCGCGAAGCTCTCGCTGGATGCGCTGGAGCTTGGCGGCCATGATCGCGACGTAGATCAGGATCAGGGCGAGGAAGACCAGGTAGGCGCCGGCAACGTACTTGCCGGCCTCGTCGAGGGGCAGCGCGGGCATCAGACGGCCCCCGGCGGCCTGGGCGAGCGGGCCGCCTCGTCGTCGGAGCGCAGCATCGAGACGTGCGCGGGCGCGATCGTCGCGCGGGCGGGAGCGGGCGGGCGGTCCTCACCCTCGAGCGCGCGCCGCAGCCGGCCGAGGTCGGCCTTGGCGCCCTTGGAGGCGAGCTCGAAGCGGACCAGCGCCACCCAGAGCAGCGCCATCCCGGCCAGGCAGACGAGGAAGGTGAACATCATCTCGCCGGGTAGCCCGCCGCTGGAGGAGAAGGTGCGCGGATGGATCAGCGGCTCGGCGAGCCGGACCGCGAGGAAGTTGAGCGGGACGAAGGCGCCGGCGGTGATTGCGAAGACCGACGAATAGCGCGCCTGGCGCTCGCGGTCCTCGATCGCGTAGCGCAGCGGGTAGTAGGTGCAGTAGAGAAGGAAGACGATCAGGAAGCTGACCAGGGTCGGCTCGTCCCAGACCCACCACTTGCCCCACATCGCCTTGGCCCAGATGGCGCCCGTCAGAAGCACCCCGACGCCGAAGATGACCGAGAGGTGGATCGAGACGTAGGCGCGCGCGTCGTGCACCGGGTCATTGGTGCGCAGATGCCGGATCGCGTGGATGGCGGCGACGATGAATCCCACCAGGGCGCAGATCGCCAGCGGCACGTGCAGGTAGAAGATCTTCTGGACGAACCCCTCGACGTCGAGGGGCGCGGAGAAGAAGACCATTGCGTAGCCGGTGACGATTGTCGCCACGGCGGCTATCGCGAGTGTGCGAAGGCTGGGTCTCATCTTGGCTCCGCCGCCGCCTCAGTCCTCGAGCAGGAAGTCGAAGACCGCGTAGCCGACGGCGAGGAAGACCAAATCGTAGAGGCCGAGCACTGCCAGCCATCTCCCGAAGTGGTGATAGCCAGGCCCGCCGGCGTCGAGCAGCGGCTCGACCGCTCCCGAGGCGGCGATCACGAGGGGGATCAGCAGCGGAAGCATGATCAGCGGGGCCAGCAGGTCGCGGGCCGTTGACATCGTTGCGATCGTGGAAATCAGCGCCCCGGTCGCGGCCAGCCCCACGTTGACGAGGACCAGCACGGCGACAAGCGGCAGCAGCCCGGCGCCGCTGTCGAGGAAGAAGAGGGCGAAGAGCGGAACCGCGACCAGCTCCAGCGCCGCGAGGTAGATCCAGAGCGCTGCCGCCTTGGCCGCGAACAGGGCGGTGCGGTCCACCGGCGCCAGCCGGATCAGGTCGAAGCCGCCCTCCTCGCTCTCGCTCACGAACAGCCGGCTCACCGCCAGCAGGGCCGCGAGCAGGATCGTGGTCACCAGGACGCCGGCGGCGAGGTCGCCCTCGAGGGAGGTGCGATCGAGGGCGAAGCGGAAGGAGATGAAGATCGCAGTCGCAAACAGCGCCATCGCGGGCAGCGAGCGCAGCGTGCGCAGCTCCACCCGGAGGTCCTTGCCGAGGATTGCGCCGAGTGCGCTCATCCCAGCTCCAGCATCAGGTCGGCGGCGGCGAGTGCCCGCTCGCGGTCGTGGCTGACGAGCACCCGCGCGCGGGTCCCGGTAGCCGAGATCAGTGGCTCGATCAGCTCCCGAGCCTCCTGGTCGAGGTGGGAGTCGGGCTCGTCGAGCAGCAGCAGCTCGGGCCGGTTGAGGACGCAGCGGCAGATGTCCACGCGCTGGACCATCCCCGCCGAGAGCTCGGCCACACGCGAGTTCGCCCGCCGCTCCATGCCGACGTGGGCAAGCAGCTCTCCGATCCGCCGCTCGGCCTCCGCGAGCTCCAGCTTGTGGAGGCGGGCGGTGAACACAAGGTTCTCTCGGGGCGAGAGGTCGCGGTAGAGCAGCGGGCGGTGGCCGAGGTAGCCGACGCGGCCCCGCAGCCGCCAGGTCTCGCCCGGCAGCCGGCAGCCGAGCACGCGCGCCTCCCCTCCGCTCGGGCGCAGCAGCCCGGCGAGGATGCGCAACAGGGTTGACTTGCCCGCGCCGTTTCGACCCAGCACCGCGAGCGTCTGGCCGGCGGCGAGCTCGGCGCTGACGGGCCCCAGTGCGACGCGATCGCCGAAGTCGCGGCTGAGGCCCTCGAGGGCCAGCGCCGGCTGGCCCGGGGAGGTCTCGGGAGGCGTCGTCGGGTCCTGGGTGGCAGCTTCCACGCAATTAGGGTGGCACGGCTACCGTGGGGGCGGTGAGACGGCCAATCGCTCTGGGATTGAGCGTGCCGCTGGCGGTCGTGATTGCGGTGGTTGGAGCGGGAGCCGCGGCGCTCGGCGGCAGCGGTACGGGGACCTCGGTCGAGGCGGTCGCACCCTGTTCGCGCTCGCAGGTCCAGTGGCGCCCGTCAAAGTCCGTGGGCGCCACCAACGATGGCCGCCTGGTCGCCGGCGTACGGCTCCCGGCCGACGGGCCCGATCACTTCAGCTGGGACCCGATCCTGCGCCGCGTCCCCGACAGGGGCTGGCGCCGCTGGGCGGCCTTCACGACGGTGGACCGGACCCTGCGGGTGATCTGCAGGTTCAGGCGTGCCCACCGCGCGGCGCCGCGGATCGGCATCGGCGACCTCAGCCGCCGCCGGGGAGGCTTCTTCGGCGCGCGCTTCGGCGGCCTCGGCCACGCCTCCCACCAGAACGGACTCGACGCGGATGTCTACTACCCGCGCCTGGACCTGCTCGAGCGGGGGGTCAAGCGCAGTGACCAGGCGAACTTCGGGCTCGCGCAGGCGCTGCTCAACGGCTTCGTCAAGGCCGGCGCCCAGTACGTCTTCGTCGGTGAGCACACCTCTCTCCACGGTCCCAGGGGCGTGGTCATGACCTGGCCCAACCACGACGACCACATGCACGTACGCTGGCGCCCCTGACGGAGCGCGCGCGGTTCCGCCGGCGCTAGAGGCCCTTGCGCAGCGTGCGTCGGCCGACCTCGATCAGGGGGCCGATCCCCTCGCGCAGCGCCTGCAGGCGGCCGCCGTTGCGGCCATAGAGGAGCTTGGCGGAGGAGCGGATCGCCTGCCCCAGGGTCTGGTCGTAGGGCTGCCACCAGATGTCGCGGGTGCGGCCCGGCTCCCAGGTGACCAGCTTCACGTTGACGCACTCGTAGAAGCCGAACTTCGAGTGGGAGCGACCGAGTCCCGAGTCCTTGACCCCGCCCCAGGAGCACTGGCAGGCGCCGTGGGAGAAGGAGTGGTCGTTGATCCAGACCATCCCCGACTCGATCCGGCGCGACATCCGCTCGCCCTTCTCACGGTCGCGCGTCCAGACCGAGGCGCCGAGGCCGAACTCGGAGTCGTTGGCGAGCTTGATGGCCTCCTCCTCGCTCTCGACGGTCACGATCGGGAGCACGGGGCCGAAGATCTCCTCGCGCATGATCCGCATCTCGTGGGTGACGCCGGTGAGGACGGTGGGGGCGATGAAGCTGCCCTTCATTCCCTTGACCTTCTGGGGCCCGCCGCAGAGCCGCTCGGCCCCGTTGGCGAGCGCGTCGTCAACCAGCTCGGTGACGAGCTTGGCCTGGTCATCGGAGACCATCGGGCCGATCTCCGTCGACCAGTCGAGCGGGTCGCCCACCGTGAGCCGCTCGGTCTCCCGAACGACGCCCTCGATGAAGCGATCGGCGACCTGGCTCAGCACGTAGGTCCGCTCGATGCCCGAGCAGGTCTGCCCGGCGTTGGCGAAGCCGCCCCAGACCGCCCCGGAGATGGCATTGGCGAGGTCGGCGTCGGCGCAGACGATCTGGGGGTCCTTGCCACCCAGCTCCAGCACCGAGCCCTTCATCCGCTTGGCCGCCTCAACGCCGACCTTTCGGCCGACCTCGACGGAGCCGGTGAAGAAGATCTTTCCGGCGGAGGACTTGACCAGCGCGTCGCCGATCTTGCCGCCGCCGTGGACGCTGCGGACCAGGCCCTCTGGGAAGCCGGCCCTCTCGAACAGGGCGGCTATCCGGTCGCCGATCAGCGGGGTGAGGCTGGCGGGCTTCAGGACCACGCCGTTGCCGGCCATCAGCGCCATCGCCACTTCGGTGAAGGGGATCGACCAGGGGTAGTTCCAGGGGGCGATCACGCCGACCACGCCGATCGGCTCGAAGGCGAAGCGGCCGCTCTTGGTCATCATGATCGCCTGCGAGATCGGGACCTTCTCGTCGCCGATGATGTCCGGCCCGTTGGCGGCGATCCAGCGCAGGCCGTCAAGGGTGGGGACCAGCTCCATCGTGTAGCTCTCGACCCGTGGCTTGCCCTGCTCTCGGCTGAGCAGCTCCGCGAGATCGTCGATCTCGTCAAGGAGGGTGTCGGCCGCCCTGCCGATGTAGCGGGCGCGGTCATCGAGCGAGAGCTGCGCCCAGAAGGGCTGCACCTCGGCGACGTCATCCACGACGCCCTGCAGCTTGCGGGGCGTGATCGTCTCGACGGCGCCGATCAGCTCGCCCGTGGCGGGGTTGAAGGACTGGAGCTCGGCGACCTTGCCGTTGGTGGAGGCCTTCGACATAACGGAGGCGGAGGAGCGCTTCTTGGCCGCCGCTGAGCTCGCGGACCTGCCTTTCGCGTTGCGCCCCATCCCGTTGCTCGAGGTCGTGGTAGCGCTTCGTCCCCCGCTGCTCTTTCCGGATTTGCTCGTCGCCATCTGCCGTCACCTCTCTCGATCGCCGTCCCGGCGATTCTAGGACCCCTCGACGAAAGCGACACCGACAAACAGAAAGGCCGGAAGCACTTACGTGCTCCCGGCCTCCTGAGTCCACTCCCCGCCACCCGGCCTCCTGAGTCCACTCCCCGGCTATCGACGCATCAGCTCGGGAGAACCTCCCCTTCCCTGCCGGAGCGGCAGACGGCCATAGAACACGCCCAGGCCGGGCAAAGTTGCGGGTTTTCAGTCCCGCCCGAGGAGCTTTCGGAGCTGTTCCAGGCGTTCGGCGAGCGCCGCTTCGAAGCCACGGCCGCTCGGTTCGTAGAAGAGTTCCTCGACGCCGTCGGGCAGAAGCCGCTGGTCGGCGACCCCCTCGGGCTCGTCGTGGGGGTAGCGGTAGCCCTCGCCCCGCCCCAGCTCGCTCGCGCCGGGGTAGTGCGCGTCCTGGAGGTGAGGGGGCGGCGCCTGGGCGCCATGCGCGCGAACGTGCCCCCGGGCCTTCCCCAGGGCCGCGTAGGAGGCATTGGACTTCGGCGCCAGGGCGAGGTAGACGCAGGCCTGGGCGAGGTTGAGCGCGCATTCGGGGAGCCCGACGCGGTCAACCGCCGCGCCCGTCGCGGTGGCGACCAGGAGCGCCTGGGGGTCGGCGTTGCCGACGTCCTCCGAGGCGAAGATCACCATCCGGCGCACGATGAAACGGGGATCCTCGCCGCCCTCCAGCATCACCGCGAGGTAGTAGAGGGAGGCGTCCACGTCCGAGCCCCGCGTCGCCTTGATCCAGGCCGAGATGTAGTCGTAGTGGCGGTCGCCGCCCTTGTCGTAGAGCAGCGCCTTGCGCTGGAGGGCGTCCTCGATCGCGGCCATCCCGACCTCAGGCGCGCCCGCGGAGGCGGCGCTCTCGACCGCCCGCTCCAAGCCCGCCAGCGCGACCCGGGCGTCCCCGCCGGCGCGCTCGGCCAGCATCGCGAGCGCCTCGTCGGAAACGGGAGGCGCCTCAGGAAGCCCGCGGGGGTCCTCCAACGCCCGCCGCAGCAGGCCCTCGACCTCATCCGGGGCCAGCGGCTGGAACTCGTAGATCTGGGAGCGCGAGAGCAGCGCGGAGTTGACCTCGAAGTAGGGGTTCTCGGTGGTGGCCCCGATCAGCCTCACCAGGCCCTCCTCGACGGCCGGCAGCAGCGCGTCCTGCTGGCCCTTGTTGAAGCGGTGGATCTCGTCGAGGAAGAAGATCGTGGGCCGTCCCCCTTTGCGGCGCTCGCGCGCCCGAGCGATCACCTCGCGGACCTCGGCTCGCCCGGCGTTGACCGCCGACAGCTCCTCGAAAGCGCCACGGGCGCGCTCGGCGATGATCCGGGCCAGGGTCGTCTTGCCCGTCCCCGGCGGGCCGTAGAAGACGGCCGAGTGCGGCTCGCCGGACTCGATCGCCGTCCGCAGGGCCGAGCCCTCGGCGAGCAGGGCGCCCTGCCCGCTGAACTCGCTCAGGTCGCGCGGGCGAAGCCGCGCCGCGAGGGGCGCGCCCTCAGCGGCGGCGCCGGTCGGTGCCGGGTCCGACTCCGTCTCGAACAGCGGCTCTGAGCCCTCGCCCACGCCCCCAGTATGAAGGCGCCCGGCTCCGGCCCAGCTGCGAGCAAGACCCGCAAACGTTTCTCCTGGCCCACGAACGGGCGTGCGAAGTCACCGACGGCCTCGCGCCCGGTACCGAGATCACCTCGGGGCCGTCGGGGACCTCGGGGCCGACCAAGACCCGACTCGGCAACCTCGGAGAGCGTTGAAGAGCTCGAAGAGATGGGCCCAGTGGACTACCTGATCGTCGAGTGGCCGGGTCGGCAGCCGACCGGCGAGGCGGCGCCGCTGCTGCTCGACCTCGTGGACCGCGGGCTGATCCGCATCCTCGATATCGCCTTCATCGCCAAGGGCGATGACGGGTCCGTGGCCGCTGTGGAGATCTCCGATCTCGGCGAGCAGGTCGAGGAGCTGAAGATCTTCGAGGGCGCGTCGTCGGGGCTACTCTCTGAGGACGACGTCAGCGAGGCGGGTGAGGCGCTCGAGCCCGGCACCTCCGCCGCGCTGCTCGTCTACGAGAACCGCTGGGCGGCGCCGTTCGCCGCCGCGGTGCGCCGATCGGGCGGCCAGCTGGTCGCCAGCGGGCGAATCCCCGTCCAAGCGATCCTCGCGGCCCTGGAGGCCGTCGAGGCCAAGTCCTAGACAGCGAAGGGAGCAGGTAATGCCAGGATTGGTACGAGGAGTTGCACGAACGGCCGTCGTGGCCGGAACGGCGACCGCGGTCAGCGGCCGCGTCGCCCGCCGCCAGAACGCCCGCTGGGCCGAGCAGGAGCAGCAGGCGGCGCCTCAAGGGCCCCCCGCTCCGGCTGCGGCGCCGGCCGCCGACCCGATGGCGCAGCTCAAGGAGCTCGGCGAGCTGCACCAGAGCGGCGTGCTGACCGACGAGGAGTTCGCAGCCCAGAAGGCCAAGCTGCTCGGCTCCTGAGGGCCGCGCCGCCGGGGCGCCCCCCGAGGGGTTCGACTCAACCGAACCGCTGGGCGGCCAATCCGGCCCTAGCCGCGCTCGATCAACTCGACGCGGTAGCCGTCGGGGTCGCGCACGAAGCAGAGCCGCGAGCCGCCCTCGCGGACGGTGTAGGGCGCGCTCTCGGGCTCGATCCCCTCCTCGGCCAGGCGGGCCAGCGCTGCGTCGAGGTCGTCCACGGTAAAGGCGATGTGCCCGTATCCGGTCCCGACCTCATAGGGCTCGCTCTGGTCGAAGTTGTGGGTCAGCTCGAGCCGCGGCCCGTCACCGGGGAAGCCCATGAAGACGTTGATCGCCTCGTCGCGGATCGGCATCCGCCGCAGCTCCTCCATCCCGAGCTTCTCGTAGAAGGCGACTGAGCGATCGACGTCGAGGACCCGGTAGCAGGTGTGGATCAGCTCGGACACGAGCTGAACCTAACCCAGATCGGCGCGGCGTGCGGGCTAAGCTCACCTGCGTGGAGGGGGTAGCCGCAACAGCCGCACCCACCGCGCTCGGCGCAGATGCCGTGCGCCTGCTTCAGCGGCTGATCCAGATCGACACCGTCAACCCTCCGGGCAATGAGCGCGCCCTCCAGCTCGAGCTGATGGAGCTGCTGAGCGCGGCCTGCTTCGACTGCGAGCTGCTCGCGGCCGAGCCCGAGCGTCCGAACCTCGTGGCCTCCCTGGCCGGCCGCGCCGACGGCCCCACGCTGACCCTGCTGGGCCACGTGGACACCGTCAGGGCGGACCGCGATGAGTGGACGCGCGATCCCTGGGGCGGGGAGATCGCCGACGACATGGTCTGGGGGAGGGGCGCCCTCGACATGAAGGGGCAGGTCGCTTCCGAGGTGGCCGCCGCCGTGGCCCTGGCCGGCTCGGGCTGGCGCCCTGAGGCCGGGACCCTGATGGTGGTCATCACCGCCGATGAGGAGACGGGCGGAGCGCTCGGCGCCAGGTGGCTCTGCGAGCAGCATCCCGAGAAGGTCAGGACCGACATGGTCCTCAACGAGGGCGGCGGCCAGGCGATCGAGTTCGACGGGCGCACGCTGTTCACGCTTTCGGCAGGGGAGAAGGGGATCTGCCGCTTCCTGCTGCGCACGCGGGGTCGCGCGGGGCACGCTTCCCAACCCGGGATCGGCGACAATGCCCTACTCAAGCTCGCTCCCCACCTCGACCGGCTCCACCGCCAGCCGCCGCTCGAGCCGATCGAGCAGGGCCTCGGCTTTCTCGCCGCCGTGCTCGACGAGGAGGTCTCCGGCGCCGCCGGCATGGAGCGAGCGGTCGCCCGATTGCGCGAGTCCGAGCCCGAGCTGACCGGCCACCTGGCCGAGCCGATGCTCGGCGTCACCCTTGCCCCGACCAGAGTCAGCGCCTCCCAGAAGGCCAACGTGATCCCCTCGGTCGCGGAGGCCCTGATCGACTGCCGGGTCCCGCCCGGCTACGGCGAGGCCGAGGTCCGGGAGCGCGTCGGCGCGTTGCTCGACGGTGAGGACTACGAGCTCGAGTTCACCGAGACCGTGGTCGGCTCGACCTCCAAGCTCGATAGCCCGCTGGCCGAGGCGATCTCCTCGTGGGTCTCGGCGGCCGAGCCTGGCGCCGCCCTCGCGCCCAGCGTGATGGCGGGCTTCAGCGACAGCAACTGGTTTCGCGCCGCGTTTCCCGACGCCAGCGTCTACGGCTTCTGCCCACAGCGCGAGATGCTGGAGACGGAGTCGGCGCCGCTGATCCACTCCGCCGATGAGCGGGTGCCGGTCGCCGACGTCGAGCTTGCGGCGCGCTTCTTCTACGAGATCCCCTCGAAGGTGCTGGCGCGATGAGCGGCCCCAACGGACTCGGCGGATCCAACGGCGCCGGCGCCAGGAACGGAGCCGCCCCACCGCCGCTGCGCCTCGGTGGCATGGCGCTGCGCAACGGCCTGCTGATCCACGGTCCCACCTCGTGGGCCGCCGCCGCGCGCGACCGCGATGGAGAGATCCAGGTCGCCTCCGGGCTGAAGCCCGCCGTCGCCCCCGAGCTCGCCGCGCGGATGCCGCTGCTGCGGGGGCCGCTGCGGCTGGCCGAGGCATTCCTGGTGATTCCGCTCGTCCGCACCCGCCTCCCCTCGGCGCGGCTCCCCTTCGAGGACGTCAGGGTCGTGGCGGCGATGGTCGCCGCCTCCGCCCTCGGCCGCCTGCTCCGGCGCGAGGGCGGCAGCGCCCCTCGTGAGCTCGCCCAGGCCGCGCTCGGGCTGGCCCCGGCGCTGGTCGCCCTTTCCAACCGCGACCTGGCCGCTTACCACGGCGCCGAGCACAAGGCGATCGGCGCCTACGAGGTCGGCGCCGACCCGGTCACCGCCACCAAGGAGCACGAGCGCTGCGGCTCCAACCTCGTCACCCCGATGCTGGCGCTCTCGGTCGCCGGCCAGCTGCTGCTGGATCGCGCCCTCGAGAAGCCTGGGCCCGTCGCGCGGGCCGGCGTCGGCCTCGCCAGCGTCTCGCTCGCCGTGGAGATGTTCGCCTGGAGCGAGCGCAACTCCGACTCGGCCCTCGCCCGCGCCTTCCACCGCCCCGGCCACGAGATCCAGCGCCACGTCGCCACCAAGGAGCCGACCGCCGACCAGCTCGCCGTCGCCGTCGCCGCCCTCGACGAGATCCTCAGCGCCGAGCACGACCTGGCCGCCTCGGAGCCGCCCGTCGTGCCCACGACCTGATCGCCCGACCGGCGATGGGCGCCGACTAGACTGCGCCGCCAATGTTCGGACGGATCGATCATGTCGGCGTGGCGGTTGAGGATCTCGATGCGGCTATCGCCCTCTATGAGGGCAGCTTCGAGATGGAGCTGGCGCACCGCGAGACCGTGGAGTCCCAGGGCGTCGAGGCGGTGCTGCTGGACGTCGGGGACGCCCACGTCGAGCTGCTGCGGCCGCTCGGGCCGGAGACGGCGGTCGGCAAGTTCGTCGCCAAGCGCGGCAGCGGGCTGCACCACGTCGCCTACGCGGTGGCCGACATCGAGGCCACCCTCGCTCAGATCAGCGACGCCGGCGTCGAGCTGATCGACTCCGAGCCGCGGATCGGCATCCGCGAGAGCAAGGTCGCCTTCCTGCACCCCCGCTCGACCGGCGGGGTCCTGACCGAGATCGTCCAACCCAAGGCGGAGGTGCACTGATGGCGGATCGACCTGAGCGCGTGGAGATCGGCTTCACGGGGGGCCAGGTGGTCGCGGTGCGGCTGGCTGAGGCCAAGCTCAAGGACCTCCGCAAGCAGCTCGAGAGCGCCGAGGGCTGGTCTGACCTCGAGACCGAGGACGGCATCATCGCCGTTGACCTCGGCCACGTCGTCTTCATCAGGGTCGCCGGCGCCGGCGAGCAGCAGGTCGGATTCGGAGGTTGACGTGAGCCGGCCGCGCCGCCTGCTGCTCGGAGCGGTCCTGGCCATCGCCGCCGCCGCCCTCTGGTGGCGCAAGAACCCCTCGGCGTGTCCCTACGGCCAGCGCTTCTGGGTCCAGGCGCCGCATCCCTTCATCACCCGCGCCCGCCTGCGGGAGATCCTCGAGCCCGTCCCCGGAGAGCACGTGCTCGAGGTCGGCCCCGGGACCGGCTACTACACGCTCGACGTCGCGGAGTGGATCGGCCCCGACGGTGCGATGCACATCCTCGACGTCCAGCAGGAGATGCTCGACCACACCATGGGCCGCGCCTCCGAGCGCGGGCTCGCCCTCTCTCCCCTGCTCGCCGACGCGACCCAGATGCCGCACGAGGGCGCGAGCTTCGACGCCGCCTACCTGACCACCGTGCTCGGCGAGATCCCCGATCAGGAGGCGGCGATCCGGGAGCTGGCGCGGGTGCTGAGGCCGGGAGGCCGCCTCATCGTGGGCGAGTTGCTCGGGGACCCGCACTACGTCAGCTTTGGCGCCCTGAGTGAGAAGGCGAGCGCCGCGGGCCTCGTCTTTGAGCTTCGGCTCGGCGGGTTCCTCGGCTACTTCGCACGCTTTCGTAAGCCGGGCGACGCGACCGGCGAGGGCTGACCGAGGCGGCCCGCGCTCAGCCGGCGGCGTCGAGCTCCGACCAGAGGCTGCGCTCGGCCTCGAGCACGCGCTCTGCTTCCTGCGTCAGCCGGCTCCAGTCCGTGGGCCCGGCGCCGTCCTCGCTCGCGAGCCTGGCGCAATCCGCCAGTGAGCTCCAGTGCTGCGCGGCTCGAGCGGCGAGCGGAGCCTCGGGGCGACCCGCCTCCCCGAGGAAGCGGGAGTAGATGAGCCGGAAGTTGCCGCCCCCCGTGCCTCGCCTCTCGATCACCTGGTAGAGGAACCGGGCGCACCACTGTGCATCGGCGGCATCCCGGGGCCAGTCTCCGACCTCCTGCGCGAAGCGCTCCAAGGCCGGCACTCCCTGGAATTCGCCCCCCGTCGGCTCCAGCATCTCCTTTGCGGCCCGCTCGATCGCCGCGGGTATGGATGCCGAGAGGTCGCTGAGCTCGGCTCCCCCCGGGAGGTCCACCATGTGGCCGGCGAGGGGAAAGATCGGGTTGCGCTCGTGCCTCGCCCTGGCAAGGTTGTCGAGCCTGGTCGTCTGCAGCTCCTGGAAGCCGGTGTCGGAGAGGTAGGCGAGCTCGTCGTCGTAGCCGGCGAGCACCACTGCGTGGCCCGGAAAGTGGGCCGAGCGGCCGTAATGGTCGAGGTGGTAGAGGTCGGTCAGCAGCAGGGCCGGCCGGCCCTCGGCGACCGTCTCCCGAGCCAGCTCCCATGAGCGCTCGTCGTCGGCGTCGGTTCGAAGCCGCAATGGCGCGCCGGTCAACTCGAGGAAGTTCTCCTCCAGCCGCGCGGCGCGGCCGTTGGTGAAGCGGGAGGGCGACTGGCCGTCGATCACGAGGTAGAAGAAGCAGGCTCCCGCACCAAGCCCGAACGCCATCGCCTCGGAGAGCTCGAGACCGTGGAACGCGAGCAGGTTGCGCAGCGCGGTCGAGCCGCAGTGGTTGCCGGGGGTGTGGCGGTAGCCGGGGACCATCGTCGGCTCCGTCGCGGTGCTCATCGGCCCAGCGCCACGAGGCCGGCCCTCAGCCGCAGGTACTCGGCGCGCTCCTGGAAGCTGCGGCGCATCTCGGAGGTGATCTCGTCGAGGAACTCCTGGCGGTAGGTGGAGTCGGTGAACATCGCGATCGCGAAGTAGAAGCCCGTGAAGGCCGCCAGGCCGCCGGCGACACGCAACAGCTCGCTCGTCAGCTCGAGCTGCTCGCCGAAGAGGTCGAAGCTGGCCAGGGTGTTCCCCGGGGAGCCGAGCCACTGGGTGCGGATCTCGTCGTCGATCGCGAGCACCCCGAAGACCGTGAAGAAGGCCCCGATCATGAGACTGACGAGCAGCACCTGGGTCGCCTGGCTGACGAACATCACCAACCCGACGTTGAGAAGCTGCCGTCGGCGCAGCGGCGGGCTGCCCTCCCCGGCCTCCCGCTCGAGGCGCCTCGCCTCCCGCGGCAGCCGCACGGTCAGGAAGGCGATGCCGAGCAGCACGAACAGGCCGATGATCGTCGCGTAGATGCCCGCCGTCGGCTGGGAGAAGATCTCCCACAGCTCCTGGGTGGGGAAGGAGAGCAGCGCGAAGATCGCGAGCAGCGGCACCGCCTTCGCCATCAGGCTCAACGCGGAGCGGAGCTGAGCGACGATCCTGCCCAGGACCCAGCGGACGATCGGGATCAGGCCGAGCCCGACGACGGCGTAGATCAATCCCAGCATCAGCAGGTTGGCGCCGGCGGTGATCGCGGCGCTCCCGGCTTGGCCGCTGAAGATCAGCGGCAGCAGCGCCGGGATCAGCACGAACCCCGCCAGCTCGGTCTTGCCGAGCCGCTGCGGGATCGCGGATGCGGGCCGGCCACGGGCCCGGTTGACGAGGGCGATCGCCCCGAGCAGGATCGCGAGGCCTGCGGTGATCGCCAGCAGGTTCCGCCACCAGGGCCAGTCGAGGTTGCCGGCCCCCAGCATCTCCCCGAGGAAGACCAGGCCGAGCAGTGGGGCGGCGCGGTTGAAGATGTCCTCGGCGGCGGAGTAGTCCTCGCTGAACAGCGGCAGTCCCGCCCGCCGAAAGCCGCGCTCGTAGTCGCGCAGCTTCGCCGCGACGTCTGGTCCGTCGGCGGCCGCCGTTGTCGCTGTCGCCGAGGCGGGAGGCACGACGGCATTCTCTCAGCACCACGGGCCTCTCTATCCTGCGCCGCCGTGCTGGCCCGGCTCGACCAAGACCTCCTGCTCGCCATGCGCACCCGCGCCCACGGCCCGCTGCTCGAGGGCGTGGCCCGGTTCTTCGGCAAGATCGGCGAGTACGGTGCGGTCTGGTTCGCGATCGGCCTGCTGGGCGCGGCGCTCGATTCCGGCGAGCGCGCCGAGTGGCTCGTCTGCGCGGCGCTCGGGCCCTTCGCGATCGGGCTCAACTTCGCGGTCAAGCTGGTGGTCCGGCGCCGGCGGCCTGTTCTGGAGGGACTGCCGCCACTCGGCGGAGCCCCCACCTCACTGAGCTTCCCCTCGGCCCACACGACGTCGTCCTTCGCCTGCGCGGTCGCGATCACGCGCGTCGACCCCGGCCTGGCGCCCGCCGTCTTCGGGCTCGCGGTGCTGATCTCTCTCTGCCGCCCCTACCTCGGGATGCACTATCCCTCCGACGTGCTCGGCGCGGCGGTGCTCGGCACCGTGCTCGGGTTGGTCGTGCCGCTGGGAACGTTCTCTTGAAGGTCGGCATAGTCGGGCTCCCCAACGCGGGCAAGTCGACCCTGTTCAACGCGCTCACCGCGGCCGGAGCCGAGACCGGGGGCCACCCGTTCACGACGATCGACCCCAACGTGGCGGTGGTCGGCGTCCCCGACGAGCGGCTCGACCGGGTGGCGGAGACGGTCGGATCCTCCTCGGTCCTCTACGAGAGCATCGATTTCCACGACATCGCCGGGCTCGTTCCCGGCGCCTCGTCGGGAGAGGGCCTGGGCAATCGCTTCCTCGCCTCGATCCGCGAGACCGACGCGATCTGCCACGTCGTTCGCGCTCACAGCTCCGGCGCGGTCGCCCATCCCGAGGGCGACGTCGACCCGGTCCGCGACATCTCGCTGATCGAGACCGAGCTGCTGGCGGCGGACCTCGACCAGACCGAGCGGCGACTCCAGAGGCTGACCAAGGATGCGCGCTCCGGGGACAGGGAGGCCGTCGCCGAGCGGGACTGGCTCGAGCAGGTCGTCGAGGCCCTCGGCTCGGAGCGCCCGGTGCGCTCGGTCCCGGTGCCCGAGCTCGCCCCGAACGCGTTGCGCCGGCTCTTCCCGCTGACCGCCAAGCCCGTCCTCTACGTGGTCAACGTCGACGAGGGCGAGGTCGGGGTGCCGCCCGAGATAGCCGAGATAGCCAAGCGCAACGGCTCGGCGGCGGTCGCGATCTCCGCCAAGGTCGAGGCCGAGCTTCGCGACCTCGACCCGGCCGAGGCGAAAGAGATGCGCGAGGAGCTGGGGATCGAGGGCTCCGCCCTGGGGCGCCTGATCCGCGCCGCGTTCGAGTTGCTGGAGCTGGTCAGCTTCTTCACGGCGGGCGAGGACAAGGAGGCGATGGCGCGGACCGTCAGGCGCGGATCATCGGTCCACGAGGCCTCGGGCAAGATCCACACCGACATCCAGGACGACTTCATCCGGGCCGAGGTGGTCCCCTGGAGCGACCTCGTCGACGCTAGGGGCTACGCCGGCGCGCGCGACAAGGGCCTGCTGCGCACCGAGGGCCGCGACTACGTCGTCGCGGACGGAGACGTGATTACGATTAAGGTCTAGCCGATGGGGCTAGTGGTCACCGGTGCTCAGCTCGACGGTCGCGACCTGGCGCTGCGTTGCGACGGCGGATTGATCGACTCGATCGGGCCCGAGGTGGTGCCGCAGCCGGGTGACGAGGTGATCGACGCCGAGGGGATGCTGCTGGCGCCGCCGTTCGTCAACGGCCACACGCACTCGGCGATGACCCTCTTCCGCGGCTTCGGCGACGACCTGCCGTTGATGGAGTGGCTGCAGGGGAAGATCTGGCCGGCGGAGGCGAAGCTCGAGCCCGGCGACGTCTACTGGGGCACGCGCCTGGCCGCGATCGAGATGCTGCGCTCTGGCACCACCAGCTTCGTCGACATGTACTTCCACGGCGACCAGGCGGCGCGGGCGGTGGTCGACTCGGGACTGCGGACGCTGCTGAGCGTCGTCTTCCTCGACGTGCTCGACACCGCCAAGGGCGATGAGCTGCGGGCCGGCGCGCTCGAGGCGGTGGAGCGGCTCGGCGAGTTCGGGCCGCTCGTGAGGCCCAGCTTCGGGCCCCACGCCGTCTACACGGTCAGCCGCAAGTCCCTCGCCTGGATCGCCGAGACCGCGGCCGAGCGAGAGCTGCCGGTCCAGATCCACCTCTCCGAGACCGAGAAGGAGGTTGCCGACTGCATCGAGGCGAACGGCTCCCGCCCCGCCGCCTACCTCGACGAGCTCGGGTTGCTGACCGAGCGGACCGTGCTCGCGCACGGCATCTGGCTCGACGACGCTGAGCTCTCGCTCGTGGCCGAGCGCGGCTCGACGGTGGTCACGAACCCCGCGGCCAACATGAAGCTCGCCGTCGGCGGCGTCTTCCCCTACCCGCGGGCACGGCGGGCCGGGATATCGATCGGCCTCGGCACCGACGGGCCCTCGTCCAACAACAACCTGGACATGCTCGAGGAGGTCAAGGCATTCGCCCTGATCCAGAAGCACGACGCCGGAGATACCTCGGTGCTGCCGGCGGCCGACGCCCTCGCGATCGCCCGTGGGCAGCGCTCCGAGCTTCTCGGCGGCGGCGAGCTCGCCGAGGGCGCCAACGCGGACTTCCTACTGCTGAATCCCGAGCTGCCCGAGCTGTCGGCCGGGGACCTCGACGCCGACCTCGTCTACGCGGCGACCGGCTCGGTCGTTGACACCGCCGTGGTCGCCGGCAGGGTGCTGATGCGGGGCCGTGAGGTGGAGGGCTCCGAGGAGGTCCTGGCCGAGGTCCGCGAGCGCGCAGCGCGGCTGACCTCATGACGCGGCTCGCCACGGGATAGTTGTCGGCGTGCTGCGGACCAAGCCACGCTTCCCCGAGGTGCCCGAGAAGGCCGGCCACTACGAGAGCTTCTACCTGAAGCTGAACCCGCCGGAGGGTGGCCGCGGCGTCTGGATCCGGCACACCGTCCACAAGCGCCCCGGCGAGGCGGCGACCTGCGCGATCTGGTTCACGCTGTTCGACGCCGGCGCGGCGGCGCCGAGGGCGACCAAGCGGCAGTTCGGCGCCGATCAGCTGACCGCTCCCGAGAACGCCTACATCCGGATCGCCGACGCGGTCGTCGGGGAGGGCAACGCAACCGGCTCGGTCAGCACCGCGGTGCTCGAGGCTAGCTGGATGCTCAACTTCGCCGACAGCCACGAGCCCTTCCACCATCTCCCGCGCGACTTCCTCTACAGGGCGCCGCTGCCCAAGACGAAGTTCCTCAGCCCCTACCCTGACGCCGTCTTCGACGGCTGGGTCGAGCTCGCCGGGGAGCGGATCGAGGTCTCGGGCTGGCGCGGGATGATCGGCCACAACTGGGGCGCCGAGCACGCCGAGCGCTGGGTCTGGGTCGACGGCTCGGGCTTCGAAGAGGGCGGCCCGGAGGACTACTTCGACATGGCCGTCGGCCGGATCAAGGTCGCCGGGAGGCAGACGCCCTGGGTCGGCAACGCGAACCTCGTGCTCGACGGGGTCGAGCACCGCCTCGGCGGCTTCGAGCGGATCCGCAGCACCGAGGTGGACGAGCACCCCGACCACTGCGACTTCCGGCTCCGCGGCAAGGGGGTCAAGCTCAGCGGCCGGGTCTCCGCCGAGCGCAAGGACTTCGTCGCCTGGGTCTACGCCGACCCGGTGGGCCCCGAGCACAACACCCTCAACTGCTCGATCTCCGACCTCGAGCTCGATGTCGAGCTCGATGGCGCGCCGGCGCGCCGCCTGACCGTCTCCAGGACCGCCGCCTACGAGTTCGGGACCCGCGACCTCGATCACGGGATCCCCCTGCAGCCTTATCCCGACGGCTAGCTACTTCAGCTTCTTGAAGAACATCCAGCTGTCGCGCAGGCCCAGGCGGAACTGGATGGTGGGGCCGCTGACCTTGGTGGTGCCGCCCGAGCCGATCAGCTTGGCGCGCACCACCCGCGGCGATGAGCCGCGCTTGACGACCTTGATCTGGCGCAGCTTGCCGCGAACGAGGTCATCGAGCGCTGACTGCATTCCCGACTGGGAGATCCGGGCGGTCCAGCGGTGGTAGGGAGATGAGCCGTCGTAGGGGTCCTTGACTCCCTTCAGATAGGGCTGCGGCGAGGAGCCGATGAAAACGTTCTCGATGTTCTCGGTGTGCCCTCCCGAGGTAGAGAAGAAGTAGGTCGATGCGATCTTGCCCTTGTACTTGACGACCTGGAGCTTGCTGGTGGAGACGGCCTTGTTGGTGCGCGAGGTCTCCGCCGAGATCCCGCCGTAGACCTGACTGCGGGTGTCGTCGTACTGATCGAAGCCGTTGCCGCCGACGTCGTTGGCGAGCCCGTAGGAGCGCGCCACGACCGCCTGCGCCCGGAGCGCGTTGAGCGGCCACGAGGAGGGCGACTCGCGGGCCACGATCCCGCGAACGTAGTCCTCGAGCTTGACGGAGTTGATCGCGTTGACCTTGCCGGGGACCGAGGAGGGCCGGACCTGGAGGGCGCCGCGGTAGCTGCCCTTGCCGACCATCGCCACGGAGGCGCCGCCGGTCGCGGACAGGACCTTGCCGCAGTTGCGCAAGCCGCTGCCCTTGGGGTTGCGCAGGACCACATGGCCGCCCTTGCGAACGGCGCTGTAGGTCTTGCTCGAGGCCAGCTTCAGCTTGCATGCCGCGCTGGCGCCGGTGAAGCGGACGCTCGACTGGTAGGGGCGGAGCAGCACCCTGACGTTGCGGGAAGGGGTCTTGCCGATCGTGGTGGACCGGTAGTAGTGGAGGACGATCCGCTTGTAGCCCCAGCCGTGCTTCGCGTAGCCGTAGGCGCCGTACTGACTGAGTCCGATGCCGTGGCCGAAGCCCGCGCCCTTGATCTTCCAGGTCAGCGCCTCGGCGCCTGAGGCGCCCGCGCCCAGCACCGCGGCGGCGGCCAGCGCGGACGCCACGATGGCGCCCAGGCGGCGGCTGCGGGCGGCGCGCCCAGGCGTGTTTGGCCAAGAAGGCTTCACTGACGAGGTAACGGGTACAGGCTGGATAAGTTGCGTTGCGGCGGGCCGGAAGGGCCCATCAAGTCCTCTACGCTGAGCATGATGGCAACGAGCCGGTTCGAAGCGACCGACCACAAACTGCTCGTCGACGGCGAGTGGATCGAGACGGGCGAATGGGCCGAGGTCAAGAGCCCCTACGACGGCTCTCCGGTCGGCCGCGTGCCCCAGGGCGATGCCGCCCTCGTGGACCGTGCGATCGCCGCCGCTCGCGCCGCCTTCGAGGCGGACGACTTCCCCCAGCACGAGCGCGCCGCGGTGCTCGACCGCGCCGCCCACCTGACCGCCGAGCGTGAGGACGAGATCACGGCGACGATCGCGGCTGAGGCGGGCAAGCCGATCAAGACCGCCCGCGTCGAGGCCCAACGAGCGGTGGGAACGCTTCGCTTCGCCGCGGTCGAGGCGCTGAAGCTGAACGGCGAGATGGTGCCGATGGAAGCCGGCGCCGCCGGCGAGGGCAAGCTCGGCTTCGTGCTGCGGTTCCCGGTCGGAGTGGTCGGAGCGATCAGCCCCTTCAACTTCCCCTTCAACCTCGTCGCCCACAAGCTCGGCCCCTCGATCGCGGCGGGCAACGCGACGGTGCTGAAGCCCGCTGGGCAGACGCCGATCTCGGCGATCAAGCTCGCCGAGATCCTGCTCGATGCCGGACTGCCCAAGGGCTGGCTGCATGTCATCTGCGGCCCGGGGTCCGAGGTCGGCAACGCGATTGTCGAGAACGAGGACGTCGGCGCGATCACCTTCACCGGCTCTGCCCCGGTCGGGTGGGAGATTCGCGCCAAGGCGGCGCGGAAGAAGGTCAACCTCGAGTTGGGATCGACGGCCCCCCTGGTCGTGAATGAGGACGGGGACTGGGAGCAGGCCGCCGACAAGGCGCAGATCCACGCCTTCTCCCACGCCGGGCAGAGCTGTATCTCGGTCCAGCGGATACTGCTTCACGAGGCGATCGCCGATCAGTTCACCGAGCGCTTCGTCGCCAACGTCGAGACGCTCGTCACCGGCGACCCGATGGACGAGGGCACCGACGTCGGCCCGCTGATCAGCCCCAAGGACCGCGACCGGGTCAAGGGGTGGGTCGATGAGGCGGTCAAGGGCGCCGGCGAGCTGCTCAGCGGCGGCGAGCTCGTGGACGAGGGCCGCTGCATGGCGCCTACGGTGATCAGGGAGCCGCCCCGGGACGCCAAGGTCTGGTGCGAGGAGATCTTCGGCCCGGTGGCGACGATCCACAGCTTCAAGAGCTTCGATGAGGGGCTCGAGATGGCCAACGACGCCGCCTTCGGCCTTCAGGCCGGGGTGTTCACGTGCGACATCGGGCGCGGGATCGAGGCCGCCAACCGGCTTGAGTTCGGCGGCGTGCTGATCAACGAGGTTCCCACCTTCCGCACCGACCAGATGCCCTACGGCGGCGTCAAGGACTCGGGGAACACCCGCGAGGGACCCGCCTACGCGGTCGAGGAGCTGACCGAGCCCCGCCTCGTCATCTTCCAGGGCTAGCGGTAAAGAACGCCGGGAGGCGCCCTACTCGTAGACCACCAGGTCAACCGGGCGCGGCTTCATCTTCAGCACCTGGCCCGGGCTCATCAGGCGGTTGTCCTCGACGAAGAAGAGCTTGAAGCCGCGGTAGAAGTTCCCCTCGGGCGAGGGCGCGAGCTCGGCGTACTTGGAGCGCTTGGCCGCGGCGCCGCCGAGGCCCAGCTTCCAGACCTTGGTCGCGACCCCTGCGACGAACTCGCGCCCGTCGCGGTGCAGCAACAGGAACCCACCCTCCCCCGTGAAGAACTCGCCGATCGTGCCGTCAGCCGAGAGGCCGCGCAGCCCCATCAGCGTCGAGCTCAGACCGTCGGCGCGCAGCGGCGTCGACATCGCGATCTCGAGCGCGCGCTCGGGAGGGGAGGGGATCGGCCGCTCGTGGCGCTCGGAGGCGATCGGGTCGGAGATCCAGTCCTCTATGGGCACTCCTCAGCGCCCGGATCGCCTAGTCGTGAGGGCGGGCCATCTTGCGGTGGTCGAGCGCCTCATCGAGGGTCTTGTCGTCCACGCCATGCTCGCGGGCCACCTCGCGGAGGGGCCGGCCCGAGTCGGCCGCGTCCTTGACGATCGCCGCCGCCCTGTCGTAGCCGATGTGGGGGTTGAGCGCCGTGGCGGTCGCCAGCGTCGCCTCCGCGTGCCGGGTGAGCATCTCGTCGTTCGGCTCCACCCCGCGGATCACCCTCTCGTCGAGGGCACGGCATGCGGCGCCCAGCAGCTTGATCGAGTCGAGCAGATTGCGGGCGATCAGCGGCACCCGGACGTTGAGCTCGAACTGGCCCTGGCCGCCCGCGAGCGTCACCGCGGCGTCGTTGCCGATCACCTGGTCGGCGACCTGGATCACAACTTCGGGAATCACGGGGTTGACCTTGCCCGGCATGATCGATGACCCCTTCTGCAGCTCGGGCAGGCGCAACTCGGCGAGTCCCGCCCGCGGTCCAGAGCCCATCAGGGCGAGGTCGTTGGCGATCTTCAGCAGCGAGACGGCGATCACCTTGAGCGCCCCCGAGAGCTCAACGAGCGAGTCGCGACTGGCCTGCGCCTCGAACGGGTCGGCGGGCTCGGAGATGTCGAGGCCGGTGTCGGTGCTGAGCTTCTCGCGGACCTTGGCGGCGAACTCGCGGTGGGTGTTGAGGCCCGTCCCGGTCGCGGTGCCCCCGAGCGGGATCTGGCCGACTCTCGCGAGCGTGGCGCGCACCCGGTCGGCGCCGAGCTTGATCTGCGCCGCGTAGCCGCCGAACTCCTGCCCCAGGGTCACCGGGACGGCGTCCATCAGGTGAGTTCGCCCGGCCTTGACGATGTCCGAGAACTCGTCGGCCTTGCGCTCGAGCGCGCCGGCCAGCTCGTCCAGCGCGGGGAGCAGGTCGGAGTGGACCTCGGCGAGCGCCGCGAGGTGGACGGCCGAGGGGAAGACGTCGTTGGAGGACTGGCCCAGGTTGACGTGGTCGTTGGGGTGCGCCTCGTCGCCGGCCAGGTTGGCCATCACCTCGTTGGCGTTCATGTTCGAGGAGGTGCCCGAGCCGGTCTGGAAGACGTCCACCGGGAACTGGTCGTCGTGGTCGCCGGCGGCGACCTCGTCGCCGGCGGCGGCGATGCGCTCCGCGAGGTCGGCGTCGAGCAGGCCGAGCTCGGCGTTGGCGCGGGCCGCGGCCGCCTTCAGCCTCCCGAGCCAGTGGATCACGGGCGGGGGGATCGGTTGTCCCGAGATCTGGAAGTTGTCAACCGCCTTGGCGGTTTCCCCGCCCCACAACTTGCTCGACTTCGGTGCGCTGCGCTCCATCTACCCGCTTTCCTCGAACTTTTGGCCAATACCGACTTTCGGGATTGAGGCTATCTGACCCCTGGCCCTAGACTCGAGACGGAATGCTGGGGAGCATCGGATGGAGCCGGAATCGATCGAGGTGGGGGGGGTGCGCGCCTCGCACTGGCCGCCTCGGCGGGTCTGCTGGCCCTGGCGATGCTCGCCCCCGCCCAGGCTCCGGCGAAGGCCGGGGATCTCTGGATCGCGGACTTCAACGGCGGGGCCATCCGCGTCCGGCCCTCGACCGGGGCCGTGGTCACCCTCACCTCCGGGGCGCCGCTCGAGACCCCATCGGGAATCCTCTTCTCGCCCAGCGGCCGCTTGCTCGTCTCCGACGCAAGCGCCGACTCCGTCTTCTCGGTCTCGAGGACGGGGAACGTCGCGACGCTCGCGAGCGGGCCGCCGCTGGAGTTCCCCTTCGGGCTGGCGAGGGCGCCCAACGGCCGCGTCCTGGTCGCCGACGCTGATGCGGACACGGGCAACGGCGCGCTGCTCAAGCTCGGGGCGACTCACGCCTCCATCCTCGGCTCTGCCTCGCCCTTCGGCTCGGACACCTGGAGCCTCGCCATCGCCCCCGGCGGCCAGCTCTTCGCAGCGGACGACTCGACCGGCGTCCTACGGGTGGACCTCGTCACCGGCGCCGCCAGCATCCTGGCGGACGCGTCGCCGCTGATGGACCCGATCGGCCTCGAGCGCGCCACCGACGGCACCCTGTTCGTCTCCGACTTCGGCTTCGGCGGGGTGCTTCGGGTCAGGCCTTCCGGGGCAACGGCCGCGGTCACGCCGGCGAACGCCATCCACGAGGCCTACGACGTGGCGATCCTCCCCAGCGGCAGGCTGGCCGTGCCCAGCGCCTCCCCCTCGCTGGTCTCCGCCGGGACCGGCGACCTCTATCGGGTCGATGTCGCCAGCCGCGAGGTGACGCTGCTCGCCGACCTCGATGGAGTCGACCCCTACGGGATCGCCGTGGAGCCGCCGCGCTGCGGAAGCGGGTTCCCTTCGCTGACCGGCACCACCAACTCCCGCGACCGCGTCTCGGGCTCGAGCTTCGCGGACACAATCGCGCTGCTCGGCGGCTCGGATGCCTTTGACGGGAAGGCGGGGGCCGACTCGATCTGCGGCGGCGGCGGCCAGGACCGGTTGGTGGGCGGCCACGGCAACGACCGGCTGCTCGGAGGCAAGGGGCGGGACGTCTGCGTCGGCGGATCCGGCAAGGACATCTACCGGGGCTGCGAGGTCAGGCGCTAACCGTCCTCGTGCCCGGCGGCGGACCCGCGCCGGTAGCTGCGCTCGAAGGACACGGGCAGAGGGGCGCCGCCGGGGCTGAACTGCGCCGCGGCGTTGATCCGGCGGATCAGGTCGGCGTGGATGCCCGAGGTGTCCTCCGAGCCTCGCTCCAGGGCACCGACCAGGTACCCGAGCTGGAGCGCGCTCGGGCCGGCGGGGTCTCGCCGCGACTGCGCGTTGAGCCGTGCGGCGGTGGCGATCGTGACGGCGCCGACGTCGGCCAGCTCGCCGCCCCCCTGCTCGGGGACGGGGCAGTCGGAGATCGGGGTGCTGCCGTCGAGCCTCACCTGTGAGGGAGCCTCGCGGAGTGCGCCCAGGTACCCGCCCGGGCCCGCCAGGCATGCCGACGGGGCGCCGGCCGGATCGTTGCTTCCGCATCCCGCCCAGGCGAGGGCCACGAATGCCAGCAGTAGGGACGCCGCCCGAAGCACCGGGATAGCCTACGTTCATGCCGATCTCGGGCACGGCGCCTCTGCCCCGGGCGGAGGCGGTGCAGGAACCCGCGGCGGTCCAACCGACCGCTTCGCGCCTCGACGTCCTCTGGGCCCTCACGGTCTCGGACCTGCGGGCGCGCTACGGCCGCGGACGCGTCCGGATGGTCAAGTGGCTGCTCGACCCCTTCGCGCTGCTGGGCGTCTACCTGCTGCTCGTCGTCTTCCTGCTCGACCGCCCCGGCAACGCGCCCGGGCTCAGCCTCGCCTGCGCGATCATCCCCTTCCAGGTGGTCACCGCTTCGGTGCTCAACGGTATGGGCGCCGTCGAGCTCCGCCGATCGATCATCCTCAACATGGCCTTCCGCCGGCAGCTGCTGCCGCTCTCCTCCACCCTCACCGAGTGCGTCGCCTTCGGCGCGAGCCTCAGCATGCTGGCGATCATGATGGCCGTCTACGGGATCGCGCCGACGGTCGCGATCCTCTGGCTGCCGGTCGTGATCGCGGTCAACGTCCTGGTCGCGCTCGGGTTCGCGTATCCAGCCTCCCTCTTCGGCCTCTTTTTCACGGACCTGCGGCCATTCGCGATCAGCCTCATGCGCGTGCTCTTCTTCCTCGCGCCGGGGCTGATCCCGCTCTCCCAGATCCACGGGGTCGCCAACACCTTGGTGCGCCTCAACCCGATGACGGGCCTGTTCGAGTCCTACCGCGACGTGCTCCAGTACGGCAACACGCCCCAGCTCTGGGCGCTCGCGATCCCGCTCGCCTTCGCGGCGGTCGCGCTGATCGCGTTCGTCCCCCTCTACCGCCGCGAGCAGCGGCAGTTCGCGAAGTTGCTCTGATGGACGCAGGGCTTCACGGCAGGGACATCGGCGTCCGCTTCCTCTTCGACCGCCTCAGCCGCCAGGTCAGTCCCAGCGTGGCCCGGATCCGCCGCGGCGTGACCGAGAAGTGGGCCCTTCGCGACGTCGACTTCAAGATCGGCCGCGGCGAGGGCGTCGCCCTGATCGGCCCCAGCGGCTCGGGCAAGACGACCCTGCTGCGCGTGCTCGCCGGCGTGATCGAGCCCGATGAGGGCGCCATCGGCGTCAGCGGCCGCATCGGCTCCCTGCTCTCGGTTGACGCCGGCCTGATGCCGGTGCTGACCGGCAAGGAGAACACCGAGCTGCTCGGCGTGCTCGCGGGGCTGTCGCGAGCGGGCGCCTTGGAGGCCGTCCCCGGGATCGAGCAGCGCGTCAAGGTCGGCGACGCCTTCAACAAGCCCGTGGCCAGCTACTCGCAGGGGATGAGGGCCAGGCTCGGGTTCGCCGTCGCCGAGGAGCTCGAGCCGGGCATCCTCCTGCTCGACGAGGTGCACGAGGCGCTCGACCACGAGTTCCGGGATTTCGTCGAGGAGCGCGCGAAGGCGCTGCTCGATGCGGGCGGGATCGTGGTGGCGGCCGGCCACGACCACCCGCTGCTGCACCGCCTCTGCGAGCGGGCGATCCTGCTTCGCGATGGCGCTGTGGTGGGGGATGGCTCGTTCCACGATGTCCGCCGCGCATACCTGGGGCCCCGAGACCTTTCCGAAGGCTAAGTTCCCCCGGTGACCGATTCTCCCGAGATGGCGGGGGTGGCGAGCGAGTCGACGATGCTCTCGCGCGCCTGGATTGATGTGCTCGGGCTGCGCGCGACGGTCGCCGGCGATTGGCCGGAGGTGGTCGAGTCGATCCGCCGTGACTTCGCCTGGTATGAGACCTCCGACCCCGGCCCCACCCAGCTCGAAGTCCGGGTCGAGCGCCGGCCGCCGGACTTCGCCGCCTTCGGCGAGGTCGTCGCCTCCTTCGTGACGCCGCGCAACGTCGTCTACCGGCAGGGGTCGCTGACGATCATCGACTACTTCGGGCGGGCGCTGTCGATCCTCGATCGCGAGCGGGGCAGCCTCGTCGTCCAGGGGACCGACCCTCATCTCGTCCACGAGGCGGCCTATCTGTTCCTGCTCTCGTCGATCGGCGGGCACCTCGACCGGCGGCGCACCCCGCGCCTGCACGCGCTCGGCATCAGCGGCGCGAAGGGCGCCGTCGCGGTGATGCTTCCCTCTGGCGGAGGCAAGAGCACGCTGGCGCTGAGGGCGCTGCGCGCCGACGGGGTCCGGATCCTGTCCGAGGATTCCCCCCTGATCGACAAACGCGGCCGGCTCCATCCCTTCCCGCTCCGCGTCGGGGTCAACGAGAGCGACGCGCCGGACCTGCCCCCCGAGCACGTCCGGCGGATCGAGCGAATGGAGTTCCATCCCAAGCTGCTGCTCGACGTGGACGCGTTCCGCGACCGGATCCAGCCCAAGCCCCTGCCCCTGCGCCACCTGGTGATCGGCCGCCGCTCGCTCGGCGGCGATGCAAGCCTCGAGCCGGTCGGCCGCGGGCGCGCGGTCGGCCCCCTGCTTCGCGAGGCCGTTGTCGGGATCGGCCTCTATCAGGGGATGGAGTTCGTGCTCCAACGCGGCATGAGGGACACCCTCGGCCAGGCCGGCGCCGGCGCGACCCGGGCGGCCTGCTGCGCCGCCGCCCTCTCCCGCGCGCGGGTCTGGGAACTGACCCTGGGCCGCGATCACGACCGGAACTGGGAGGCGCTCCTGCCTCTGCTCGAGGCGGAATAAGGCTTGTCGTGATGGAGACAGCGACGGCGGGTCCAGGGATCCAGAGCCGGGATCACGGGGGTTCCTACGAGAAAACGACCGATGCTGGGCGGCCGCCCGCCGAGGACGCCCTGCGGCGGCTCGGATCGGGCGGCGCCGGCCTCGTGCTTGTCTGCGAGGACGCCTCCGCGATCGGCGGTACGGAGCGCGTCCGCGACGCGATCCTCGCCCGTTTTCCCGCCGCCCGCTCATATCTGCTCGACGTTCGCCAGCCCGGGGCTCCCCCCGCCGAGCAGCAGGGTTTCACCAAGGTCCGGTCACGGGGCACCAAGAGCCACTTCCTCGGCCCCATCTACGCGCAACGGATGTCGCGGGTGCGGGTCGAGGGCGCGGCGGTGCTCCTCTCGCTCTGCTCCCATGGCTGGAGCCTCGCCCCCCGGCTCTCGGCGGGCACCCGGCACGTCGCCTACGTCTGCGGCGCGGCGCCCTCCCTGTTTCCGCCTCGCAGTGATGACTACGTGCAGGCGAACCCCCGCTTCCTGCGACCGCTGATCCGCGCGGCGCGGCCGGCGCTTCGCGCCCACAACCGCCGGCTGATGCGGCGCCCGGACCTGATCGTCGCCAACTCCGTCTGGGCCGCGGCCGAGATCGAGCGCCACGTCGGGCGGTCCGCGCAGGTGCTCCCTCCTTCGGTGCGGACGGACTTCTTCACCCCCGGGACCGAGCCGCGCTCGGGGTTGCTGCTCGTCAGCCGCCTTGTCGCCCAGAAGCGGATCGACATCGCGGTCGAGGCGGCGCGGCGCGCCGGGGAGCGCCTGGTCATCGTCGGAAGCGGCCCCCGCCTCGAGGAGCTGCGAGCCCTCGCCCGGCCGGGAGAGCTGGAGGTGGTCGGCCAGGTAGACGACGAGGAGCTGCGTCGGCGCTACCGCTCGGCCCGGGCCCTGATCTCCCCCAACGTCGAGGAGTTCGGCCTGGTGATGGCCGAGGCGCAGTCCTGCGGCACGCCAGTGATCGCCCCCGCCGAGGGCGGGGCGCTCGAAATCGTCGGCGACCCGCGGACGGGGGTGCTGGTCGAGCGCGAATGGACCGCCGCCTCGTTCGCCGAGGGCATCGGGTCGGTGCTGGGCCGAGAGCCCGAGCCAGAGCTCGCCCGGGCCTCGGCCGAGCGCTTCTCCGAGCAGCGCTTCATCGCGGGACTCGAGCGCATCCTCGCCGGGGAGCTCGCGCACCCGGGCGGCTGAGACGGTCCGGCGGGCGCTCACCCGGGCCGCGGCGGGCCCCCTGCGGCCCCTGGCGCTCCCCGCCTACCGGGCCGTCGCACGCCTGTCCGCCTCGTTTCTGCGTCGTGGCACTCCGGGCGCCGCCGTCTACCTCGCGCGCAGCGGCGCCTCGAATGATCTTGTCCCCGGCTACTCCGATCTCGACATGGCCGTGGTGGTGCCCGAGGGCCCCGACGGCCGAGGGCCTGAGCACGAGCGAGTCAAGCAGCGCTGGCAGCGCTTCGGGCGCCGCCTGCCCGGCGGCCGGTGGATGCTGCCGGACGTCTGCTTCTACGAGGACGGTGAGCTCGCGGCGGCCTCTCCGTCGATTCTCGAGTTCGGCCTCGGCTCAGACCCGGCATCCGGCCGCGCCGCGATGTTCGGCCCCGAGCCCCCTCACGACGACGCCGAGATTCGAGCCCGGCCGGGCCTCCAGGGCCCCGGCGCGGACTGGCGGCTGCTGGCGGGAGCCGAGCGCCGTCCCGCCGCGCCGTCCCGGGACCGCCAGCAGCTCCGGATCGCGGCCTGGCTCGAGCTGCAGTTCTGGTGGCGCACCGCCTTCGACGCCCTGGCGAGCCCCGGGGCTCCCTGGAGCGCCTACTCCTGCGTGAAGATGGTCTCGGAGCCGGCACGGATCTGGCTCACGCTGGCGGGGATGGCCCCTCCGGCCCCGAGGAGGGAGCTGCTCGAGCAGGCGGCCGGCGCGGCGCCCTTTATGGAGTCCGCGACGTGGGACGCGCTGGCGCTGCTGGACCGGTTGCCGCGGGCGCCGGCACCTCGCCTCGCGACCTTCCTGCCCCATCTCGCGTCGCTTTCGGGCCGGATCGCCGAGCTGATCGATCATGAGCTCGCCGGTGCCCCGCGCACCGAGGTGCGGCTCGGCGGAGCCGGAGGGGACGAGCTGCTTCCCCGGCGCGAGGGCGCGCTGCCCTTCGGCGACTGGCGCGCCCTCGTCGTGCCCTCGTTTCCCGACGAGGCGCTCGCCCTCATCCACGGAGCCGGCGTCGAGCCGGACGCCCTCGTCGAAGCTGCGGGCAGAGCCACTGCCGGCGTCACTCCCGCCATCCGCCACGACGAGTTGATGGTGCTGCCCGTCACCGACGTATGGCGCGGGGGGATCCTGCGCGCGGTCCAGTCCCGGCTGACCGACCCCGTCTCGTTCGCGCTGACGGAGGGAGCGCCGTCGGCGTCCTTTCCCGAGGTGGCGGGGTGGTCGGCGGGCGACTGGGCCCGCCGGGCGGTGGGGGAGCACTCGGGCTGGCTCGAGCGGGAGTCGCGTGAGCAGTTCGGCCGGCCGACGGCCCGCGAGTGGCTCGACGGCGAGGGGGATGCCGCCTGGCCCAGCACCCGCGCCATCGCCAAGCTGCTGACGGCCGCCCGCGCGGGGCTCTTCTGGGAGAGCCTCGAGTCCGGCTCGCCCGAGCTTCCGCTGACCGTCGCCGCGACCTGCCGGAATCTCGAGGCCCGGGGCGGAGCCGAGGCGGAGGCCGTCGGGCCGGCGTTCGAGAGCTACCGGGTCGTTCGCGAGGGCGGGGAGGACCCGCCTCCCGGCGTGGTCGGCCCCCTGCGGCGCGTCGTCGAGGGGCTGCCGGCCTACGCCGAGGCCGACTCGGGCGACTGAGCGGCGTCGAGGGCGTCCTCGGCGAGCTCGGCGATCCGCTTCGCGATCGGCCCCTCGCCCCAGGTTGCGAGCAGGCGCTCGCGCGCGGGCGCGGCGCGGGCGCGGGCCGCGGCCGGGTCAGAGGCGATCTCCCGCAGCGCCTCGGCCAGCGAGTCGACGTCGGCCTCGAACCAGCGGTGGCCGCGGTAGAGCTCGTCGACGACCTCCGCGTCCCCGGCGACCGGGACCAGCTCGCCGGGCACCAGCCAGCAGTCCTCGCCGTCCATGAAGTCGAGGTTTCCGCTCCAGTCCGAGCCCACGGTCGGCAGCCCCATCGCCATCGCCTCCATGTAGGTCCGCCCCCACGCCTCTCCGCGGCTGGGCGAGACGTAGGCGTCCGCACCGGCGTAGAGGCGGGGCACGTCGGCAGCGCTCATCCGCTCGGAGCGGATCACGATCGGCGCCAGGCGGTCGGCGTCATTCCCGAGCTTCCCCTCGACGTAGTGGCGGATCCGCTCCCGCACATAGTCCTCGTCCCAGCGCGCCACCGACAACGTCTTCAACACCAGGCAGACGGGGTCGTTCGCGTCGAAGGCGCGCGCCCATGCCTGAAGCAGCTGGCGCCACCCCTTCCTCTCGGAGAAGTCAAAGTTGCTGAGGAAGACGAAATGCCCGTCTGGTGCGTCCAGCTCGAGCGGCTCGGCGGCGCCGGGCTTGAAGCGCTCGAAGTCGAGCGTCTCCCCGAGGATCGAGAGCTTGGATTCGGGGACCCCGGCGGCGGCGAACACGTCGCGGGTGTGGCGCGAGGGGACCCAGACGGCGTCGCGCTCGGCGAGCAGCAACGCCCATCCCTCGGGCAGCCGATCGGTCTCGAACATGGCGCGGGCGACGTTCGCGGCACCGGGGTGGGTGAAGCGGCGCTCGGCGCGGGGGGTGTAGGCGTGGACGGCCACCAGCGGCTCTCGCGGCTCGCGCTCGAAGGCGCGGACCACCGCCTCGAGCGTCTCGTGCTCGAGGGCCACGGTCCTGCCGTCGCTCACGGTCTCCCTGCCCCTCGTGCCCAGCTCCATCGCCGCGGGCTCGCCGCCGGCGAGGTCGAGCGCGCGCAGGAAGGTGCGTGCCTCCTCGGCGTTGCCGGAGGGGTGACGGAGGTAGGAGACGATCCAGAGGATCGAGGGTCGTTCCACGGGGCGGAGATCGTACGCGGCCACCCGAGATTCGTCCGCCCCACCCCATAACTTCAACAACCGTGAGCGACCCCGTGCCGCTGCGAGTATCCGATCCGCTCGCGCATCGCGCGCTGGAGGCGCTGGTCAAGGCCGAGGCGACGCTGACGCGCCGGCTCGCGGCCGACCTCGATCGCGTCGGCGTCTCGGCCACGGGGTTCGCGATGCTGGTGCTGTTGACCAGCGCCGGTGGGGAGCTGGAGCTGCGGACGATCCGCCGCAGGCTCGGCGCCTCCAAGGCGACCGCGACCGAGGTGCTCGACACGCTCGAGTCGCGCGGCTTCGTGCAGCGCAGGCGGCTGGAGAGCGATCGCCGCGCTGTCGCCGTCGACCTCACGCCGGCGGGGCGGAACTTGGTCACGCACGCGTTCCCGAGCCACGCGGACCGCGTCCGCGAGGCCTTCAACACCCTGGACGAGGCCGAGAAGCGCCAGCTGGCCGAGATCTGCCGCAAGCTGGACAAGGCTGCCTAGCCGCGACCAGGCTGATCGCGGCCCGCTCGTAGAATCGCCGCCATGAGCGGTTTTCGCCCGGTCGACCCCAAGCAGCTCTTCCCCGAGCTCGAGCAGGGCGTGCTCGAGCGCTGGCGCGAGCGCCAGGTCTTCGACCGCCAGCTGGCGATGAGGGAGGGCTCACCCCTCTGGAGCTTCTACGAGGGCCCGCCGACCGCCAACGGGCGGCCCGGCTCCCACCATGTCCTCGCCCGCGTCTTCAAGGACATCTACCCGCGCTACAAGGCGATGTGCGGCCACTACGTGCCCCGCAAGGCCGGTTGGGACTGCCACGGCCTGCCCGTCGAGCTGGAGGTGGAGAAGGAGCTGGGGATCGGCTCCAAGGCAGAGATCGAGGAGTACGGCATCGCCGAGTTCAACGCGCGCTGCCGCGACTCGGTCTTCCGCTACGTCGAGGACTGGAACAAGCTGACCGAGCGGATCGGGTTCTGGATCGACCTCGAGAACCCCTACGTGACGATGGACAACGACTACATCGAGTCCGTCTGGTGGGCACTGCGGAAGATGTGGGACGAGGACCGCCTCTACGAGGGGCACAAGGTCGTGCCCTACTGCCCCCGCTGCGGCACCGCCCTCTCCTCCCACGAGGTGGCGCTCGGCTACCACGACGTCGAGGACCCCTCCGTCTACGTCCGCTTTCCGTTGCTGGACTCAGGCGATGGGGAGTCGCTGCTGGTCTGGACGACCACGCCCTGGACCCTGCCCGGCAACGAGGCGGTTGCGGTGGCGCCGGAGGTCACCTACGCGCGGGTTCGCAAGGATGGCGAAATCCTGATTCTTGCCGAGCCGCTGGTCGAGAAGGTCCTCGGGGAAGGTGGCGAGATAGTGGACCGGATCCCCGGCTCTGAGCTGGTGGGGCGGCGCTACAGGGGACCGGTCTTCAAGCTCTCCGATCGCGAGCCGGGCGGTTTCCCCGTTCTCGCAGGCGATTTCGTCACGACCGACGACGGCACCGGCGTCGTCCATATCGCACCGGCGTTCGGTGAAGACGACTACGCGGTGGCCGCCGCCAACGACATCTTTGACCCCACACAGCACGGGACCCTCTACAACCCCGTCAAGCTCGACGGCAGCTTCGACGGCCGGGTGACGGGCTTTGAGGGTCGCTTCGTCGAGGATCCCGAGCTGACCGCTGGGCTGATCGAGAGCCTGCGAGGGCGTGGACTCCTCTACAGGGAGGAGATCTACGAGCACGCCTATCCCCACTGCTGGCGCTGCGACACGCGGCTCCTCTACTACGCGAAGTCGAGCTGGTACGTGGCCACCAGCCAGGTCAAGGAGCGGATGCTCGCGGCCAACGAGGAGATCGGCTGGCACCCCGGGCACATCAAGGATGGGCGCTTCGGCAAGTGGCTCGAGGGCAATGTCGACTGGGCGCTCTCCCGCGACCGTTACTGGGGGACCCCGCTGCCGATCTGGGAGTGCGACGCCAAGGACTGCGACCAGCGCTTCTGCGCCGGCTCGCTCGCGGACATCCGCGAGCGGGGTGCCGAGGTCCCCGAGGACCTCCACCGGCCCCACATCGACGACGTCGTCTTCGCTTGCGAGGCCGAGGGCTGTGACGGGTCGATGCGACGGGTCCCGGCGGTGATTGACACCTGGTTCGACTCGGGGGCGATGCCGTTCGCGCAGTTCCACCACCCGTTCGAGAACACGGAGGAGTTCGAGCGGCGCTTCCCGGCGGACTTCATCTGCGAGGCGATCGACCAGACCCGCGGCTGGTTCTACACGCTGCACGCCGAGTCGGTGACGCTGTTCGACCAAGCCGCCTACCGCAACTGCGTCTGCCTCGGGCTGATCCTCGACCCCGAGGGCCGCAAGATGTCGAAGAGCCAGGGCAACGTGGTCGAGCCCAACGACGTGATCGACCGCCACGGCGCGGACGCCTTTCGCTGGTACTACCTGACCGCCCAGCAGCCCTGGGCCGGCTATCGCTTCTCGGTGGACACGGTGGGGGAGGCCGTGCGCCAGTTCCTGCTGACCCTGTGGAACACGTACTCGTTCTGGGTCCTCTACGCGAACACCACCACCATCGTCCCCGACCTCGCCGAGGAGTTCGCCGCCGCCAAGGCGGGCCTCGGCCCGGAGGACTTCAGCGGGGGCTCGATCTCGGTCACGGGCGCCGGCGAGCCCGAGCTGCACCACTACGAGCTCGATCGCTGGATGATCTCCCGGCTCCAGGACACGATCGGGAGCGTCCGCGCCGACCTCGACGACTTCGACGCCACCAGCGCGGGCAGTGCGATCGCGGACTTCGTCGACGACCTCTCCAACTGGTACCTGCGCCTCAGCCGCCGCCGTTTCTGGGAGGGGGACTTCCTCGCATTCCTGACGCTGCGCCACTGCCTGGTCGAGGTCTCGAAGCTGCTGGCGCCGTTCACGCCGTTCCTGTCCGACGAGATCTACACCAACCTCGTGGGTGGCGCCGGCGACGAGTTCAAGGACGGCATCGACTCCGTCCACCTCTGCGACTTCCCCGAGCCTGACGCCAAGCGGCGCAACGAGGAGCTCGAGCGTGAGATGGAGGTCGTCCGGCGCACGGTCGAGCTGGGGCGCGCTGCCCGGGCCCACGGCAAGGTCAAGGTCCGCCAGCCCCTCCGCAAGGCGGTGATCGTCGCCTCCGACGACGAGCGCGACTCGATCCAGCGGCTCTCGGAGATCGTGGTATCCGAGCTCAACGTCAAGGAGCTGGAGTTCGTTCACGAAGAGGGCGATCTCGTCTCCTACCGGGTCAAGCCGAACTACCGTGCGCTGGGGCCCCGCTTCGGCAGCAAGATGCCACAGGCGGCCGCGGCCGTCGAGGGCCTCCAGGCGAGCACGGTTGCGCGCGTGCTCGACGACGGCGGTGAGGTCGGCATCTCCGTGGACGGAGCCGATCACAGCCTCAGCGCCGAGGAGATCAGCCTCGTGATGGAGCCGGTCGAGGGCTACCAGGTGGAGGCGGAGGCCGGCCACGCGGTGGCCCTGGCACTCGAGCTCGATGAGGAGCTCCAGCTCGAGGGCTGGGCACGCGAGATCGTCCACGCCGTCCAGGGCGCCCGCAAGCAGGCGGGGCTCGAGGTCTCCGACCGGATCGAGCTCTCGCTCGATGGCGACGAAGAGCTGCTGGAGGCCGCGCGCGCCCACGAGGCCTATCTGAGCGAGGAGACCCTGGCGACGACGGTCAGCTACGGCGACGTGGCGGATGGCGCGCAGGCGACGATCGAAGGCCGCCATCTCGGCATCGCCCTCGAGCGGCTCGACGACGCGCTCGAGCAGTAGGCGCCGGGGCGGCGACGACGATCGAGCTCGCGGCGGTGATCTTCGACCTCGACGGGGTCCTGGTCGACTCCGAGGCGGCTTGGGACGAGGCCCGGAGGGAGGTGGCGGCGGAGTTCGGGATCGAGTGGCCAGCCGACGCCCAGCAGCGGACGATGGGGATGAGCTCGAACGAGTGGTCGCGGTTCATGCGCGACGAGATCGGCGTCCCGATGGAGCTCGAGCGGATCAACGCGGAGGTGGTCCGGAGAATGGTCGAGCTCTACCGTGAGGAGCTGCCGCTTCTTCCGGGCGCCCGAAAAGCGGTCAGGACGATGGCCGCGAGCTGGCGCCTCGGGCTCGCCTCCTCCTCGAACCGGCCGATCATCGACCTCGTCCTCGAGCTGGCCGGCGTCTCCGGCGACTTCGAGGTCACCGTCTCCTCCGAGGAGGTCGGCCGGGGGAAGCCGGCCCCAGACGTCTACGTTGAGGCGGCCCGGCGCCTGGGCGTCGAGCCGCGCGCCTGCGCCGCGATCGAGGACTCCTCGAACGGCATCCGCGCTGCGCACGCTGCCGGACTGCGGGTGATCGCGGTCCCGAACGCGGAGTTCCCGCCCGAGGCGGACGCGCTGGCGCTCGCTGACGCGAGCATTGATTCCCTGGCCCGGCTGACGCCCGGGCTGGTCGCCGGGCCCTAGGCAGCTCCGGCCCGCGGCCGCCGCGCTAGGCGACTACGTCGCGAGCGCCGGCTCCAGCTCGGCCTCGAGCCTTGCCTTCGGCATCGCGCCGACGACGCGCTTCACGGCCTCGCCGTTCTTGAACAGGATCATCGTCGGGATCGAGAGCACCTCGAACTGCGCGGCGGTCTGCTGGTTCTCGTCGGTGTTGAGGCTGACGATCTTCAGGTCCTCCCGCTCGGAGTCGATCTCCTCGAGCACCGGGTGAACGACACGGCACGGCCCGCACCAGGGAGCCCAGAAGTCCACCAGAACGGGGCCCTCGGAGTCGATGACGTCGGACTGGAAGTTGGCATCTGTCACATCGGAAAGCTTGCCTGACACTTTGGTCTCCTAGCGGTAGTTCCGGACTCTGCCCTTACTATACAAAATGAAGCAAGACCCATTCCCTTCCTGGGCCGTTCCGTCGCTTCCTTACGGGGAGCCTACCCACCGCCCCGGTTCCCCCGGCTCCTGTCCGCGCCGCCGAGCCGCATCGCGGGCACCCGCCAGACGGCCTCGGCGACGATCCCCTTGCTCATCTTCGAGGTCCCCGCCCGGCGGTCCCCGAACACGATCGGGATCTCGACCACGCGAAAGCCCGCCTGGAGCGTGCGATAGGTCATCTCGACCTGGAACGCATAGCCCCGGGCGGTGACGTCGTCGAGGTCGATCTTCTCGAGCACGGCTCGCCGAAAGCACTTGAAGCCGCCGGTCAGGTCGCGGACGTCGACCCCGAGCACCGCCCGGGCATAGGTGCTGCCACCGCGGCTGATCAGCCGCCGCAGCGCGCCCCAGTCGCTGACGCCGCCCCCGTCCACGTAGCGGGAGCCGAGCACCAGGTCCGCGTTCTCCGCAGCGGCGAGCATCGCCGGCAGATAGGCCGGGTCGTGCGAGAAGTCGGCGTCCATCTCGATCACCATCTCGGCGCCCTCGGCGAGCGCCCGGCGGAAGCCGGCGATGTAGGCGGGGCCGAGGCCCTCCTTGAGCCTCCGGTGGAGGACCTCGACGTCGTCGTGCGCGCCCGCGAGCCGGTCGGCGATCCGCCCGGTGCCGTCTGGTGAGTTGTCGTCCACGATCAGCAGCCGCCTTGACGCGGGCAGCCTGTCGCGCACCGCGACGATGAGGCGCTCGAGGTTCTCGGCCTCGTTGTATGTGGGCAGGACCACCCAGACGTCGGCCACGGGCGGACACAATAGGTTGGGAGCGATGAGGAACGCTGAGATCGCGGCCGCGCTGCGGGAGTTGTCGGTTCTCTACGAGCTCGACGGCGCCGATCGCTATCGCGTCCTCGCCTACAAGGAGGCTGCGCGCACAGCCCAGGACTCGCCGGTGTCCCTCGAGCAGCTTGCCTCGGAGGGCCGCCTCACCGAGCTGCCCGCCGTCGGCAAGACCCTGGCGGAGAAGATCGAGGCGCTGATCGAGACGGGCAGCATCCCCGCGGCCGAGAAGCTGAAGGCGAAGTTCCCGCCGACGCTGGTGGACGTCACCCGCGTCCCCGGCCTCGGCGCCAAGACCGCCCGGCGGCTCTTCGACGAGTTGGGGGTCACTGATCTCGGGAGCCTCGGCGAGGCTGCCGAGGCCGGCCGGATCAAGGAGCTGAAGGGGCTCGGGCCCAAGGTCGAGGAGAACGTGCTCGCCTCGCTGGAGACGCTTCCTGAGCCCGGCGAGGACTCAGATCGCCGGCTGCTGTCCAAGATCCTGCCGATCGCCCGTGAGCTGGCCGAGGCGCTGGCCGCCCACCCCGCCTCGGGCAGGGTGGAGATCGCGGGATCGGCCCGGCGCTGGAGCGAGACCTGCAAGGACGTCGACCTGGTGGCGACGGCGAGCGACGCGCGCGCTCTGGCCGAGGCGCTGGCCGAGAACCAGCTGATCGCCGAGGAGCGCGCCGGCGGCGAGGCAGGCGCCCAGGCCCTGACCCATACGGGCGTCAAGGTTGACCTCCGCGTTGTGCCCGAGAAGAACTTCGGCAACTTGCTCCAGCACTTCACCGGCTCGGCCGGGCACAACGTCCAGCTCCGCGAGCGCGCCCTGGCGCGCGGGCTGTCGGTCAGCGAGCACGGCGTCTCCAAGCTCGGAGGAAAGCGGGTCCACCGGTTCACCGAGGAGGCGGGGGTCTATGAGCTGCTCGGGCTTCCCTACATCGAGCCCGAGCTTCGCGAGGGCAGGGGGGAGATAGAGGCGGCCGAGGCCGGGGAGCTCCCCGAGTTGCTCCGGCTCTCCGACGTCCGCGGTGACCTCCACTCCCACACGACCCTCTCCGACGGGCGCAACTCGGTCGAGGAGATGGCGGAGGCGGCCCGCAGGCGAGGGCTCGCCTACCTCGCGATCACCGACCACTCCGCCAGCCACGGCTTCGGCGACCACGTCACGGCGAAGCGGCTCGCGCAGCGGATCAAGGAGATCAGCGCCTTCAACGAGTCGGCGCCGAGGGGCTTTCGCCTGCTCGCGGGCTCGGAGGTGAACATCGGCACCGACGGCTCGCTGGACTACCCCGACGAGCTGCTCGCCGGGCTCGACTGGGTGATAGCGAGCGTCCACACCTCCTTCGCGATCTCCGAGAGGGAGATGACCGAGCGAGTGCTGGCGGCCATCGAGCACCCCCTGGTGGACTGCATCGGCCACCTCACGGGGCGGCTGCTTCTTCGTCGTGAGCCCTACGGGATCGACGTGGCCCGGGTTGCCGAGGCGGCGGCGGCCAACGGCACCATGGTCGAGATCAACGGCAATCCCAACCGGCGCGACCTCAACGAGCACCACGCCAAGCTCGCCGCCGAGGCGGGGGTGCGGATCGTCGTCAACACCGATGCCCACGGCGTCGAGACCCTCGACAACATGCAGTACGCGGTCGCAACGGCCCGGCGCGCCTGGCTCTCGGCCGACCAGGTCGCCAACACCCGGGCCTGGCGCTCATTCGCTCCGCTGAGGAAGCGCGCGAAGAAGAGCTAGGCCGCTCCGGTCGGAGGGAGCTGCGGCTGGCCGGAGGGATCGCGGTCCCTCCTCAGCCCCGGGGTGCGGACCAGCTTCACCGGCTCCAGCGCCGATCCGGGCTCGACGTAGAAGCGGACGCCGTCGCGCTCCTCGACGGCCGCCACGGCTCCCTCGCGCGCCCGCCAGACGAGCGCGACCGCCACGGCATAGCCGGTCGCGATTGCGGCGACGCCGGGGAAGACGAAGCCGAGCCCGCCGGCGATCACCGTGCTGGCCGCCAGCGGCCACAGGCGCGCGAGCGCGACCCTGCCCGGGTTGTCGGTCGGGAGGGTGGGAGTCGTCTGGGCCTCGGTGAGCACCGAGCGCATCGCGTCGGCGGCGCGGGATGGCCGCCCCAGGATCAACCCCGCGATCAGGGCGATCACCCACCAGACGGCCGCGACCTTGAGCGTTGTGACGTCGTCCTTGCTGTTGGCGGCAAGGACCGTGATCGCGGCGAGAATGGTCGCTGAGCCGCCCGACAGGGAGACGGTCATTCGCAGCAGGTCGCAGAAGGACACGGCTACGCGCGCATCACTCGACGAGCAGCGCCTCGAGCACCGAGAGGAAGCCCTCCGGCCCCTCGACCGCGAGGTCGGCGCTCCCGCTGACCTCGGGCGGGGTCTCATCGGACTCGACGGCCACGCAGACCGACGCCTCCAGGACGCCGTCGCGATGGAGGGTGGCGAGCGCCGCGAAGGCGTCGGCATCGGTGCGGTCGTCGCCGCCGTAGAGCGCGGCCCTGACCGGGCGCGCGGGCAGCAGCGCGGCCACCGCGATCCCCTTGTTGATGGGGACGTTCGGCCGCACCTCCATCACCTTGCGGCCCCGGTGCACCACCAGGCCCTGCCACTCCGCCGCGTTCTCGATCTCGCTGATCAGGGACTCGGCCTCGCCCTCGTTCTCGGCACCGCGCCAGTGCAGCGCCAGGATCGCCCCCTTGTCCTCGAGCCGGATGCCGGCGCGCTCCAGCTCCCTCGGGTCGAGCCCGGCGACGAAGCGCCCCGCGTCCTCGGTGTGGCCGTCCAGGGAGGGGTCGGGGTGGGCCTCGGTCTCGCCCGGCAGCAGCAGCTCGAAGCCGTGGTTGCCCGAATAGGCGATCTGGTCGAGGCCCACGATCCCGCGCGCGCCGGCCGCCGGCCGGCCCGAGACGACGGCGACGAGCGCGTAGCTATCGGCCAGCGAGGCGAGCACCTCGCGCGTCCGCTCCGGGACGCCGACGAGCTCGGGCCGGGCGACGATAGGCGCCAGGGTGCCGTCGAGGTCGGTGAGGATCGCGCTCGCGGCGGGGTCGCGGCGGAGGGGCTCTAGGCGCTCCGCGAGGGAGAGCTGTTCTGCGGGGCCGGGCACGTCGTCTAGTATCGCCGCCTTGCCGAGGGACAGGTTGCTCAAGCTGGCAGTGATCGGCACCGCGGCCGGCGCTTTCAGCGGGCTCTTCGGCGTCGGGGGCGGCACCGTGATCGTGCCGCTGCTGGTTCTCTGGCTCGGCTACGGCGAGCGCGAGGCGACCGGCACGAGCATGGCGGCGATCATCGTGATCGCGATCTTCGCGGTCTGCTTCCAGGTCGCCTACGGCAACGTTGACGTCGCCGACGCCGCCCTGGTCGGGGTGCCGGCCATCTTCGGCGCGCTCGCCGGTACCGCGCTCCAGCAGCGGCTCCCCGAGCGCGCAATCGCGCTCATGTTCGCCGTGCTGCTGACCGCGATCGCCGTGGAGCTGATCATCTCGTGAGCGAGCTGCTCGCAGCGCTGATGGGATTCGCGGGCGGCCTGGTCGGCGGGCTGCTCGGCGTCGGAGGCGGGATCCTGTTCGTGCCGGCGCTGACCATCTTCATGGACAACGGCCAGGTCGGCGCCGAGGCGACCTCGCTGCTGGCGATCATCCCCGTCGCCTTGGTCGCGACCTGGCGCCAGTCGAGCTACGGCAACCTCCGCCTCAAGGAGGGGCTCCTGATCGGGGTCCTGTCGCCGATCGGGGTCGGCATCGGGGTGGTGGTCGCGAACTCGGTTCCCGAGCGGGCCCTGAAGCTCGCATTCGCCGCCCTGCTGCTATTCGTCGCCTTCCGGATGGTTCGGCGCGCGTTTCGCCCGGAGCCCGCTGGAGAGACCGGCTGAGCAACCGGCTGGCGTCCCGGCTAACTTGAATTAGCAGGGCTTCTTTGCGGTTACCCGATTTGCAGTATTCATTTTTGGCCCCGATTGGGCGATGCTGAACGTGCGAGGAGTTTTCTCGCCTGGACCTATACCCACACGCACCCACGCCAAGCGTCGATCGAACGGCGGCACCGGTCGCTCCAGCACTCGCGCGTCGAAGGGCCCCGCCAGGGTCCAGCGCAGGCTCAGGCTCCAGGGGATGCCCGACGACGTCGCCGCGACGGTCGCCGGAGCGATGCTGGGAGCCACGCGCGCGCGGACGGCGGAGCATTCCGACGACGTGGTGCTGCTCGCCAACGCGATCTGCGATCGCCTCGAGCTGACCGGCGGCGGCCTCGATGATGTGCTCGCGGCCTCGCGGCTGCAGGACATCGGCAAGACCGCGATCCCCGTTGACGTCCTCGACAAGCCCGGCCCACTGAACGAGCCCGAGTGGGAGCTGATGCGCGAGCACACCGTCATCGCGGAGGAGGTTCTCTCCTCGGTCGCCGAGCTTCGTGGCGTCGCCAAGCTCGTGCGCCACTCGCACGAGCGCTGGGACGGCAGCGGCTACCCCGACGGGCTCAGTGGCGACGAGATTCCGCTGGGCAGCAGGATCATCTTCTGCGCCGACGCCTTCGAGGCGATCCGCGGCGACCGTCCCTACCGCCCCGGCCGCACCGCGCCCCAGGCCCTGGACGAGGTCAAGCGCTGCGCCGGCACCCAGTTCGACCCGTCGGTGGTGGAGGCCCTCGAGGACGCTGTTCGGGAGATGGGAATCGTCGGGGCACCGAGCCGCTCGCCGCGCTCCCGCAAGCTGTTGGCCCTTGCGCTCGTGCTCGCGGTCGGCATCGGCGGAACCGCCCTGGCGCGCACGGGCTCGCTACCGGGCTTCGGCGCGGTCGGCTCACTCGGCGGCGCCGCCATCGACCAGGGATCGGCCTTCGGCGACCACTTCGGACTCGGCTTCCCCGCCGGCGGCGGCGGTTGCCTCAACGATGACTGCGTCGCCCCCAAGCAGTCAGTCGCATCCGCGACAGCCCTCACGGCCGCTCCGCTCCCGGCGACCGGCAACGGTTCCCCGACACCCGCCTCCAAGCCCACCGGCCTCGGCAACGGCGTCGTCCGCGGTCCCAACCTCCACGGAACGCCCCCTGATCCGGGGGCGGGCGACGGCGGCACCGGCGGCGGTGGCGATGGCGGGCCGCGAAGCGAGGACCCCGATCCCCCCGATGACCCGACTGATGAGGTCGACCCGACGGATCCCGCTGATCCGGTGGACGACGATACGGCGGCCGGCGAGGCCGGCGGGACCGGTCCTCATGGCAAGGCGCCCGACGCGGAGGCCGCACCTGGCTTCGGGCCCCGCGGCTGGGCCACCCCCGACAGCTAGGTCGGCTGTCCCGCGCCCTCCAGGGCGCCCTTCACCCCGGCGTCGAGGGAGTTGAGCCGGTGGAGCGCAAGCGCCTCGGGTGAGCCGAAGCCGCCGCGTCCCTGACCCTGTCTGGCGTTGTCGCCGTGGTGGCTGAGGACGCAGTGCAGCAGCGCGGCCCGGCGCTCGGGCGCCGGCGCCGACGCCGCGGCGCCGACGATCTCCGCGCCGATCGCGACGTGGCCGAGCAGGCGGCCCTCCTCGGTCAGCCCGAACTCGGCCCCGTAGGTGAACTCGCGGACCTTGCCCACGTCGTGGACCAGGGCGGCCGCCATCAGCAGGTCGGAGTTGAGCCTCGGGTGCAGCTGGCAGACCTCGGTCACCAGCGTCCCCACCGCGACGGTGTGCTCGATCAGCCCGCCCAGGTAGGCGTGGTGCCCGGAGCGGGTGCAGGGCGCACGCCGAAAGCCCTCCGCGTAGGGGCCGTTGACAAGCACGGCCTCGACCACCTCGCGGAGCCCCGGGTCGTGGACCTCCCTGATCAGGTGCTCGAGGAACCCCTCGAGCTCCTGGCCGTCGCGGTACGCAGCGGGGAGGAAGTCAGCGGGATCAACCTCCTCCTCGGCAACGGCGCGGACGTCGTCGAGCTCGGCGACCAGGGCACCGCGAAAGCGCTCGACCTTTCCCGAGACCCGGACCGCGTCGCCCCGCTCGAAGCGCGCGGCCAGCCGGTCGACCTCGCGGAAGGCGCGCGCCGGCAGCGTCCCGGTCCGGTCGCGGAGCTCGAGCGACAGATAGGGAGAGCCGTTGCGTGCAGTGAGACGGTCCTTTCGCAGGCACGCGTAGTCACCGCGGAAGCGCTGTCCGGGGCCGAGCTCCGCGATCGCCGGGCCCGCCAGCGTCGGCTCTTCTGAGGGGGCTGGAGCGGCTGAGGCCATCAACTCCAATCTTGCCCGCCGCTCCGGACGCATGAAGGCGAGTTCGCGGCCCCGGGGGTTGCCCAGCAACCGCGCTAGGCTCGACCGATGGACGCCCTCGTGTGGGAGACGCAGCCGCCGCCGCTTCGCTCCCCGATCCTGGTTTGCGCCTTCGCCGGCTGGAACGACGCCGCCGGGTCCGCCACGACCGCCGTGACGACCGCCGCGGAGTCCCTCGACGCGGAGGTGGCCGGCCAGATCGACCCCGAGGAGTTCTTCGACTTCCAGGAGAACCGCCCAACCATCACGCTCACCGAGGGACAGTCGCGCGAGATCGAGTGGCCCGGGAACGTGCTCCTGACTGCGCCGGCGCCCGAGGCCGAGCGTGACCTGCTGCTGCTGGCCGGCACCGAGCCGAACCTTCGCTGGCGCACCTTCGCCGGCGGCATCGCCGAGACCGCCGACGCGCTCGGGGTCGAGATGGTGGTGACGCTGGGCGCACTGATCGCCGACGTGGCGCATACGATGCCCGTCCCGATCACGGGTTTTGCCTCCGACCCCGAGCTGGTCGAGCGGCTCGGCCTCGCCCGCTCCAGCTATGAGGGGCCGACCGGCATCACCGGGGTCCTCCACGACGCCTGCCGGGAGCGGAACCTGCCGTCGGCGAGCCTCTGGGCCGCAGTGCCGCACTACGTCGCCGCGGTCCCCAACCCGAAGGCCGCGCTGGCGCTGCTTCGGCGGCTCGAGGGGTTGGTCGGCGTTGCGGTCGAGGCCTCCGAGCTCGAGGAGGAGACCGAGACCTACGACGACCAGGTCGGGCGCGCCGTCGCCGCCAATCCCGAGATCGAGGAGCTGGTCAAGCGGCTCGAGGACGAGCAGTCCGACCAGCTCGACGTGGGCGATGACCTTCCCTCGGGCGAAGCGATCGCCCGTGATTTCGAGCAGTTCCTCCGCCAGCAGGGCGGGGACTAGGCTTCAGAAGCCGGGCAGATCAGCCGGAAGTCACACCAGGAGCAGATCTCCGGCGACGGCCTCGGCTCGAAGTCCTGGCCCATGATCCCCTCGCCGACCTCGAGCACGACCGCCTCCACCCGCTCCAGGTCGTCGGGGGAGCTGCCGACGTCCACCTTCTCGTCGGCGAGCACGTACCAGTAGGTGCCGGCGGCCTCGGCCTCGAGCTGCCAGGCGGCCCGCGCGGCGAGTCGGTAGATCGCAAGCTGGACGTCGGTTGCGAGCGCCCGCGCTCCCTTGGGGGGGCCGGTCTTGTAGTCGATGACCTCATAGCTGCCGTCGGGCAGCTCGTCCACCCGGTCCACGCGGCCCCGGAGGTGGTGGGGCCCGATCCGGAAGTCGAACTTGCGCTCCATCCATTTCGGCTGCGCTCCGCTGCTGGCCTGGCGCGCGTGGTAACGGCCCAGGGCCTCCACCGCCCGGTCGCGGAACTGGAGCTCGTCGTCGCTCTCACCGAAGCCCGAGCGCCGCCAGGCGACCTCGAACAGCGACATCAGGTGGTCGAGGCTGCCCGGCTCCTCGCCGCCCGAGGCCTGGGGGCCGTGGAAGCGCTCGAGCACCTGGTGGATGACGATCCCGAAGCGCTGGTTGATCGTCGGCTCCTGCGGGATGCCGAAGACGCGGGCGAACTTGTACTTCAGCGGGCAGGTCCGGTAGAGGTCGATGTCGCTCGCCGACAGGGCGAGGCCCTCGCCGCGCCGTGGCAGGAAGGCCTCGAGCGAGGGCTCCTCGCGCTTGGCGATCAGCTCGCGGCGGCGGGTGCGCTCGCGCTCCTCGTCGAGCAGGTAGTCGTCGAGGCCCGAGGCCTCGAGGGCCTTGCGCTGCTCCCCGGAGATGCCGGGGATGAGCAGGTCGTTGATCGTGGCGAGGGCATCGGCAGCGCGCTCGTCGCCCTGGCGCTGGATCAGCGCCGCCACCTTGAGCAGCTCGAGGAACCGGGCCACCGCCCGGTTGACGTCCATGTAGGTGTCCAACCGCTGCTCGTTCAGCGTCCCGCCGGCGCGCCAGGCCTCCTGGAGCACCTCGTCCTGGACCATCCGGTAGATCGCGGGCACGCCTTCCGCGGGGCCGAACAGCTCCTCCTCCTGGGCCTCCTCCTCGGCCCCGAGCACGGCCAGCGCCTCCTTGAAGGCCGGCGAGGGCCGGACCGCCTCGTGCTCGGTCGCCTCCGGGCGCGAGAGCACAAGCTCTCGACTGGCCCGGGTCATCGCGACGTAGAGCAGGCGGCGCTGCTCGGAGTCGTGCGATTGCGCCTCGCCGCCGAGCTCGGGCGGCACGCCGGGCGGGCCCGCCGGCTGGGAGCCCGGTATCGCGCCGGCGTGGAGGCCGACGAGGAAGAGGTGCTCGAACTCGAGGCCCTTGAGCGAGTCGAGCGGCAGCACCCGTACCGCGCCGGGCGCCGGCTCGGAGGGCTCGTCCTCCGGCGAGACCCCGGCCTCCGAGACCGCGACCAGATAGCGGACGAAATCGCGGTTGGAGCCGCCCGGCTCGCGGCGCGTCCATGCGGCGGCGAGGTCGCCGAGCCGGGAGAGGCTCCTGAGCCGCTCGGCCGCCTCGGGCTGGGCGCCGAAAAGCCGGTGGCGGCGCAGGCCGATCCGCTCGATCAGCCGGCGCACGAAGACGTCGGCCCGCATCTCTCCCATCGCCCGCGCCGCGGCGCCGTAGAGGGTGAGGAAGCCGCTGATGCGGTCGCGGGCCTCCGGGGGTATCTGGGGGCTCTCGAGCCCGGCCTCCAGAGCCGAGATCATGTCGAGCTTGCGTCGGCGCGCGATCGTGGTGATGCGCGCGAGGTCAACCGAGCGCAGCTCGACCGGCGCCTTGGTCAGCGCCCTCACGGCGGCAGCCGCGTCTGCGGGGTCCGCCAGCAGCCGCAGCCAGGCGATCACGTCTCGAACCTCGGGGCGCTGGAAGAAGGACCCGGGGCCGGAGATGCGGTGGGGGATGCCGCGCTCCTCCAGCGCCGCGGCGAACGTGCGCTGGTCGGGCGAGCCCGGCACCACCGCCACGCAGATGTCCTCGGCGCGGCCTCCGTCGAGCGCCAGCAGCGATTCGACCCGGCGCGCGGTCGCCTGTGCCTCGGCGCGCTCGTTGGCGCAGCGCCAGAAGTGGACCGTCGTCTCGGGGCCGGCCGGGCGCCTCGGCACCTCGAGCCGCCCCGGCACCGGCGAGATCACGGCATGGGCCGCGTCCAGGAGGCCCCCGCCGTAGCGCCAGGAGCGGTCCAGCGAGACCTCCTCGCTCTCGACCGGCGCCCTCCGCATCCAGGCCGCGCCCCCCGACGCCTCACGGGAGCGCGCCTGGTCGGGGTCGCAGGAGGCGACGAAGCTCCGCGATCCCCGCGCAAGCGCCTCCAGCATCGTCAGCTCGGCGGCGCAAGCATCCTCGAGCTCGTCCACGATCAGGTTCGGGAAGCGCCGAGCGACCTCCGCCGCGAGCGCCGGGCGCTCGCCGAGCAGGCGGGACAGCGTGAGCACGGCCTCGCCGCCGTCGATGCCCCCCGCCTCGCGGATGATCGAGTCGTGGATCTCGTATAGGCGCGCGAACTCCGCCTCGCGCTCGGCCGTGTCCCGCTCCGCCGCGTCGGCGGCGTCACCGAGGCGCTGCTCGGCCCACTCGTGAAAGCGCTCCGAGGTCACTGCGGCGGCCTTGAGGGCGTCGATCCGCTCGACCAGCCTCGCCAGCAGGCCCGCCCGGTTGCCGCGGATCTGGTGGCGGCGCAGCGGAAGCTCATCGGCGCGGTCGAGCAGCATCGCCAGGCGCTCGGCCGAGTCGAGGCGCTCGAGGAAGGGGTCGACGCCCGCCTCGACGGCGTGCTCCCGGAGCAGCCGGACCGCCGCCTCGCGGTAGGGGTGGACGGCGAGCTCCTCAAAGGGGTCCTCGATCGCTTCCTCCGCGCGCAGTCGCAGATCGCTGGCCGCGGCGTGGGAGTAGGTGAGGACGAGGACGCCCTCGCCGCTCGGAGCCAGGCGCGCGAGGCGCCGCGCCAGCGCCTCGGTCCGGCCCGATCCCGCCACCCCGGTGAGGAGCAGCGCGCCCTCGCCGTGGTCGATCACGCGCCGCTGCCCCTCGCTCAGCGATTCGGCGGTGGGCGCGTGGTCTGCGGGCATTGGCTGCAGGCTAGCGAGCGACCGGGAGCGCTGGCTAGCATTGCCCGATGCCTGAGGGACCCTCCGTCGAGCGCTGGCTGCAGGCCTTCCGCCGCTCGGTGGAAAAGCAGAAGCTGATCTTCGAGCAGCACCCGACGATAGAGTCGCGCACCGCCTACGAGGGGATCGGTGAGGGCGGCGACAACACGCTCGTTATCGATCGCATGTGTGAGGACACGGTCTTCGCCGAGTTGGAGACCCTCGCGGCCGAGGGCCACGCGTTCATCGCCGTCTCCGAGGAGCGCGGGACCGTCGAGTTCGGCGACTCACCGTCCACCCGGGTCGTGATCGACCCGATCGACGGCTCGGTCAACGCCCGGCGCATGATCCCCGCCCACAGCCTCAGCATCGCGGTCGCCAGCGGCGACTCGATGGGGGAGGTGGCGGTCGGCTACGTCTATGAGTTCGGCAAGGGCGAGGAGTTCGTCGGCGTCCTGGGGCAGGGCGCCAGGGTCGACGGCGTCGAGTTCACCACCCCCGAGGGCGACGGGATGGAGCTGGTCGCGATGGAGGCGGGCAAGCCCTCCCGCGTGATCCCCGTCGCCGAGGTCCTGGACGGCCACGCCTACCGGATCCGCTCGCCCGGCTCGATCGCGATCTCGCTCAGCTACGTCGGCGCCGGCCGCTACGACGGCATGCTCACGACCCGCCCCTGCCGCTCCGTTGACGCCGCCGCGGCCCAGCTGATCGCCCGGGAGGCCGGCGCCTTCGTCGCCTTCGAGGGTCTGGAGCTCTCGAACGCGCCGCTCGACCTCGAGCGCCGCTACCAGCTCGCCGGTGCCTGTACCGAGGGCGACCTCGAGATCCTCAGCCGGGCCCAGGCGGCGATCGAGAACCCCGCCTAGGCCGTGGCCGGCCAGCGGCTGATCGACTGGGGCCTGGCCGAGCGCATCGCCCTCGCCCTGGCCGGCGAGGGCCCCTCCTGGGACGGCGCTCGCGACGAGCAGCTTCGGGTCGAGGCCGAGCGGGCGGCCCGCCTGGTCAGCGACCACACGGGGCTGAAGCCGGCGAATGAGCTTCCCCCGGCTGAGCTGGTCGGCCGGGACGAGTGGGCCCGCGTCAACCTCGAGTCGTTCCGCTCGATGTCGGCCGGGATCGAGAGTCGGCTGTCCGAGCGGATGCGCTCGGGCGGAGGGGGCTGGGGGGTGCCGCGTGCCATCGGGGCGGCGGCCACCGGCGCCGAGATCGGCCTCGCCACCGGCTACCTGGCCCAGCGGGTCATCGGGCAGTACGACGTCGCCCTGATCGGGCCGGCACGCGCGCCGCGCCTGCTCTTCGTCGCCCCCAACCTCGCCGCCGCCAGGCAGCGCCTCGGGGTGGACCGCGAGCTGTTCCTGCGCTGGATCGCCCTCCATGAGGCGACGCACGCGGTCCAGTTCTCCTCGGTCCCCTGGCTCCGCGACCAGATCGGATCGATCGCCGCCGAGTTGCTCGAGAGCGCCGGGCTAGAGATCAGCCCGCGCGAGCTCCTCTCGCGGCTCAGCCGCTTCGGCGTCCGCGAACTGGTCCGCTCGGCCACGGCCGGAGAGCTGGCGTCCCTGTTCTGGAACGAGGACCAGGAACGCCTGGTGGACCGCCTGATCTCCGCGATGACCGTGGTCGAGGGCTACGCCGAGCACGTGATGGACGCCGTCGGCGAGCGGCTCGACCCCCGCTATGGGGAGCTTCGCCGCCGGCTCGACTGCGACCGCGGGCGCCGCGGCCCCCTCGACGCAGTCGTCTCCAGGCTGCTCGGCCTCGAGATCAAGATGAACCAGTACCGCCAGGGCAAGGCGTTCTCGGATGAGATCGTCCGCCTCGGCGGGATCAGGACCCTGAACCAGGTTTGGTTGGAGCCCGCGGCGCTCCCGACCGCCTCCGAGCTTGAGCACCCTGGGCGGTGGCTCGAACGGGTCGGCCCTGCTCCCGTGGGCCCTCGTCGCCTCGTCGCCTGGCTTCGCCAGGCCGCCGTTCCTGCCGCTTAACGGGCGTAGAAAGCCGCCCCGGTGTAACCGGCCCGCGGTGGGGGTTTACAAACGTGTGTTCGATGGTATGCTTACGAACAACCTTAGATTTAATAAGCTCCACGACACACGGAAGGTAGTGAGAAAAAGATGGCCAAGATCAAGCAGCAGGTGGCCGATGATGCCAAGCTCGTCCAGGACCAGGTAGCCGAGAACGCCAAGGATGCTGAGGGACGGATCAACTCCGCCGCCGGCACCGCCGCGGACCAGGCCCTCCAGGTCGCGGACGTCGTCACCGGTGCCTCCGCCAACGTTGCCGACGCCGTCGCCAAGGCGGTTGAGCAGCTGCGCGACCCCGAGACCCGTAACCAGGAGCTCGACACCCTGCGCACGCAGCTCAGCACCGAGATCGACAAGGCCGGCCAGCGCGGCGGCGAGGTTCGCCGTCAGCTGACCGACCAGTTCACCGAGCAGGTCCGCAAGGCGCGCGAGCGCGTCGAGCCGGTCTACCGGGATCGCGTCGAGCCCGTCGTCAACAGGGTTCGCGAGCGCGGCGAGACCGCCGAGAAGGCGACAGTCGAGGCCTAGTCCCGACGCTAAGCCCGGGTCGCCACGAGAGGGGCGAGCCCGGAGGGATCTGTTCGCCCATACCTCGCGGGCAGAAGCAACAACCTCTCCTCCCTCGAGAAGCCGGCCTTATGGCCGGCTTCTCGTCATTCGGGGGCGGACAGGCGCCGGACGTGAAGCGGAGGAGGTGCCGCAGGATGTTGGTTCCCTAGACTCTGAGCCGATGCCGACCAAGGAACAGATAACCGAGAAGCTGACCGCGGTCATCGACCCGGAGCTGCGCCAGTCGATCGTCGAGCTGGGCATGGTCCGCTCGATCGACATCCACGATGACGGCCGGGTCGAGGTGATCGTGTCCCTGACCACCCCCGGCTGCCCGATCCGCAACCACTTCCAGGAGGCCGTCGTCAAGCAGGTCTCCGAGCTCGAGGGCGTAAACCACGTCGGCGTCGGCTTCGACGTCCTCTCCGAGAGCGAGAAGGGCGACCTCCAGCAGAAGCTCGGCCGCAATCGCCTCCCCGAGGGCGCCCTGGCCGAGGTCAAGAACGTGATCTGCGTCGCCTCGGGCAAGGGCGGCGTCGGCAAGTCGACGATGACCGCCAACCTCGCCGCCGCGCTGGTCGCCGAGGGCCACAAGGTCGGCGCCCTCGACTGCGACGTCTACGGCTACTCGATTCCCCGCATGCTGGGCGTCAACCGCAAGCCCGACGTCTCGCCCGAGCGCAAGATCATCCCGCCGGTCTCCCCGGCCGGCCCCAAGGTGATGTCGATCGGCTTCTTCGTTGAGGAGAACGCCGCCGTCGTCTGGCGCGGGCCGATGCTCCACAAGGCGATCCAGCAGTTCCTCGAGGACGTCGCCTGGGGAGAGCTCGACTACCTGCTGCTCGACCTGCCGCCCGGCACCGGCGACGTCTCCATGACCCTGGCCCAGCTCCTGCCCCAGGCCAAGATCATGATCGTGACCACGCCGCAGCCCGCCGCCCAGAGCGTCGCCAGCCGCTCGGCCGAGATGGCGGTCAAGGTAGACCTCGAGATCATGGGCGTGATCGAGAACATGTCGGCCTTCACCGGGCCCGGCGGCGAGCGCGTGGCGATCTTCGGAGAGGGCGGCGGCCAGCTGCTCGCCGACGAGCTCGACGTCCCCCTGCTCGCCAAGGTGCCGCTCGAGACCGACCTCCGCGAACACGCCGACCAGGGCACGCCCCTCGTCAGCGAGATCCCCGACGCCCCGGCCTCGCAGGCGATTCGCCAGGCGGCGCGAGGGATCATCGCCCAGACGCCCGTCGAGCTGCCCGTGATGCAGGCGGTCGCAGCCGCCTCGGCTCCCTCAGCCGCCCCCGCCGTCAGCGGCACCGAGCTTCCCGTCGTCCAGTAGGCGGGCGCTACTTGCTGGTGTAGTACTGCGCGTTGACCTCGGTGTACTTCGCCCACTCGCCGGGGAGCTGGTCCTCGGCGAAGCAGGCGTCGACGGGGCAGGCCTCGACGCAGGCGTCGCAGTCAATGCACTCGTCGGGGTCGATGAAGAGCTGCTTGGCGGCGTCGTAGTCGGGCTCGTCGGGGGTCGGGTGGATGCAGTCCACCGGGCAGACCTCGACGCAGGAGTTGTCCTTTTCTCCGATGCAGGGCTCCGCGATGACGTAGGCCACTGGGCTCCCTTTCTACGAGTTGTCGTGGACTCAGGAAGTTCCGACTACCGCCCGGGGCCCCTGGGCCCGCCGGCGAGCGGCACATTCTAGGGAACTGGCCTGCTGGTTAGAGTGAACGCGTGATCCTGCTGACGGGAGCGACGGGATTGATCGGCGGGGAGCTGTTGCCCCTGCTGCTGGCCTCCGGCGAGGAGGTGCGCGTGCTCGTGCGCGAGCCGCGGCGTCTCGGACCCAACCGGGTCAACGTCCAGATCTCGCTCGGGGACCTGGCCGATGCGCGCTCGGCGCGCCACGCGATGCGGGGCGTCGACACCGTTATCCACCTCGCCGCCAGCATCCGCGACCAGCCCAGCGGCTCGGTCGAGGAGCTGAACGGCCTGGCGACGGTGCGGCTACTGCGCGCAGCCGAGCGCGCCGGCGCCAAGCGCTTCCTCTTCTTCTCGGCGCTGAACGCGAGCGACTTCCAGCGCACGCGCTTCTTCCGCGCCAAGGCGCTTGCCGAGCGGGTGGTGCTGGCCTCCCCGCTGCGGACCACGGTCTTCGCCCCCTCGATCGTCTACGGGCCGGGCGACCCCTGGGTGACGTTGCTGCGGCGCTTCTCGAAGCTGCCGGCCGTGCCCGTGGTCGGGGATGGAGAGGCGCGCTACCAGCCGATCTGGGCCGCCGACGTCGCCCGTTGCGTGACGGCGGCGCTGGAGGGGAAGGGGCCCGCGGCCAAGAAGGGCGAGGGCGCGCGCTACGAGCTGGCCGGTCCCCAGACGCTCTCATACGACGAGATCGTCGAGGAAGTGCTCGGATCCCTCCACCGCGACCGCCCCCTGCTCCACGTGCCGCTGCCGCTGGTCAAGACGAGCCTGAGGATCGCCGAGCTGATCGCCGGGCCCGCGGTGTTCGCGACCTGGGAGGAAGCGGAGCTGATGGAGGTGCCGATGACGACCCAGCGCGGCACGGTGGACCCGGAGCGATTGGGAGTCGCCCCTTGCTCGATGGCGGAGGTTCTCGGCCGCTGAGCGCCTTTACCCGGCGCTAAGGGTCACCGGTAACGGTCACTCATCTTGAGACGCGCCCTGACAGCGATTTTCGCGGCAGCGCTTGTGGCGGCGGTTGCCGTCGTGTTGAGCGTCGATTCAGGCGCCGGCCCGGAGGCGTCAGCGTCGGCGTCGGCGTCGGTGTCGGCAGAGACCGTGGAGAGCGGACCCGTCGTCAGCGCCGCTGCCAAGCGGGGCATCCGCGTCAGCCTGCGGTCAACCTCCTTCGGCAAGGCGCTCGTGCACTCCGCTGGGCGCGCCTTCTACCTGTTTGATCTGGAGAAGAAGGGCAAGAAGCCACGCTGCTACGGAGACTGCGCCCGCGCCTGGCCCCCGGTGATCACCAAGGGCAAGCCCCGTGCAGGCCCCGGCGTTCCCGGCAAGCGATTGGGAACGGTCCCGCGTACCGACGGCCGTCGGCAGCTGACCTACCTGGGCCGGCCCCTCTACTACTACGTTGACGACACGCGCGATCAGATCCTCTGTCATGACGTCTTCGAGTTCGGCGGCAACTGGCTGCTGATCGACAAGAGCGGCAGGCCGCTCTGAAAGACGAGAGGCCCGGGCTTCCCCGGGCCTCTCGTCTTCCAGCACAAACATCGTAGGCGGCCCCGGGGGAGCCGCCGCCAATGCCTGGTTACATCATCCCGCCCATGTCGGGCATGCCACCGCCGGGCATTCCGCCGCCGGCGCCGCCCTTCTCGGGCGGCTCGGCGACGATGGCCTCGGTGGTGAGGATGTTCTTGGCGATCGACGCGGCGTTCTGGAGAGCCGACCGGGTGACCATGGTCGGGTCGATGACTCCGGCAGCGATCAGGTCGCCGTACTCGCCATCGGACGCGTTCAGGCCCTCGCCGGGCTTGAGGCCGCGGATCTTCTCGATCACGACCGAGCCCTCGAAGCCCGAGTTGTCGGCAATCTGCCGGATCGGTGCCTCGAGCGAGCGCTTGATGATCGAGGCTCCAGTGCGCTCGTCATCGTCGGTGTACTTGTCGAGGTCGATGGCTCCCTCGGCGTTCAGCAATGCAACGCCGCCACCCGGAACGATGCCCTCCTCGAGGGCTGCACGGGTGGCCTGGAGCGCGTCCTCGACGCGGTGCTTCTTCTCCTTCATCTCGGTCTCGGTGGCAGCGCCGACCTTGACCACCGCAACGCCGCCGGCGAGCTTCGCCAGCCGCTCCTGCAGCTTCTCGCGGTCGAAGTCGGAGTCGGTGCTCTCGACCTCGGACTTGATCTGCTTGATGCGACCCTTGATCTGGTCGCTATCGCCACCGCCGTCGATGATCGTGCTGGTGTCCTTGGAGACGACGATGCGACGGGCCTTGCCCAGCTGCTCGATCGTGGTGTTCTCGAGCTTCAGGCCCATCTCCTCGGTGATGACCTCACCGCCGGTGAGAATGGCGATGTCCTCCAGCATCCGCTTGCGGCGATCGCCGAAGCCGGGTGCCTTGACCGCGACGCCCGTGAAGGTGCCGCGGAGCTTGTTCACGACCAGGGTCGCGAGGGCCTCGCCCTCGACGTCCTCGGCGATGATCAGGAGCGGCTTGCCGCTCTGCATCACGGCCTCGAGCACGGGCAACATGTCCCGGACCGAGCCGATCTTCTGGTTGGCGATCAGGATGTAGGGCTCGTCCAGCACAGCCTCCATACGGTCCTGGTCGGTGACCATGTAGGGCGAGATGTAGCCCTTGTCGAACTGCATTCCCTCGGTGAATTCCAGCTCCATCCCGAAGGTCTGACCCTCCTCGACGTTGACCACGCCATCCTTGCCGACCTTGTCGATCGCGTCGGCGATGATGTTGCCGATCTCCTCGTCGGCCGCTGAAATCGCGGCGACGCGGGCGATCTGCTCCTTGCCGCCGACGTCCTTCGACTGCTTGGAGAGCAGGTTGTCGACGACCTGTTCGACGGCGAGCTCGATGCCGCGTCGCAGGCCCAGCGGGTTGGCGCCGGCCGCAACGTTCTTGAGGCCGTGGCGAACGATCGTCTGCGCCAGCAGGGTCGCGGTGGTGGTGCCGTCGCCGGCCACGTCGTTGGTCGCCGTGGCGACCTCGCGGACGAGCTGCGCACCCTGGTTCTCGAAGACGTCCTCGACCTCGATCTCTCGAGCGATCGTGACGCCGTCGTTGGTGATGGTGGGAGCGCCGAACTTCTTGTCGAGAACGACGTAGCGCCCCTTGGGGCCGAGGGTCACCTTGACCGCGTTGGCGACGGCGTCTACGCCGTCCTGCAACGCGCCACGTGCATCCTCGTCGTACTTCAGCTCTTTGTGAGCCATCTTCTGAGTTCCTTTCCTAAGTCGGTCCTACTCGACCTTTGCCAGGACGTCCGATTCACGCAGCACGAGAAGGTCATCGCCTTCGATCGTGATCTCGGTGCCGCCGTACTTGGAGTAGAGGATCTCATCGCCCTTGCTGACGTCCATCGAACGGCGCTTGCCGTCCTCGATCGGACCGTCGCCCACGGCTAGGACCTTGCCCATCTGGGGCTTCTCCTTCGCCGTATCGGGCAGGACGATTCCGCTCGCGGTCGTCTCCTCCTCCTCGGACGCCTGAACGATCAGGCGATCGCCAAGGGGCTTCAGCTTCATTCGCAAATACCTCCGTTCGAGGTTTTCAGGTCAGATCAGGCCGCAATCAGCCCGATCACGCTTCTTGGCACTCGCCATAAGAGAGTGCCAACTCGTGCTCATAGTAGGGGAGAGGCGCCGAAAGGCAACTAGTCGCTGGCCAGTAGCCGCGCGTCGAGCAGCCTTGCGAGGCCCTCGCCGCCGTTTCGCATCACGTAGTCGTGGTTGACGGCGAAGATCGGTCGGGCGATCGGGGTGAGCAGGTTCATCAAGGCCCTGGTGGTGTGCACGCTCCACTCGTAGAGCACGGCGGTGACCCCGTCCTGCTCGAACAGTCGCCAGCGGCCGATTCCCGCGAGCTCGCCGTCGGCCTCGCCCTCGAACAGCGTGGGCGGCTCGACCCTGGTGGTCCGGATCGAGAACTCGAGCCGGTAGGGGAGCTTCGACTTCCATACGTAGCGTCCCCGCTGGCCGACCCCTGTCTCGTCGCCCTCGGCGGTCTTCTCGGCCTCGAGCACGCCCTTCCACCACTCGGGCCAGCGCTCGGACTCGAAGATCGCCTCCCACACCCTCTCGCGCGGGGCCTCGATCAGCCAGGTGGTCAGGAATCGGTACTCAGCCATCGTGGCTCCCTAGTTCTGTGAGGGGGTTTCGCCGTTGCCCATCTGGGTGTTCGGCCGCTCCACGATCTGCGAGAAGCTGATCACCGTCACCGTGTCCTCCATCGAGATCGGTCGGCTGTAGATCTGCTCGAGGAATTTGACCGTCTCCTCGAGGCGGCGAAACTCGGGATTGTCATGCTCGATGTCCCGCGGAGAGAGCTCGGAGACCTTCTTCACTTCGACGTCGTCGACCACGGCGGCGAAGATCTTCTCGCGCGGCGTGTTGCGAAAGCCGACTGTGATCCAGACGACCTGGCCGCGCCTGTACTTGCGCGCCTTGTCGCCGAGCCGGATCGTCGCGGTCTTCCGGCCGCGACGCAGCTGGTCCACGAACAGGGCCGAGTAGAAGTTGAGTACGAAGATTCCGCCGCTCATCCGGCGAGCCTAGATCATTGTCATTGCGATGGATCGGCGAATCCCTCAGCGCCGATCAGGGGCACGAAGCGACAGGGGCCGATGGTCTCCTGCGTCAACTCCCCATCCACCCGGCTGAACGCGGTCAGCAGGTCCGCGGTGGCAGTCGCGATCGGAACCACGAGCCTACCGTTCGGGGCAAGCTCGGAGATCAGGCTGTGCGGCGCCTCGGGGGTCGCGGCGTGGACGGCGATCGCGTCGTAGGGCGCCCGCGCGGGGTGCCCCTTGCTGCCGTCGGCGACGATCACCTCGGCGTTGTCCACCCCGAGCTGCTCGAGTCGCTCCCGGGCGGCGTCCCCGAGCTCCGCGATCCGCTCGAGGCTGATCACCTCCGCCGCGAGCAGCGCGATCACCGCGGTCGAATAGCCGGAGCCGGTGCCGATCTCGAGAACCGTCTCGCGCCCCTCGAGCCTCAGCGCCTGGCAGATCGCGGCGACGACCCAGGGCTGGGAGATCGTCTGCTCCCGGCCGATCGGCAGCGCTCCGTCGTCGTATGCGCGCCCGCGCAGCTTCGTGGGCACGAAACGCTCACGGGGTACCTCGGTCATCGCCCGCAGCACCCTCTCGTCGGAGACGCCCCGGCGGCGAAGCTGGCGCTCCACCATCCGCGCCCGGTCGGCCGCAAAGTCCGGCTCCGCGTGGGCCACTAGAAGATGTAGGAGTCGAGGCGCAGCGGGTCCAACACGGTGACCCTTCCACGGCCAACCTTGACCACGCCGGCTCGCTCCAGGGTGGCGAGGAATCGGCTCACGCTTTCGCGCGAGGTTCCGGCGAGCTGGGCGAGGTCCGCCTGGGTCATGCGGATCGTGACCCCGTCTTGGATCCCGGGCAGGCCCTCCTCCTCGGCGACGAGGCGGCGAAGCACTCCCGCGACGCGGCTCGGGACCGTCTGGAAGGACTGGCGCGAGATCCGCTCGTTGGCGTCGCGCAGCCTCCTGGTCAGCGCCACGACGAGCTTCTCGGCCATCTCGGCGTGGCCGCGGATCAGGGCACGGACGTCGGAGCCCGGCAGGGCCAGCAGCTCCATGTCCTCGAGTGCCTCCACGCTCGCCGAGCGGCGCTCCCCGTCCAGCATCGCCAGCTCGCCGAAGATCGCCCCGGGGCCGAGGCTGGCGAGGGTGATCGCGCGGCCGTCGGAGTGCTCTCGGGTGACCCGGCAGCTCCCGCTGCAAACGATGTAACAGGCATCGCCGGCGTCGCCCTCGTGAAAGACGCGGGTGTCGCGCGGGAACGATCGCGGCACGGCGACCTGGGCCACCCGCTCGAGCTCGGGATCCGACAGCTCGGAGAACAGCGGCACGCGCTGCAGCAACTCGACGATCTCCTCCACCTGCGACGCCATCCCTTGATTATTCCTCAGGCCACCAGGCGCCTGGGCTGGCGACGGAACCCGGCCTCGACCATCGCCTCCTCGACCTCTGAGCCGATCACCGATTCGCCGTCGAGGCGCTCAACGGCGAGCTTCTCGATCCGGCCCTCCCGGGCGGCTGTGGCGAGCTCGGCCAGCGCTTCGGTCAGCTCCTCTCCCTCCAGCGGGGAGAGGAGCAGGACGCTGCGGCCTCCGCGGTCCACGTGAAGCATTGCGTCGCCGTCGCGAAGCAGGACGTAGGCACCCGGGGCCCTCGACGGTCGCCTGTTTCCCGCAAGCTTCGGCCAGGGCAGGGAGGTGCCATAGGGGTTGGCCGGGTCGGTCGCCGCAAGCACCAGATAGGCGCCGTCGGGACGGGGCAGCGCTCGCAGGCGCTCGACGGCTCCGGGCAGCGCGAACTGGGCGCCGCCGAGGCCCTCGACGAAGTAGCCGCGGCGGGCCGAGCCGAGCAGCTCGAGGTTCTGGAGCTCGCCGTAGATGCCGGCGAAGCCGCCGGGGATCCCCTCGGCCAGCGCCGTCTCCCGGGTGACGATCCCGTAGCGCTCCAGCATCAGCTCCGCCTGGGCTCGCATCCGCGGTCCCGTCGAGGGGGCGCCCTCGAACAGGGGCGCCGTCAGCGACCAGCGGCCCTGGACCGTCCCCGCCGCGGCGGCGCGGCGGCGGGCGAAGCGCCTTCCCGAGCGCTCCCCACCCTCGGTCGCGCGCAGGCGGGGCGCCCGCAGGGGGGCGAAGGCGTCATTGGTCACGACCCCCGACCAGGCGAGGTCCCAGAGCGCCTCGTGCAGCTCCTCGGCCGATGAGTCGAGCTGGAGGATGTCGAGCCAGAACGACGGGCCCGCGGCGAGCCTCTCGACGATCTTCTGGTGGATCTCGCCCTCGGGGGCCTCGAGCTTGGCGTTCGAGGGCGGCGGCCCGGCCAGGTGCACGTCCTCGCGGTAGTAGAGGGCGCAGCGGCCGTCGTTGCGACCGAGCGCTCCAGCGCCGATCCAGACCAGCTCGCCGCTGGTGCAGAGCTCGTCCAGCCAGGAGGGGCTGTAGGCGCCGAGGCGGCGGGGGAGCACGTCGCGCTCCCAGACCTTCGGGGTGAGGGCGACGCCCTGGAGCGGGATCAGCGCCTCGCGAAGGCGATCGATGCCCGCGCCGGCGGCGCGGTGGGCATCCACGTTCTGCCAGCTCGGCAGGAAGCGGGCCAGCTCGGCGCGGTCGGTCGCCTCGACCTCCTTGCGAAGCCGCGCGAGGCTGGCCCGGCGAAGGCGCCGCAGCACATCCGAGTCGCACCACTCGCGCTCGGTGCCCCCGGGCAGCAGCTCGCCTCGGACGAGATTGCCCGCGGCCTCGAGCTCGCGCAGTGCCGGCAGCGGGTCGACGCCGTAGCGCGACGAGAGCTGGGCGGTGCGGAAGGGCGCGTTGGTGCGCGCGTAGCGGCGAACCAGGGAGGAGATCGCCTCTTCGACGGGCTCGAGGAAGCTCTCGGGCAGCCCACCCGGGGGTGGCACGCCCAGCGCGTCGCGGTAGAGGCCGGCGTCCTCGGCGGCGATGAAGCGCTGCTCGCCGGCGACCCTGACCTCGGCGACGCGACGCTCCTTGACCAGCTTCTCGAGCATCGAGCCCGCGGAATAGCCCTCGGCCACCCGCGCCTCGGCTTCCTCGGCGCTGAGATCGCCGAGCTGGCGAAGCACCTGCTGGAGCTCGTCGCGGTCGCGTGCCCGGGATCCGTCGGCGGTGCGCTGCAGGTAGGCGACCACCTCCTCCAGCGCGTCCGGATCGATCAGCTCGCGCAGCTCCTCCTGTCCCAGCAGCTCGCGCAGCAGGTCGCGGTCCAGGGCGAGTGCGGCGGCGCGCCGCTCGGCGTTCGGCGTGTCGCCCTCGTACATGTAGGTGGCGACGAAATCGAACAGCAGCGAGGAGGCGAAGGGTGACGCCGTTTGGGTCTCGACCTCGACCATCGTCACCTTGCGCGAGTGGAGGTCGCGCAGAAGCTGGTCGAGCGAGGTCAGGTCGAGCACGTCGCGCAGGCACTCGCGATAGGTCTCGAGGATCACGGGGAAGCGGGGGAAGTCACGTGCGACCTCGAGCAGGCTCTGCGCCTTCAGCCGCTGCTGCCACAGCGGCGTGCGCTTCCCGGGCCAGGCGCGGGGCAGCAGCAGCGAGCGCGCAGCATTCTCACGGAAGCGGGCCCCGAACAGTGCCGAGCCCGATAGCTCCCGCACGACCAGGTCCTCCAGCTCATCGGGCTCGATCAGGACCATGTCGGAGGGCGGCGGCTCGTCGGCGTCTGGCATGTGGATCGCGATCCCGTCGTCCGACCAGATCGCGTCGGCCTCGAGGCCGTGCTCGTCGCGGAGCTTGGCGGCCAGCGCCAGCCCCCAGGCGGCGTGGACCCGGCCGCCCCAGGGGGAGAGGATGCAGAGCCGCCAGTCGCCGATCTCGTCGCGGAAGCGCTCGATCACGATGTTCTCGTCGGAGGGGACGACCCGGGTCGCCGCCTGCTGCTCCTTCAGGTAGGCGACCAGGTTCTCGGCCGCGCGCCTGTCGAGGTCGTACTCCTTGGCGAGCTTCTTCGGCTCCATGTTCACGGCCTCGCGGGCGAAGGCGCCGATCGCCTTGCCGAGGTCGGCCGGGCGGCCGATGCCGTCGCCACGCCAGAAGGGGACGGCGCCCGGAACCCCCGGGGCCGGGGTGACGATCACCCGGTCGCGGGTGATCTCCTCGATTCGCCAGGTGGTGGCGCCCAGCAGGAAGGTCTGCCCCGGGCGCGCCTCGTAGACCATCTCCTCGTCGAGCTCGCCCACGCGGCGGCCATCGGGCATGTGGACGCCGTAGAGGCCGCGGTCGGGGATGGTGCCTGCGTTCGCGATCGCGAGCTGGCGGGCTCCGGGGCGACCGCGCATCGTTCCCGCGGCGCGGTCCCAGACGATCCGGGGGCGAAGCTCGGCGAAGCGCTCGGACGGATAGCGGCCGTCGAGCATGTCAAGGACGTTCTCGAGCTGCTCCCGCCCGAGCTCGCGGAAGGGCTCGGTCGCCGTGACCAGCTTCTCGACCTCGTCAACGTCCCACTCGTCGAGCGCGGCCATCGAAACGAGGTGCTGGGCGAGCACGTCGAGGGGGTTGTGGGGGATGACCGTCTCCTCGATCTCCCCGGTCCGCATCCGCCGTACGACCACGGCGCACTCGAGCAGGTCTGCCCTGAACTTGGGGAAGATGCGGCCGGTCGAGACCTCGCCCAGGCCGTGGCCGGCGCGTCCGATCCTCTGCAGGCCCCGGGTGACGGACTTCGGCGACTCGATCTGGATCACGAGGTCCACCGCGCCCATGTCGATGCCCAGCTCCAGCGATGACGTGGCGACCAGGCAGGGAAGCTGCCCGGACTTGAGCAGCTCCTCGACCACGGTTCGCTCCTCATGGGAGAGCGAGCCGTGATGGGCCCGCGCTATCTCGACATCGCCGACGGCGTCGTCCGTGGTGTTGCCCGCGTGCTCGGTCGCGGGGAGCTCGGGTAGGTCCGGTGCATCGTCGTTCGCGAGCTCGTTGAGGCGCTTTGCGATTCGCTCCGAGGCGCGGCGGTTGTTGACGAAGACGATGGTCGAGGTGTGCTCACGCACCAGCTTCAGCAGCTCGGGATAGATCGCCGGCCAGATCGAGCGGGTGTTGCTCTGAGGCTCGAGCGTGGCCTCGATCGGACTCGGGTCCACGCGCTCGGGCGAGTGCTCGACCCCCTTGGTCACAGGCCGAGGCGGGTTGCTGGTGGCGGTGCCGCCGATCACGTTCGAGCCGGGCTTGGCCATGTCGTCCACGGGCACGACGATCTCGAGGTCGAGCTTCTTGCGCTGCCCGGCGTCGACGATCTCGCAGTCCCTGTTGGGGCCGACCAGGAATGACCCGATCCGCTCGAGCGGGCGTTGCGTGGCGGAGAGCCCGATCCTCTGAATGGGTCCCCCGGTGACGCTGAGGTTCTCGAGGCGCTCGAGGCTGAGCGCCAGGTGGGAGCCGCGCTTGGACTGCGCGACCGCGTGGATCTCATCCACGATCACCGCCTCGACCCCGGTGAGGATCTCGCGCGCTCCGGAGCTGATCATCAGGTAGAGCGACTCGGGGGTCGTGATCAGGATGTCCGGCGGCTGTCGGCGCATCTTGCGGCGCTCGGACTGGGGGGTGTCGCCGGTGCGAAGCGCGACCCCGATCGGGGAGCCGATTCCCTGCAGCGGCGCCCTCAGGTTGCGCTCGATGTCGTAGCTGAGAGCCTTCAGCGGCGAGATGTAGACGATCCGCACGCCGGAGCCGAGCCGCTCGGGCTCCCTGCTGAGGCTGTCGATTCCCCAGAGGAAGGCGGCGAGGGTCTTGCCCGAGCCGGTCGGGGCGCAGATCAGGGTGTTGGCGCCCGAGGAGATGGCCGGCCAACCCGCCGCCTGGGCGGGCGTGGGCGCCTCGAAGGAGGCGTCGAACCAGCGCCTGACGGGGGCGCTGAACGGCTCCATGGGTGAATCCGGGGTCGGTTTCGAGTCAGCGGCCAACCGTCCAAGTCTACGGACCACCCGGATGGGTCTGCGCGATACCGAGTCGATGGAGAACGACAGGACCGAGCTGGCACGCAGGGGATTCGAGGTCTACAACGAGGGTGGCCCCGGCGCCTACCAGGGGAGCGAGTCGGCGATCTCGCTCAGCATCGGGGCCTCGCGGTCGCGCTTGGAGATCAGGCGGCCGATCGCGGGCCACTCGATCCCGACCTCGGGGTCGTCCCAGCGGATGCCCGCCTCGGTCGCGGGGTCGTAGTAGCTGGAGAGCTTGTAGGTGACGTCGGCGACGTCGCTGACCACGCTGAAGCCGTGGCCGAAGCCGACCGGGACGAGGAGCTGGCGGTGGTTCTCGTCGCTCAACTCGTAGCCCTCCCAGTGCTTGTACGTGGGGGAGTCACGGCGCAGGTCCACCGCCAGGTCCCAGATGCGGCCGCGCACGCAGCGGACGAGCTTCGCCTGGCCGGGCGAGGTCTGGAAATGGATCCCGCGGAGGGTGCCCACGATCGAGCGGGAGTGGTTCTCCTGGACGAAATCGGCATCAACCCCGAGCCTGCGGAAGTCCTCGTCTCGGAAGCTCTCCACCAGGAAGCCGCGCTCGTCGCGAAAGGACTCGGCCTCGATCAGGATGAGGCCGTCGAGGCCCGTGCTCAGCCGCTCGAAAGGCATCAGCCGGGTGCCTCGCCGGGTGCGCCCAACGAGCGTCCGTAGTGGCGCTCGTAGTACTCGCGGTACTCCCCGGAGCGGATCGGGCCCCACCAGGACTCGTTGTCCCGGTACCAGCTCACCGTGCGCTCGAGGCCGTCGGCGAACCCGACCTCGGCGCTCCAGCCGAGCTCGATCAGGCGCTCCGAGGCCAGCGAGTAGCGGCGGTCGTGCCCCGGGCGGTCCTCAACGCGCTCGATCAGCGACTCGTCCCGGCCGCAGAGCTCGAGGATCCCGCGGATGACCTCCATGTTCGGCAGCTCGTCGGGGCCGCCCGCGTTGTAGACGAGCCCCGGCTGGCCGCGCTCGAGGGCCACGTCGATCGCCGCGCAGAAGTCCTCGACAAAGAGCCAGTTGCGGACCTGCATGCCGTCGCCGTAGACCGGGAGCGGGTCGCCGGCGAGGGCGTTGAGGATGCAGAGCGGGATCAGCTTCTCGGGGTGCTGGGCGGGCCCGTAGTTGTTGGAGGCGCGGATGATCAGCGCCTCAGCCCCGTAGGTGCGGGCGAAGGCTCCGACGATCAGGTCCCCGCCGGCCTTCGAGGCCGAGTAGGGCGAGGACGGGTCGAGCGGACTCGCCTCGGTCGCGGAGCCCTGCTCGACGTCGCCGTAGACCTCGTCGGTCGAGATCTGCAGGTAGCGGATCCCGGCGTCCCTGGCCGCCTCCAGCAGGACGTAGGTGCCGTAGACGTCGGTCTGGATGAATTCGCCGGGCGACTCGATCGAGCGGTCAACGTGCGACTCGGCGGCGAAGTTGACCACCGCGTCGCAACCCTCGACCGCACCGCGGGCGAGGTCGCGTTCGGCGATGTCTCCCTCGATCAACTCGACGGCGTCGCCCAGGCCCTCGAGGTTCTCCCGGCGCCCCGCGTAGGTGAGCTTGTCGAGCACGCGCACGGCGTCGCCCCCGCCCACGCGGCGGCGGACGTAGTTGGAGCCGATGAACCCGGCTCCGCCGGCGACGAGGACCGTCATCCCGCCTCGGTCTTCTGCAGCAGGGCGCGTCGCTCCAGGTAGTCGGAGAGGCCGCGCTCCCAGCCCGGCAGCTTGATCGGAATCTCGCGCCCGCTGACCAGCGCCGAGTTGGCGGGCCGCTCGGCGGGCCGCCCGAGCATCTCGGTGGTCGAGGAGAGGACGTTCGCGTCCAGCTCGGACCGGCGGAAGATCTCGAGCGCGAACTCATACCAGGAGCAGCTCCCGCTGCCCGCCATGTGGTGAATGCCGTAGGCGGCGCTGTCAACGAGTCGCACCAGGGCGGCGCCGAGGTGGCCCGTGTAGGTGGGACAGCCGACCTGGTCGTGGACGACCATCACCGGCTTGCCCTCGCCCCCCAGTCGCAGCATCGTCTCGACGAAGTTGCCGCCGCCGGGGCCGAACAGCCAGGAGCTGCGGATGATGAAGCTGCGGCCGTTGGCGAGCGAGGTGGCGCGCTCGCCGGCGAGCTTGGTGCGCCCGTATACCTGCAGCGGCTCGGTCTCGTCAGTCTCCAGGTAGGGCTCTCGCTTGGAGCCGTCGAAGACGTAGTCGGTGGAGACGTAGACCACCTTGGCGTCCACCTGATGGGCGGCGTCGGCGACGAAGCCCGCGCCCTCGGCGTTCACCTGTGAGGCCGTGGACTCGTTCGCCTCGGCTCCATCGACGTCCGTGTAGGCGGCGCAGTTGATCACCGCTCCCGGCCGCTGCCTGGTGACGGCGCGCTCGACGGCGGCGGGGTCCGTGACGTCCAGGTCGTCGTGGCTCAGCGCCGTCACCTCGTGGCCGACGCTGGTGGCCACCGTGACCACGTCCTGTCCCAGCATTCCCCCGGCTCCGGTGACGATCAGCTTCAACTTGGTCTTCGTGCGATCAGGGGATCGCGATCTCCGCGTTGTCTCCGACCAGGAAGCGGAGGGTCTTCGGCATCCCGTCGCTGCGGGTCAGGCTCACGTTCTTGCCCAGCAGGCTCGCCTCCATCCGCGTATGCAATTCCCGGATGCTCGATCCCTCGAGCACGATCGAATGCTCGATCTCCGAGCCTGTGATGACGACGTTGCGGTCGATCGAGGTGTAGGGGCCGACGTAGGAGTCGCTGATCCTGGTTCCGGCGCCGATCACGGCGGGGCCGCGGACGACGCTGCGCTCGAGCACGGCCCCCTCCTCGACCACGACGCGGCCGTCGACCTGGGAATCGATCAGCTCTCCGTCGATCCGGGTGACGAGGTCCTCGAGCACGAGACGGTTGGCGTCGAGCATGTCCTCGAGCCTGCCGGCGTCCTTCCACCAGCCCTGGACGATGTGGGGCTCCACCTTGTCGCCGCCGTCGATCAGGGCCTGGATCGCGTCGGTTATCTCGAGCTCGCCGCGGCCCGACGGCTCGATCGCGCGAGCGGCATCGAAGATCGAGGCCTTGAACATGTAGACGCCGACCAGGGCGAGGTCGCTGGGGGGGTCCTTCGGCTTCTCGACCAGCCTCACCACCTGATCGCCGTCGAGCTCGGCGACGCCGTAGGACTGCGGGTCGTCCACCCGTGTGAGCAGGATCAGCGCGTCCGGCTCGGACTCGCGGAAGGCGCGGACCAGGTCGGTGATGCCCTCCCGAAGCAGGTTGTCGCCCAGGTACATCACGAACGGCGAGGCGCCGATGAACTCCTCGGCGGTCAGGACCGCGTGGGCGAGGCCGAGCGGCTGGTCCTGGTCGATGTATGTCACCGAGGCGCCGAAGCGCTCGCCGTCGCCGACGGCGGCGCGGATCTCATCACCGGTCTCGGGCGCGACGATGATCCCGATCTCAGAAATGCCCGCCTCGACCAGGGCCTCGATCCCGTAGAAGAGCACGGGCTTGTTGGCCACGGGCACCAGCTGCTTGGCCGAGGTATGCGTGATCGGCCGCAGCCGGGTCCCGGCGCCGCCGGAGAGGATCAGCCCCTTTAGCTCGTCCATCTCGCCGCAGGCTACCGGTGTAAACCCCAGTGGCCGAGCGCGGCGTTGCCGCGGCTGCTCAGCTCGTTCCCAGCTCGCACGCTCGTGGCTTGGGGTCCGTACCGTGGTCGAATCTGACCTGGTCGCGGCTGCCTCCGCCGCAGAGGATCGCCTTGCCGGCAATCCCATCGAGGGCGTACAGCTGGTCGGACCCCCGGCCGCCCTTGAAGCGATCTACGCCGCGCCGTCCGCGCAGCGAGTCGCGGCCGGCGTTCCCCTTGAGCTTGTCGCGGCCCTTGCCGCCAAAGAGGATGTCGATGCCGCGGCCGCCGATCAGGGTCGTGCGAACGTTGACGGGCAGAAACAGCCGGGATCGTCGGTGCTGATCGTCGCTCCGTCGTCGTGGAAGCGGATCACCGGAACGAAGAAGAAGCTCTTGGACACCTCGATGTCGTTGACCTCGCCGGCCTTCGCTATGTAGCGCAGCGTGGTGTTCTTGCGGGTAAGGGTCGCGCCCTCGGCTCCCACCGGTGCCAGGACCAAGGTCGGCAGCAGGCAGGCTGCAAGGAAGATCGGGATCGGATGCTTCGCTCTCCCTTGGCGCTCCTTCGCCTCGACTGGCCCCGCTGAAGGGATGGCCGCGTCCGTGCAGCCACTACCTGCTTCTGGCGAGCCAGCCGATTTAGCGTACGCGCCCCCAGGGTAGGTGCAGCGATCGACCGCGGAGCGAGGGAGCGCCCCGCAGTCGGCTAGTAGGTGCCGCCGAGCTTGGAGTGATCCCAGCTGGCGACGCGCACCGGCTTGAAGTGGATCGCCACACGCTTCGGGGCCTGGGCCTCGAGGGCGGCGGCGTCACCCTCGACGGCGTCGATGCCGTCGCTGTAGCGCAGCGTCAGCTCCTTGGCGAAGTCGATGATCGGTTCGACGTCGCGGACCAGCTCGGCCTCGGCCTCGATCATCATTCCGCGCAGCTCGACGTACTCGGTTCCGGTCTCAACCAGCAGGGTGGCTCGCGGGTCCCGCTCGAGGTTGCGCACCTTCTGGGACTTGGCGTAGGTCCAGATCCAGATCTCGCCCTCGCGGGCCACGTACCAGAGCGGCATCGAGTGCGGCCAGCCGCGGGGGCCGTTGCTGGTCACGACCACCACCCGCTGCGAGTCGAGCAGCTCGATCCGCTCGGCCTCGCTCATCACGATCTGGTCGCGCCTGCTCATGCCGGCACCAACCTCAAGGTCTTCCACGGCCCCTCGCCCGCCATCAGCTGGGTCTGGCCCTCCATCCAGCGCGGCTGGAGGTCGTCGTAGTGCCTGCTCCAGGCATGACCGGACTGGCCGGTGAACGCCTGCCATCGCGAGCGCTCGGGGCGCATCGGGTCGGCGACCATGCGCCAGCTCGGGGCCCAGATCGCCTCGTAGGGGTCATTCGGGTCGAAGGCGATCTGCGCGACGCTCTCCTGGCCCCCGCCCGGGTGGAGGGTGCGGTTGAAGACCCACTCGAAGACCGGGTGCGCGCTCCCGAGCGCATGCGGGAAGTGGAGCTCGTGCACGTGCCCCCACTGCCAGCCCGCGTGATCGGGCCCGAAGCGCCGCTCGAGCTCGTCGAGGGCTCCGCGCAACGATTCGAGGACCAGCTCGTCCCACGGGCGCCCGATCAGCTTCTCGTCGGCTTCGTCCCACAGGGTCAGGAGGTGTGAGTGCCAGCGCCAGGGGGAGGTGACGTGGGCGCTGAAGCCGTTGCCGGCGCGGTCGAGGTAGCGCTCGGCGAGGTCGCGGTCCCCGATCGCCGCCCGCGTGAACTCGCGTGCCAGCCTCAGCAGGAAGGCCTGGTAGATCGTCGCCGCGGCCGAGTCCGGCGCCAGGTTGCCGTCCCAGCTGCGCAGCATCTCTATCGCCCTGGTCTCACGCTGGCCCTCGGGGCTCAGCCGGGCCAGCCGTCGCGCCACCTCGACCCCGGGGATCGAGTAGAGGTCGGTCTGGATCCGGGTGAAGTCGTTGAGGTCGTGCTCCTCCGAGCTGGCGAGAAGGTCCTCGATTCGCTGGGCGCGGTAGCCGTCGAGCCAGTCGCTGGTGATGTGGTGCGGATATGAGGAGTCCACCACTCGGTTGTTGGCCGTCACCACGTAGCCGGCCTCGGGATCGGCCAGCTCAGGCAGCTCCTCGTAGGGGATCGTCCCATCCCACTCGAACTCGCCGCTCCAGCCGGGCTTGGGGATGTCGGGACAGCCGCCGCGGCGAATCGGCAGGCGTCCGACCAGCTTGTACCCGATTGCCCCGTGGCGGTCGGCCCAGACCAGGTTGGAGGCGGGCATCGTCAGCTCCGATAGCAGCCCGACCAGCTCGGGACCGCTGGTCGGCTCGAGGATGCCGGTGTGGGCGGGGGTGACGGCCGCGTGGTCGAGCGCGGTCCAGCGCAGGGCCAGGGGCTGCTCATCGTCGGCTCCGAGGGCCTCGTTGACGATCGGGCCGTGGTGGGTGATTCGGACCTCGTGGCGGACGGGGGCGTCTCGTCCCTTCACCACGATCTCCTCGGTGATCAGCTCGAGCGGGCGCAGCTCGCCCTCGAACTTGTAGGAGTCCCCCTCGATCCGCTCGATGAAGAGGTCCTCGACGTCGGCCATGACGTTGGTGAAGGACCAGGCGACGTCGTTGTTCTGGCCGAGTAAGATCCCGGGGACCCCGGGAAGCGATGCGCCGCGGCAGAAGCGGCCGCTGGCGCTGGACTCGAGCGCGATCTCATACCAGACCCCGGGCATGCCGCTGGGGAGGTGGGGGTCGCCCGCGAGCAGCGGGCCCTCGGTGGCCGAGAGCGAGGGTGAGACCGCCCAGTTGTTGGAGCCGCTCGCCCCGGCCGCCAGGCCGATTTGCTCACGGACGCGGCCGATCTGCTCCGCGAGCGCCAGCCCGTCGCCCGCGTAACCCTCGCCCGGCCGCATGACCACCGGGTTGCCCGTCGGGTAGGGCGGGTCGATCTTGACTGCGAGCTCCTCCCCGAGCTCCCGGATCAGGTCCGCGCGCAACAGCTCGCGCTCCCAGTTGGTCGAGAGCCCGAAGGCGAGCAGCTTGCTTCCCGCGAGCATGTCCACGGGGCGCCAGGGCTCGAAGCTGGTCCGAAGAAGCTGGAACTCGGCCGGCCTCGCCGATGCGGCCTCGGCGGCCTGGTTCATGCCCGCGCAGTAGGCCTCGAGCAGGCCCCGCAGCCCCGCCTCCAGCTCGGCCTCCTCGCGCAGGGCCGTCCGGCGAAGGCCGAGCGTTCGCATCAGCCTGTCGAGCTTGAGCGTCTCGGGACCGACGATCTCCGACAGTCGCCCCGAGGCGACCCGGCGCTGGACCTCGCACTGCCAGAGCCGGTCCTGCCCGTGGCAGAAGCCCTGCCCGAACCAGAGGTCCTGCGGTGTCGAGGCGACCACGCGCGGCATTCCCCAGCGGTCGCGGCTGATCTCGACCTCGCCCTCGACGCCCGCCACGCGGAGCTCGCCCTTGGTCCTCGGCAGCGGCCGCCGGAAGAGCTGGTGCCACGTCCCCCAGGCGGTCGTCGCCGCGAGGGCGGCGATCGCCGCGCCCCCGAGCGCCGTCAGTCCGGCCAAGCGTCGCGTTCGGTGGGACATGGGGAGTTGATACCAGGCCTCGAGCGGCGCCGGCCGATCAGCGCCGCTGCCAGAGGCGGATGCCGCTGCGAGGGTCGGTCTCCACCAGCCGGTAGCCGCGGCTGCGCAGGATCCGGGCGACCTCCGGAAGCTTCACGCCCAGGGCGTCAGCCTGGGCCCGCTCGAAGAAGCTGGTGCCGCCCGCGGCCTCGAGGGCGTCGATCTCGCGCAGGACCTCGCGCTCGGAGAAGAGGGCGAAGACCGTGGTCCACGGGGAGACGTTCTCGGCCCCGGCGCGCTCGGCCACCCGGTGGTCCAGGCCGGTGCCGATCAGTACCAGCTTCTCTCCCGGCTCTGTTCGCCGCTCGAGGAAGCTCTGCGCGCCCTCCCGGTCGTAGATCGCCGGTCCGGTGTGGGAGAGGCGCTCGACCTCGCGCCACGGCGCCGGCACCCGGCTGATCGCCGACACCATGACGCCGAAGCCGAGCATTACCGCCAGCCCGGCGACCAGCGTCGAGGAGAGCCTTGCCCGGTCCTTCCGTGCGGCGAGCAGGGATCTCGCCGCCGTCCAGGTCAGGAGGCAGAGCGTGAACCCCCAGACCGGGAACAGCGCCATCAGCTGGAAGGGGACCGAGCGCCCAGCGAAGTACTGGCCGGTCGCCAGGCCGAGGATGCCGGCGAAGGCGAGCATCGAGGTTAGGCCGCGGTCGGACTCGTCGCGGGCGTAGCGGACGGCGGCCATCAACAGCGCCCCCGCGTAGGTGGCATAGAGCGCCCAGTGCAACCCGAGGAACGCCATCGGCGCCAGCCCGTAGCCCTCGCGCGCGAAGGTCCGGGTCCAGTAGACGAGGTTGGAGAGGTCCGGCAGCTCCCCGGCGCGGATGAGCGTCACGGCGGCGACCAGCGCGAAGGCGCCGGCCAGGCCCGCCACGGCCTGGCCCCCCCCTGAGCGCAGCCGCTCCAGCGCCGGGCTGGAGCGGTCGGCGCCCGCGAGGGTGGCGAAGGTCACGGCCAGCAGGCAGGCGCTGCCGAACTCGAAGTTGTTGAGCACCGTCAGCCCGGCGACGAGGTAGATCACCCAGAGCGGCGGCGAGCCCCGCCGCGCCCTGCGGGCGAGCAGCCACGCGATAACGAACGGCCCGAGGTAGCGGTTGGGAAAGAGCGCGTAGTAGTTGCCGTTGAACTCGCGCTGGAGCCCGTCGTCGGTCCAGGGAAAGAGGCTGATCGCCACCAGCGGCACGTAGAGCGCGACGGCGATCCAGCGGCTGCGGACGATGTGGGCCAGCGCGCCGTAGAGGGCCATCAGGGCCGCGACCGAGAGCAGCACCTCGATGATCGAGAAGGAGGTGATCGAGGAGTCGAAGAGGGGCAGCAGCGGCCCGACCACGAGCGGGAGCAGCGAGGCGTAGAGCGGCACGTAGTTGACCAGCGGCGTCAGCCCGTTCGCGACGGGCATGTAGTCCTCGAACTGAGCGGGGATGTGGCCCGAGGGGACCGCCCCGCTCTGGGCCACCGTCGCGTCCGTGACCACCGCCGGCAGCAACCAGAGCGCCGTCGCGGCGACGGCGAGCGCCGGCGGCAGCCATCGATGGTGCCCAATCCGCCCGGCCGTCGCCCGCGTCCGCTCCGGGAGTGGTGCGCCGCGGACGAAGAAGACGGTGAGGGCGAACCCGATCAGGGCCCCGGCGGCAACGTTGGGCACTCCGAGCAGCAGGGGGTCGAAGAGGTCGGGCGTCAGCGCGGCCCCGGGGGCGTCCTCGCCGGCGACCGACCAGACCACGAATGCCAGGGCCGCGGCCTGGATGGCGATCAGCGCCCAGTCCGGTGCGCGGCGCTTCGCTTTCGGGGACCCGAGGCCCGCTACGGCAAGGGCCAACAGCACAGGGAGCGCAGCGGCGATCAGGAAGCGGGCCTCCTCAACCGGCTCTGGATGGATGAAGAACTGCCAGCCGGCGAAGAAGTCGTTGCCGGGGCTGCCAAGCAGGTCGGGGCCGATCGAGGTCGCCAGCCACTTGAACGCCATCAGGCCCACCGCGAGCGCCGGGATCACCCCGAGCCAGGCGATCTCCTCCGGGGGCGCGCTCAGGCGCCTTCGTATCGCTGCGATCGCGGCCATGCTCAATCGACGAGGTCGCTCGGCAGGCGCGCCTCGTCCTCGAGCTTCTCCAGGTGGGCGAGCATCGCGACCTCCGCCGCGGGGCGAAGTTGCTCGGGCACGTCGTCCCAGACCTCGGCCACCAGCAGGGCGCGTGAACGCTCGCCGCGCTCGAGTGCGGCAAGCAGCCGGTTCTCGCGCATCAGCCGGTGCTGGACGTACTCGTCGATCTTGGCCGCGGGATCCTCGATCCGGGGGCCGTGCCCGGGCAGGATCAGCTCCAAGTCGTACTGGCGCAGCTTCTCCAGCGAGGCCATGTAGTCGCCGAGCGAGCCGCCCAGCTCGCGCGGGCCGACGATGGTCGAGCCCATGCCCAGGATCAGGTCCCCGGAGAACAGGATGGTGGCGTTGCCAGCCGCGGTCCAGAGAAAGCAGAAGTGGTCCGTGGCGTGCCCCGGCGTTGCGATCGCCAATAGGTCTGGAGCCACCCTCTCGCCGTCGGCGGGCGACAGCGCCTCGGCGCCCAGCAGCGCCAGCCCGTCGGAGTGGTCGCCGTGGGAGTGCGTCAGCATCACGTCGCCGAGCCCGCCGCGCCGCTCGGCCGCCGCCCGAACGGCCTCGATGTGGTCCTCGTCGGCGGGGCCGGGGTCGAGCACCGTCGCCGGCTCGCGCCCGATCAGGTAGGTGTTCGTGCCCTCGAGCGTCATCGGCCCAGGGTTGGGGGCGACGATCCGCTCGACGTCCACGGTGGGTTCTCTCAGGCGGCGCGGGCGGCCGCGGGTGCGCCGACTTCCGCCTCGAGCTCCGAGCTGATCAGCTCGCGGGCCTCGGCCGGCTCCAGGACGACCAGCTCGCCGGCGCCCTTCAAGACCTCTCGAACCAGCCAGTCGATGCTGCCGTAGGGAACCTCGATCACGATCGCACCGTCGGCTAGCTCGCCCGCGACCTGATGCTGCTCGCGCATCCAGCGGGCCCGCTCGGGGGAGACCCAGATTCGGGCGACGTCGGCGGCCGGGACCTGGCCGCCCGCGAGCCAGCCCTCCATCGCCGCGAGCTCCTCGATCTCCGGCCGAGGCTCAAAGGACTCCTCGGTGATGCTCGCCTCCTTGATCCGGTCGAGCCGGAAGTGGCGGACGTCCTCCCGCCGGCGGTCCCATGAGGCGACGTACCAGCCCTCGGAGCCGTTGGCGAGCCGGTAGGGCTCGATCTCGCGCTTGGTGAACTCGTCCTCGTTCTCCTTGTAGTAGTGGATCGCCAGCACGCGCCCGGCCGCGATCGCCTCGTTGACCTTGCGCGCGGTCTCGGAGTCATCCCCGCCCGAGGCGGCTATCTCGAGGCCCTCCTCAGACGGGTCGTGCCCGAGCGCCTCGGTGATCTTGTCGCGCGCGGTCGCGAGGCCTGTCTGCGGCAGGTGGTCCCCGAAGAGGTCGATCGCCGCGACCAGCGCCTTCGCCTCGAGCGGCAGCAGTCGGGCCGGGCGGGCGAAGCTGTCGCCGTAGGGCTGGGAGTCGACCTCGATCTCATCGCCCACGACCTCGGCGTAGAGGACGTAGGTGCCGCCCCCGAAGTTGACGACGTTGAGCAACTCGATGTCGCCGAGAAGCTCCTCCTCGCTCAGGTGCAGCCGCTCGCTCACCTCGCTCAGCTGGAGGTTGTTCTCCTCCTTGGCCGACTCGATCAGCATCCCGGCGAGAGTGACCAGCCGCGCGAAGCGCTCGGGGCGGATGGCTGACTCGGAGCGGCCGTTGCCGCGTGAGCTGCGGCTGACCGGCGCGGGGCGGCGGCGCACCAGCCGGGCGGTCTCGAACTCGCCCGCGTGGCGCCCCCGCATCAACTCGAGCCGCTCGGCGACCTCGTCGGCGAGCTCGGGCGGCGCGAGCACGGTGACGTTCTGCCGCCAGCGCAGCGCCCAGGCCACCATCTGCAGCGGGGAGGCGTACTCGGTCTCGAAGACCTGCCCCTTGGCGGGGGCGCCATCGGCTTTGCGCGCGGGGCGGATCTCCCCGTAGCTGCCGAAGTCGCGCTCGACCAGCCATGCGATCCGGTCGCGGAGGAAGATCTTCGCGGTCCCCTGGATCTGCCCGAGCTGCCACTCGGCCCGGCCGGCGTAGTCGCGGCGGTCGAAGTTCTGGGCCGCCCCGAAGTCGTGCTCGGCCTTGGACGCGTAGGAGACCTTGCCCCTGATCCGGGAGAGCCGGAATACGCGGACGGCCTCGCGCTCATGCGAGTGGCCGATCAAATAGAATTGCCCGCCGCGATAGACGAGGTGGTACGGATCGACCCGGCGCTTCTCCTCGGAGTCGCGGTCGATCGTGTAGTAGGTGAAGTCGATCGTCTTGCGGCGTGAGATCGCGGTCTCGATCTTGGAGAGTCGCCCGGAGAGCTCCGCGCCGTCGGCCTTGGCCGTCATCCGTACCTCCACCGACGACTCCTCCGGGGCGTTCAGGGGGCTGGGCCGGCCCCAGGAGACCTGCTGCAGAGCCAGTCGCAGCGGTTCCGCGTAGGCGAACTCGCCGTCAAGCAGGTGCAGCGCGGTCCGCAGCGCCGCCAGCTCGTCGTCCCCGAATTCGATCTCGGGCAGGTAGTAGTTCTCGGGCGGCAGCGAGTAGAGCTCCGCCTCGTAGCCGGCCATGCTCTCGCCCGGCTTCTCCACCTGGAGGGTTATCCCCAGGCTCTCGAGCTCCGCGCGATCGGCGTAGAAGCGGCGCGCGAAGGCGTCGTCATTCATGTCGCTGTATCCCTCCACCTCGCGCTTGATCTCAAGCGCCGAGACAGGCCTCCCCTGGGCCATGAGAAAGGAGATCAGCGAGAGCTGTCTGATCAGCTTCTCTGTGTCCTTCGCCACTGCGCAGCAGCATAGAGAGGGGGCGCCGAGCGGCCGTCGGGTCGCGCGAACGGAATTCCGCTATTTGCGCAGGGACGGGAGGCTCGAACGAAGCTAGGCCGCGCGTGAGCCGAAGAAGGCCGCGGCGTCGATGCCGCGGTCGAAGCGCGACCAGCTCTCACCGTCGGCGAGCTCACGCTCGATCCGGTCGAAGCTGCCGAGCTTGCCGCCGAGGTTGTCCATCGAGTGGACGAGGGTGGCCTCTCGCGTGCAGGGCACGACCGGGGAGCCGTGCTCGAGCGCCCCGTGGTGGGAGAGGATGATGTGGAGGACCGCCTGGGCGACCTCGGGCTCGAAGCCCTCGATCTCCTCGATCTCACGGCGCACCTTGTAGTAGCCGCGGGGGATCTCACCCTCCAGCCGGCCGGCGTCGGTCATGTCGATCGCGAGCGGGTCGTCGTTGTAGGCCTCGGTCTTGCCGATGTCGTGGAGCAGCGCTCCCGTGATCGCGACATCGCGGTCGATGCCGGGGAAGAAGGACGAGGCGGCGCTGACCGACTGGGCGACCGAGAGGGTGTGCTCGAGCAGCCCGCCTGCGTAGGCCTGGTGGTAGTACTTGGCCGCCGGCGCCTCGCGGAAGCGCTTCCAGCTCTCGGTCTCGGGCCCGAAGGAGCGCTCGAGCAGCTCGCGCAGCTGAGGCCGCTGGATCGTTGCGAGCAGCTCCCGGAGGTCGGCCTCGAGACCCTCGACCGGCCTGGCGGGCGCCTCGACCAGCGCCTCGGGGTCGTATTCGCCCTCCACAGCGGGCCGGATCGACTCGATCCGGATCTGCTTGCCGAACTGCTGGTGCACGGAGTAACGGCCGACGACGAACACGACTCCGCCGGGCTCAGCCGCCTCGAAGCACTCCGACACGTCGGCCCAGGCGATCGCCGGGACCGTTCCGGAACGGTCGGCGAGGATCAGCCTGAGGAAGTCCTCGCCGTTTCGCTTCTGGCGCAGGTCGCGCTCGCGCACGGCGAACGCGCCTTCGACCGTTGAGCCGTCGGTCAACTCGCGCAACTCAGCACCTCGCGGCGCCTCGGCGCCATTGCCGTTTCCGTTTGGTCTTGCACTACCGAAGAGGGTCTGGTCCGCCATCGGGTTCCTGACGGTAGAGGCGGTTTCGGACAGCAATCGCCCCCTGTACCGCCCCGATCGGGATAGCTTTCGACCGTGGGACGGCGACGATGAAGGGCGGGATTCCGAGGCGGCTGATGGTCGTTGCCTCGCTGATCGTCGTCCAGGACCTGGCGTTTTTCGCGGCGATCAGCCCGCTGCTTCCCCACTACATCTCCGATCTCGGCCTCAGCGAGACGGAGGCGGGCGTGCTGACCGCGGCCTATCCCGCGGGGACGATGCTCGCGGCCCTGCCCGCAGGGTTCCTCGCCGCGCGGGCGGGCCCGCGGGTGGCCGTGATCGGCGGCCTGCTGCTGCTGGGCGGCTCGAGCGTCGCCTTCGGCTTCGCGCAGGACATCGTCGTCCTCGACTCGGCGCGCTTCCTGCAGGGGATCGCGGGCGCCCTGACCTGGGCGGGTGCCTTCACCTGGGTGATCGAGGCCGATTCGGGCGAGCGTCGCGGGACCCTGATCGGGACGCTGATGGGGTTTGCGATAGCGGGCGCTCTGCTCGGCCCCCCGCTCGGCGCCATTGCCGAGACGGTCGGCACCGAGTTGATCTTCGGCAGCGTGCTGGTCGTCTCGCTCGTGCTCGCCGGGATCTCGTTTCGGCTTCCTGAGCCGGGAACGATCGCCTACGACGGAGTCCGCGACGTGCTCCGGGCGTTGGGTCGCCGCCCGGTTCTGATCGCGGGCGCCCTACTTGCGGTGCCCTCGATCGAGTTCGGCGCCGTCGGGGTCCTGGTCCCCCTCAGGATCAGCGAGCTGGGCGCCGGGGCGCTCGCGATCGCTGCGGGCTTCACCGTCGGAGCCGCCGCCGAGGGCGCGCTCTCACCTCTGGCGGGCCGGCTCTCCGACAAGGGCTCCTGGATCAAGCCCTACGTGCTCGGCCTCGCTATCTCCGCCGTCGCCGTGGCGGCGATCGGGATCGCCGCCGGGCTCAAGCTGGTGCTCCTGGCTGTGATCGGCACCTCGATCGGGTCGGGGATCTGTTTCACGCCCGCCACAAAGGCCGTTTCCGACGGCGCCGAAGCATCAGGGCTGCACCAGGGAATGGCGGCCGGGGTCACCAACATCGCCTGGGCGGGCGGAGAGGTCCTCGGTTCGGTGATCGGCGGCTCCGCGGCGGACAGCTACGGGTTGGGGGCGGCCCTGCTGGCGATCGCCGCCTTCCTCGCGATCGCCGCCCTCGTGGTCTGGCGAGGGCAACCCGGGGTGGCTTCCGGCTAGTGGGGAGGGAGCTTGGCGACGCGGTCGCCCACACGAGCTGTTCCCGGCTCAACCACTCGTGCATTGAGCCCGCGCAGCCGCAGCGCCCGGCCCTGCTCGGAGTTGACGAACTTGAGCGCATCGACGCCGAAGCGGCGTGAGAACTTCCCGCAGCCGAGATGCGGCTCGTCGGTCACCTCGAGCACGGCGTCCCCGATACGCAGTCGGCTCCATGGCGGCAGGTTCGCCTCGCTGAGGTCGAGGTCGACGTAGAGCTGGTCGCCGGCGGGCGCCCAGCGCTCGCCGCCCTCGCCGTCCTCGCCGCCCGACACTACGGCCGCCACCCGGGCCGACATGACCGTGACCTGGGCCTTGGGATTCGGCCCGCCGCCGGTGCTCGAGCTGCCTCTCGAGATCCAGTCGTCCCCGACCAGGCCCCGTTCCGGGTCGAGCTCGGCCTCGTTGAGGAGCTTGCGCTCGTTCTCGGCGGGCCGCCGGACGATCAGCCTGACCTCGCCGAGGTCAGCCGGTGCAGCGCGAACGGCGGGGAGTTGCGCTTCGAGCTCGGCCAGGGGCCGGTGCGGGTCGGGCATCTCGATGGCGAGGGCCAGAATCGAACTGGCGACACCACGATTTTCAGTCGTGTGCTCTACCAACTGAGCTACCTCGCCGGGCGGGCGCAAAGGCTAGCTGTCTAGCCGTTGCCGAGGCACGAGATCGCCTCCGCCACCGCGGCCTCGGCCGACTCGACCCGGGTGATGCCCGGCTCGCTGCCGTCGGGCTTCTCGAGCTCCCAGCTGCGGAGGGCGACCACCGGCTTGTCCATGCGGCGGGCGAGGGCGATCTCCGAGAGGGTTCCCCAGGCCCCGCCGACGGCGATCACCGCGTCGCCCGAGCCGACGACGGCGATGTTGCGGGCCTGGCCGATGCCCGTGGCGATCGCGTGCGTCACATGGGGGTTGGCGTCGCCGGGGTCGATGTACGGGAGCACGCCGATCGTGATGCCGCCCGCCTCCCCGGCGCCGAGGGCGACCGCCTCCATCACGCCGCCGAGCCCGCCGCAGACGACTACGGCGCCGGCCTCGGCCAGGCCACGCCCCACGGCGCGCGCAAGCTCGTAGATCTCCTCATCGGGCGTGGAGGTGCCGATCACCGAGACCTGCGGCTGCCGGCTCATCAGCCGAGAACCGCTCTGGCCTCGGGCAGGCTGCGGAACTCATGGACCTCGAGGATCCGGCCCTCGGCCAGCCGGAAGACCTGGGCGCCGCTGAACTCGAATGAGCCGACACCGTCCTCGCCGCCGCCGCGCATCGTCACCTGAGCGAGGACGCGGTCGCCGTTCTGCTCGAAGCTCGTGGGCTCGATCTCGAACCGGCCCGAGGATCCCAGGAAGGCGCGCCACATCCTTTCGACCTGGTCGATCCCCTCCAGGGTGCCGGTGATCGGCACGTCCGGAGGTCGCGACCAGCGGACGTCCTGGGCCATGGCTTCGAGGGCCCGGTCGATCTCGCCGCGGTTGATCGCCTCGTAGAGCGACTTGAGGATCTCGACATCGGTCATGCCTGCGGACCGCCCTCCTTCAGCATGCTGCCCATCATCTCCAGCGCCCCTCCCTTATGGAGGTCTTCGTTGAGGTTGCCGCACTTGGGGCTCTGGACGCACGAGGGGCAGCCCTGCTCGCAGGGGCATTCGCGGATCAGGCGCTCGGCGTCCCCCACCAGCCGCTCGAACAGCTCGAAGCCGCGCCGTGTGATCCCGACACCGCCTGGATGGCCGTCGTAGATGAAGATCGTCGGGGCGCCGGTCTGCTGGTGGACGTTGGTCGAGAGGCCGCCGATGTCCCAGCGGTCGCACATCGCGATCAGTGGCAGGACCGCGATCTGGGCGTGCTCGGATGCGTGCAGGGCGCCGAGCAGGACGTCCATCGGGAAGAACGCCGCCAGCTTCTCATCGAGCACGTACCAGAGGGCCTGGGTGACGAAGTCCTGCTCGGGCAGGTCGAGCGCGACGGTGTCGATCACCTTGTTGTCGCCGAGGCGCTTTCGCTGGAAGGCGATCACCTGCTCGGAGACGGCGACGGCGCCGAAGCTCAGCTCCAGGCCCAGAGCGCGCCGCGTGGTCCGCGCCTGCTCGATGTAGATGTCGGTGTCCTTCTTGGTCTGGGTGTAGAAGTCGCCGTCGAAAGGCTTCACGATCGCCCGCTGGGCGTCGAGATCGAGCTCGGCTACCTCGTAGGAGCGCCCCAGGTGGAGGTAGATTGCGCCAGGATGGACCGTGTCGAAGGCGCGCTCTGCCTCGATCCGGCCGATCATCTCGCCCGAGCCCGACTCGATCACCGCGACGCTGTTCGCCGAGGCGGAGCGGAGGGAGACGCGGTTGGCCGTGAACTCGCCCCTGCGGGTCATGAAGCGCCCGCCCTGCCCGCGGCGCAGCTCCCCCATCGTCACCAGGCGCTCAGCGGCGTCGGCCCAGCCCTCTCCGAAGAAGTCTGCGTCAGCGGGTGAGAGCGGCGCCTCGTAGGCGGCGGCGAGCAGGTGCTGCATCTGGATCTGCTCGTTGGCGTGGTCGAGGATCGCCGCCTCCACGGGGCGCTCGAGGAACTCGTCGGGATGGTGGCAGAAGAACTGGTCGAGCCCATCCTCGCCGGCGACATAGAGGGCGAGCCCACGACGGCGGCGGCCGGCCCGCCCCCACATCTGCCGCAGGCTGGCGACGGTGCCCGGGAAGTTGACGCAGATCGCCGCGTCGAGCTCGCCGATATCGATCCCCAGCTCGAGCGCGTTGGTGGCGGCGACCGCGAGCAGGTCCCCGTTGGCGAGCGAGGACTCGATCTCGCGCCGCTGCTGTGGCGTGTAGCCGGCGCGGTATGGAGCGATCCGCTCGGCGAGTTCCCCGCGGCCCTCCCGCTCCAACCGCATGCTCGCGAAGCGGTTGATCAGCTCGATCCCGCGCCTCGAGCGCATGAAGCAGATCGTCCGCACCCCCCGCGTGATCAGCTCGACCAGCAGGTCGGCGGCCTCTGAGAGAGCCGAGCGGCGGGCCTGGTTCCGCTCCTCGATCACCGGTGGGTTCCACATCGCGATCTCGCGGCCGGCCGCCGGGGCGCCGTCGTCGTCGAGCAGCTCGAACGGCAGGCCCGTCAGCCGCTCGGCCAGCTCCGCGGGATTTGCGATCGTCGCCGAGGCCATCACGAAGCGGGGGTCCGCGCCGTACATCTGCGCCACGCGGCGCAGTCTCCGCAGCACGTTGGAGACGTGAGAGCCGAAGACGCCGCGGTAGGTGTGTGCCTCGTCCACCACGACCCAGCGGAGGTTGGCGAGGAAGTCACCCCAGCGGCGGTGGTGGGGGAGAATGCCGACGTGGAGCATGTCGGGGTTGGTGAGCACGAGGTTGGCGGTGCGACGTATCGCGGGGCGCTCCTCGCGTGGAGTGTCGCCGTCGTAGATCGACTGCCGCAGCCCCGGCGGGCGTAGCTCGGCGAGCTTGCGCGCTTGATCCTGGGCCAGCGCCTTCGTCGGATAGAGGTAGAGCGCGCGCCGCTTGGGCTCGGCGGCGATGCCGTCGAGCACCGGCAGGTTGAACGAGAGCGACTTTCCGCTGGCGGTGGCGCTGGTCAGGATCAGGTGCTCCCGCGCCGCCGCCTCGAACGCCGTTGCCTGGTGGGAGTAGAGGGACTCGATCCCGCTCGCGCGCAGGGCAGCGGCGAGCCCGGGGTGGAGGTTCGGCGGCAGGTCCACGAGCCTCGCCGGGTGAGCGGCCTCCGAGCTCTCGGCGACCAGCCGCCCGTCTTCGCGACCGGGAGCCAGCGCCGGCTCCCAGGCACCCGCGCGCCCCAGCGCGGCTGAGCTAGCCACGCGCAGCTTCAACTCGATCGGGCCCCGACGCGGCGGAGCGGCCCGCGATCGCCGCAGCGACCTTCATCGCCTGGAGGGCGCTCGTGTCGTGCAGGCGCAACAGGTCGGCGCCGGCGCCGACGGCGAGGGCGGTCGCGGACGCCGTCGCCCACTCGCGGTCCTCGGAGTTGCCCCGGTGCTCCCAGGAGCCCGTCAGCGCCGCGCCGAGGAAGTCCTTGCGCGAGAGCGACACGTAGAGCGGGCGCCCGAGGGCGCGCAGCTCCGCGAGCCGCCGCAGGATCTCGAGGTCGGCGCTGACGCTGAGGTCGAAGTCGAGGCCCGGGTCGAGGGCGATCTGCGTTGCGTCCACGCCGGCGGCCCGTGCCGCCTCGAGCCGCTCGGAGAACCACTCGAGCAGGTGCGCGATGGGATCGGCGAGGTGAGGGGGGTCACGGTCCTCACGCGCCGGCCCCTCGATGTGCATCAGGACGAGGCCGCAGCCGCTCTCGGCCGCGAGCTCGAGCAGGGCCGGATCGCGCACCCCCGAGATGTCATTGATCGCGCTCGCGCCGGCATCGATGGCCTGGCGGGCGACGTCGGCCGAGAAGGTGTCAGCGGAGACCGGCAGGCCCGTCGCCCCCACAAGGCCGGCGACCGCGGGGACCAGCTTCGCCGCCTCCTCCGCCGGCGGCACCGGCGGGCCGCTGCGGGCCGCGACGGCGCCCACGTCGAGCATCCCGAAGCCGGCGTCCGCCAGCGCTTGCCCGTCCTCGATCGCCTGCTCGGGTGTGCCGCTGCGCGCCCCGGAGAAGAAGGAGTCCTCGGTGACGTTGACGATCCCGACGCCGAGCGGCTCCTCGAAGCGCAGCTCCTCGCCGCCGAGTCTCCAGGTGGGCGTCACCCGGCAACCGTAGCGCCACCCCCGCGCGGTGAGGGAGGGCCCGCCGAGGCTACGGCCGGCCCTTGGCGTCTCCCATCTTGCGAAGGCGAAGGTGGACAAGGTCAAGTCCTTCGTCGGAGAGGTACTCGGAGGCACGGGGGGCTGAGCGTGTACGTTTGCGGCGATGCCGCTTCGCTGCGTCTATACCGATCTCGACGGGACTCTGCTCGGGAGGATGGGATCGCTGTTCCGCGATGCCGAGGGCAACTTCTCGCTGCTGCAGGCGAGGGCCCTGGAGGCATGCCACCGCGCCGGCGTCGAGGTCGTGATCAAGTCGGGCAGGCGCGAGACCCAGGTGCTCGAGGACACGCGCCTGATCGGCCAGACGTCCTACGTCTACGAGGCCGGCTGCGCGGTCAACATCGACGGCGAGCGCACCGTCCTGATCGGGGAGCTCGAGCCGGACGAGGGACTGACCGTCTACGAAACGATGGTCCGGCGAGGCGTTCCCGAGCTGCTGTTCGACGCGTTCGACCCAGCGCTCGAGTATCACGCGCCGTGGCACACCGACCGCGAGCTGTCGCACCTGTTCCGCGGCAAGATCGACGTCGAGGAGGCGAACGCGATCCTCGAGCGCGAGGGGCACGGCGACCTGCGGCTGATCGACAACGGCGCCATCGTCGCCAGCATGGACGGCGTCGAGGGGCGGGCCCATGCCTACCACCTGATGCCGGAGGCGGCGAGCAAGGCGGCGGCCGTCGCATTCCACATGCGGGCTCGCGGCTACGCCCCCGAGGAGTGCATCGCGATCGGTGATTCCGTTGAGGACCTCTCCGTCGCCCCGGTGGTGGGCAGGTTCTTCGTTCCCGCCAACGGCCCGGAGCGCGATCCCGGGTTGCGGGCGGCGATCGCGACCGGCCCTCCCAACGTCACGGTGACCGAGGGCAGCATGGGGGACGGCGTCTACGAGGCCGTCATCTCGACCCTCGCCGGCGCCTGAGCTTCGAGCTGATCAAGAAGCGGCTCGGCGCCCTCCATACCGGCTTCTCCTGAACACCATCGGCTCGAAGCAACTGAAGAAGCACGCAGTGACGACCAGCAAGCTCTCGAAGGGCGGCGTTGGCGAGGCGGCCCTGAAGACGGACGCCGTGACGGCCAGGAAGATCAAGGCGCGGTCGATCACGCTGTCGAAGGTGAACCCCAACCAGGCGATCCTGCCGCTCGGATTCGCCGCCCTGTACTCCAGCGGCGCCGCCAAGAACCTCAGCGGGATCGTGGACACCTGCAGAGGCCCGGCAACGGCGTCTACTGCGTCCAGCTCAGCGGCGAGTTCGACGGCGCCGTGGCCACGATCAGCGGCCCGACGCCGACCTGGGCGCCCAGGGTGCAGGTCCAGGATCTGGTGGGCCCGCCCTGCGACACGCCTGACCACCCCGAACCGCCGCCGGCCGACCGGGCCTCGCTAGTAGCGCCGAGGGGCCGCGCCGCCGCCTCTGAGTAGCGTCAGGAGGCGGTCGACCAGGCCGGGGGCCAGGCTGTTGAGGCCCAGCAGGCGGACGTTGCCGGGGACGTGCACCTCTCGGCGGTCCCTGTTGACGCCGTCGACGATCGCCTCGCTGACGACCTCCGGCGGGATCGCGTCGCCCGGGCGAAACCAGTCGGGCATCTTCTGCCGCTCGTGGGCGTGGAGGGAGGTCCGCACCTCGCCCGGGTAGACGGTCGTCAGCGAGACGCCGCTCCCGGAGAGCTCGTGGCGGAGCGCTTCGGCGAACCCCTTCTGCGCCGCCTTGGTCCCGCCGTAGACGGCCGTCCAGGGGAAGCTGCGCAGGGCGGCGCCCGAGCTGACCACGACCACATGCCCCCGGCCCCGCGCGAGCATGGCGGGCAGGCCCAGGCGGACCACGTTGAGGGTGCCGACGAAGTTCACCTGGACCATCTCGTCGACCTGGTCGGGCTCGAGCTCCAGGAAGGGCCCGGTGTGTGCCACGCCGGCGTTGGCCACGAGCAGCTCGAGGCCGCCTGCGCCGTCGATGAAGCTGGAGACCGCGGCCTGAGTCGCATCGCGGTCGGCGACGTCGGCCGGGAGCGCGACCGCCTTGGGGAGCTCCGCGGCGAGCGCCTCGAGCTCGTCGGTGGAGCGCGCGAGCAGCCCCACGGTGGCTCCCCGGGCGGCCAGCGAGCGCGCCGTGGAGCGACCTATGCCCCGCGTCGCCCCGCTTACGATCGCCCTCGTCCCCGGCCCTATCTCCATCTCGGAATCCTCTCATGGGCGCCGGCGATCGATCACTAAGATCGCCGCTACCGCGAAGAGAGGAGCCCGGTGTCATCGGATCACGCGACTGTCGCTGAGGAGGAGTACCTGCAGATCATGTTCTGGCTCGAGGAGGCCGGACTGCCGATCACCGGCGCCAACATCGCCCGCGCGATGCAGCTCTCCGCCCCCACCGTGCACGAGATGATCAAGCGGCTCGAGTCCGACGGCTACGTCGAGCGCGCGAGCGACAAGTCACTCTCCTTCACCGACCGCGGCCGGGGCGAGGCCGAGGTGATCGTCCGCCGCCACCGGCTGATCGAGCGCTTCCTCACCGACATCCTCGGCATCCCCTGGGACGAGGTGCACGAGGAGGCCGAGCGGCTCGAGCACGCGATGTCGCCGATGCTCGAGGAGGGGATGAAGGCCGCCATAGGCGACGCCACGACCTGTCCGCATGGTCACCCGATCGTCGCGGGCGCGCGTGAGCGGGGCGTCCTGCTCGCCGACGTCGAGCCCGGCGCCAAGGTCCGGATCCTCCGCTTCGAGAACGAGGCCGAGGAGCTGCTGCACTACCTGAAGGCCTCGGGGCTGCACCCGGGGCTGGAGGGGAAGGTCGAGGCGAGCGAGGGCTCCGAGGTGGTCGTCGTCTCCGATAAGGGCCGCCACTCGGTCTCCAAGAGCGTCGCCGAGACCGTCTCCGTCACGGCGGATCCCTCGCCGGCCGCCCGGCCACCGCTCCCCGAGCAGCTGGTCCTCTCGAGCGACCGCTACGGCAGGTAGCCCGCCGGGAATTACGCCGCGGCGGCGGAGCGGCTTCGCTCGAGCGCGCGGGCGATGCGGTCGACGCCCTCGGGGATCTGCTCCGCAGGCACCGGTGCGAATGAGAGCCGGAGGCTGTGTCCGCCTCCTTCGAGCATGAAGTCGGGGCCGGCGACGAAGGTGACGCCCTCGTCCTTGGCGGCCTCGAGCAACGCCGGTGTATCGACGTCCTCGGCGAGGTCGAGCCAGAGGAAGTAGCCGCCCTCGGGCTCGACGAACTCGGCCTCCGGGATCTTCTCGCGCAGTGCCCCGACCAGGGCGTCGCGGCGCTCGCGCAGCGCGGCGTTCACCGTCTTCACGTTGCGCTCGAGCTCGCCCGAGCTGCACAGCTCCCAGACGATGGACTCGGCCAGCATGTTCGGCGAGATGTAGGTCTCACCTGCGCGCTTGGCCAGCGTTGCGATTGTCTCGGCGGGCCCGACCAGGTAGCCGACCCGGATGCCGGGGGCGACGGTCTTGGAGAACGACGAGGCATGTACGACCCGGCCGGCGCCGTCCATCTCGAGCATGGTCTCGCCGGCGGGCTCCTCGAATGCGATCAGCCGGTAGGGGTCGTCCTCGAACAGGGTGAATCCGCGCTCAGAGGCGAGCTCGACCAGGCGGCGACGCTTGTCGGCGCTCAGCGTGCAGCCGGCGGGGTTGTGGAAGTTAGGGATGATGTGGGCGAGCTTCAGCGGGGCGTCCTCGCAGGCCGCCTCGGCCGCATTCACGTCGACGCCGTCTGACTCCAGCGGGGCCCCGACCAGCTCGGCGCCGGCGCGGCCCAGCAGCAGCAGCGTGCGGTCGTAGGAGGGCTGCTCGACCAGCACGCGCTCGCCTGCCTCGACGGTGTGGCGAAACAGCAGCGCCGCGATCTCCATCGAGCCGTTGGAGACCATCACCTGGTCGGGCTCCACCCCATGGTGGTCGGCGATCCACTCGCAGAGGCCGGGATGGCCCCGTCCGGTGCCGTAGGAGAGCGCCCGGGCCCAGTCAGACTCGAGCGTGCGCGCCGCGGCCTCGCGGACCGATTCCGCGGGCAGGATGTCGGCGCTGGGGGCTCCGCGCGCGAAGCTGATCGTCTCGGCGGCGATGGAGCGAGGATACTTGGAGCATGGGTGCGGAGCGAGACGAGAGGCCCTCGGTTGCGGTCGTCCGCGAGGGGTTGGAAGCATTCAACGGGGGGGCAGTTCGAGCAGTTGCTGGACAGCCTCGTCCGGAGATGGAATGGGACACGACCCGCCTGCTTCCCGACGGCCGTGTCCACGCGGGCAGGGACGACGTGCTCGCGTACTGGCGGGACATCGCGGAGCGCTGGGAGAGCCTCCGCATCGAAGCCGACGAGTGGCTTTCCCCGAACGACGAGTTCGTGGTGATGCTTGGACGGCTGGTCGGCGTCGCCGCCCAGAGCGGCGTCGCGGTGGAGGGCGACTGGCACCGGGTCTGGCAGTTAATGGATGCCGTCCCTTACCGCTGCGGGAACTTCTCGGACCGCGACGAGGCACTCGCGGCGGCGGGTCTGCCCGCCTGAGTCCGGGCTGCTCGCCCGCGTTCCGCTGTCGGCGGCTCGGTTTAGGATTGGCGGCGTGTCGAGGATGGGGGTTGAGCTGGTTCGGATCGCGATGCAGGCCTACGGGGCCCGCGACTACGAGATCGTGCTTGCGCTCGCTGACCCGATGATGCGGTGGGACGAGCGCGCCGCCCGGCCCGAAGGCGAGCTGGTCTGGGGCCACGACGATGTCCTCCGCGCGATGGAGGGACGTCTCAGCGACTGGAAGGACTACAGCTTCCAGCTCGAGGAGCTGATCGACTGCGGCGAGCACGGCGTGATCGCGGTCTACAGCGAGCGCGGGAGCAGGCTCGAGACCGACTTTCTTCTCAAGGAGCGCCACGCGGCGCTCTGGATGATCGAGAACACGAGGTTGGTCGCATGCGCCGTCTACCTGACCCGCGAGGAGGCCCTGCGCGCCGCCGAGATGGCGGCCCGCTCGACCGCGGTGGCCGAGCGCTCTCCCGACCCTCCCGCGCCCAGCCCGGACCCCGCCGAGCGACCTGAGCCATCCGCCGAGCGACCTGAGCCCTCCGCCGAGCGACCTGAGCCCTCCGCCGAGCGACCTGAGCCCTCCGCCGAGCGACCTGAGCCCTCCGCCGAGCGACCTGAGCCCTCCGCCGAGCGACCGAAGCCGTCCACCGACGCGGCGACGACGCGGAAGCCGCTGGAGCCGGGCAGCGGCCAGTGGGCCCGCCGCGAACGCGAGGCCAGGCGCCGAGCCGCCCTCCGCCGAGCCGCCCAGCAGAGCAAGGCAAGCTGACCGCGTAGGCGATGGCGCAGGAGAACGTCGCCAAAGGCGCGCCGCGGCTTGCCGCGTACAACGCGGGTGACATCGATGGGGCATTGGAGGAGTGGGCACCCAACGCTGTTTGGGACTGGTCCAACGGCCACGGATTCGATGCGGGCGTTTATCGAGGACACGACGAATCCTGGCGTTCTGGCAACAGCCCAGCACGGCATAGGAGGAAAATCGGCTTGAGATCGTTGATCTGGTGGAGGTCGAGGACGACCGGGTGAAGAAGGGCGGGCTAGGCGGCGCTCTGCTGGGAGTCGGCTCCGCCGGCTCGCCAGGCGGCGACGCCGAGGGTCCCGAGTCCCAGGATCACCGCGGCGATCCAGAAGACGCCTCCGAAGAACGGGATCAGCGCAACCGCGCGCAGGATCCCGAAGCCGGCGAGGAAGGCGACAATGGCATGGGTCTCGTCGCTGGTGACGACGCGGCCGAGGATGAAGGCGCTGGCCACGTAGGCGAGTCCCGTGAGTGGGATCAGGGCGGCGAGCGCCCCGACGCCGAAGGGGATTCCGGCGAGGGTGAGGATCGCAATCACCGCGAGGATCGGCACCCCGATGGCGATCGCGACTCCGATCCCGATCGAGGGCCAGACGGTGTCCCTGGCAGCGCGGTTGGCCGCCTCGAGGGCGTTCGGCGCCAGCCCCGAGATCATCACGCCGAAGACGAGCAGCGACAACGAAACCGCGATCCAAAGCGCCACCGCTCCAATCGCCGCCCAGGAGGCGTCGAAGGTGTCCCCCCAATCGTCGTTGTTGAGGTCGCCGCCGACCGTGGCCGCGCCGGCGATCGCCGGTTCTCCGTCGCCGTAGTTGAGGTCACCCGTGACGGAGGCTCCCGGCAGCAGGGCCGCGCGTCCCAGGACGGTGGTGAGGTCGCCGCCGATGTCGCCGGCGATCACGACGTCGCCACGCACCGCGACGAGGTCGCCACGAACGGACCGGCCACGCTGACGTCGCCGTCGATCACGACCAGGTCGTTGACGGTCTCACCACGCTGGACGACGGTGTCGCCCAAGAGCACGAAGCGGTCGTCGAGCTTGCCGGACTGGCCGTCGTCAGCCAGGGCGGGAGCAGCGCCGGCCAGGAGCGCGGAGGCAGTCACCGCGGCGGCCAGCGCTCTCCGGATCGGCTTCAGGAGCCGATCACCTCGGCGGCGAGCTGGGCGGTCTCGGTGGGGCTCTTGCCCACCCGCACGCCCTTGGCCTCGAGCGCCTTCTTCTTGGCCTCGGCGGTTCCGGAGGAACCGGAGATGATCGCTCCGGCATGTCCCATCTGCTTGCCCGCAGGAGCCGTGAAGCCGGCGATGTAGCCGATCACCGGCTTGGTGACCTTTTCGGCGATGTAGTCGGCGGCCCGCTCCTCGGCGTCGCCGCCGATCTCGCCGACCATCACGATCAGCTCGGTCTCGGGGTCGCTCTCATAGAGCTCGAGCACGTCGATGAAATCCGAGCCGACGATCGGGTCGCCGCCGATGCCGACGATCGAGGAGTTGCCGAGGCCGGCCTGCTTGAGCTCGTTGCCGATCTGGTAAGTCAGCGTCCCAGACTTGGAGACGACGCCGATCGAGCCCTGCTCGAAGAACTGGGCCGGGATGATCCCGACGTTCGCCTTCCCGGGCGAGAGCACCCCTGGGCAGTTGGGCCCGATCAGGCGGACGCCGGCGTCCCTGGCCTTCCAGTAGATGCGGAGCATGTCGTGGACCGGGATGTGCTCGGTGATCGCGATCACCGTCTCGATCCCGGCGTCTATCGCCTCCTCGATCGAGGCGGCCGCGAAGCGTGCCGGGACGAAGACCATCGAGGTATTGGCGCCCCGCTCCTGGACCGCCTCGGCGACGGTGTCGAAGATCGGCACCCCATCGACGTCCTGGCCACCCTTCTTCGGGGTCACTCCCGCGACCAGGTCGGTTCCGTAGTCGCGGTTGCGCAGGCCGTGGAAGCTTCCCTCGCGACCCGTCAGGCCCGAGACGACCAGCTTGGTGTCGTTGCCGACGATGATCGACATCAGCCGCCGGCCTTCGCCTTGGCAAGCTCGACGACCTTCGCGGCGGCGCCGAGCATCGTCTTCTCGACGTGCAGGTCGGGGATGTCCGCGTCGGTGAGAAGCCTCAGGCCCTCCGCGGAGTTGGTGCCGTCCAGCCGAACCACGAGCGGGAGGTCGAGGTCGACCCTGCCGTAGGCCTCGATGATGCCCCTGGCCACCTCGTCGCAGCGGGTGATGCCACCGAAGATGTTGAAGAGGATCGCGTTGACCTTGTCATCGGAGCTGATCACCTCGAGCGCGTCGATGATCGCCTCCGCCTTGGAGCCCCCGCCGGCGTCGAGGAAGTTGGCGGGGCTGCCGCCGGCCTGGGCGACGACGTCGAGCGTCGACATGCAGAGCCCGGCGCCGTTGCCGAGAATGCCCACGTCCCCGTCGAGCTTGACGTAGGTGAGCCCCTTCTCCTTGGCCATCTGCTCCTGGGGGTCCTCGGCCTCCCCCTCGCCTGCCTCGGCGACCTCCTCCTGGCGGAAGAGGGCGCTGTCGTCGATCGTCACCTTGGCGTCGAGCGCCACCACGTCGCGATCCTTGGTGACCACCAGCGGGTTGACCTCGATCAGGGTGGCGTCCGAGGCGTCGAAGGCGCCGTGGAGCTTGACCAACAGCTCGGCGACCTTCTCGCGGACGTCCTCGTCCACCCCCGCGTCAGAGGCGAGGCGACCCGCCTCCTTGGTGCCGAAGCTCCCCTCGCCGGGCTCGATGTACTGCCGCACCAGCGCCTCGGGGTCCTTGTCGGCGATCTCCTCGACGTTCATCCCGCCCATCGTCGAGAGCATCGCCAGCGACTTCTTGGCGGAGCGGTCGAGGATGATCGAGGCGTAGTACTCGGCGGCGATCTGCGAGGCGCCCTCGATCCAGACCTGGCGCACCTTGAACGGGCCCTCGCCGTGAGGGCCCGTGATGTCCATGCCGAGGATCGCCTCGGCGGCTCCGCGCGCCTCTGGCTCTGACTCCGCGACCTTGATGCCGCCGGCCTTGCCGCGACCGCCGATCAGGACCTGCGCCTTGATCACGCAGGGGTAGCCGATCTCCTCGGCGGCCGCCACCGCGTCGTCAACGTTGTCGGCGGGCTTGCCGTCGGGAACGGGCACGCCGTGGCGCGCGAAGAGCTGCTTTCCCTGGTACTCGAGCAGGTCCAAGAGCCGCGAGAGCGTATCCGAGTCGGCTTGGGCCCTGCCGCTACAGATTGCGTGGCAATCGTCACTATGTCGTGCAGTTGCCATAATGCCGCGCTCGCATGGCACTGCCGAAGCTGAAGGACATCAAGTGGGTGACCACGGACTGCTACGGAACCCTGATCGACTGGGAGAAGGGGATAACCGAGGCATTCAAGAAGCAGGCGGCGCGCGACGGGCTGACGCTTGACCAGAAGGCTTTGCTGGAGCGCCTCTTCGAGGTACAGGCCCAGATCATGAGCGGCTCATACGAGCTCTACGCGGAGGTCCTGCGACGCGCCGTGGTCAAGGTGGCCGCTGAGATCGGCTGGGAGATCGAGCCCTCGAGGGCCCAGTTCCTACCCGATAGCGTCAAGGACTGGGGCCCATTCCGCGAGGCCAACGCGGCCATGGACAGGCTCAGGGATCGCTACGAGGTCGGCATCGTCTCCAACGTCGACGACAAGCTGCTCGGAGTCTCGCGCCAGCACCTGCGCACCGAGCTCGACCTGGTGGTCACCGCCCAGCAGGTGCGCAGCTACAAGCCCGACCCGACCCACTTCAAGGAGACCGCCCGCCGGATGGGCGGCAAGAAGGGCTGGCTGCACATCGCCTGCAACTACGAGACCGATGTGGGTCCCGCGCTAAAGCTGAACGTGCCCGTGATCTGGGTCAACCGCCACGGCGAGAAGCTCGAGGGTCGCAAGGCCCCTTCGGCCACGGTCAAGAACGTCCGCGAAGCAGCGGCAAGGCTCGGCGCCAAGTAGGCGCGAAGCAGCGGCAAGGCTCGGCGCCAAGCAGGCGCCGGCCTCTCAGCCGTCTGTCTCGGTGCTCGGTTCGCTCGGATCGGGCTCTTTGTCCCGCTTCCAGAACGTGAAAAAGCTGAGCATGCGGCGGCCGAACATCTTCAGCGCGACCAGGAAACCGGCCACGCCTCCGAGGAGGGCCTGCAGGATCATGCTGCCACTGCCGGGGTCTAGGTACCCCAGGATGATTCCACTCAAGTTGACTCCTCTCTTGGTGCGTTCCCGTCCTGCCCGACGGACGCGGGGACGCTAGCAGCTAGCGGGGAGCCCGGGAGAAGGCGCGCTCAGACCGGCCTCATTCCTCCAGCGGGATGAGCTGCAGCTCCGAGTGGTCGCCGCCCCCGATCCAATAGAGCGAGATCGGCCCTTCATTGAGGGAGCTCGGCGGCAGCACCCCGGCGATGCCGAACGCCCCGTCGGCGTCGATGTAGTAGCTGACCCCGATCGCCTCGATCCGGTTACCGACGGCGATCGCCACCGGTTTGCCCGGCCGTACGGGGCCGGAGAGCCCGGCGCTGACCAGCACCTCGGTGACGGCGTCGTCGGGGCCGTGGCTGCGATCGTCGCCGTTGTCGCCGAGATTCGCGCTCACCCCGAGATCCGGACCGTGGGGCAGCGAGCCGACCTTCCTGCCGATCAGTCCGAAGCGGTCGCCCGAGCGGTAGATCGCCCCCCAGCCCCGGTGTGAGGGAAAGAACCTCGCCTGCCGCCTCAGCAGCGCCTCGAACCCACGGTCGATTCGCTTCCGGTGCACGGTCACGGTCTTGCCGGCGCTGTAGACGACCACCCGCCGCGGATCGCAGGGAGTCCGCTTGATCTTCGGCCTGATGCCGAGCATGCCCCCGATCCTGGGAAGCACGTCGCTCGAACAGATCGGCGCCTCGGAGACCCGTCCCGTGGTCTGCCCCGGGGCCTTGATGAACAGCGGCACCCTGAGGATCGCGGCGGCGTTCTCCGGCGTCGCGTCGCGTCGGGGCCGGTGCGGATAGAAGGCAGCGCCATGGTCGGCGGTGACCACCACAAGCGCCCTGTCCCAGATCCCAAGTCGCTTCAGACGGGCGATCAGCTGCTGGACCATGCGGTCGGCGAAGCCGACCTGGAGCAGGTGCCGCTCCCAGAAGTGGTTGATCACCGACTGGCGCACCGCCCAGCCGTCCGCCTCGCTCCCCTCGAACCTCGACTGGTTCAGGGTGTCGGAGTAGACGTGGCCGTCGGGGAGCAGGTGCCAGGGCACGTGGGGGAGCAGGGCGTGGAAGAAGCTCAGCTGCGAGGGCGGCGGGACGTGCATGCCCTCGAGGAAGTCCTCGAAGGCCGAGATGTCCTCAGGCAGGTTGTCGAAATCGAAGAAGTGGCCGAACCCCTGGTCCACGTGCGGCAGCCCCTCCGCGTAGGCCGGCGGCAGCACCTTCTCGCCCTCGACGGCGCTCAGGTCCTGCCAAAGCGCCGCCGACCGCTTCCAGAACCCATCGCGCCGCGGTGCGCCGCACTCGTCCTCCGGGCAGAGGCGGGTGACGGCCTCGTAGGCGTTCATCTGCCTGTGACCGGCGAGCACGGTGAACAGGTTCTTGGGGTGCTTGGCGGCGGTGGGCAGAGGGGAGCCGGGCTGCGACTGGCCGCTGAGGATGGCGGGGACCGCGAAGTGGGTGAAGGCGGCGACCGTCGTGTCGCGCTGATACCAGGTGGAGCGCGCCGCCAGCTCCGCGAAGCCGGGGTAACGCGAGGCGTCGATCTTTCCGTTGGCGTCAAGCAGCGAGGCGAGCGGGAACTCGTCGAAGACGAGCTCGACCACGGGCGCGTCCGACCTCACCAGCTTTGCCGACTCGTCCGGAACGGGGTCGGGGCTGACCAGCGCCGAGACCGAGCCGCTGAAGAGGAACAGCGCGATGAAGACGAGCGGTATCGGCGAGAGCACCGTCAGCACGGACTTCAGGAACTCGCCGCGCGAGTAGAGGTAGGCGAAGCCGCCCCCCACTGCGAGCGCCGCGATCATCACCAGCAGCGTCGGGCTCTCGCGAACCCCCTTGATCAGCTGGATCGCCAGGACCGCCGCGAGCAGCCCGACGAAGACGAGGTGGACGACCCGGGCGACGTCGCGCCAGCGGCTGACGGCGGCCTCGATCGCGATCAAGAGCAGTGGCGGCAGCACGGTCAGCGCTACCGCGAAGAGGACGATGTCGGCGCCGGTGTTGTCGCGGGCGACGAAGAAGGCGGGGTCGCGCCCGACCACGTCGAGCAGCGGCTTGGCCACCGCGAAGGACCACAGCACCATCAGGTGAAGCCAGCCGATCAGCAGCAGGCGACCGATCCCCTGGCTCTCCCCCTCGGGCTTGGGCTCGTCGCTCATCGTCGTGGCTGGGCGAGGAAGAGCACCCGGGTGCCCGCGTCGAGCTGCTCACGGCGCTCGAGCTCGAAGCGCTCGCCGAGCAGCCGCTCGAACGTCGCCAGCTCATAGTCGGCGTGCAGCCCCTCTCGCTTTGCGGCCAGCAGCCGCGTCACCATCGGGTCGTCGCGGGTCGGGAATTCGACGACCAGCGTCGCACCCAGCGAGGCCATCCAATCGACGAGGTCTGCGATCGGGACGTTGCCCGTGATCGAGAGGTGGTGGACGAGGGCAAGCGCGAGGACCAGGTCGGGGGTGCCGCGGCTCTCCATCGGGCGGCGCTCCGCGCCGCGCCAACCCAGCCCCGGCGAGGGGTCGAGCAGGTTCCCGACCAGCGGCAGGATCTTCTGGGAGCCCTCCTCGGCGAGCGAGCGGTAGAGCGCGTCGATGGTGGCGTGGTCGAAGTCGACGGCGACCACGTAGTCGCTGCTCTCGGCGGCGATGCGCGCGAAGGCTCCGTCGTTGCAGCCGAGGTCCCAGACGAGGCTGCGGTGGCGCGCGGCGGCGGCCTCCCGCACGAAAGCCTGCTTGGCCGCGACCTCGCCCTCCTCGTAGCTGTTGCGCTTGCGATAGGCGGTCCAGGCCGTCTCTCCGGCGCGCCATCGCAGCTTGCCGACGAGCTTCTGGAGGCCGCGCAGGTTGGCGCGGATCACCTCGGTCTTGAACTGGGCCCGCTTGAGCTCGCCCTTGACATCCTCCCGGGTGCGGTCCTCGTTGGAGCGCTGCAGGCGCGCGTGCAGCTTGACGTGGGTGATCACGCCGCGGCGGAGGACGTCGCGGCCGCGGAGCAGGGCGGCGGCCTGACCGGGGGTGATGCCGTCGAGGGAGCCCCGCAGCAGCGGCTGCAGGTCGAAGCCGCGATATGCCTGGAGCATCAGCTGGTAGAGGTAGAGCTCGCAGAACTGGCGATAGCCGGCCCATGGCTCGCCCTCCCTCAGCCGCTCGAAAGAGCTGACGTCTATGAACAGGGGCTGGGCCCCGCGCCACTGCACGTTGTAGGGGGTTGCGTCCTTGAGCGCCAGGCCGGCGTCGAGGGCGCGGAGGTTTAGGTCGAGCTGCAGCAGCGCGGCGTCGCGGAGCATCGAGAACGACCACTCGTAGGGGTAGGAGATGAACGGCACGCGCTCGTGGCGGAGGACCATCGCGGGCTCACTCGGAAGCGCGGCTCGCAGTTCGCCCAGGACGCGCTCGTCGCCGACCTCCCCGGTGCCGACGAGCAGGTCCTCGCGGGTCAGTTCCCCAAACAGCGGCGAGTCGGCGAGTGCTCGCCAGTCCTCGAGGCCGGTCTCGCTCAGGGCCCGGTAGACCTCCTCCCCGGAGATCAGCACGCGCCCGTCGGGGTCGCGGAAGGACCCGGGCTCCAGCGCCGCGCCGCCGGGGCCGGTCGCTCCCTCGTTCACGTCGGGCCCCTCACTCGATCTTTGCGAGCAGGTCGCCCAAGGAGACGGAGCCGCCCTCGGCCGCGGGGAGCTCGCTGATCTTGCCTGCGCGGTGGGCGGTGATCTCGTTCTCCATCTTCATCGCCTCGATCACGCAGACGAGGTCTCCCTCGGCCACCTCGGCGCCCTTCTCGACCGCCACCTTGAGCACCGAGCCCTGAAGCGGAGCGAGGAGGTCCTCAGAGGCGCCGGCCGCGCCGCCACCGCTCTTGCGCTCGCGCTTGGGCGGCCGCTTGGCGCCCGCGGCGGCTCCTCCGGCGACGGCGTCGCCGATCACCGTGACGTCGAAGAGCTTGCCGCCGACCTCGACCTGGTAGCTGCTCTCGCTCTGTTCAGCTGCGGCGTCCTCGACTTCGGCCGGCGCAGGAGTGGAGCCAGCGGCTGGGCCGGTCGTCTTGAGCCATTTCTTGTCCTCCGTCAGGTCCCGGCAGGTCTCGCCGTCGCGCCACTGTTCGGTGGCCAGGATCGCCTTGTGGAAGGGGATCAGCGTGGTGAGGCCGCCGATCTCGTACTCGTCGAGGGCCCGCAGCATCCGGGCGGTGGCCCGCTCGCGGTCGTTGTCCCAGACGATCAGCTTGGCGACCATCGGGTCGTACATCGGCGTCACCTCGGAGCCCGCCTCGACCCCCGAGTCCACCCGGACCCCGGGGCCGGCCGGCTCGCGGTAGCCCGTGATCGTGCCCGGCGCCGGCGCGAAGTTCTTGTGGGCCGCCTCGGCGTTGATCCGGCACTCGATTGCATGCCCGCGCAGCTCAACGTCCTCCTGGGTGAATGAGAGGGGCTCGCCGGCTGCGATCCGGATCTGCTCGCGGACGATGTCGAATCCGGTCACCATCTCGGTCACGCAGTGCTCGACCTGGATGCGGGTGTTCATCTCGAGGAAGAAGTAGTCGTCGCCCACCTGAAGGCCCTCGACGGTCCCGGCGGAGCGGTAGCCGACCGCTGCGGCGGCCTCGGTCGCGATCTTCCCGATCCGCTCCCGCATCTCGGGGTCGACCTTCGGGCCCGGGGCCTCCTCGATCAGCTTCTGGTGGCGGCGCTGGATCGAGCAGTCACGCTCGCCGAGGTGGGTGATGTTGCCCTTGGCGTCCGCGAGCACCTGGACCTCGACGTGGCGGGGGTCCTCCAGGTAGCGCTCCAGGTAGACGGTCGGGTCGCTGAAGAACCTCTCGCCCTCGCCGGCCGCTCCTTCGAACGCCTCCTCGAGGTCGCCGGGCTCCATCGCGACGCGGAAGCCCTTGCCGCCCCCGCCTCCCGCTGCCTTGCAGGCGATCGGGTAGCCGATCTCCTTGGCCTGCTTCTTCGCCGCCTCGGCGTTCTCCACCGGCGCGGTCGCGCCCGGGACGATCGGGACGCCCGCCTTCTGCATGATCGCGCGGGCCTTGGTCTTGGAGCCCATCGCGTCGATCGCCTTCGGCGGTGGGCCGATGAACGTGATCGAGGCCTTCTCGCAGGCCTTGGCGAAGGGCGCGTTCTCGGCGAGGAATCCGTAGCCGGGATGGATGGCCTCGGCCTCGGCCTTCTTCGCGGCCTCGATGATCTTGGCGCCGTCGAGGTAGCTCTCGGCCGGCGTCGCAGGGCCGATCAGGTAGGCCTCGTCAGCCTCCCGGACATGGGGGGCGTCCCGGTCGATCTCGGAGTAGACGGCGACCGAGCCGATGCCCATCTCCCGCAGGGCGCGGGCGACGCGAATCGCGATCTCGCCGCGGTTGGCGATCAGGACCTTCTCGAACATGGCGGGGGAGTTTAGGGCGCGGGCTCGCGGCGGCGAGCTGATGGCGAAAGCCCGTCTTCCGCTACTCCGGCTTCGTGCTTCCGACCGGCTCGGCCGGCTTCCCGTTGTCCGAGCCGTCGCCATCCGAGCCCGCCTCCGCCATCTCCCGCTGCTCGTCGGGATCCCCCTCGACCTCCTTGCGGAAGCCGATCTGCGCCGCGAACAGAGCCCCCAAACCGAGGGCCGTGGCGCCGAGCGCGTAGGGGACGACCGCGGTGTCAGCCTTGCTGAACAGCGTCAGTCCGGCCGCGATCAGGACCACCGCGAGCGCCGTGCGGAGCGCGCCCTGCGACCACTTGGCGGATAGCCGTGAGCCGACGATCACACCGGGCACCGAGCCGATCAGGATGTTCCCGGCCAGCGTGTAGTCCACGTTGCCGCCGACCATGTGTGCGGCTGCGGCCGCGGTCAGCAGGATCGCGGCGTGGGCGATGTCGGTGCCGACCACCTTGCGGGGGGTGAGCCGGAAGACGGCGATCAGCATGATCGCGATCAGGGTGCCGCTGCCCGCAGAGCTGAGCCCGATCACGAAGCCCGTCAGCGCGCCGATCCCGACCGCGGCGATCTTGTGGCGCGCGTGCATCTCGAAGTCGTCGCGCTCGCGGATCTTGTCCGCCAGGAAGAAGGCCCGGATCAGGGTGGCGACGCCGGTGACGATCAGGGCGCCCGCGAGGAAGCCGAGCACGACCCCGTCGATGTCGTCGCCGTATCGGCGCTGGAGCACCTCGATCGCCCAGACGCCGGCGATCGCTGCGGGCACGCTGCCGCAGGCCATCCAGAAGACCAGCGGCAGGTTGACCGTCTTCAGCTTCAGGTGCTGCCAGGTGCCGAAGGTCTTGGTGATCGCGGCGTAGAAGATGTCGGTGCCGATCGCGGTCACCGGCTGTACCCCGAAGGCGAGGATCAGCAGCGGCGTCATCAGCGATCCGCCGCCCATCCCGGTCAATCCGACCAGGAAGCCGACGCCGAAGCCGAAGATGATGATTATCGGGTCCATGGGAGGGAGTGAACCGAAGCTTTCGTGTTGGTTTTCGGGCGCCGCCAGGGGAGGGGGAGGCGGCATTCCCGAGTTTCTACTCTTTCTTGACCGAAGTGGTCAGAGAAGGAGTGAAGTCGGTGATGATACATACCCCGGGCGGCATTGGGCGACCGGGTTCGTCACCCGCTTCGCAGGGCGGCCTGGGAGCGCTAGCGAGTGACCCAGGCGCCCGGATCCTCGGTCAGCTCCGTGACGGCGCTGGGGATGCGGCCGTCGCGCAGGTCGGCGATGGTGACCGTCTCCAGCACGCGACGCAGGGAAGCGCGCACGGCGACCCAGACCTGCGTCAGCTGCTCGGCGTGGCCGCCGTACTTGGTCGCCTCGGGCGCCATGTCCTGGATGTTCGCCAGCGGCCCCTCGACCGCGCGAATCAGCTCGGCGAGCGTGATCTCCTCGGGGGGCTTCGCGAGCCAGTAGCCGCCCCGGGCGCCTCGGCGCGCTCTCACGATCCGCGCGTGCTTGAGCTCGAGCAGGATGTGCTCGAGGAACTGAAGCGGAATCTCCTGGGACTCGGCCAGCTTCTCACCCTTGACCGGCTCGTCGCCGGCCGCGGCGAGCTCGACGGCAGCCCGCACCGCGTAGTCGGCCTTGGCGGAAATCCTCATATGCTGCTCCGCCCGTGCTCGACCTTCAGAGCCATTCGATCGTCTCCGACGGCGAGCTGGCGCCCGCCGACGTGGTCGCCGCGGCGGCGAAGGCGGGCGTGACCACGCTGGCGCTGACCGACCACGACGCGGTTGACGGGATCGTGGAGGCGAGGGCGGCGGCCGAGCGCGAGGGGATCGCCCTCGTGCCCGCAACCGAGTTCTCCTGCATTCACGCCTCGATCGACGACATGCACATGCTCGGGTACTGGGTCGACCCGGCGGCGATGATGCCCGCCTGCGAGTGCGCCCAGGCCGAGCGCGTCACCCGTGCCGAGCGGATCGTCGAACGGCTCAACGCCCAGGGGGTTCCGGTGAAGTTCGAGGACGCGATCGCCGAGGCCGGCGACGCCTCCTCGGTCGGAAGGCCCCACATCGCCAAGGCCGCCGGCACCAAGCCCGACGAGATGAAGCCGTTCTTCGAGCAGTGGCTGATCCCGGGGGCGAGGGCCTTCGTCTCGCGAACCTGGCCCTCGGCCACCGAGGCGATCGAGATCATCCACCAGGCCGGTGGGGTCGCCGTTCTCGCCCATCCCTTCTGGGACATGGAGGATCCCCAAGATGTCGGGGCGCTGATCGACGACCTGCCGATCGAGGGAGTCGAGTGCTTCTATCCCGCCCACGACAGGGCGCAGACGAAGTTCCTCGTCGAGCTCTGTGCGGACAGGGGTCTCACAGCGACGGCGTCCTCGGACTTTCACGGCCCCAACCACAAGCTGTTCGACTCCTTCTGTGCCTATCCGACCTACGAGCTCGGTGAGCCCGAGCTTCCGGCGCGGCCCGGTCAGGCTGGCTGAGCGGCCGGAATCAGCTGGCGCTCCTCGAGCAGTGCGATCAGACGGCCCGCTGACTCCTCGGGCGTCTCGGTCTCGGTCTCGAGCACGATCTCGGGGCTGAGCGGCTCCTCATAGGGGTCCGAGACGCCGGTGAACTCCTTGATCTCGCCCGAGAACGCCTTCGCGTAGAGGCCCTTGACGTCACGATCGGCGCAGACCTCGACGGAGGCCTTGACGAAGACCTCGATGAAGCGGTCGCCCATCGTCTCGCGGGCCTCGTCGCGGATCTCGCGGTAGGGGGAGATCGCGGCGGTGATCACCGGGACGCCGTTGCGCGACAGCAGGTCGGCGACGAAGGCGATCCGGCGGATGTTGGTGTCGCGGTCCTCCTTGGAGAAGCCGAGCCCCTTGGAGAGGTTCTCGCGGACGACGTCGCCGTCGAGGATCTCGAGCCGTGAGCGACGCGCGCGAAGCTCTTCCTCGACGATCTTCGAGATCGTCGTCTTGCCGGCGCCGGAGAGGCCGGTGAACCAAAGCGTGAAGCCCTTGTCGTTAGCCATCAGAAAGCGTGCTCCTTTAGTCGTTGCGGTATGCGTCGATCAGGATCTGCGCGACCTCGGGGCGGCTGAACTCCGGAGGAGGCAGCTCACCGTTGTCGAGCATCTCGCGAACCTTTGTGCCGCTGAGGAAGACGTGGGCGTCGGGGTCGTGCGGGCAGGTCTTGCCCGAGGCCATGCCCTCGCACTTGTTGCACCAGAAGCTGTGATCGAAGAACAGCGGCTGGATGCCGAGCTTGTCGATATCCAGGTCGTCGAAGATCCGCTGGGCGTCGTAGGTGCCGTAGTAGTCACCGACGCCGGCGTGGTCGCGGCCGACGATGAAGTGCGTGGCCCCGTAGTTGCGGCGCGCGATCGCGTGCAGCACAGCCTCACGCGGGCCCGCGTAGTGCATCTTCGAGGGGAAGACGTTGAGGATCACGCGGTCCTCCGGGTAGTAGTCCTGCATCAGGACCTCGTAGCAACGCATCCGCACCTCGGCGGAGATGTCGCCCTCCTTGGTCTTGCCGATCAGGGGGTGGATCATGAGCCCGTCGTTGATCTCCAGCGCCGCCTTGGTCACGTACTCGTGGGCGCGGTGGATCGGGTTGCGGGTCTGGAAGGCGACGATCCGCTTCCAGCCGCGGTCGGCGAAGGCCTGCTTGGACTCCTCGGGCGAGAGGTAGCGTTTCATGAACGCCTGCTCGTGGTCGGGCAGCGCCCCGACCTCGTAGCTGCCGGCGATGCAGCGCGCGCCCTCCTCGAAGATGGCGGCGACGCCGGGATGCTCCTTGTCGGCCGTCAGGTAGACGCCCTCGGCCTCTGCCTCCATATCGCGCTCGAAGATCTCGCTGACGGTCAGCGTCCCCAGGGCCTTGCCCTCGTCGCTGGTCAGCTCGACCGTGTCGCCCTCGGAGGCCTCGAGGTCCGTGGCGAGGGTGATCGGGATGGGCCAATAGTCGCCGGCGGCGAGGGTCATGTTCTCGACCACGCTCTTCCAGTCGGCGGAGCCCTGGGGGCCGGTCAGCGGCGCGAACCCACCGTTTCCGATCATCTCGAAGTCGGCGGTCTGGCGCTCATTCAGTTGCAGTGAGGTAGTCACGGGGCGCGCAAGGGTAGCCGAGTGGTCAAGAAAGGTGGGAATGGGTGAAGGGCTTGCGGTCAGACGGCTTCGCCATCAGGCGGGGCGCTGACCCCTAGCCGTGCAGCCCGCACTCGGTCTTCGTGGTGCCGGCCCAGCGGCCGGCGCGAGCGTCCTCGCCGGCGGCGGGCCTGCGGGTGCAGTGGGTGCAGCCGATCGAGGGATAGCCCTCGTCGTGAAGGGAGTTGTAGGGGATGTCGTTGTCGCTGATGTAGCGCCAGACGTCCTGCTCGGACCAGTCGGCGAGCGGGTTCAGCTTCCAGAGGTTGAAGCGCTTGTCCCAGGCGAACTTCGGCGCCGAGGCGCGCGACTGCGAGTCCTCGCGGCGGATGCCCGAGACCCAGCAGTCCACCGAGGCGAGCGCGGAGCGCATCGGGTCCACCTTGCGGATGCCGCAGCAGGCGTCGGGATCGCGCCCCCAGAGCTCGTCGCCGTAGAGGCCGGCCTGCTGCTCGAGGGTCATCGAGCTGTAGCGGTGGAACTTCGTGCCGTAGCGCTGCTCCAGGCGCTCCTTGGTCTCGTAGGTCTCGGGGAAGAGGACGTCGGTGTCGATGTAGAAGAAGCGCGCCTCGGGATCTATCTGCGAGGCCATGTGGACGGTGATCGAGCTGGTCTTCTGGAACGAGCAGGCGATGTAGAGCTTCTGGCCGAAGGTCTCGATCGCCCAGCGCAGGGCGTCCTCGGTGCTCGCCGACTCGAGCTCGGCGGCAACCTGCTCGGGGTCGAAGGGAGGGCTGTCCAGTCCTGTGGTCGGCACGGAGCCCGTAAGTGTGGCGGGAGGCTTCATCAGACTGCGCACTCGCCCTCGCCACGCTCGACCTTGTAGGTCTCGGTCCGGCTCCAGTCGATGAAGTGCATCAGGTTCTCGGCGTTGAACTCGACCGGCAGCCGCAGCTCGGAGATCAGCTCCTCGAAGGGCTCGGTGCCGACCCGCTCGACGAAGGCGTTGAACTCCTCGCCCTCGTTGCGGTTGTCCTCGTAGTGGCGCAGCCAGCGCTCCACCGCATCGGGGACCCGCTTCGCGGGGAGGCGCGCCTTCAGCCTGTGGCCGTAGACGACCTCGCCGCCCTCGTAGTTGCCGCCGAGGTGCGCGATGTAGGCCGGGATCGTGTGGTCGCCCACCTTGATCGAGGCGCCATAGAAGCCGATGTTGGCGATGTGGTGCTGGCTGCAGCCGTTGGGGCAGCCGGACATCTTGATGTGGACCCGCTTGGTCAGCGGGTCGGAGATCTGCATCTCCTCGATCCGCTCCTGGACGACGCGGTTGAGCCCCATCGAGCTGGTGATGCCGAGCTTGCACGAGTCGGTGCCCGGGCAGCTGACGACGTCGGTGATCTCGTCGGCGCCGGCATCGCCGAGCCCGAGCTCGACCAGTCGCTGCCAGGCGTCGTAGAGCGACTCGCTGCGGACCCAGCGCAGGACCATGTTCTGCTGGACGGTGGAGCGCGCGTAGCCCCCCGAGAAGTCACGCATGATCGAGGCAAGGCCGCGGAACTGCTCGGGCGAGAGGTCGCCACGGGTGACCTTGACCTCGATCGTCGAGAAGCCCTGCTGGCGCTGCGGCGCGACGTTGGCCTGCTTGAAGCGCTCGAACTCGGAGGCGTCGCCGTTGGGGGAGCCGTAGCCATCGGGAATCGCGGGGGCGCCGGCCTCCTCGTCATCGACGAACAGCATGTGATCGATCGAGAAGTCGCGCTCGGCGACCCAGTCGCCCTCGAGCTCCTGCTCGACCATCTCGCGGAAGGCGTCCATGCCGATCTTGTCCACCAGCACCTTGATCCGGGCGCGGGCCCGGTTGACGCGCAGCCACTGCTGGCGATCGAAGATGCGAAGCGCCGCCTCGGTCCACTTGAGGTAGTCGCCGTTGTCGAGCTCGACGAACTCGCTCAGCGTTGGAGCGACCCGGGGCATGATCGAGGTGCCGCCGCCGACCCGGATCTCGACGCCGCGGACCTCGCCGCGCCCCTCGATCTCACGGACCTTCGGGATGAAGCCGACGTCGTGGATGCCGGTGATCGCCCGGTCCTCCTCGGTCGCGGTGAAGGCTGTCTTGACCTTGCGCGGCATCAGCTGGGTGGTGGGGTGGCGGACGAAGTAGCGCACGTAGGCGCCCGCGTAGGGGGTGATGTCGAAGGGCTCGCCCTCGCAGACGCCGGCCCAGGGGTCACCGGTGACGTTGCGGACCGTGTTGCCGCAGCCCTCGCGTGAGGACAGCCCGGTGTCGCTGATCAGGCGGATGACCTCGGTCATGTCGGCCAGCGGGACGTGGTGGATCTGGATGTTCTGGCGGGTCGTGATGTGGCCCTTGTTGAGGGGCGCGTAGCGCTCGACCACCTCGGCGAACATCTCCATCTGCTCGGGGGTGACGCCGCCGAAGGGGAGCTTGACGCGGACCATCTGCACGTCGGGTTGGCGCTGGCCGTAGACGCCCTGCTTGAGGCGGAAGCCGATGAACTGCTCTTCGGTCTGCTCGCCGCGGAGGAAGCCGGCGGCCTCGGTGTCGAAGTCGTCGAACTCGCGCTCGAGGATCGGGATCACGTGCCCCGGGACGTTCTCGTAGACCTCGGGGTTCTCGAGCGAGCCGCGCTTGCCCTTGCCGGTCTGCTTCTTGCCGACGTCCTGGTCGAGCTCGGGCTCGGCCTTGGCGGTATCCGTTGAGGGAGTGGAGACTGGCTCCATCGGGGCCGCTTCCTTTCGAGTTCGCCGTGCGAGTTGAAGAGTGTGCCCGCTACCGGGTACGGCTCAATCTAGCAAACCTGATCTAGTTTGGGGGGATTAGACGGCGGCGCGGTAGTCGCCGGGGTTGATCCGCCTGGTTCGACGCTTGTACTCGAGCCAGGGCCCGGGCCAGTTGTTGGTGTTCTCGCCCGCCGCGTTCAGGTACCAGTTGCCGCAGTCCCCGCCCGTCCAGGTCGTCGCCTCGCTGCGCAGGTCGATCTCGCGGCGCCAGCCCTCCTGCGCCTCCGGCTTCAGGTCGATCCAGCGGAGGCCCTGCTCGCGGATCCGCCTGATCGCGTCCAGCGCGTAGTCGTACTGGCACTCGAGCACCCAGGGAACCGAGCCGGCGATGTGGTTGGTGTTGGGCCCGTAGAGCACGAACAGGTTGGGAAAGCCGGACACGGTCGTCCCCAGGAACGCCTCGGGGCGCTCGCCCCATTCCCGGTTGAGCTCACGGTCCTCGAGGCCACGGATCTCCATCGGGGCGACGAAGTCGCGGGAGTGAAAGCCGGTCCCCCAGATGATCGTGTCGGCCGGGCGCTCGACGCCCTGGGCATCGATCATGCCGGAGGCCGTGACGCGCTCGATCGCCCCGTCAATCAGATCGACGTCGTCTCGCAGCAGCGTCGGGTACCACTCGCTGGTGACCAGGATCCGCTTGCAACCGAGGAAGTAGTCAGGGGCCGTCTTGGCGATCAGCTCGGGATCGCCGGCCAGCGCCTTTCGCCTTTCGTGGTCGGCGAACCGTTGGAAGGGCCCGGCGATCCAGTCCTTACCCGTGAACGCGTGGGCGGCGATCTCGAGCAAGGCGACCAACCCGACCCTGCTCGCGGTGACGCGCGCCGGCGCCGCGCGGAACAGGCGCCGCTCCCAGGGCGGGTACTCGCGGTCCGCCTTGGGCAGGATCCACGGGGCCGAGCGCTGGTAGATGTCGAGATGGGCGACGCGGTCGGCGATCGCGGGCACGAACTGGATCGAGCTGGCGCCGGTGCCGATCACCGCGACCCGCTCGCCGCTGAGGTCGTGGTCGTGGTCCCATTCGGCCGAGTGGAAGACGCTGCCGCCGAACTCGTCGATCCCCGGAATCGGTGGCACGGCGGGGTTGGTGAGCTGTCCGCAGGCCGTGACCAGCGTGTCGAAGCGATGCTGCTCGCCCTCGCTGTCGGTCAGCGTCCACGAGCCCGAGTCCGCGTCGAAAGAGGCGGACTCCACGCCGAGGCCCAGCCGCAGGTGCGGGCGAATCCCGAACTCGTCGGTGATCTCTTCGAGGTAGGAGAGGATCTCCGACTGCGGGGCGTAGCGGCGCGACCAGCGGTGCCCCGGAGCGAAGGAGAAGGAGTAGAGGTGGGAGGGGACATCGCAGGCGGCGCCCGGGTAGGTGTTGGCTCGCCAGACTCCCCCGACCGAGTCCCCTCGCTCGAAGATCGTGAAGTCCTCGATCCCCTCCTGCTTCAGGCGGATCCCCAGCCCGACGCCGCCGAAGCCGGCGCCGACGATTCCCACCGAGATGGAACGCCCCGGGACGCCGTTGCTCTGGCTCACCGGTTCAGCCTAGTCGGCTGGTGCTGCGCCGCCGCTCGAGGTCTCGCCGCGAGGCCAGCCACCCGATCGCTCGCTCCAGCGTGGGCCCGTAGAACGACGAGTCGAGGTGCGTACCCGGAATGGATCGCGCCTTGACGAGGGGGTCCCGGCGGGCCCAGCTCGTGGTCGCGGCCGAAAGGTCGTCGTCCACCGCGGCGAAGGCGAGGATCGGGCTCCGGGTCGAGTGCTTGGATGGAGAGAAGCGCAGCTGGGCCTCCACGTCGGTGACCTGCATGAGGTCGGCAGCCCCAGGCGGCAGCAGCTTCAGGAACTTCGGGATGTTGGATACGGGCGCTTGGACGGCGGCTCCCTGCGCGAGGCCGCGCTGGGCCAGAAGGCAGGCGAGGGTGCCGCCTGCCGAGTCCCCGTAGGCGAATACCGTGCGGCCGCGGCTGCGCTGTTCCTTGGCGGCCCGGACGGCGTCCTTGACGGCGCGCGGGAGGTTCCAGAGCGTGTACTGCACGGATATCGGCCGAAAGCCCTCGTCGCGCGCGGCCTTCACGGCCTCGGGCATCTTGGGGTTGTCGTTGAAGATGAACCCGCCCGGGTGGAACATGAGTGCCACCGCCGGCTTTTCCGCGTGACCGCTGGCCATCGCCTCCGGCCCGGCGGCGGCGAACAGACAGCAGGCGCTACATAGGAAGACGGCGATCCGCATTGCGTCAGTGTGGTTCGGCGGGTGGCTTCCGTCAAGTAACGGGCGGCCTGGGCGAGCCCGGCGGCGAGTTGACGTATGAATCCCTCCTGTGAGTGAGATCCCCGTCATCTCCGCCGAGGCGGTGTTCGCGGCCGTAAGCCCCGCCGACGCCGTCGAGCGGACCCGGATCGCCTTCGAGCGCTACGCGCGAGGCGAGTGGGTGATGCCCGCCAAGGTCTACCTCGACAGCCCGCCTCACGGTGACTTCCGCGCGATGCCGGCGCGCGGCGATGACCTGGCCCTGGTCAAGTGGGTGACGTCCTTTCCCGGCAACGCCGAGCGGGGCATGCCTGCGGTCCGCGGCGTGGTCGTGCTCTCCGATGCGACCAGCGGCGAGGAGCTCGCGGTGATCGAGTGCTCGTCGGTCACCTCGCTTCGCACCGGCGCCGCGGCGGCGGTCTCGGCGCAGGCGCTCGCCCCGCCGCAGGCCGCCGGCGTCGGGGTGATCGGCTGCGGCGTCAACGGGGCCTGGGCGGCGCGCTGCCTCGCCGCCGCCGGCTACGGGCCGGGCGTCTGCTTCGACTCGCGCCCCGACATCGCCGGCGCGCTCGCCGCCGAACTCGGCTGGGGGGTCGGCACCCGCCAGGAGGCCGCCTCGCAGGACGTCGTCGTCACCGTCACCCCCGGCTCCGAGCCGGTGGTCCTCGCCTCCGACCTGCAGCCCGGCAAGCACCTGGCCGCGCTCGGCGCCGATGCCCACGGCAAGGCCGAGGTCGAGCGGGAGGCGCTCGGGCGATGCCGCCTCTTCTGCGACGAGTGGGATCAGGCGAGCGCCGGCGGCGAGCTCTCCGGGCCCGTCGAGGATGGCCTCGTCGAGCGCGCAGGGGTGACCGAGCTCGGCGCGGTCCTCACCGGCGAGGCCGAGGGACGGCGCTCCGAGGATGAGGTCACGCTGTTCGACTCGACAGGGCTCGCGATCCAGGACCTGGCGATCGTGCAGGTGGTATGGGAGGACTGGCTGGCGGGGCGCGTGGACGCGCCGACCGTCTCGCTCTAGCCGGGAGGATCCCCGGCGTCAGTCGATGTCGGTCCCCTCGACCAGGAAGGCGACGCGAACGTGCGCACGCCACTCGTCGAGGTTCTCCCCGCGAAGACCGGTCGAGACCACGTCTATCGCGCGAATGTTCCGAAGCGAGCTCTGGGCCTGCTTCAGAGCCTGCTGGGCGGCGTCATCGGAGGACTTCTTTGAGCTTCCGACCAGCTCGATGATCTTGACCACGGCCACTACTGACTCCCTTGCTCGCGGGTCCGGAGTGCTCTGAGGCCCCGAGTTCTATTCGACGGGGGGCGCATCGGCAAGTCCCTGGCGCTCGAGCATCCAGGGGACCCGCGCGGGGGCGTGGTCAACGCCCTCGAGCAGCGCGGCTCGCTGCCAGCCGCCGATCTGCGGCTCACCTGCGAGGGGGGCCGCCGACTCGCCCAGGCGCCGCTCGATCGCGGCGGCGATCGCGGCGGCCTCCTCCTCGCTTGCGTTGGGCGCCGAGATCTCGATCCGGGGACGCTTTCCGTTGCCGCTCATGCGCCGCCGACTCTAGACGGCGGGCTCGCAGCGAAGCCCGATGGAGACTCCGAACGGAAGCGAGGCGCCGCGCCTGATCAGCGCCGCCTCGAGCCGCATCGGCTGCTCGAGCACGGGGTTGAGGGCCCCCGGGGTCAGCTCGGCGTCGCTTCGCCCCGAGTAGGAGCGGTGCGGTCGCAGCTTGCGCACAGCGGCGACCGCCGGCAGCAGGATGGTGTTGAAGTAGGTCGCGCGGACCGGCCTCCAGCCGGCCTC
>SHVA01000054.1 GCA_009691195.1 Solirubrobacterales bacterium | reverse complement strand
ACCCGCGAGAAGATGATCGACGAGGTCCGCAAGGTGATCGACCCCTACATCGCTGCGGGCAACGCGATGATCGACGACATCATCGATCCGCGCGAGACCCGCCAGACCATCATCCGCGGCCTCCGCGTCTCCAAGGACAAGCGCGTCGAACGCCCCTGGCGCAAGCACGGGGTGATGCCGGTATAGGCCAGTTTCGCTTCAGCTCCGACAACGCGCTCACCGACGGGCTCTTCATCTTCGACGGCTCGATCCTGGAGCGCTTCGGCTTCGGCCACGAGGAGGCCCACCGCGTTCACCTCGACCTCGTTGACACCGTCGAGCTGATCGACAAGGGGGGCAGGACCTACCTCAAGCTCGCAGGCAGCGTCGGCTTCCAGACCATGGCCCAGCCGCTCGAGCCCTCCGACCCGCAGCTCCAGGACCTCTTCGCCGAGCTCCAGGGAGCGCTGGGCGCGGGATGAGCGGCTCAGGTCCCCTGACCATCGTCGCCGAGCGGGGCGTCCTGACCTTCGACGGCGCCGTGATCGAGGCGTTCGGGTTCGGCAAGGACGGTGCGCTCCGAATGCACGTCGCGTTCCTCGACAAGATCAAGCTCGACGAGGGCGGCCGCTTCAGCGACGCATCCGTCGGATTCCACTCCACGAAGCAGATCCTGCCGATCGAGGGCATCTTCACCGCGGAGGAGTTCACGGGCCCCGAGCTGGCGGAGCTGGTCAAGGCAGTCAAATCCGCCGCGCCGAACCTGGAGGAGTGAAGTGAGCCGTTTCGAGGACCCGGTGATCATCACGAACTCGATCTCGGGGGCGATCGCCAACCGCGAGCAGTGTCCCGCGATCCCCTACACGCCCGAGGAGTACGCGGCCGAGGCGCGCCGTTCAGTCGACGAGGGTGCCTCCCAGATCCACATCCACGCCCGCACCCCGGACGGCACGCCCTCCTACGAGATCGAGGACTTCAGCGCGATCACCGAGGCGATCCGATCCGAGGTTGGCGACGTGATCGTCAATTACTCGACCGGGGCCATCGGGGTTCCGATGGAGAAGCGGCTCGAGTACCTGCGGGCCCTGAAGCCCGACGTCGCCGCGCTCAACATGAGCAGCATGAACTACGCCAAGTACTCGCGGAGGCGGAAGGACTTCGTCTTCAAGGCGGTCTTCGAGAACAGCTTCGACACGATCATCGAGTTCATCACGGAGATGAACGAGCTCGGGATCCAGCCCGAGCACGAGTGCTTCGACGCGGGCCACGTCGCCAACCTCGATCCGCTGCTCGACATGGGGCTGTTGACCGAGCCGCTGCAGATCTCGCTGGTGATGGGGGTGACCGGAGGCATCCGTCCCAACGCCCGCAACGTCGCCTTCATGTCCGAGCAGATCCCGGGTGGACCGGCGGGGTCCAACAACTGGCAGGTGATCGGGGTCTCGCGCGACCAGTGGAAGCTGCTCGGCGCCTCGCTCACCCTGGGCGGCAACGTCCGCGCCGGGCTCGAGGACAACCTCTACCTGCCCGACGGCGAGATGGCGAAGTCGAACGGGGAGCTGATCGCCAAGGCGCGCCAGATGGCCGAGGACGTCGGCCGCCGCGCTGCGACCGTCACCGAGGCGCGAGAGATGCTCGGGCTGCCGCGCCGCGTCGAGGCCTAACCATGGGGGCGACCGGGGAGGCGACCCACGTCACCACCCACCAGGCACGCATCGTCTGGCGCGGCGACAAGGCCGACCTCCAGGCCCACACGATCGAGCTGACCGGGGCGTCGCTTTCGGCCTCCTCGGCTCCCGAGTTCGGGGGCCCCGGCGGCAAGGCCGACCCCGAGGAGCTGTTCGTCGCCTCGTTGTCGTCGTGTCACATGCTCTGGTTCCTGGCGCTCGCCAGGGGCCAGAGGCTGCGGGTCAGCTCCTATGAGGACGACCCCGAGGGGACGATGGACGGGACCCGCTTCACGCGGGTCGCACTGAGGCCGAGGGTCGGCTTCGAGCAGGATCCGGGCGAGGAGAAGCTCGCCGAGCTGCACCACGCGGCGCACGAGCGCTGCTTCATCGCCAATTCGGTCAACTGCCTGGTCGAGGTCGAGGTGCCCGCGCAATGACCGACCGCGAGAAGCTGCCGCTCTCGGACATCAAGGTCCTGGACCTGACCCGGCTGCTGCCCGGCGGCTTCTGCTCGCTGCTGCTCGCCGACCTCGGGGCGGACGTGATCAAGGTCGAGGACACCGGCGGCGGTGACTACGTCCGCTGGGCACCGCCCTACTACGGCTCCGACGAGCAGACCCCGCTCGGCACCCGCTCTGCGCTCTACCTGGCGCTGAACCGCAACAAGCGCTCGATCCGGCTCGACCTCAAGAGCGACGCGGGCAGGGAGGCGCTGCTGAAGCTGGCCCCCGACGCAGACGTCCTGCTCGAGAGCTTTCGCCCCGGCGTGCTCGACCGGCTCGGCGTCGGCTACGAGCGGCTGCGTGAGGTCAACCCCGGCATCGTCTATTGCGCGATCAGCGGCTACGGCCAGGACGGCCCCAATCGCGACCGCGCCGGCCACGACATGAACTACCTGGGGCTCAACGGCCTGCTGGGGCTCACCGGTGAGGCGGGCGGGCCGCCGGTCCAGCCCGGCGGCCAGATCGCCGACCTCGGCGGTGGCTCCCTGATGGCGGCGGTCGGCGTGCTCGCCGCGTTGAATGAGCGCCGCCGCTCGGGTGAGGGGCAGTTCGTTGACGTCTCGATGACCGACGGCGCCCTCTCCTGGCTGGCGATGGTCGCCGGCCGCTACCTCTGCGACGGCGAGGTGCCGGAGCGGGGAAAGCTCGAGCTGGCCGGCGGGCTGGTTTGTTACCGGCCCTACGAGGCGAGCGACGGCTGGGTCACCTGCGGCGCCCTGGAGACGAAGTTCTGGGGGGCGTTCTGCAAGGGCGTCGGCCGCGAGGACCTGATCGACCGCCAGTTCGACGCGCCGGGATCCGACGCCCACGGCGAGGTCGTCGAGATCTTCAAGTCCCGCAGCAGGGATGAGTGGCGCGCCTTCAACGACGAGCACGACTGCTGCATCGAGCCGGTCCTGGGCCTCGACGAGGCCCTTGACTCGGGGCAGGTCCGCGAACGCGAGATGGTGGTCGAGCTGGAGCAGCCCGGGCTCGGCACGGTGCGACAGCTCGGCGTCCCGGTCAAGCTCTCACGCACGCCCGGCGGCATCCACCGCTCCGCTCCCGCACTCGGCGAGCACACCGCCGAGCTGCTCGCCGACGCCGGCTACTCGCCCGAGCAGGTAGCCGAGCTGATGTCCTCGGGCGCGGCGCTCGGGCCCGACGGCGGCCAGCAGGCGGAGGCCTTCCGCGCATGAGCACCCCCGGCGCCGCCAACGGAGAGGCCGAGCAGATGCTGCGCATGGGCCAGCTCGCGGAGGCCTCGGGCGTCTCGGCGGCGACGATCAAGCACTACCTGCGCGAGGGGCTGCTGCCCGAGCCGGTCAAGACCTCGCGCAACATGGCCTACTACCCGGCCGAGTACGTCGACCGGATCAAGCTGATCAAGCAGCTCCAGGAGGAGCGCTACATGCCGCTCAAGGTGATCAAGGACCTGCTCGACGAGGATCCCGAGCGGGCCCGCGGCATGATCGAGCTCGGCGATCGCATTCTCGAGCGGGTCGGGGACAGGGACGCCGAGCGGATCACGGCTGCCGAGCTTCGCCACCGCTTCGATGTGCCCCAGGACGTGCTCGACCGGCTCGCGGAGCTGGAGGTCCTCAGCCCCGGAGACGATGGCTACTCGCCCACCGACGTCCGGATAGTCGGCGCGATCGCGCGCTTTCGGGCCGGTGGATACGACGAGAAGATCGGCTTCACCGTCTACGACACTCTGCGCTACAAGACCGCGCTCGAGGGGATCGTGCGCGAGGAGGTCGGGGTGCTGATGGAGCGCCTCGGGGGCGAGATGGACCCCGACCAGGCCGCCGAACTGCTCGACGCCGGGGCCGAACCGCTGCAGGAGCTGATCGCGGCGCTCCACGACAAGCTGCTTGTCCACGAGCTGGAGCGCATGCGCGAGTCCGTCTCCAAGCGGGAGGAGTAGATGGGGGCCGGGGCACGCTGATGGCGGGCTGGGCCACGGCGCTGATGGCCCTCTACCTGGCGCTGGCCTTCGGGGTCAGGGTGGCGGTGCAGATCCGGCGCACCGGCTCGACCGGGATCAACGCGGCCGGCGGCTCGCCGATCGAGCTGCTCAGCGGCGCCGCCTTCCTCGCCGGGGTCATCGCCGGTGGCGCGGCGCCGCCCCTGGCGCTCGCGGGGGCGCTGGAGCCGATCGCGGGACTGGACGGCGCCGCCGACCACTTGGCGGGCCTCGTCCTCTGCCTCGCGGGCATCGCCGGCACCTTCGCCTCTCAGCTGCAGATGGGGGCCTCCTGGCGGATCGGCGTTGACGCGGACGAGCGCACCGACCTCGTCACCGCCGGGCTCTTCGCCCGGGTCCGCAACCCGATCTACAGCTTCATGATCCTCGCCTGGCTCGGCTTCGCATTGCTGTGCCCGACCTGGCTCGCGCTCGCCGCGGTGCCGCTGCTGATCGCCGGGCTGGAGACGCAGACCCGGCTCGTGGAGGAGCCGCACGTGCTCCGCGTCCACGGTGCCGCCTACCGCGATTACGCCCGTCGCGTGGGCCGCTTCGTCCCGGGGGTGGGCAGGCTGGACTGACCGTCCGGAACCGGGCGGGCGAGAGCCGGCCCTACGGCCAGCCGGTGCGAGACCGGACAACCAGGGTCTCCACGAGCTTCGGCGCAGTCGCCATCCCCTCACTCAGGATCACGAGGTTGCGGCCCGGCGCCGCCGCGGACGGGACGAGCAACGCCTCGATCCCCGCGGCCGCCGCGGCGCGCCCGATCCGCTGGGTGTTACGGACCGCTGCCAGGGTCAGCACCGGTGCGTCCATCCCGAGCGCCTCGAGACGGTCGGGCCGGGTGAGGTCCACCGTCTTGGCGTGCACGCGGAGGCGTGCCAGTCGCAGTGGGTAGATGCCACTCTCCGGCACCCCGCGGCGCTCGGCGTTTTGGACGAACTCGGCCCGAACGGTCTCCGGCTCCAGGCTCGCGTAGAGGACCGCGAGGCCCGGCGGGTTCCAGCGGCCGCCGTTGAGGCGGGCGCCGGTGGTGCCGAGCGGGTCGCGGTCAACCCTCGTGGCTCGCCAGCAATCGTGGCTGCGGCGGCGGCTCGGGAGGTCGGCGAGCCGCTCGCGCAGTGGCCTAGAGGTAGACACCCTCGCCGACGGCGAGCAGGAGCGCGAGCACCTTCTTGGCATCGCCGGCGGCGATCAGCTCGGCGGGGGAGGAGAAGTCGAGATCGACGTCCGGTCCCTCGAGCCAGCGGACGCCGTCGGCTCCGGGGAAGGTCCGCGCGAACTCTTCGAGGACCGACGCCGTCGCAACGAGCCGCTCCCGGGCCTCGCCCTTGGGCGCGGTCTCTCCGCCCACCCAGCGCTCGGCGCTTCGCAGCGAGCGGCCGCTCAGCTGGGCGAGCTGCCTCGCCTGCAGGCCGGCCTCCAGCAGGGGAGCGATCTCCTTGGCTGGCGGTGCGGCGCGCATGGCAACAGGATATCAGCCGAATGTCGCGATAGTGACGTCAGAAAAGCGACAAATCTAGCCCCGGATGATCACGCAAGCGACATGCCTTCCAGCGTCAGCCGGATGCCCTCCTCCAGCGGAGTCGTCTTCCATCCCAGCTCCGATTGGGCCTTGGAGGAGTCGGGGTGCGCCTGCCAGGAGAAGAAGTAGACCTGGCCGCGCGAGATCATCGGCGGCCGCTTGATCACTCGTGAGATTCCCTCACCGGCCGCCGCGAAGGCGCGCGCCAGCGCCAGCGGCATCACCGGGGGGACCCGGCCGCGGCCGGCGACCCTGACCACGGTCTCCGCCAGCTCGCGAAAGTCCACGTAGGTGTCGCTGAGGATGTAGCGCTCGCCGTCGCGGCCCTTCTCGGCGGCGAGCAGATGGCCGTTGACGACCCCGTCGGTGAAGACCATCCCGGCGCCGCCGGGCGGCAGCACCGGCAGCCGCTTGCGCACGAGCGGCTCGAACATCCCCTCGTCGAAGGAGACGCTCGCCGAGGGCCCCGGGCCGTAGACGGCGCAGGGGTTGACGATCACCACCTCGAGCCCGTCGCGCTCGGCGAGCACCAGCTCCTCGGCGCGCTGCTTGGAGCGCTCGTAGGCCGTCCCCTTGGGGTAGTCGGCGAGCTGTGTCTCGTCGAGGTGGCCCCCGCGCTCGGCGTGGAAGACGTCGAAGGTCGAGGTGTGGATCAGCCGCCGGGCGCCTGCCCGCTTCGCCGCCCGGGCGAGGGCCCGCGAGCCCTCGGCGTTGACGCGGTCAAAGACGGCGTCGTCGCGGGTCCACTGCTCGGGGATCCCCATCGAGTTGAAGACCAGCTCGCAGCCCTCGGCCGCGGCGTCCAGGCTCTCGGGCTCGGTCGCGTCGCCGCGAATGGCCTCGGCGCCGGCGGGCAGGACCTCGGCGGCGCGCGCGGGGTCCCGGACCAGCGCCGCGACCTCGTCGCCCCTGGCCAGCAGGGCCGAGGCGATGCCGTTGCCGACCTTGCCGGTTGCGCCCGTTACGAGGACCCTCATGGGCTGATCCTACGGCGCCGGGCGGGCCCGGTGAGCCGCTGGGCGCGTGCTTATACTCAGCGATTGACTGGTCAGTCAACCGGGATCCGGCCCCGCGTCGCGAGTCCCAAGGCCGGTCGGTGGGCGAACGAACCGGAGGAGAGATGCGCGCAGCCGCGGTACAGCTGAACGCCAGCGCCGATACAGACCGCAACCTCGAGCTAGCGGAGCGCCTCGTGCGCGATGCCGCGGCCGACGGCGCCGCGCTGGTGGTGCTGCCCGAGAAGTGGACCGCGCTGGGCGACGCCGAGGCCCTCGAGGCCGCGGCCCAGCCGCTCGACGGGCCGGCCATCTCCGCGGCGCGCTCGTGGGCGAGCGAGCTGGGGGTCACGCTGGTCGCCGGCAGCTTCACCGAGCGGCGCGAGGGCCACGACCGCCTCTCCAACACCTCCGTGCTGATCGACCCCGAGGGTGAGGTCGCCGCCATTTACCGCAAGCTCCACATGTTCGACGTGGACGTCGGCGGGGTCAGCTACCGGGAATCCGACTCCGAGGAGCCCGGTGAGGAGATCGAGGTCGGCGAGGCGGCCGGCATCCCGATCGGGCTCAGCGTCTGTTACGACCTCCGCTTTCCGGAGCTGTATCGGATCATGGCCGTGCGCGGCGCGAAGCTGCTGACCGTGCCGGCGGCGTTCACCGCCCCAACGGGCAAGGCCCACTGGGAGCCGCTGCTGCGCGCCCGCGCGATCGAGAACCAGGCCTTCGTGGTTGGGGCCAATCAGGTCGGCAAGGCAGCGCCGCACTACGACTCACGGGGCCACTCGATGATCGTCGATGCCTGGGGCGAGGTGCTCGCCGAGACCACCGGCGGAGAGGGCTTCGTCGCCGCGGAGCTCGACTTCGAGGCGCTGGAGAAGATCCGCGCCGATCTGCCCTCCCTCGCCAACCGGCGGCCCGCCGCCTACCGCTGGCCCGAGCTGACCCCGCTGGCGGTGGTCTCCTGATGGCCAAGGCGCCGCCGGTGGACAAGCGCAGGGTCATCCTCGAGGCGGCCATCCGCGTCTTCGCCCAGCAGGGGTTCCACAACTGCCGCGTCTCCGACATCGCCGCGGAGGCGGGGGTCGCCTACGGCCTCGTCTATCACTACTTCGACTCCAAGGAGCAGATGCTGAACGAGCTGTTCACGGAGCGCTGGTCGCTGCTGCTGGCGGCCTCCGAGGAGTCCGGGCGCGAGGACACCAGCCCGCGGGAGAAGCTGGCGGCGGTCGCGGGCTTCATCATCGACTCCTACCGCTACGATCCCGACCTGATGAAGGTGATCATCGTTGAGGTCACCCGCGCGGCGAACTCGTTCGGACGCACCCACCTCGCCGAGATCAACCAGGCGTACGAGCGGGTCGCGACGATCGTCACCGAGGCCCAGAAGGCCGGTCAGTTCCGCGACGACATCGCCGCCGACTTCGTCGCGCTCGTCTTCTACGGCGCCATCGAGCAGCTGCTGACGGGCTGGATCTTCGACGGGGTT
>SHVA01000021.1 GCA_009691195.1 Solirubrobacterales bacterium | reverse complement strand
GGTGAGGAGCCCGTCGCGGTCAACTGCGACTCGATCCAGGTCTACCGGGGACTGGAGCTGATCAGCGGCGCGGCGGGCGCGCGGGAGCGCGGGCAGCTCGAGCACCGGCTGCTGTCCTTCGTCGATCCTGCCGAGGAGTTCAGCGCCGGCCGCTACGCAGAGCTCGCCCACGCCGAGATCGATGCGCTCCTGGGGGCGGGCCGCCGGCCGATAGTGGTGGGTGGCACCGGCCTTTACCTGCAAGCGGCGCTCGCCGAGCTCGACCTGCAGCCTCCCGTTCCCGCGGGCGTCCGCACGGCGGTGGAGGCGGAGCTGCGTGATCGCGGCTCGGAGGCCCTTCACGCCGAGCTCGACCCCGAGCTGGCGGCGACGGTCCACGAGCACGACCGCAAGCGCATCGCGCGGCTGACGGAGCTGCGGCGGGCCGGCATCGACCCGCCCGCCGCCTCGGACGGGCTCTGGACCGCACGCATGCGCCGCCCGAGCGTCCTGATCGGGCTCAGCCTGGATCGCGAGGAGCTGGCGCAGAGGATCGATCGGCGGGTCGAGGCGATGGCCGCGGCCGGAGCCGGCGAGGAGGCTCGGCGGGCCCGCGCCGCCGGCGTCTCGAGGACGGCCGCGGCGGCCCTTGGGTTCGACGCCTTCGCGGCGGGGGACCTCGACGCGGTCAAGTCGGCCCATCGCGCCTACGCGCGGCGCCAGCTCAGCTGGATGCGGCGGATGGAGGGCGTGACGCTCGTGGACCGAGCGGGGCTGGACGACGCGGGGACGGCCCACCACCTGCTCGAGGCGCTGGAGGGCGCGGACGACGGCGCCTGAGGGGATACTGCTCGCGTGAGGTTCGAGAAATGGCAGGCGCTCGGAAACGACTACGTGATCGTGGAGGCGGCGGCGCTCCCGTGGGAGCTGACACCCGAGCGGATCCGCCTGCTCTGCCGGCCCCACCTCGCGATCGGATCGGACGGGATCCTGCTGCTGGTGCCGATCGAGGACCCCGCCTACGTCGCCGAGCTGCGCATCTTCAACCCCGATGGCTCAGAGGCCGAACTGTCGGGCAACGGCGCTCGAGAGGCGGCCCTCTACCTGCGGCGCTCGGGCTGGACCGACGAGGACGAGTTCACGATCCTGACCAAGGCGGGCGCGATCACCCCGAGGATCAGCTCCGAGCGCATCTGCGAGCTCGCGATGGGGCGGGCCTCCACCGAGTCCGCCGACTACCCGGCCGGAGATGCCGAGGGGCGAGGGGAGCTGCAGTCCGGCGGGCGGAGCTGGGGCTTCCAGCACGTCTCGATCGGGAACCCCCAGTGCGCGATCGAGGCGGGCGACGAGCTGGAGGAGCTCGACCTGGCGGCGATCGGCCCGGGGATCGAGAGCGGCGCCGTCTTTCCAAACCGGACCAACGTCTCGTTCTACCGGGTCGAGTCGCCGCCGGCGGCGGGGGGCAGCCGGTTGCGGGCCAGGATCTTCGAGCGCGGGGTGGGGGAGACGCTCTCCTCGGGCACCGGGGCGAGCGGCGCCGCGGTGGCCGCCTTCCTCGGCGGCGCCCCGAGCCCGGTCACGGTGGAGCTCGACGGCGGCGAGCTCGAGGTGGGGATCGCGGAGGATCTCGCGGTCACGCTGACGGGGTGGGCCGAGCCCGTCTACGCGGGCGAGCTCTCGGCGGAGATGGTGCGTAGGATCGAGGGCGAGTGATGGCCATCAGCGACCCCTCCAAGCGCCTCGAGGCGATCCCGCCCTACATGTTCGCCGAGCTCGAGAAGCGGATCGCCGCCAAGAAGGAGGCCGGCATCGACGTGATCAGCCTCGGCATCGGCGACCCCGACCGGCCGACCTTCCGCCACATCGTCGAGGCGATGCGCGAGGCCGTGGGTGACCCCAGCACCCACACCTACCCGAGCAACCGCGGCCGCAAGGAGTTCCGCGAGGCGCTCCAGGCCTTCTACGCGCTGCGCTTCGGGGTCGAGCTCGACCCCGACGATGAGGTGATGCCGGCGATCGGCGCCAAGGAGTGCATCTACAACCTCTGCTTCGCATTCCTCGACGCCGGGGACGTCGCCCTGGCCTCTGACCCCGGCTATCCGGTCTACACCGGCGGCCCGGTGCTGGCCGGCGCCGAGGTCGCGCTGTGCCCGCTGCTGCCCTCCCACGGTTTCGCACCCGACCTCGACGCGATTCCGGCCGAGAAGCTCGAGGCCGCGCGGCTGATGTTCATCAACTATCCGAACAATCCGACCGGCGCGATCGTGCCCGAAGGCTTCTTCGAGCGGGCAATCGAGCTGGCTCGCGAGCACGACTTCCTGGTCGTCCATGACAACGCCTACTCGGAGACCACCTACGACGGCTACGTGGCGCCCAGCTTCCTCGCGACGCCCGGCGCCAAGGAGGTGGGAGTCGAGGTTTTCTCGCTCTCGAAGGGCTTCAACATGACCGGCTGGCGCTGCGCGGCGATCGTCGGCAACGCCGACGCGATCGCGACCTACTGGCGACTCAAGACCAACGTCGACTCCGGCCTCTTCGATGCGGTCCAGCTCGCGGGCGCCGCTGCGTTGACGGGGCCTCGTGAGCCGATCGAGGAGATGAACGCGCTCTATCAGCGCCGGCGCGACCTCGTGATCGCCGCCCTCCGCGATGTCGGCGTCGAGGTCGAGCCGCCCAAGGGCACGATCTACATCTGGGCGCCGGTGCTGGAGGGCCACACCTCGACCTCATTCGCGGAGCTCGTCCTCGAGGACGCCGGCGTGGTCGTCTCTCCGGGCTCGATGTACGGGCCCAGCGGCGAGGGGTTCTTCCGGATCTCACTCACCACCCCCGATGCGCGGTTGAGCGAGGCGATCGAGCGGATCAGGGAGCACCTGGCGTGAGGCGCGGACTCACCCTGATCGGCGGCAAGGGCAAGGATCGGCTGAGGGGCGGGCCCGGCAGCGACCACGAGGGGCAGTAGTCCCGCGTTGCTAGCTTCGCTGCCATGAGGCGCGGTCTTTTCAGCTCGGTCGTGGTGCTCTCGGTTGCCGGGCTCGCAGCCATCTGTGCGCCGGCTTCCGCCGCACCCGACGCCCCCAGGCTCGCCGCCGTCAACGACTGGTCCTTCGCGATCAGCACCGACGTGGACAGCGACGCCGCGGTACAGCGCCTCGCTCCCTACGACCTGGTGGTGGTCGACGGTGAGCTGACGAAGAAGGGCCGCGTGCGGCAATTGCAGGACCAGGGCGCGCTCGTGCTCGCCTACCTCTCGGTCGGGACGATCGAGAGCTTCCGCTCCTGGTACGCGAAGGCCAAGCCATACCGGATGGAGCTGTGGGGGGACTGGGGCGAGTGGTACGCGAACGTGCGCAAGCCGGGCTACCGGAAGCTGATCCTCGACCGGGTCGCGCCCGAGACCGTCGCGAAGGGCTTCGACGGTCTCTTCCTCGACAACGTCGACATGATCGACGGCCATTCCAAGCAAAGGGGGGCGATGTTCAAGCTGGTGCGGAAGCTCGCCGCCCTGGTTCACAAGCGCAACGGCTTCCTCTTCGCCCAGAATGGGGCGAAGACGATCAAGCCGGTCTGGGGCGCCCTCGACGGCTGGAACCGCGAGGACGTGAGCTGGACCTATGACTTCGACCGCAAGCGCTACGTCCGCCAGAGGCCCGCCGACACCGCGGAGGCGCAGGCGGCGCTCGAGCGCCTTTCCGACGCGGGGCTGCTGGTCACCGCGACCGACTACACGCGGGCAGGCGACGCCGCGGCGGAGGACGAGGCGATCGCCAACGCCTGCGAAGCCGGGGCGCTGCCCTACGTCAGCAACATCTCCCTGACGCGGATTCCGCTGAACCCGCTCACCTGTCCATAGCCGAGGCCTCCTTCGGTCGCCGGGTCGCCACCCGCGTAGCTCCTAAGATCAAGTCGTGCAGCAAAGCCGCAGCGGACGAGTGGCCGAGACCAAGCCCCATCAGAACGGGGCGGGCATCGTCAACTCGCGCGCGCGCCAGCGGGCGCTCGCGGTCGGGGTCGTTCCGGAGGCGGCGACCGACCGCGATCCCCTCGCCGAGCTGAAGGAACTGCTTCGCACCGCCGGGGTCGCGACGGCCGGCGATTTGATCCAGCATCGCGACAAGCCCGACCCCGACCGCTACCTGGGCAAGGGCAAGATCGCCGAGCTCAAGCGCGAGATCCAGATAGCCGACGCCAACCTCGTCGCCTGCGACGACGAGCTGGCGCCCCGCCAGGAGCGCAACCTCGAGAAGGAGCTCGGCGTTCCCGTGATCGACCGGACCGCGGTGATCCTCGACATCTTCGCCGACCACGCCCACTCCGCCGAGGGCAAGCTCCAGGTCGAGCTCGCCCAGCTCGAGTACAACCTCGCGCGGATGCGGGGACTCTGGACGCACCTCGAGCGCCTCGGGGCGGGGAGGATGGACGGCGGGATCGGGACCAGGGGCCCGGGTGAGACCCAGATCGAGACCGACCGCCGCCTCGCCCGCGACAGGATCACCGCGCTTCGCCGCCGGCTCGAGCGCCTTGGTAGGAACCGCTCCGTGATGCGCGCCAAGCGCGAGCGGGCGAAGCTGCCGACCGTCGCCCTCGCCGGCTACACCAACGCCGGCAAGTCGACCCTGCTGAACGCGCTGACCGGCGCCGAGGTCGGGGTGGGGGAGCGCCTCTTCCACACCCTCGACCCGACCACGCGGGCCTTCGAGCACGACGGGCGCCGCTACCTGCTGACCGACACCGTCGGCTTCATCCGCAAGCTGCCCCACGAGCTGGTCGAGGCCTTCAAGGCGACCCTGGAGGAGACCGTGATCGCGGACCTGATCCTGCACGTGGTGGATGGGTCCGAACCCGAGCTGGGGCGCGAGGAGTCGCTGGCCGCCGTCGACGCCGTCCTGGAGGAGATGGGGGCCGGAGAGAAGCCGCGCCTGCTGGTCCTCAACAAGGTCGATCTGCTCGACGAGCAGGAGCGCCGGGACCTCTCGCTGAGACACCCGGAGGCGGTCCTGGCCTCCGCCGGGAAGGGCACGGGGCTCGAGGATCTCCGCACGCGAATCGCCGGGTTGATCCGCCAGAACCTCACGCAGGTCGAGTTGCTCGTACCCTACGAGTCCGGTGAACGGCTTTCGGAGCTACACGAAGTTGCTGGTGATCTCGAGCGCGAAGATCGCGAGGACGGCGTTTTCGTTCGCGCTCTCCTTCCGCCCGGGTTCGTCGAGCGATTCGGAGACCTCTCCGTGGACGGACGAGTTCGGGGACGGGGACCGGTTCGTACCCTCGAGCCCTGAGGCCCGGGCCAACGGCGTCGACCCGCTCGAGCCGCTCGCAGGCAACGGCGTCGCGATCCTGATCGGGGAGGACGAACCGGCGGAAGCGCCCCCCGAATCGGCCGGAGGCGCCCCCGGGGCCCGGGAAACCGCCTCGGAGGCCACGCCTGAAACGGGCGTTGCGGATGCGACCGACCAGGGGTCTACATTTGGCATCAGGGTGGAGCAGCTTGAATTCATTCGCATGAGCGACGCGGCGACGATTCCGACACGCGCCCACGATTCCGACGCCGGCCTCGACCTCTACGCGGCCGAGGGCGCCAGGATCGGGCCCGGCGAGCGCGTCGGCGTCGGCACCGGCCTCGCGGTCGCGGTTCCCGGCGGACTGGCCGGGATCGTGCTTCCCCGCTCGGGCCTGGCCCTCAAGCACGGCGTCGCCCTGGTCAACTCGCCCGGCCTGATCGACCCGGGCTACCGCGGCGAGGTCCGGGTGCTGCTGCTCAACACCGACTCATCCGCCGAGTTCAAGGTTGCCGCCGGCGACCGCATCGCCCAGCTTCTGCTGATGCCGATCGCGATCGCGAGCCCGCAGGAAGCCGAGTCGCTCGACGACACGGTGCGCGGCAGCGGCGGCTTCGGCTCCACCGGCTAGACAGCCGGCCGGTCCTCCGAGCTAGCTGAAGGAGACCTTCGGGGTCTCGCGGTCGCCTGCGTCCTCGATCTCGAAGAAGCTGCGCGCCTGGAAGCTCGAGCCGGCGATGATCGAGCCGGGGAGCTGCTGGATCTTGGTGTTGTAGGACTGGACGTTGGAGTTGTAGATCCGGCGTGCGGCCTGGACCTCATCCTCGAGCTCGGAGAGCTGGCCCTGGAGCTGCTGGAAGTTCTCGGTCGCGCGCAGCTCGGGGTACTGCTCCGCGACGACGTTAAGGCCGCCGAGGGCGCCGCCGAGGTTGGCCTCGGCCTTGCCGACGTCGTCCACTCCGGTGGCGCTCATCGCCTCGGTGCGCGCCTTGGTGACGTTCTCGAAGGTCTGGCTCTCGTGCTTGGCGTAGCCCTTGACCGCCTCGACGAGGTTCGGGATCAGGTCATGGCGGCGCTTCAGCTGGACGTCGATGCCGCTCCACGACTCGTCCACGCGGTTGCGCGAGGCGATGATGCTGTTGCGGACGCCGATGTAGATCAGCGCTGCGAGCACCAGCAGGACTACGACGATGATGACTACGACCATGCGGGGACCCTACCAACCATGCGGGGATCCTACCGCTTGCGGTGGGCATCAGCCCCGCTCGGCCGCGGCAAGCGCGGAGGCGTGGGCCTCTCGCTCGAACTCGTCGTCGAGCGGCTCCAGCTCCGGAGCCGCACCGCCGCGCCGGGCGAGGGCGAGGGCTATGAGGTGGTCGGCGAGCCAGGCGTTCTTGGGCAGCAGCGGGCCGTGGAGGTAGGTCCCGAACATGTTCAGCCGGCGTACCCCCTCGAAGCCGTCGCCGTCGTTGTTGCCGTGCCCGCTGATCACGCGGCCGAGCGGCTCTGCCGTGGAGCCGAGGTAGGTCCGGCCGCCGTGGTTCTCGAAGCCGGCGATCACGGTCGGGCCCTCGCCCAGGTCGGCCTCGATCGCGACGTTGCCGATCAGCCGCGGGCCGGGCTCGCGGACGGTCTCGAGGTCGGCGAGCCCCAGTCCCTCGATCCTCTGCTCGCCGAGCTGGTAGCTGTGGCCGAGGAGCTGATAGCCGCCGCAGACGGCGAGCAGGGCGGCGCCATCCTCGACCGCATCGTTGATGGGGTCGCGCTTGGTCTTGAGCATGTCCTCGGCGACGAGCACCTGGTCGCGGTCCTGACCGCCTCCGATGTAGATCAGGTCGTGCTCGGCGGGGTCGAAGCCCTCTCCAGGGCCGGCGGCGGCCTGCCTGAAGCCGATGCCCCTCCACTCGCAGCGCTGCTTCAGGAAGATGTAGTTGCCGCGGTCCGCATAGATGTTCATCTGCTCGGGGTAGAGCGCGAGGAATCTGAGCTCGGTCATCTTGCCTCCAGGATGACGATTGTCGTGTCCACCTCGACGCCGCGGGGTATGACGAGCCGCTCGACCGGGGAGAGCGCCGACCCGGCGGCCTCGCGCTCGAGCCCCGCGGCGGTGAGCCGCGCAAGCACGTCACGGTGGGCTCCGCGGAAGAGCTGGCCGTCGGGTGCCACCGCCTCCCGGACGCGGGTGACGGTGATCGCCTCGTCGTCCACGCTGACCCAGAGCGGCTGGCTCGAGAAGACCCAGCCGTCGAGCTCCCGCACGTCGGGGAGGGGAGCGGACTCCTGGTCGTCCCCGGCGTGCAGTCCCTCCAGCGAGTCGTCGTCCACGAAGGCCAGGGCCGCGAGGCCGCCCTCGCGCAGCGACCGCCGCATCGCGTCGAGCATCCCGTTGCGCTCGCTCGCCGGAATCGCCTGGACCAGCTGCATCGGGGCCAGCGCGGCGCCGAATCCCGCCTCCTCGGCGTCAAGGGCGTCCCCGGCGCTCACATGTACGTCCAGCCGCCGCTCCGCCGCGCGCCGCGCCGCCTCGGTGGCCAGCACAGCATCGATCTCGATTGCGCTGACGGCGTGCCCGTTGCCCGCGAGGTGAAGGGAGACCCTGCCCGTTCCGCAGCCCAGTTCGAGCACGCGGTCGCCGCCGGCGCGCCCGGCGACGTCCTCCCACGCCTCGAGGTCGGCCGCGTAAGCGCCGCACTCGACGTCATGCCAGGCGACGGTGCCGCCGGGCGCGGGCGCCAGGGCGTCATCGGCGCCGGCCGTCGTCAGGGCTGCTCCCAGTAGTCCCGCGCGTGGCCTCGGTGGGAGAGCAGGGTGCGAAGCTCCAGCAGGGCGGTGTAGGTGGGCAGCGCGAAGAGGCGCTCGGGCGCGGCGCCCACGGCCTGATCGAAGGAATCCGGCACCGACGACTCGACGTGGATCGCCTCGGCGGGCCAGCCCGCGTACTTCAGCCGCAGCGCCATCTCCGGCGCCCGGGTCCCGGAGCAGACCACGCGGCGCACGGCGCCGGAGAGCAGCTCGAAGTCGGCGTCCCAGACCCAGGAGACGTCGCGGCCGTCGGCGATCTTGTCGTTGAGGGCGATCCAGAGGTCGATGCCGCCGTCGGCGCCCTCGAGGCGGAGCGTGCGGAGCACCTCGTTGGCGCCGGCGGGGTTCTTGATCAGCAGCAGCGAGACGGGCTTGCCCGAGACCTCAATCGTCTCGACCCGTCCGAAGACGGCCTCCATCGTCTCGAGGCCCTCACCGACGCGCTCCAGCGACACGCCCGAGCGCAACCCGGCCGTGATCGCCGCGAGTGCGTTGTAGACGTTGTAGAGCCCGGGGAGGGGGAGCCGCAGCTTCAGCTCGCCCTCCGGGGTGGCGACCGTGACCGTTGAGCCGGACATCCCGTGCGGCTCGACGCGCGTCGCCGCCACATCGGGGACCGGCCGGTCGGCGCCGCAATTGGGGCAGGTGTAGTGGCCGAGGTGGCCGACGAAGGCGCGCTCGTAGGCGTATGGGGCGCCGCAACGGCGGCAGTGCTTTGCGTCGTGGGCGTGCTGGAGCTGAGCAAGCGCCTGGCTGGTGTCCTCGATCCCGAAGTAGGTGACTCCCGGCCTGCGGTGGAGCTCAGGGTCCCGCCCGAGGTCGGCGATCAGCGGGTCGTCGGCGCAGAGGGCGAACTCGCAGCCCGCGCCGTTGGCGCGGGCTGGACCGTTTGCCGGTTCGTCGAGCTGCTCGACCAGCTTGGCCCACTCACCGGCGAGGCGCTCGAGCTCGCCGTAGCGGTCGAGCTGGTCGCGGAAGAGGTTGCCCAGGAGCAGCAGCCGCGGGTGCAGTTGAGGGGCCACCCGCGGGAGCCAGGCCTCGTCGACCTCGAACAGGCCCTCCTCGCCGGACTGCTCCAGCAGCGCCGTCGCGACGCCCCAGTGCATGTTGGAGCCGGCGCTGTTGTGCACCGGCCGCCTGCCGTCAGCGCGCAGGATCGAGGCGATCATGCCGGCGGTCGTGGTCTTCCCGTTGGTCGAGCTGACGACGATCGAGCCGCCGACGAGGCTCTCCGAGAGGCGCGCGATCGCGTCGGGCGCCATCCCCAGCAGCATCCTGCCCGGCAGCGTGGTCCCGCCGCCCCGCCCGCTTCGCCGGCTGATGCGGCCCGCGAGCCCGGCGAGCGCCCGCTTGGGACCGAACATGGCGCTGCGGCGCGCGTCGCCGCCGGCCGCGGTCACCGCTGGCTTGTGGCCGGCACGATCACTCGCAGGGCCCGCGGCAGGACCCGCAGGGTGGCCGGGAGGTCGGTGAGGTGCTCGCCGTCGGCGTAGACCTGGAAGTTGCGGCTGGCCCTGACCTCGGCGTGGGCGGCTCGCACGACCCTCACCTCCGGCTCCTCGATGTGCGTGCCCTTGAACACCTTGGGCAGGTTGGCCAGGAAGCGGAACTTGCTGACGTCGCCCGACATGACGATGTCGAAGCGCCCGTCGTCGAGCTCGGCGCCGGGGGCGATGAACATCCCGCCGCCGAAGGCGCGGCTGTTGGCGACCGCGGCCGCGTAGCCCTTGTACGTACGGCGGTCGCCGTCGTACTCGATCGTGAAGGTCGCGGGGCGCCAGGCGACGAGGGCCCTCAGGGCGGCGTAGGCGTAGACGAGGTTGCCACGGATGAGCCGCGCCTCGTTGGCGATCCTGTTGGCCTCCGAGTCGAAGCCCATCGACGCGATACAGAGGAAGCGACGGCCGTTGACCTCACCGACGTCTATCTCGCGCTCGTGGCCGGCCGCGAGCACCCGGACCGCGTCCGGCACCTCGGTCGGGATCTCGAGCACACGCGCGAGGTCGTTGCCGCGCCCGCCCGGGACGATCCCCAGGGGGGTATCGCTGCGCGCCAGCGCGCCGCCGATCTGGCCGATCAGGCCGTCGCCGCTGATCACGACCGGGACCTCGCCCGCCTCGGCTGCGCCGAGCGCCTCGTCAACGCCGTGCTCGAGGCTGTGGGTGACAACGGTGCGGAATGCGAGCCGGTTCTGGTCGAGGGCGCGCTCGACCTCAGGCAGGAGGTCCTTTCCCTTTCCGCCGCCGGAGGAGGGGTTGGCGATCAGGACATGGGGGCGCTGGACGGGCACGAAGGTGACTGTATGGCTCAGCCCGGCAGACGGGCGACGTGAAAGGTCCCCGCGCCCGCCTCTCCGCTCTGCACGGTCTCGAAGCCGAGCCGGCCGAAGCGGCGCTCCAGTACCGACGAGGGCGTGTAGAAGGGCGTCGAGGGCCCCGAGCTCGCCGCCACAACCGCGTGGCCGCCGGGGCGCAGCACGCGGGCGATCTCGGCGAAGAAGGGGGGCATGTTGAGCTGCGCAACGAGGTCGAAGGACTCGTCGTCGTAGGGAAGGTGGGCGGCGTCGCCCACGCGAAAGGCGATCCTGCCCTCCGGGTCCAGGCCCACGCGCCGCCGCGCCCGCCGGATCATCTCCTCTGAGACGTCGATGCCCCTCACCCGCACCCGGGGGAACTCTCGGGCGATCAGCAGCGCGCCGGTGCCGGTGCCGGTGCCGAGGTCGAGCGCTCGCTCGGGGTCAGGCTTTACGTGAAGCAGCCCGGCGGCCAGTGGGGCCAGGTGCTCGGAGGAGCCGGCGCCGGTCCGCTCGTCCCAGCCCTCGGCGGCGCGGTCGAAGAAGTCCCGCATGGGGCGCTTGAGGATGGGCCAAAGGACCGGGGCGCGGACGACCGCGCGGTTGAGGGCCCGCCCGACCAACTTCGTGTGACGTGCGATGGGTCGCCCTGCCTCGGTGCCTGTGGGGTCGCTCACCCGCTCATGATCGCATCGGGCGAGCAGCTAGCCTTCGCCGCTGTTACCCGCGAGATGGATACCACATCGCTCTTCCGCGCGGCCCTCCTGACCGCGGGCTGCCGCCCGACTGCGCGCTTGTGATCGACCTGATCACGGTGAGCCGAGGCTGATGGCGAAGCTGGCCGTCGGCAAGCAGGCCCCCACGTTCGAGCTGCACGGGACGGGGGGGCGGACCTACAGCCTCTCGGACTTCGAGAAGACCGGTGTGATCCTCGCGTTCTACCCGGGCGATTTCACCCCCGTGTGTACCAAGCAGTTCTGCTCCTACCGGGACGAGGGCGACCGGATCGAGGCGCTCGGCGTGCCCATGGTCGGCATCTCGCCCCAGTCTGTGGACTCCCACGAGCGCTTCATCACCGAGAACGGGCTCAAGGTGCCGCTGCTCTCGGACCCTGAGAGGCGAGTCGCGCGCGCTTATGGCGCCCTGGGCCCGGGCGGGATGGTGCGCCGTTCGATCTTCCTCATCGACCCCGACGGCAAGGTCCGCTACCGCCACGTCGCGCTCTTCGGCCTTCACTACCAGGACGTGGACGACCTCGAGCCCGCCGTCGCCGAACTCTGAGCGTGCGCGCCGCGGCGGCGCCGCAGCCGGAGCCGCTGACGATCGCCGGCGCCCCGGCGCTGTCCGGGGAGGGGATGGGGGAGGGCCAGCCGCTCGTGCTGCTGCACGGGATCAGCGCGACACGGCGGTATGTGGTCCACGGCTCCAAGCTGCTGCCACGCTCGGGCCGGCGAACGATCGCCTATGACGCCAGGGGCCACGGCGAATCCGATCCGGCGCCCGCCGACCAGGGCTACTCCTACGCCGAGCTGGCGCAGGACCTCGGCCGGGTGATCGAAGGGAGCTGTGACCGGCCGCCCGTCCTGGTCGGGCACTCGATGGGCTGCCACACGGTCGCCGCCTTCGCCCTCGAGCATCCCGATGAGGTCGCCGGCGCCGTCCTGATCAGCCCCGCGTCACTGGGTCTCCCGGCGGCGGAGGAGGTTCTCGCCCACTGGGACCGGCTCGCCGACGGTCTGGATTCCGGCGGCGTCGACGGCTTCATGAAGGCGTATGAGCCCGACATCACCACGGCGCCGGAATGGCGGGAGACGGTCCTGCGCCTTACCCGCGAGCGGATCGGACTTCACAGCCACCCCGAGGCGCTGTCATGGGCCCTGCGGGAGGTGCCGCGCTCGCTTCCCTTCGAGGGCATCTCGGAGCTGGAGTCGCTCCGCGCTCCATCCCTCGTGGTGGCCAGTCATGACGATGCGGACCCCAACCATCCCTTCGCCGTGGCCGAGGCTTGGGCAGAGGCCCTTCCCGGCGCCACGCTGGTCAGTGAGGCCCAGGGCGAATCGCCGCTTGCGTGGCAAGGGGGCAGGCTCTCCCGGGAGATAGTCAGCTTCTGCGAGCGGACCGCCGTCTAGCGACCGCCACCGGGCCTGTCCCTGAGCCTGATCACCAGCCGCAGTCCCGACCAGGTCTCGTCTATCGCGCAGACCTTGTTGTCGACAAGGCCCCCGGCGAGACCGAGCTCGCGAACCACGTCCTCGGTCACGTCGGTCTCGACCCCCGACGCCCGCTTTGGCCAGGCGATCCAGAGGCCCCCGGCCGGGTCGAGCGCCGAGCGCAGCGAGGGCAGCCGCCGCGCGAGCTCAGCCCGGCGCCTGGTGAACAGAACGATCACGTCAAGGGGGCCGACGGCCCTGGACTTGAGGCGCGCTCCGTCGGGCAGGGGGCCCAGCAGTCCCTCGAACTCCGCCGGCGCGCCGGGGAAGGCGATCCGGTGCCCCTCCTTGATGCCCAGCTTCGTGATCAGAGGTGTTCCCGAGTAGCCGGACATCGTGGCCGCCAGGGTAAAGGTGGCGAGCATGGGCCGGGTGGGGCCGCCGCATATGCTTTGGAGCGTGATCGATGAAGGAGCCGCCATCCACTATGCCGCCGTGCAGCGCGGTACGCCCGTCTACTCCTCCGACGAGGTCGAGGTCGGCAAGGTGGACGAGGTCGTGGACAACTACCAAGAGCACATCCTCGACGGGTTCGTGATCGAGACCTCAGACCGCCGCCTCGTCTTCGCCGATGCGCCGGAGGTGGCGCGCACCGCGGAGAAGGCGGTGACGCTGACGATCACCGCTGCGGCGGTCGCCGAGCTCCCGGCGCCCGAGAAGGCCGCCGGGAACTTCGAGCCGAGCCGCGGCGGCCGCATCTCGCGGATGCTCGGCGGCGGCTGGCGACGGCGCTAGAGGCCGAGGCCGAGGCCAAGGCCGAGGCCGACGCTCAGGGCGAGCATGATCGCCGCCCCCGCGAGTGCCCCGGCGCCGCTCCGCCAACTGCCTGATCTCACCATTCGCGGCAGCAACTCCGCGGCCACGAGCGCCGGCATCGCCCCGGCGGCGAAGCCGAAGGAGAGGGGCAGCAGGCCCTTGATGGTCTCGACCAGGAGGAACGCGATCGCGGCGCCGATCGGCTGCGGGGCGCTGGTCAGGACGGCGGCGCCGAACTGCCGGCGGCGGCTGAACCCGGCGTCGGCCATCGGGATCGCGACGCTGGTCCCCTCGGGGATGTTCTGCAGCCCGATCTCGAGGATGACGAAGAGGCTGAGGCCGGCCACGTCGGAGGCGTAAGCCGTCCCGATCGCGAACCCCTCGGGGAGGCTGTGGGCGAAGAGGACGGCGAAGACCAGCACCGAGGTCCTGACATCGGCGCCGCCGAGAGAGCCGAAGTGCACCTCGGAGCGGCCGCCTGCGCACCCGGTACTCATTCTTGATCGTCAGGTTTACGTAACGCTGATTAGCAGGCATTGGTTCCGTGCCTGTCGGTCGTTACTCTCTGAGTCGATGCTGAGGCTGATCGGGAACATCATCTGGCTCGTGCTGACGGGCTTTGCGACGGCGCTGGGCTGGCTGCTGGCCTCGCTGCTCATGTGCATCACGATCATCGGGATCCCCTTCGGCGTCCAGGGCATCAAGATCGCGATGTTCACCCTGTGGCCGTTCGGCCGCACGCTGGTCAAGCGCCCGACCGCCGGAGCGCCCTCGGCCATAGGCAACGTGGTCTGGCTGATCCTCGCCGGCTGGTGGCTGGCGATCATGCACCTCGTCGCGGCCGTCGTGATGGCACTGACCATCATCGGGATCCCGCTCGCCGCGGGTCACCTGAAGCTGATCCCGGTCTCGCTGTGGCCCTTCGGCCGCGAGATCGTCTCGGTTGAGGAGGCCCGCGCGATCGAGGCCACGAGCGCCGTAGCGGTCCGCTAGGGCGCCAGGTCCTCCTCGTCGATCTCGATCCCGGCCGCCCGGTACTGGGCGATCATCGTCTTGCGCTGAGCGGGGTCCTGGAACATCTGGAGCGCGCGCTTGGCGTTCTGGGCCATCATCGCCTGCACCTCCGGGCCCATCACTCCCCCGACGCGTCCGGCGGCGGGGGCCGCAGACGCTGAGCCCATCGCCTTGTTCTGGGCTTCGATCATGCGCTGCTCGAGGTCGCCGTTCTGGGCCTCGGAGGACTGCAACCCGTTCTGCGGCGCCGCCTTGGCCTCTACTACGAGCCCCGTGGCTCGCGTCGGGCCGTCCTTCAAAAGCAACCTTTGTCACCAACCTTGCCGGGAGCGCCAGGCGACGCCCGTGGCCCGCGGGCCTCAGCAGTCAAACTGCATGGATGGCAACCGATCCTGCGGCGGGCGTCGGCCTTCTGACCGCGTTTGCGGCCGGGCTCGTCTCCTTCCTCTCCCCCTGCGTCCTCCCGCTCGTTCCGGGCTACCTCTCGGTCGTCACGGGCGTCGCCGTCACCGACCTCGAGCGCGCCGACTGGCGCCGGGTGCTGGCGCCGAGCCTCCTCTTCGTCGCCAGCTTCTCGAGTGTCTTCATCCTGCTGGGCCTCGCCGCGACGGGGATCGGCAGCCTCTTGGTCGAGCACCAGCGCGAGCTGACCAAGGTGGCGGCGTGGCTGATCATCGCCATGGGGGTCTTCTTCATCGCCACCCTCTTCATCGTCAGGCTCAACCGCGAGTGGCACGTAGACGCGCTGCTGGCGCGTGCCGGCAAGGGCGGGCCGCTGGTCGCCGGAGCGGCGTTTGCCTTCGCCTGGACCCCCTGCATCGGTCCAACCCTTGCGGCGATCCTCGCCTCGGCGGCGATCGCCGATTCACCCGGCAGAGGGGCGTTCCTGCTGGCGGTCTACTCGGCCGGCCTCGCGATCCCCTTCCTGCTGACCGCTCTGGCCTTCAGTCGCATGACGACGGCGTTCGCCGTGGTCAAGCGCCACTATCCGGTGATCATCGGCGCGGGTGGCGTGATCCTGATCGGGTTCGGGATCTCGATCCTGACCGGCTGGTTCGACGAGTTCAACCGCTGGGCCCAGACCGGCCTCGACAGCGTCGGCCTCAACATCTCCGGCAACACCTAGGCCGGGTTGTAGGGTGCGGCCGTGAGTGGGGCTGAACGATGCGACGTCAGCTTCGCCAGCCACGGGGAGACGTGCGCCGCCTGGTTCCTCGAGGCAGAGGGCGACGCCTTCGCAAGCCATCGCGGCCGGCCGTGCGTGGTCATGGCGCACGGCGTCGGAGGCACCCGGGACGCCGGCCTGCTCCCCTTTGCCGAGGCCTACGCGGAGGCGGGCATCAACGCGCTCCTCTTCGACTATCGCTGCTTCGGCGACTCCAGCGGGGAGCCTCGCCAGCTTGGGATCCCCTCCCGCCACCGCGCCGACTACGTCGCGGCGATCGCCTTCGCCCGCTCCCAGGAGGGGGTCGATGCGGATCGAATCGTCCTCTGGGGAACCTCCTGGTCGGGGGGCCACGTCGTCTACGCGGCCTCCGAGGACCCTCGGATTGCCGCCGTGATCTCCCAGACGCCTGACCTCGACGGGCTGCGGACGCTCGACCAGATCCGCCGCTACGCCGGCGTCGGCCAGCTCGCCCGCGTCAGCGCCCACGGCGTCCGCGACCAGCTCACCCGCCTGCGCCCCGGCGCCGCTCCCCACACGATCCCGATCGTCGCGCCGCCCGGCCAGGCCGCCGCCATCAGCAGCGAGGGCTCGGAGGCCGGCTACCTGGAGATCGCCGGGCCGACCTGGCGCAACAGCATCTGCGCCCGCGCGGTCACCCTCGAGGCCCAGAACCGGGCGATCACGAGGATCGACCGCCTCGAGTGCCCGATCCTCGTTCTGATCGGCCTCAGGGACTCGGTCGCGCCCCCGGGGCAGGCCAGGACCGCCGCTCGCCGGGCGGGCGCTCGCGCCGAGCTGCGCGAATACGACATCCCCCACTTCGATGTCTACGTGGGCGAGGGGCGCGAGCGGTCGCTCAGCGACCAGCTCGAGTTCCTTGGCCGCCACCTTTCCCCCGCCCCGAGCCGGGCGGCCTCGCGCCCCATCTAACCTTCGGGGCGAGATGGCGGTCGATGTAGACACCTCGTCCTTTCAGAAACTGGTCAGCGACCGCTCCAGCGAGCTACCGGTGGTCGCCGACTTCTGGGCCGAGTGGTGCGGGCCCTGCCGGACGCTGACCCCCGTGCTCGAGGCGGAGGCGGCAAAGCGCAGCGGCGAGGTCGAGCTGGTCAAGATCGACACCGACGCCAACCAGGAGCTGGCCTCGCGCTACGGCATCCAGGGCATCCCGGCGGTCAAGGCCTTTCGCGACGGAGAGGTCGTGGAGGAGTTCGTTGGCGCGCAACCCGCCGCCAACGTCGAGCGGTTCTTCGACTCCCTGGTCCCGTCCGAGGCCGACCGCCTGGCCGTCGCCGGTGATGAGGAGTCGCTGCGCAAGGCGCTCGCGAGCGACCCCAGGCACCTCGAATCCGCCCGCGCCCTCGGGCGGCTGTTGGTCGAGCGAGGCGACCACGACGACGCGATCGAGCTCCTGGCGCCCTTCGAGGGCGACTTCATCGCCTCCGGGCTCACGGCCCGGGCCGAGCTCGAGAAGCAGGGGGCTGACGACGCGCTCGCAATCGCATTCGCCGCCTGGGACGCAGCCGACCCCGCCACGGCCCTGGAGGGCCTCCAGGAGCCCCTCTCTGCCGAGGCTGATCCCGACCGCCGGGACCTGCTGCGCCGGGTCATCATCGCCATCCTGACCGAGCTGGGAGCGGCCGACCCGCTCGCCCGTGAGCACCGCCGCCGCCTGGCGACAGCGCTGAACTGAGGCTCGCTAGTCCCCGACGGGGCCGGGGCGGCCCGATGGCACCGCGACCTCGATCGGGATGCCGAGCGCCTCGGCCTCCTCGATCCCCTCGCCATCCTCGCGGGCGCAGACGATCCGGAAGCGGCCGGTGCTGAGCTCGGCGTCGGGGACGATCGGAAGGCCACGGATCTCCTCCCAGCCGAGGCGCTCGGCCTCGAAGGGGTTCATCCGGACCTCGGCCGCGGGGTAGGGGCAGCTGCGGTTGTGCTGGTCGATCGCCCGCGAGATCGCCTCGAGGTTCTTGGGCTCTGAGTCCGTCACTCAGCTTCACATTAGCGGCGGCGTCCAGCCCCGTGCCTACCATCGCCCCGCGGGCAATTGATCGCCCATGTCGACATGGACGCCTTCTACGTCTCAGTGGAGCTGCTGAGGCGCCCAGAGCTGCGCGGACGCCCGGTGATCGTTGGCAACGGCGCCGGCGCGCACTCGCGCGGCGTCGTCATGACCGCCTCCTACGAGGCCCGCGAGTTCGGGGTCCACTCCGCGCTGCCGCTGGCGATCGCCTACCGGCGCTGCCCCCAGGCGGTGCTCGTGCCCACCGACATGGCGCTCTACCGCCGCGCGTCGGTCGCCGTGATGGAGGTCCTGGCCGGCTTCAGCGACCGGGTCGAGCAGGCGGGGCTCGACGAGGCCTACGTCGACCTCTCCGGCTCCCTGGTCCCCTCCTCCCGTGCCCGCGAGCTGAAGGGCGCGATGCGCGAGCGGACCAGGCTCACCTGCTCGGTTGGGCTGGCGCCGAACAAGCTGCTGGCCAAGATCGCCTCCGACCTGGAGAAGCCCGACGGGCTCTCGGTCCTGCGGCCCGAGGAGATGCTCGACGCGGTCGGTGACCGCCCGGCTGGGCTGATCCCGGGCGTCGGGCCGCGGACCGTCGAGCGCCTGGCGAAGCTCGGGATCAAGACCGTCGCCGAGCTGGCCATGGCCGACGACTCCAGCCTCGAGCAGGCGCTCGGGCCCAACCGGGGGCGCGAGCTGCGCGACCGCGCCAACGGGCGCGACGCGCGCACGCTCGATAGCGAGCGCCGGCGCAAGTCCGAGAGCCGCGAGACCACCTTCGAGCAGGACATCACCGACGCCGCGAGGCTCGCCGAGATCGTCGACGGCCTGGCGCGCTCGGTATGCGAGAGCCTCGAGCGGCACGACCACGAGGGCCGCACCGTGACGCTGAAGATCCGGCTAAGGCCCTTCAAAACCCACACGCGCTCTCGGACGCTGTCCTCCCCCACCCGCGATCCCGAGGTCGTCTCCCGCGTCGCTCGCGAGCTGCTCGAGCGGTTTGCGCCGGATGCCCCGGTGCGCCTGCTCGGCGTCGGCCTCGCCGGCTTGAGCGGCGATGAAGGCGAAAGCGGCCCGGCGCGGAGCGCCGCCCTCTCGGGTGGCGCTCCGGCCGAGCCGCTGACGCTCGACATGGGCTGGCAGCGCGGATAGGTTTGTTCATGCTCGCCTGCAGGCGCGTGAGCAAACTCGACCGAGGAGGAATCGATGAAGAAGCTCCAGCGGCGCCCGAGCGCCGGGCAGGCGGGACTCGTCGTCGCCATGATCGCGCTGGTGGTGGCGGTCGGCGGCACCGCCTTCGGCGGAGGCTCCAAGGTGCCGGGCAGCAACGGCGTCAAGTCCAGCGACATCGCGGCCGGGGCTGTCGGGCATCTGATCTCGGGAAGATCGTCAAGCGGATGCTGGATGTGAGCAGCAGCGATGGCACGACGGCCGATGGAATTGTCGCTGTGTCGTCGACGCTGGTTTCGTGCAAGGCGGGCGAGAGGGTGATCAGCGGTGGCAGCTCCGCTGACACCCCCAACTTCCCCTCCCTGGCCGCGATCCGTAGCTCGTTCAAGTCCGGCAACGGCTGGCGTACGGTCTACGCGAACGACAGCGGATCGACCATGCTGGCGCTGGCCTACGCGTACTGCCTCAAGAAATAGCTTCTTGGCCCAGGGGCGCCGGTCGAGCGAGGGCACCCCTCTTGCCGGTGTTGCCCCACGCTCGGCGACGCCGTCCGACAAGGCGAAAGCGGCCCGGCGCGGAGCGCCCTTTCGGGGGGCGATCCGGCCGAGCCGCTGACGCTTGATCTCGGTTAGTCGGCGCGAGAATGCTCCCGCCGGCCGCTACCGCGTCGTCCAGACGACTCCGGTGGAGCCGAAGCCGATCTTGTTCTTGGTCGCGGTGGTGAGGTCGAACTCGCGGTTGCCCACGTAGGGGCCGCGATCGATCACGGGGACCGTGACCGAGCGGTTGCCGTGCCTCAGCGTCACCTTGGTGCCGCAGGGCAGCGTCTTGTTCGCCACCCCGAGGGTCCCCGGCTGCAGCGTGCCGCCACAGGCGGTGGCGCCTCCGTAGAGCCCGGGCCCGTAGTAGGAGGCCTGGGCGGGCCGGTACACGTTGACCCGCTTGGAGCGCGAACGTGCAGGCTTGGCCTCGCCGTTGCCGCTGACGCGGGCCGAGACCTTGTAGACGCCGGCCCCACGGGGCCTCCAGCGCAGGCGGTAGCGGCCGTTGGCGCGCGCGCGCACGCTCTTCAGCTTGCCGCCGCCGGCGCGGATGGTCACCCAGCGCCGCCCTCTCGGGGCGACCTTGCCGCGGATCACGAGCGAGCTGCCGACGTGGACGTGGCGCTTGGCCTTGACGCCCAGCTTCGACTGGTCGCGCTTCTTGGCGGTCGTCGCCTCCGGGGTCGTCGCCTCCGGCGTGCTGTCGGGCCCCGCAAGGGGTGCCGACTGCGCGGCCGCGGAGCTGGTGCTGATCAGAACTACGGCTAGGGGCGCAACTACAAGCGCGGCCCGTCGCCGTCCCTTCGTAGAGGAACGCACGAAGCGTCCACCTGCCTTCCTTTGGCCGCCTACGGGGTTAGCTGTCGGGCTCGCGACGGCACCCGTAGGTGCCTGTACCGCTAAGTGTGGATCACCACCCCATTCGCCCCTGCTGCTTGGGTCCCCCGCTCGCCACGTTTGCGCGTGGCGACTCGGCGATTCGTTGTACGGCTAACAGCGATTCCGAAGTTAGCGGTCGCTAACACTTCCTTGTGTGAGCACGGTCACAAGCTCGGATCCTGGTGAAATCCCTGTAAAACGGCCCAAACCGCTCTGCGCCGCCGAAGCCGCCGTTTGGCGCTGGGCCCCTGCCTGTGCGAAGATCGCCTCGTGAGCGATCGGCTGTCAGGGCTTGATTCCTCGTTCCTCCACCTCGAGCGCGACGACGCGCATATGCACGTCGCCTCAACGACCCTGTTCGAGGGGCCCCCCCCGCGCTACACCGAGTTCCGCGACCACATCGCCTCGCGCCTGCACCTGGTGCCGCGCGTCAGGCAGAAGCTGAAGTTCGTTCCGCTCGGACAGGGCCGGCCGCGCTGGGTGGACGACCCCCACCTCAACCTCGAGTACCACGTCCGCCACACTTCGCTGCCGCCCCCTGGCAGCGTCGAGCAGCTCTGCAACCTGGCCGCGAGGATCTTCTCCCAGCGGCTCGACCGCGACAAGCCGCTCTGGGAGTTGTGGCTGGTCGAGGGGATCGAGGGCAACCGTTTCGCGATCGTCGGCAAGACCCATCACTGCCTGGTTGACGGCGTTTCGGGCGTGGACATCATCACCGTGCTCTTCGACATGGACCGCGAGCCGAGTCCAGCCTTCGAGGGCCCCCCCGAGCCTTGGGTCGCCAGGCCCGAGCCGACCAGCCCCCAGGTCCTCGGCGAGGCCCTGCTCGAGCGCGCTGTCAGCCCGCGCGAGGTAGCGCGCAGCTTCCGGCGCGTCCTGCGAGGGCCCCGCAGGGCGCTGAGGAGCGCCACCGACGCACTCGCCGCCGCCGGGACCTTCGCCTTCGCCGGCATCGCCGCCCCCGACACGCCCTTCAACGTCGAGATCGGCCCCCACCGCCGCTTCGCCTGGGTCGAGGCCTCCCTCGATGACCTCAAGGGGATCAAGGACGAGCTCGGCGGGACGGTCAATGACGTCGTCCTCGCCGCGGTCGCGGGGGCGCTCGGCAAGTACCTGCGCTCGCACGGGCATTCGACCGCGGGGTTGGAGATGAGGGCGATGGTGCCGATCAGCGTTCGCACCGCCGACCAGCACGGAGACCTCGGCAACAAGGTCAGCTCGATGATGGCCCCGCTTCCCGTCTGGTGTGAGGACCCGACCGAGCGGATGCGGATCGTGACCGACACGATGGGCGACCTCAAGCGCTCCAAGCAGGCGGTGGGTGCGACCCTGATGACCCAGCTCGCCGACTTTGCGCCGCCGACGATCGCCGGACAGGCGGCGCGGCTGCAGTCCCGGCAGCGATTCTTCAACCTCGTCGTCACCAACGTCCCGGGGCCGCAGTTCCCCCTCTACCTGCTCGGCCGCAAGATGGACCGGGTGATCCCCATGGTGCCGCTGGCCAAGCGCCAGGCCCTCTGCGTCGGGATCATGAGCTACGACGGCAAGATCAGCTTCGGGCTGATCGGCGACTACGACGCGATGGCCGACCTCGAGCAGTTGGCCGGGGACCTGGAGGCCTCCCTCGAGGAGCTGGTCAAGGCCGCCGGCAGCGGCCGCGGGTTCCTGCGGCGCTTCTCTTCCTCAGGCCGCTACCGCGAGAACGCGGTGCGCTCGGTCAACGGCTCGAGTGCCGGCGAGGAGCGCGCCGAGTCACCGGCCGGGTAGCGGCGCGGGGAACCGGGGCGCGTCGCTCAGGCGGTTGTCTCGGGATCTGGCTCCGGCTCGGCCCGCAGCAGGGCCTCGGCGTGGTTGGCACGGGTCGCCGTCCCCCACACCGCCCGGTCAAAGCGCGCCCTCAGCGCCAGCTTGCCGATCACGTCGAGGTCCTCCTGGCGGGCCCGGTCATACGAAGAGCCCGACTCCGGGTCCGGGTGGCCCGGGTGAACGACCCACTCGGTGACGCCCGGGGGGAGCCTCAACAGCTCGGGGGGCTGGGCCGGCTCCGATGAGTCCGTGCGGCCGATCAGGGCGTCTTGGGTCGGAATGTTGCGCTCGCGCAGCCACTGGCGGTGGTCGCGGCTGACCGAGCGCACGGGGATCTTGAGCTGCAGCGCCATCTCCATCACCGGCGTGGCCAGCTCGGGACGGGCATGGCAGTGGTGGTGGCCGTCGAGGTAGGTCGGCCAGCGCCCGAAGAGGTCGGTGAAGCGCTCGAGCTGGACCCGCAGCGACTGCTTCGCGGGGGCGCCGCTGCGAGGGCCCCGGCGGCCCTCGAACTCCATGTGGAGCCCGACCTCCACCCCCAGATCCTCGAGCGGCGCGGGGTCGCAGTACTCGCGATCGACCATTGCGCTGACGGAATCCACGGCGCCGGCCTCGACCGCCTCGAGGATGCCCTGGTTGTAGCTCGGCCAGTAGCCGTAGTCGTCCGCGGTGATCATCAGCACGCGCGTTCTCTCTGCGCCGTTTTCCATGGCCTGGATGATGCCCGCTGGCGGTTCGTCCTGCCCTGTGGCGATCATGCGTGCATGAGCCGGATCCACCACCAGTACGGGCTGCTGCTCGGGCTGATCCTGGTCTCGCTGGCGGTTCAGCTCGCTGCGCCCAATGGTGACGTCGCGCGGCTGGTCGTCGTCACCGTCCAGGCGGTGACGCTGGTGGTCGCGGTGATCGCCTCACGGGCCCATCGCTGGGTGATTCGGCTTGCGATCGTCGCCTCGATGATCCTCGTTCTCGGGGCCGCAGGGGTCATCCTGGGCACCGAAGAGCTCGGCACCCACTCGACGCGGGTCGTCACGCTGTTGCTCGTCGCCGTCACGCCTCCTGCGATCGTCGTCGGGTTGACGGCCCAGGTTCGCGACCACGGCGGGGTGACGCTGCAGACGATGTTCGGCGTGCTCTGCGTCTACCTGTTGATCGGGATGCTGTTCGGCAACGTGTTCGGGGCGATTGACGAGTTCGGTGAGCCCGATTTCTTCCAGAACGGCGCCCACGCCACCAGCGACTTTCTCTACTTCAGCTTCGCGACCCTGACCACCGTCGGCTACGGGGACTTCGTCGCACAGACGAGCCTGGGACGCTCGCTCGCGATCACCGAGGCCCTGATCGGCCAGATCTACCTGGTCACGGTGGTGGCCGTGATCGTCAGCAACCTGAGGCCCCGCAGCGGGCGCTCCCGCGGCTGAGCGGAACGAACTAGGATTGGTACATGAGACCGCTGCCGGCGCTCCGGAGCCGCATCGTCCCCCTCGGCGTCGTCCTTTTGGTCGCGCTGGCCGCAGCTCTCACCGGCTGCGGCGACGACGGCTCTGACCCTGACGATGGCGGTGCCGCGAACCTCTCGGACTCGTACTACTCGGCGTCGAATTTGGAGCCTGCGTTGGAGGAGATCGGCAAGCACGTGGGAGAGAACGCGGCCGTTGAGTTGACCATCACCCAGGGATCGGTCAAGGCGACCGCGCAATCCAAGGGCGGCGGGGTAGAGACGATCACCGTCACGCCGGCGAACTCCGGCGGGACGGTTCAGAGCGATGGCGCCGGCAAGGCCACCGGCCCCGAGCTCGCCGATGTGGACCCCGAGACCGCTCAGGGGCTCGCGACCGAGGTCGGCGAGCAGGCGAATGTGAGTGAGGACAACATCACCAGCATCTCGACCCTGCCGGCCGCCGGCGCGAACTCCGGCTGGTCGATAGCGCTCGACGACGGCAGCCATTGGCAATCCGCCCTCGACGGAAGCAACCTCCGCCAGTCGGGCTAGGGCTCTCGCTGAATAGCGTTTGTTCAGTTTCGGTCGCTATGGCGACCAGAAGTGCACAAACGCATTGGACCTCAGGCCGCCTCGCGGCGGGGCTGCTCGTCGGCGATCGCCAGCAGCTGCCAGAAGACGTGGTCGCGCTCGGGGATGCGGGGCGGGACCCTGCGGTACTGGCGGTTGCGCGCCCACTCGAGGTAGCTGCCGAGCTTGCGGACGATCGAGCGCCGCGTCGCGGGCGTGGGCTCGACCGCGGCCACCGAGAGCGCCCAGAGCCACGCGTTCGCCTCCGACTCGAGGCGGGGCGCGGAGCGGCCGGGGCCGACCAGGTGCCCTAGCTCGTGCAGGGCGATGAAATAGGAGACCTGGCCCCGGATCGGAAGCACCGAGATCTCGCGCCTGCCGCCTCGCCAGCGCACCGCGCGGCCGCGCCTCGAGTTGCCGTTCATCTCGATTCCGTACTCGTCGCAGAGCTCCTCGATGTGGTCCTGCATCTGGAATACCCCTCGCCGCATGGCCCGCGAGGCTAGCGGCGCGGGCGGGCATACTGGGCGCATGAGCGAGGCCACCCACCTGAGGCTGGCGCTGGCGCAATCGAACGCCACCGTCGGTGATGTCGAGGGCAACCTCGGACTGGCCCGTGAGTCGATTGAGAGGGCGCGTGAGGCCGGCTCACAGCTCCTGGTGCTCCCCGAGCTCTTCCTCTCCGGCTACCCGCCCGAGGACCTGTTGCTGCGCCGGGACTTCCTCGAGGCCGTGCGCGAGGCGCTCGAGCGGCTCGCCGGCATCGCCGAGCAGATCGCGGTGGTGGTCGGCTTCCCCGAGTCCGTCGGCGCCAACGGCCGCGCCGTCGATCCGATCGCCCCGGCCCTCCCCCCCGCCTTCAACTCCGTCGCCCTGCTCGCCGACGGTGCGCTCCAGGGCGTCTACCGCAAGATGCACCTGCCCAACTACGCCGTCTTCGATGAGCGCCGCTACTTCAAGCCCGGTGACTCGCCCACGGTCTTCGAGCTCGATGGCGCAATGGTCGGGCTGACGATCTGCGAGGACCTCTGGATGCAGGGGGCGCCGGAGACCGCCGAGGCGGCGGCGGGCGCACGCCTGATCGTCAACTCCTCGGCATCGCCCTACCACCGCGGAAAGGGCGGCCCGCGAGAGGAGATGTTCGCCCAGCGCGCCCGCGAGGCCGGGGTGACCCTCGCCTTCTGCAACCTCGTCGGCGGCCAGGACGAGCTCGTCTTCGACGGACGTAGCGCCGTGATCGGCGCCGACGGCGCGACGATCGCACGGGCGGGACAGTTCTCCGAGGAGCTACTCGTCTGCGACCTCCTGCTGCCGGCGGTAGGGGCCGACGCCGACGCGGGTGCGCCCACGGATGACTCCGCAGTTCCCGTGCTCGCGAGCCTCACCACCGGGGCGGAGCCCAGGGGACGGCTCGAGCCAACGCTGGCTGCCGAGATGGGCCCCGATGAGGAGGTCTACGAGGCCCTCACCGCCGGCCTCCGCGACTACGTCGCGAAGAACGGCTTCGAGCACGTGGTGCTCGGCCTCTCGGGCGGGATCGACTCCGCGCTGGTCGCCCAGATCTCGGCCGACGCGGTCGGCCCTGAGGCCGTGACCGCCGTCGTGATGCCCTCCCCTCACTCCAGCAGCGAGACCCAGGCCGACGCCCGCCTGATCGCGGCGAACCTCGGGGTCAACGTGGTCGAGATCGGGATCGGAGAGGCCATGCGGGCCTATGAAGGGGCGCTCGCCGACGCCTTCGAGGGGACCGAGCCCGGGATCGCCGAGGAGAACCTGCAGGCGCGGATCCGCGGCAACCTGGTGATGGCGCTGTCCAACAAGCGGGGCTGGCTGGTGCTGACGACGGGCAACAAGAGTGAGATGTCGGTCGGCTACGCGACCCTGTACGGCGACATGGCGGGGGGCTTCGCGGTGATCAAGGACGTTCCCAAGACACTCGTCTACCGATTGGTGCGCTGGCGCAACGAGCGTGCCGGAACCAATCAGGTCCCCGCCGCCGTGCTCGAGCGAGCGCCCTCCGCTGAGCTCAGGCCCGGCCAGCGCGACGAGGACTCGCTACCGGCCTACGAGCTCCTGGACCGGATCCTCGAGGGATACGTGGAGCGCGACCGAGGTCCCAAGGAGCTCGTCGCCGAGGGCCTTCCCCACGATGTCGTCGAGGACGTGATCGCGCTGGTCAATCGCGCCGAGTACAAGCGCCGCCAGGCGCCACCCGGGATCCGGATCTCGCCCAAGGCCTTCGGCCGCGACCGCCGGCTGCCGATCACCAACGGGTTTGGCGCCCGCCCTCAGACCAGCGACTGACGGACCTCAGCGCTCGTGCCCCGGCCGCACCGCGACCGTCGTCCGCACCAGCGCGCAGAGGCGCCCCTCGTCGTCGCTGATCTCGACGTCCCAGATCCAGGTCGTGCGCCCTCCGTGCCGGCGTCGGGCAACCGCATTGATGTGTCCCTCCGTCATCGGCCGCAGGAAGCTGGTGGCGTTGGACTGGCCCATCGCGACGTTGCCCTCCTCCGCGACGGCGAGATAGGTCGCTCGTGAGCAGACGCTCTCCGCCAGGGTGGCGAGCACGCCGCCATGGACCAGCCCCAGAGGCTGGCGAAGCTTGTCAGTGACCGCGATCCGGGCTCGGGCCAGCTCCGGGCCGTCCTCGATCCACTCGGTGCCGATCAGCTCGTCGAAGTGGCTGCTGGGGAGTTCGTCGGCGCTCACGGGCGCCACCTTAGTTAAGAGGCAGCTAAGAGCTGCGTCCCATTTCGCTTCCCTGCCGTAGGCTTCCCCGCCGTGGCCCTGACCGAAGACCAGAGAGCGATGCTCCAGCTGCTGCTCGAGGGCGGGCAGAGCTACGACGACATTGCCGGCCTGCTGGGCAGCGACGCGGGCGGGATCCGCACCCGCGCTCGCGAGGCCTTGACCGAGATCGGCGGCACCGACCCCGACGCCGAGGTCGGCATGACCGACTACCTGCTGGGCCAGGCCGACCCGATCGGGCGAGCCGACGCCGCCCGCCAGCTTCAGAACGACCCCGCCGCCAACGACCACGCCCGCAGGCTCTGCTCCCAGTTGCGCCTGCTCGCGCCGCGCGCATCGCTTCCCGAGATCCCCGAGCCGCGCGGCCGGGGGTCGGCCCCGCCGCCCGCCGCCCCCCCGCCCCCCGCAACCGCGACTCCGACTTCGAGTCCCGGCACCGGCCTGCCATCGCCTCCGCCCCCCGCCGCCCCTGCGGCCTCCCGCGGGCCCGGAGCCATGACGCGGCTGCGCGAGACGCTCAGCGGCGCGGGGGAGGGCATCGGATCGCTCTCGGGGCGCCAATCCCGGCTCCTGTTCGGCCTCGGCGCTGCCGCAATCCTGGTTCTCGCAGTGGTGCTGGCGGTGACGCTCTTCTCGGGCGACGACGGCTCGAGCCAGGACTCGGCGGCGGTTCCGAGCGGCGCCGGCCAGGACGTGGTCGTTGTTCCGTTGCAGCCGCTCGATCCCGGGTCCAACGCCAACGGACAGGCCGTGATCGCCCAGCCGGGCGACCAAGGCCAGGTGCAGATCAACCTCGAGGGCCTTGAGCCCTCCCGGGGCAGCGACGTCTACGTGGCCTGGCTCTACACGAACCAGGTCGCCTACCCGCTCGGCTTCTTCCGAGCGAACCGGCAGGGCAGCTTTAGCGGCCCCGCCCCGATTCCCGCCCAGACGGTGCAGCTCGTCCGCAGCTTTGGCTGCATCGACGTCTCGAAGGTGGCCGGGGAGCGGGTCGTCAACGACCTTCGCCAGGCGATTCGCACCGGAACCCTGCCGGGGCATGACGGCAGCTCGATCGTTCGCGGCGAGATCCGTGATCCCGGCCAGGAGGCGATCGGCGGGCCGGACTCCGACTGCCGCGGGTCGCTCCCGACCGGCACCGGCGCGACCGGCGCTGCAGGCGCCGGTACGGCCGGTGGCAGCGCCGGCAACACCCAGACCTCGCCCTAGGGCCCCTCTGCCGAGAGCACCGACTCCAGGTTCTCCTGGTGGACCGCCTCGTAGGGCTCGAAGTAATTGATCCAGCCGGCCGAGAGCGGACCCGCCACCAGCTCGCGGAGGCTCGTCTCGCGTAGCGAGGCGTCCTCCCGGCAGCGCTCGAGCATGCGGATGTACTGCTGGGTCGCCCGGATCAGCGCCCTGGGGTAGCCGCCGGTGGCGATCACCTCCGGGTCGCCGTGATTGGGCAGGATCCGGTCGGGCGTCAGCTCCCAAAGGCGGTCGAGCTCGTCGAGGTGGGCCTGGAGCCGCTTCGGCTCGGTCACGTAGGTGATCGTGTCCTCCATCGTGTCGCCGCAGAGCAGCAGTCGCTCCTCTGCCAGCCAGAGCACGGTGGCGTCGTCGCTGTGGATCTCGGCCTGGATCAGCTCGACTTGCACGCCGCCGACCTCGAGCTGCTCCCGACCGCTGAAGGTGCGCGTCGGCAGCACCAGGGGGTCGATCCCCGGCGGTCCCTCGTGCGTGCCGGCCTCGATCGCGGCCCGGTTGGCGGCGACGAGCTCGGCGGTTCGCTCGTTCGCGATCACCTCGGCGTCCGGGAACGCCGCCGTGCCGGCGATGTGGTCGAGGTGCCCGTGGCTGAGCACGACGGTGAACTCCCGCACCCCCTGCTCCTCGAGGGCTCGGCGGATGAAGCGCGCGTGCTCGACCGAGACGTGGGTGTCGTAGACCAGCGCCTGGTCGCCGCTGACGACGGCGTAGCTGGCGATCCCGAGCGAGAGCGCGCCCGCGTCAACCCAGTTCGGCCCCGGGGCGAACCGATTGTCCTCGACCCGCCCGTCGTAGAAGGCGAGGACGCCCTCGGCGGGGCTCAGGACGCGCATGTGGTCCACGCCGCGATCGTACTTCGGCGGGGCCCGCGACCTAAGGCAGCAGCTTGCCGGGGTTCATGATCCCCGCCGGGTCGAGGCGCTCCTTGACCGCTCGCAGGGCGTCGATGCCCAACGCGCCCACCTCGGCCTCCATGTGGGGCGCGTGGTCGCGCCCCACCGCGTGGTGGTGGGTGATCGTGCCCTCGGCGCGGACGATCGCCTCGCAGGCGGCGGTCTTGACCTCGCGCCACTGCTCGATCTCCTGGCCGGCGCGGGAGCGCGCCAGAAACGTGTAGTAGAGCGACGCTCCGTCGGCATAGGCATGGGAGATGTGGCACATCACGATGCCCGCGGTTCCTCCCGCGGCAAGCGCCTGGCGGATCGCGGAGCCCACCTCGGTGTAGAGGTGCTCGAGCCGGCTCCAGGTGTGGGAGGTCTCGAGCGTCTCCACGAACACCCCCGCGCCGAGCAGCTCGTCGCGCAAGTAGGGCCCCTCGTAGCGGCCCCGCTGCCAGGAGTCTCCGGCGCGCGAGCCGAGCGCTACGGCGCCGCCGCGCCGCAGGACCTTCGCCGCCGTCGAGCGTCGCCGCCGGACATGCTCGCGCAAGCCCTTCCAGCCGCAGATGATCAAGCAGCCGCCCTCGCGCCGACGGACCTTGAGGTAGGTGTCGAGCGCCCGCTTGGCGAGCCCGTCGGTCGCCGACATCGCCAGCGACTGCCGCGTCTCCTCCTCATCGGAGAGCCGGAGCACGTCGGGCGCCTCGCCGCGCTGGGCGAGTGTGCGCACGATCTCGCGCCCGGCCGCGAAGTCGGCGGCCATCCAGCCCTCATAGGCCTCGAGCTCGGGGGCCTGGTGGACGCGGCAGGTGACCTCGGTGATGACCCCCAGCGTCCCCTCGGAGCCGACCACCAGCTCACGCAGGGACGGCCCCGCGGCCGTGTGCGGCGTCTGGAGCGTCCGCATCGCTCCCGTGGGCGCCTGCAGCTCGATCGCGGTGACCATGTCGTCGAAGCGGCCGTACCCGCACGACGCCTGGCCGGCTGAGCGCGTGGCGGCGAAGCCGCCGATGGTCGCGTACTCGTAGGACTGGGGGTAGTGGCCGAGGGTGGTGCCCAGCCCGGCGAGGGCGGTCTCGGCCTCGGGCCCGCGCAGTCCGGGGCCGAGCCGCGCGGTGAGCGAGGTCGCGTCGAGCTCGACCAGCTTCAGCCTCCGCAGGTCGAGCGAGATCAGGGTGGAGTGCTCGCCGCGAACGGGGTCGACACCGCCGACGACGCTGGTGCCGCCACCGAAGGGCACGACCGCGACCCCCTCGCGGGTGCAGGCCTCGAGCACGGCGGCCACCTGGGCCGCGTCGGCCGGCAGCACGACCGCGTCAGGTGCGTCGCTGATCGCCCCCTGGCGAAGGCGCACCAGGTCCGGGTAGCCGCTGCCCGCGGCGTGGCGGAGGCGGTCCTCGAGACCGTCAAAAACGAACTCCCGGCCGACAGCCGCCACCACGGGGCCGGGGACCGGCGAGGCCTCGGCCAGCTCGAACGACTCGAGCGGGGCCGGGGGCGAAACGGCCGCTGGGTCGATTCCCAGCTCCTCCCGAAGGCGCTCGCGGGCCCCGGCCGAGAGCTCGGCCCGCTTGCCCGCGTCGCCCCATCCCCACCACTTGGTGTCGTAGTGAGGCACCGGCTCAGGGCCGGAGGCGACGCTCACATCGCCACGCCCTTGGCGTCGTCTCCGGCGAGGACCTCCTCGAGGCCGCCCAGGGCCTCGGAGAGGGTGCGCCCCGTCGCCCGGCGCATCATCGGAGTACCGAGCCGCGAGAGGCCGCGCAGCTTCTGCTCATGGGCGAGGGTGACCTCGGTGATCCCATCGCGGGGCTTGATGCGGATCTCTGTCCTGGCGCTGCTGAGGATGCGGTCGAAGGGGGTTCCCTGCAGCAGCTGCTCGTAGATATAGCGCTCACCCGAGGCGGCGCTGACGCAGCGATAGTCGGCGCGGACCCTACGCCCGTCCTTGGTCTCAAAGACCTGGGTCCACCTGCGGCCGCGGGGCTCACCCCCGCTGACGTTCTCCACCCGCTTGGTCCGCGGCCACCAGCGGGGTAGGTGGTAGGGATCGGAGACCACCGACCAGATCTCGGCGGGCGAGACCCCGATGCGGCGCCTGCGGGTGACGCGGGCCATCGCGCGAGGAGGCTCAGTCCTCGCCGGTGAGGCGGCGCAGGTCCCGCACCAGCAGGAGCTGCTTGAGGCTGCTGCAGACGGTGGCCAAGCTCTCGAGGTTGTCGATCGCCTCGCGGCGGCGGCTCGGGTTGCTCGAATTGAGCGCCGGGCCCAGCAGCTGCTCGATCAGCTGCGACTCGCGATCGGCCGAGCTCCTGAAGACACGAAGGTTGCGGCCGTGCACCCCGAACCGCGAGAGCTCGACGCAGGCCTTGGCGATCTCGACGTCGTTCTCGTCATAGAGCTTGATCCCGTCGATCCGCTTGGGCCGCAGGATCCCGTGGTCCTCGAGCTCGGTGGCGAGCTCCTCGGGGAGGCTGGTCTGCTCGGCGAGGTCGGCGAGCGTCAGCCTCGTCCCTCGCCCGGGCTCGACCCTGACGGCCCGCCGAGAGCTGGAGCTGCGGCCGCCGGCATCGCGCTCGCCCCCCGCCGCGAGCTCCTGCCGGATCACGCGAAGGGGCAGAAACTCGTCGCGTTGCATCCGAAGGATGGCCCGCAGGCGCTCGACGTCAGCCTGACTGTAGAGGCGGTAGCCACCGGGCGTGCGCCGCGGCGATAGCAGCTTCTGGTCCTCGAGATAGCGGATCTTGGAGATCGAGACCTCGTCGAACTCGCGGGCGAGGATCTTCGCCACCGCGCCGATGGTCAGCGCCTTTCGGGTGGAGGCGCTGCCCGTCGAGCTGACGCCCCGCTCCATCTGTCTCGAGGGCTCCATCACTGCTTCTCCAGGTAGCTGAGCTTGTACTTGCCGATCTGGATCTCGTCGCCGTCCTCGAGCTCGTGGGACTCGATCCGGCGGCGGTTGACGTAGGTCCCGTTGAGCGAGCCCAGGTCGTCGATGTAGAGCCCGTCCTTGCGGCGGACCAGGAGCGCGTGATTGCGTGAGACCGTCACGTCGTCGAGGAAGACGCCGGCGTCCGGGCTGCGACCGATGCTGACCCGGTCCTCATCGAGGGTGAAGCTCTCGCCGGCGCGGCCGCCGCCCGCGCGGATCACGAGCGCGGCGCCCGCGCGCTCGACGACCTCATCGATGTCAACGGGGTGCATCTCCCCCGTCGCGTCGACGGTGTAGGTCATCGTCGTCGGGTCGTCGTTTCCCTCCGGGCGTGAGAGGAACGCACCGCATTTCTGGCAGTAGTTAGCGCCCTCGGCGTTGACGAAGCCGCATTCCGGACAGTGAACAGCCATCGGACGCCCTCCCCGGAACGGACCTAGCTCGGAGGCTTGGTCGGCGCCTCACCCTTGCCGGCGAGGATCTCGCTGAGCCGCTTGACGTCATCGCCCTTGATCAGGCTCTCGCCGTCCTCGCGAGCCTGGCGCAGCCGGTTGACGAGCTCGGCGCGCAGGATGTCGATCTTGCCGTGCAGGATGCGGCGGCGGTAGGAGATCTCGTGCTCCTCCTCGGTCAGCTTGTCGATCAGCTCCTTGAGCTGTTCGTCGTTCATCGAGCCGATATCTGGGAACGTGTCCTCCACGGTCTCCTCCGCGTCGTTGGGCGCCCATTATAGGTCTGAAGCTCAACCCCCCTCAAGCAGAGGTTGAAGGTTACGTTGCAGCGCCACCCTGCTCACGCACGGCGCGGAGGCCACTTCGGGCATAGGCGATGGTCGCGAGAACCGCCAGTGCGACCCCTGCGACCAGCATCACGCTCCAGATCGGGCTGTCCGAGAGCATCGCGAAGAAGAGCGAGGCCATGATCGGGAAGACCGCGATCCGGCCGTACCAGTTGACCTCGAGCTCGAGCCCGCGACGGACGGCGGCCTGCGCGAGCAGCAGCGTCACCACCTCCCTCGCGGCGAGGAGGAGCAGCGCCCAGCGCGGCAGCAGCTCGAAGTGCCAGCAGACCACGGCGCCCGAAAGGATCGCCAGCCTGTCCACGACGGGGTCCAGCAGCGCCCCCATGCGGCTGTACTGGCCCGTGGTGCGGGCCACGAAGCCATCGAGGTAGTCGCCGGCGGTGATCAGCCAGAAGAGCGCGGCGGCGTAGGGATCGCGCCCGTCGCCCGAGTTGAATGCCAGGTAGAGGAAGACCGGCAGCGCCGCCAGGCGGGCGTAGCCGATCATGTTGGGCAGGGTCCAGGGGCGCAGCGGCTCTCCCGGCCGCGTCTGCCGCGGGGCCGGCCCCGAGCGGTCGAGCCCGAAAAGCCGCCGCCTGCCGCGCCGCTTGGGCGCCTTGGGAGGCGCGGTCGGCGCCACCTACCGGATTCCCTCGAGCACGCGAATCGCCTCGGCCGCCGCGTCGTCGGCGGGCAACCGCAGGTCCTCCCCGCTGCCCCGCAGCTGGGCCTCGACCTCGCCCTCGGCCAGGGTGCGCCGCCCGACGACGATTCGCAGCGGGCAACCCAGCAGCTCGGCGTCGGTCAGCTTCTGGCCGGTGCCGGCGTCCCGGTCGTCGTAGAGGACCTCGACCCCTGCCGAGAGCAGCTCCTCGTAGATTCGGTCGGCCGCCTTCTGCTCGTCCCCATCCCCCTTGGAAAGCGAGACCAGGTGGAGCTGCCACGGCGCAAGCGACCGAGGCCAGACGATGCCCCGCTCGTCAGCGCGCTGCTCGACCGATGCGGCGAGGATCCGCGCGGGGCCGATCCCGTAGCTCCCCATCACGATCGGCTGCTCGGCGCCGTTCTCGTCGAGGAAGGTCGCCCCCAGCGGCTCGGAGTAGCGCCTGCCCAGCTTGAAGATGTTGCCGATCTCGATCGCCGGCACGATCTCGATCGCGCCGCCCCCGCCGAGAGCCGGGTCGCCGGCCTCGACCGCGCGCACGTCCACCTGCTCGAACTCGAAGTCGCGGCCCGGCCGGACGCCGCGCAGGTGGGCGTCGGGCTCGTTGGAGCCGGTGATGAAGGACTCGCCGGCGATGGCGGCGTCCATGAGCACGGGCACCGAGACGCCGACCGGGCCGATGAATCCGGCCGGCCCCAGCGACTCCGCGATCTCCTCGAGCCGCGCCTGCCTGAAGTCCGCGCCGAGATGGTTGCGGAGCTTGATCTCGTTGAGGCGATGGTCCCCCCGGACCAGCACCAGAACCATCCCGCGGTTCTCGACGATCACCGGCAGCGCCTTGATCAGCGCCCCCGGGGCGACCCCCAGCGAAGCGGAGACGGCCTCGACGGTCGTCTGGCCGGGGGTCTCGGCCCTCTCGGGGGCCTCGAGCCCGGGGGGAAGCTCGACGGCCTGGGCCTCGGCGGATGCGACCTCGACGTTGGCGGCGTAGCCCGGCGCAAGCGCGATCTCGTTCTCACCCGCGGCGCATGGCGCCATGTACTCGTCGGCGCCGGTGCCGCCCATCATGCCGACGTCTGAGGCGACCCGGTGCCAGTCGAGCCCGCAGCGGTCGAAGATGCGGTCGTAGGCCTCGATGTTGAGCGCGTAGGTGCGCTCGAGGCCGGCGGGGTCACGATCGAAGCTGTAGGCGTCCTTCATCACGAACTCGCGCGTGCGCAGCAACCCGGCGCGCGGGCGCCGCTCGTCGCGCTCCTTGGTCTGCAGCTGGTAGAGCAGCAGCGGCAGGTCGCGGTAGGAGCGCACCTCGCGGGCGACGTGCCAGGTGAGCGCCTCCTCGGCGGTCATCGCCAGCACCATCTCAGAGCCCTTGCGGTCGTTGAGCTTGAACAGCTCGTCGATCTCGTAGCGGCCGGTCTGCTTCCAGATCTCAGCCGGCTGGAGGACCGGCATCGAGACCTCCTGGGCGCCGATTCCATCCATCTCCTCGCGGATGATCCGCTCGATCCGCCGATGGACCCTCCACCCCGCCGGCAGGTAGGTCCAGCTGCCCGCCGCGAGCTGGCGCGCGAGCCCGGCGCGCACGATCAGCTGGTGCGAGAGGGACTCGGCGTCGGCGGGCGGGTCCTTCAGCGTCGGCAGGAAGGTCTGGGAGAGGCGCGACATCGTGCGCGAGCGTACAGGCTGTTTCGGCACTGCCCCCGGCGGTTATTCCGCAACGATTGGCCTCCTGGCGGGTTTCAATCTCCGACCCGCTAGCTTGGCCCGTTCGCCCTGACGCCGATGACCCCGCCCAGACCCAGCAACCACTTCGCCCACGCGCGGCTTCTGGCGGCGCTGACGGGCACCGTCGTGCTCGCGGCGCTCTCACTCTTCGTGCTCGCATCGCCCGCCTCCGCCTCCCACAAGCAGGTCTCGATCCTCGATGCCACCCAGGAGGCGCTCGGGTTCAAGGGCGACGCGATCCGGACCCGGACCTTCGATGACGTCGATGAGCTCGGGGTCGACTACATTCGGATCCTCGTCTGGTGGAAGAACTACGCCCCCGGGTCCAAGTTGAAGCAGAAGCCGGGTGGCGGCTTCGACCCGGCTGACTCGAGCACCTACGGCGCCAACGGGGCCAACTTCGCCGGCCTCGACGCCGCGGTCCGGCTGGCCGACGCCCGCGGCATAGGCGTCTACCTGGTCCCGAGCATGGGGCCGACCAACGGCGCGATCCCGCGCTGGGCCGCGCGAAGGCCGGGCGCCGGCGCCTACGACCCCAAGCCCGGCGAGTACGAAGCCTTCTTCCACGCGATCGGTGAGCGCTACGGGGGCAGCTACGACCCCGACGGAGTCCTCGGCGACCCCGTGCTTCCACGGGTGCGGATGATGGGCGTCAACAACGAGCCCAACGCCGAGAACTACCTCTTCCCGCAGGAGCGAAAGGGCAAGGTCGTCGGCCCGACGACCTATCGCAACCTCTTCCTGGCGGCCCGGCGCGGGCTCTCCGACGGCGGCTGGCAGGGCAAGGTGCTGATCGGTGAGACGGCGCCACGGGGCGTCCTCAAGAATGTCGCACCCGTCGCGTTCCTTCGCGGCGTCCTCTGCCTCAACAGCCACTACAAGCGAAAGAAGGGCTGCGCCCCGCTCAAGGCCACGGCCTGGGCCCACCACCCCTACGGCCTCTCCCAGGCCCCCTGGGACAAGCGGGTGGACAGCATCTCGGTGACCCTCGGGGTGATCGAGCGGATGACGACCGCGCTCAACAAGGCGGCCGCCGCCGGCGCGATTCGCAAGAACCTGCCGCTGTTCATCAGCGAGTACGCCTTCCAGAGCCGCCCCGCCGACAAGTTCGGCCTCCCCCTCGCCAAGCAGACCGAGTACCTCTCTCAGGCCGAGCGCCTCGCCTACGAGAATGGCCGAATCGGCTCATTCGCCCAGTACCTGATGCGTGACGACGCCTTCAAGAACGGGTTCCAGTCGGGCCTGCGCACGACCGACAGCGGGGCAGTCGCCTGCGGCGGAGCGAAGCAGGGCTGCAAGCCCGCCTTCGCGGGCTTCCGCACTCCCCTCGCCGTCCGCCAGCGCGGCAGTAAGGCCTCGATCTGGGGCCACATCCGGCCGGCCACCGGCAAGGTCACGGTGACGATCCGGGTTCAGGACAAGGGCGAGAAGCTGCGAGTGCTGCGGACGCTGAAAACGGACGCCAACGGCTACTTCTCGTTCAACTCGGCCTTCCGGGCGGATCGCCGCTGGGGGATCAACTGGGAGGGGCTGAAGTCGCCGATGGTCCGGGGGTACCGCTATTAGGTTCCTCCGCCTCGCCGTGCTGGCCTGCGTGGCCGGCGCGTCGCTGGCCTCCTGGGCGACCCCGGCCGAGGCCTCGAGCTCGCAGTCCACGATCTTCGATGCGCCGCGGGAGTTCCGTGGCTACGACGGTGGCCGCCAGCAGGCTCTCAACGAGATCGACGCCTTCGGCGTGGACACGGTGCGGATGCTCGTCTTCTGGCGGGACGTGGCGCCGGCAGCCGACCAGGCCGTGGCGCCCGCGGAGTTCCCCGGCGTGACCCGAAGCGACCCCGTCTACTACGACTACTACGCGGGCCAGAGCACGGGGGGCGGCTTCTCCTCGATCGACGCGGTGGTCAGGGGTGCGGCTGACCGCGGGATGAAGGTGATGCTGGTGCCATCGGGCAAGTGGCCGTCGGGCAAGGTGCCGAGGTGGGCCAGCAACGATCCCGACGGCAGCGAGAGCGATCCCATCCCCGCCGAGTTCGAGGACTTCATCCACGCGATCGGCAGCCGCTATCGCGGCGACTACGACCCGGCGGTGGGAGGACCGGGCCCCGAGAATCTCCCGCACGTCGACATCATCAGCCCCTGGAACGAGGGCAATGGGGACAAGTTCCTGCAGCCGCAGGGGACCGACGGCGACAGCGCGGCGAGCATCTATCGAGACCTCCTGAACGCGGCACAGACCGGCCTCGAGTTGTCGGGCTGGCCCGAGCAGCCCGGCTCGACGCTGCTCGTCGGCGAGACGGCCCCGCGCGACACGATCTACGCCGTGAACCCGCTCACGTTCATTCGCAAGGTCTACTGCCTCAACGCGAGCTGGACGCCGGTCGGCGGCTGCACGCCGCCGCAGATCGACGAGGACGGCTTCAGCCACCACCCCTACTCCTTCGGCTCGGCTCCCTACATAAAGCCGAGCGACCCCAACCACATCAACGTCGGGAACCTCGGTTTGCTCTCGACGGCCCTGGACAAGATCCATGCGGCCTACCCGAGCCAGTTCGGCAACCTGCCCATCTACATCACCGAGTACGGCGCGGACGGAGATCCCGCCCGGCCCGAGCGGATCGCGACCCAGGCCGAGTACATAGCGATCGCCGAGCGGATCGCCTACGAGAACCCCCGGATCGCCTCGTTCTCGCAGTACCAGATGCGCGACGACCCGATCGAGGGCAACGCGGGGATCGCCACCGGCCTGCGGCCGTTCGACAGCGCCTACGCCCCATGCGGTGAGCCCGACACGGACTGCAAGCCCGCCTACGCCGCCTTCAGGACCCCGCTCGCGGTCAGGACCGTGGGCAAGGCGCCCTGCCTGACGAAGCCCAAGAAGCCCAAGGGCAAGTCGAAGAAGGGGAAGAAGCCCAAGCTCAAGTGCAAGAAGTACGGCGTGCCCCCCACCGTCTCGATCTGGGGCCGCGTCCGCCCTGCCCGCTCAGCGGCCGAGACGAGCCGCCAGGCGACGATTCAGTACCGCGACGGCGCCAAGTCGTGGCAGGCGCTTAAGACGGTGACCGTCAACAGCGGCGGCTACTTCAGCTTCAACGCGAAGAACGCCAAGGGTCGCGTCTGGCGCCTGCGCTGGACGCAGGCATCGAGCAGCGTCACCTTCACGGGCCCCGAGATCGAGGCCTTTACCTACTAGTCGGGACTTCCCGGGCTACGCCCGGGTGAAGCGGCGGCCGGCGGTGGGCGAGTCGCCCTCATCGAGCTGCTTGGACTTCCCCTCGGGGGACTTCGTCACGGGCTTCAGGAAGGGCTCGGCGGTGACGTCGCCGTTCTCGGCCTCGGCCGCCTCGGCCTCCATCGCCGCGATGCGCTCCGGGGTCAGCTCGCCGGCGCTCTCCTCCTCGATCCTGGCGAGCCACTCGGCGCCCTGGGCGGCCTCGGACTCGTCCACCTCGACCTTGCCGCGGTCGAGCGAGCGGTCGATCTCGGCAAAGAGCGTGTCCACGAGCTCGTCCTGCGGCACCTTCCGCAGGGGCTTTCCGTGGGCGAAGATCAGGCCCTCGTTCTTGGCGCCCGTGATCCCGAAGTCCGCGTGGGAGGCCTCACCGATTCCGTTGACCGCGCAGCCCAGCACGGCGACCTCGATCGGCTCCTCGTAGGACTCGAGCCGGCGCTCGATCTCGGCGACGACCGTGTCCATGTCGAACTGGAGCCGGCCGCAGGTCGGGCAGGCGATCAGCACGGGCCCCTTCTCGCGGATCTGGAGCGCCTTCAGGATCTCCCAGCCGACCTTGACCTCCTCCTCGGCGTGAAAGGTGCTGAGGCTGATCCGGATCGTGTCACCGACCCCATCGGCGAGCAGTGTCCCCAGGCCGACCGAGGACTTCAGCGAGCCCGTCCACTTGGTGCCGGCCTCGGTGATCCCGAGGTGGATCGGGTAGGGGATGCGCTCGGAGAGAAGGCGGTTGGAGGCGATCGTGTTGGGGACGCTGGTGGACTTGATCGAGACCTTGAAGTTCTCGAAGTCGAGCGACTCCATCATCTCGACGAACTCGACGGCCGCCTGGACCAGGGCCTCGACCGAGTTCTCGCGCTCGAGCTCGTGGAGGTGCTTGGGCAGCGAGCCCGAGTTGACGCCTATCCGCATCGGCACGCCGGCCTTGTTGGCCTTGGCGGCGACCTCGGCGACCTTCTCACGACCGCCGATGTTGCCCGGATTGAGCCTGATGCAGTCGGCGCCCGCGTCGATCGCCTTCAGCGCCAGGGTGTGGTTGAAGTGGATGTCGGCGATAACGGGGATCGGCGACTGCTTGACGATCGTCTTCAGAGCGTCGGCGTCGGATTCGCGCGGCACGGCGACTCGCACCAGATCGGCCCCGGCGTCGGCGACCGTCCGGATCTGCTCCATGGTCGCTTCGAGGTTGGCCGTCTCGGTCTTGCACATCGTCTGCACGGCCACGGGCGCGCCGCCCCCGATCGGGACGTCACGCACGAAGATCTGACGCTTGGAGGCCATCACGACAAGCTTAGCCACGCCGATCCCGCTGGGGCGTATAGTGGGGGGTCAAGGGACCAGGGATGGAAGGAGACAGAATGACCAGGAGGATCGTCGTCCACGCCGCGGGGCTGCTCGCCCTCGGCGCGTTGCTCGCACCCGCCGCCGGCGCAGACACCCGCAAGATGGGGAGCGAGTTGGAGCTGTCCTATCAAGGGGGTGTGTGCAACCTGAACTGCCTCTCGCTTCAGCAGTCGCAGAGCGGAGGCGCCCTGCCCAACCCGATCGTCTCGCCGGCCAAAGCGGTGATCACCGGGTGGAAGGTCCGCACCAGCGACGACGACGCCCTCTACTCGCTGCGGGTCCTGCGGCCCACCGGCACCGCGAATGAGTACCGGGGGGCGGGCACCGTGGTCGCCCCGGAGGCGGTGCCATCCGGCACCGAGGACGCCATCCTCAGCTACCCGGGCAACGACCTCCCGATCCGCACGGGCGACTCGATCGGGCTCTACCAGAGCGGCAACCCCGACGACGGGCTGCCCCAGGCGTTCACCAACGGGCTCACCGACAACGTGATCGCCAACAATTTCAGCGGGGCCCCCGAGGACGGCGACACCGCGTCGTTCATCCCCGACGGGCAGCACGAGCTGCTTCTGCAGGCGACCCTCGAGTTCTGCAAGGTCCCGGGCCTGAAGGGCAAGAAGGCGAAGGCCGCCAAGAAGGCGCTGGCGGACGCCGACTGCGGGGCCAGCGTCTCCAAGCAGGTGACCGGCAAGAGGAAGAACGTCGGCAAGGTGATCGAGCAGGGCAAGAAGGCCGGATTCACGGCCCCGCCGGGCACCAAGATCCCGATCGTGGTCGGAAAGAAGGGCTGAGCTTGCCCGGGCGCCGCTGGCTCCGCCGCCTGATGCTCGCCGGGGCGCTGTGGGCGCTCGCGGGAGGGGTTGCGGCTGGCGGTGCGGCGGGCAACCACCACCTGATGAGGATCAGCGAGGTCTCGGCCGGCGTCAGCGGCAACCAGCCGAGCGCCTACGTGGAGTTGCAGATGTTCGCGCCGGGCCAGAATGCGGTCGCTGGCGAGCACATAAAGACCTACGACGCAGCCGGCACTCAGCTTCGCGACTTCACCTTCGGAGGCCCGAGCCCTCCGAACTCCGAGAGCCAGCGAACCGTCGTCGTCGCGGGCTCCGCGGGCATGTTCGGCCCGACTATCTGACCGATTTCAGCGATGCCTACATCCCCCCTGCCGGCGGAGCCGCCTGCTTCATCTCCAATGAGTTCGGGCCTATCGACTGCGTCTCCTGGGGCAGCTTCAACAACACCTCCGGCACCCCGCTTCCCTCCCCGGCCGGCACCCCCGCCCCAGCGATGCCGGCCAATGGGTCAACCTCGCTGAC
>SHVA01000003.1 GCA_009691195.1 Solirubrobacterales bacterium | reverse complement strand
CGTCGGGGCTACGCCCCTCCTCGGCATCCGAGCGATCTAAGTCAGGTGGGTGTCAACGCGGGGGTGGGGTCCAGGCCAGCCCCCGATGCCGACCGCCGAAAGGCGCCGAGACCCGGGCGCAGAGGGGGTCTCTACGACTTCACCCGAAGAGTGCTGGCGAGCGAGCACGGCAAGGCGCTCTACCTGCGAAGACAGGGGTCGGTCGAACCCGTCTTCGGGCAGATCAAGGCCAACCGGGGGGTCAGGCGCTTCCAGCGCCGCGGCCGATCAGCCGTGAGATCGGAATGGAGGCTCCTGGGTGCCACCCACAACCTCCTGAAGCTCCACCAACACCGGCTCAAAGTCGCCTGAGGGTCGAAAACCGTCGCTGATTGAGCCCGGCGGATGATCGGCTCCGCCGATCCCTGCCTGGGGACGCCGATCGCGGCCTTTACGCGACAGCCTCCATGCGGAGGAGCAGCCCCGGACTCGATCCGCTGACGCCCCCTTCGCGCGACAAGGAGCCGCCCGAGCTCGGGCGGCTCCTGTCCATGCAATGCAGCACTAATCGCCACCGAGGCAAGCTGCTACCGGTCGCCGCCTGAGTGGTAGCCGCGTTGCTACCGCTCCGCTACCAGTTATCCGCTTGAGGCCCGAAGACGGGCTCGGGACCGGTCCTGCTCCCTGCGGGTGGTTCTCGCCTACGTCCCCGCACTGTCGGGTCCTGTCGCAATCCGACGGACCCGTTGAACACAAGCGGCTGATGGGATTCGAACCCACGACCTCCACCATGGCAAGGTGGCGCTCTAGCCAGCTGAGCTACAGCCGCGCAAGCGGACAAGTATAGGCTGGCTCCGTGGACTACGAGGCGATCAAGAACGGGATGGGATCAGCGGTGCCGCTGGTGGGCACGCTGGGCCTGGAGTACGTGGACATGGGCCCCGGGACGGCCACGATCCGCCTCCCCGACGACCCCAGGCTCTCCAACCACGTTGGCTCCCAGCACGCGGGCGGGCTCTTCACCGCCGCCGAAGCCGCGAGCGGTGGCGCCTTCATCAGCGTCTTCGCCGATCGCATGGCGGAGATCAGGCCGCTCGCTCGCTCGGCGGGGATCGAGTACGAGAAGCTCGCCAAGGGGCCGATCGACGCTCGAGGGCGGCGAGGCGCTGCTCGCCGAGCTGGACGCCGAGGGCAAGGTCGAGTTCTCGATCCCGGTCGAGCTGACCGACGCGGACGGGCAGCGGGTGGCCACCGCCACCGTCGACTGGCACATCCGCAAGACGGGCTGAGTTGGGATCGGGGGCCCGGATCGTCGCGAGCGCGGCGGGGCTCGCGTTCCTTGCCGCCGGCCAGGGCGAGGCCCTCGCCCACGGGATCGACGGGGAGCTGCCCCAGACCCGGGCCGGGGAGAGGGCGCTGCACCGCTTCGAGGCCAGGGTGCTGGCCCCCGAGCACGCAGCCGAGCATGCGCAGGAGCGAAGCGCCGAGAGGCGGCTGCTGGCGATGCCCCGCGCCCGGCGGACGCGCATGCTGCAAACGAGCCGGGCCGCCGCCTCGGCGCTGGAATCCCCGCGGGACGCCGGCGAGGCCTCCGAGGTCGGGCGCTGGACGACCGCGCCCTTCACGATCCCCAACTACGCCGTGCACGCGGTGGTCCTGCCCACGGGCAAGGTGCTGGTCTTCGGCTACCTGCCCTTCGACTCGAATGGCCTCCGCCAGCTCGCGGGGCAGGCGGCGATCTGGGACCCCTCCAGGGGCACGGGCCCGAACTCGATGCGCTCCGTCCCGCCGCCGCGGGTCGACCTCGACGGCGACGGCGTCAAGGAGCCGGCGGCCGTCTACTGCTCCGCTCAGAGCCTGCTGCCCAGCGGCGAGGTGCTGATCAGCGGCGGCGGCCTGCTCTGGCCCGGCAACGACCCCGACGACGCCTTCACCGACTTTCCGGGGCACCCGCTGGTCTTCAGCTTCGACCCCTGGTCGGAGACCTGGACCGAGCAGCCACGGATGGAGCGTGGCCGCTGGTATCCGTCCCAGCTCGAGCTCGCCGACGGCCGCACCGCGATCATGGGCGGCTACAGCGAGGCCGCGCCCGGCGGCCAGATCAACACCCAGCTCGACATCTTCACCCCCGGCGACGGCCTGGGGCGTGCCGGCACGATCACCAGCGCCCCCGGCGCGGACCGCCACCACTCGCTCTACCCACACGCGTTCACGCTGCCGAGCGGCGACGTGTTGATGGCGGACGGCGTCGGCGCGACCTCCGCGGCGATCCTCCACACCGACGACTTCAGCTGGCAGGAGCTGCCCCACTACTCGGCCGGGCGCGACGGCGCATCGGGGATCCTGATGCCCGGGGGGGCCGCTCGGCTCGAGCACCGTGAGGCTGATCGGCGGGTACGACCCGCTCGGGCCCACCGAGCCCGACCGGACGCTCCCGGCGACCCCGACGACCGAGAGCATCGACGCCGCCGCCGCGTCGCCCTCCTGGACCCCGAGCCCCAGCCTCAACGTCGGCCGCTCCCACCTCAACGCCGTACTGCTTCCCGACGGCTCGATGGTCGGCGTGGGCGGCGGGCGCGGCTTCGGGCCGGGCATCGGCGCCTATGCCGTCTACGACGACGGCAGGGCACGCCAGGTGGAGCTCTACGATCCCGCTGACGGAAGCTGGCGCCTGGGGCCCGCCGAGGTGGAGGACCGCGCCTACCACTCGACCGCCGTGCTGCTGCCCGACGGGCGGGTGATGTCCGCGGGCGACGACTCCCACCCCTACCAGGCCAACGGCGCCCGCAGCCTCACGGACACCGCCGAGATCTACTCACCGCCCTACCTGTTCAGGGGCGAACGTCCCTCGATCGCCGACGCCCCGGAAACGATCGCCTGGGGCGACACCTTCGGTGTCCGCAGTCCCAGCCCCGGCGTCTCGCGAGCCGTGCTGATGGCGCCGTCGGCGACCACCCACGGCAACGACATGAACCAGCGCCACGTCGAGCTAGAGGTGGCCGGGCGTGAACCCGGGCAGGGCCTCGACGTCGTGGCGCCACCCCAACCCGGCGTCGCGCCCCCCGGCTACTACATGCTGTTCCTGCTCGACGACGAGGGGGTCCCGTCAGTGGCGCGCTGGATCCGGCTCACGGGTGATGCCCCTGACCAGCCCCGGTTGGGCGACGACGTGCTGGCCCCGCGGGTCAAGGTCACGACCACGCTCCGGCTCGCCCGGCTTCGGTCGAAGGGGAAGATCGTCGCGGACGCCGGCGTCAACGAGAGCGCGAGGGTGCGGCTCAGCTTCGCCTCCCGGGAGGGGGACACCGGGTGGGTCACGCTCGACCCCGCGGGGGCCGGATTCCAAAGGGTCCTCGCCCGCCTACCGAAGGCCGCTCGTCCCGCCCTGCGCGCAGGCTCACGCCTGAAGCTGCGCGTCCGCGCCAGGGACGACTCCGGGAACAAGTCGGGCTGGAGCAGGGCGCTGCGCGTCGAGCCCTGAGCCCGACCTTCGGGCGACGCGGCTAGGCCGCCTCGTCGAGAGCCTGGTTGAGCAGCGCGTCGGCCTCTTCGTTCTGCTCTCGGGGCACGTTGCGGATCGACCAGCTCTCGAAACCGGCGAGCTCCTTCATGACCCTCGCGCGGAACGGCTTCAGGTGCGGCTGCTTGACCTTCCACTCGCCCTTGATCTGGCGGGCGACGAGCTCGGAGTCACCGATCAGCTCGAGCCGGCTCGCGCCCAGCTCTCGCGCGAGCTCGATCCCGAGCAGCACGCCCTCGTACTCCGCGACGTTGTTGGTCGCGTCGCCGATGGTCCTGGCGCGCTCGGCCAGCGCCCCCCCGCTCGGATCGGTCGCGACGGCCGCCGCCGCGGCGAGACCCGGATTCCCCCTGGCGCCGCCGTCGACGTGGACCACGACGTGCTTGAGGGCGGCCACGCGGTCAAGGTAGCAACGGGCGCGCGCAGCGCCGTTTGCCGCCCCACCAAACTCCGGCGAACGGCGCTCCCCCCTCGTACTACCCCTCTCCCTCGAGACCTCCCGTCGAGGTCCCCCTGTGCCCTGCGCGATTGGAACCCAGCAGTTGCCACGAAGTTGCGGGAAAGACCGCCCTCCCCGCCAAAGAACCGCAGTTTCAGGTATTCCGCCGGGTCATCACGGCGGAGGACCCTCAGGCGCGGACCTGCTCGCTGGACTCCCTCGCCTCGGAGATCAGGCGCTCGGCGAGCTGCGGCGGGACCTCCTCGTGATGGGCGAACTCCATCGTGTAGTCGCCGCGGCCGCCCGTGATCGCGCGCAGGTCCGGCGCGTACTCGAGCACCTCGGCCATCGGCACCTCGGCCTTGACCTCGGTGGCGGAGCCCTTGGGCTCCATCCCGAGCGGCTTGCCGCGGCGCGAGTTGAGGTCGCCGATCACGTCTCCGACGGCGTCCTCCGGGACGCTGACCCTGAGCAGCATGATCGGCTCGAGCAGCACCGGGTCGGCGCTCTGCATCGCCTCCTTGAAGGCCATCGAGGCAGCCATCTTGAATGCGTTCTCGGAGGAATCGACGCGGTGATACTGGCCGTCATAGAGGCGGACGGTCAGGTCCTTGACGGGATAGCCGGCGAGGATGCCGTGCAGCATCGCCTCGCCGATGCCCTTCTCGACCGCGGGGATGAAGCCCCTGGGGATCACGCCGCCCTTGATCTCGTCGATGAAGTCGTAGCCCGCCCCGGACTCGCCCGGCGAGATCTCGATCTGGCAGTCGCCGAATTGACCCCGCCCACCGGTCTGCTTCTTGTAGCGGCCATGGGCCTTGGCGGCCTTGCGTACCGCTTCCAGGTAGGGCACCCGCGGTGGGTGCAGCTCGATCTCGGCGCCGAAGCGGCTCTTCATCCGCCCCACGATCACCTCGACGTGCACCTGGCTCAGCCCGGCGATGATGTGCTCGCCGGTCTGGCTGTCGCGATGTACGTCCAGGGTCGGGTCCTCTTCTTCCAGCCTCCGGATCGCGTTGACCGCCTTCTCCTCGTCACCCTTGCTCTTGGGCTCGAAGGCGAACGCCATCACCGGTGCGGGAAGATCGAGCGGCTTGAACGCCACCTGCGCGTCCTTGGCGGCGAGCACGTCGCCGGCGCGCGTCTCCTTCAGCTTCGCGACGGCGCCGATGTCGCCGGCGCCGAGCTCATCCGCGTGCTCCAGCTCCTTGCCGCGCGGAATCAATAGCTGGCCGATCCGCTCCTTGGCGCGCCGGCTCACGTTGGTGACCTGCGAGTCGCCCCTGATCACGCCCGAGTCGACGCGGAAGAGGTTGAGGCGGCCGGCGTAGGGATCAGCGAGCGTCTTGAACACGTAGGCGACCAGATCGCCGTCCTCGTCGGGCTCGACCTCGATCTCCTCTCCGTCCTCGCCCAGCGCTGCGACGGGGCCCCGCATCGCCGGCGAGGGCAGGTCCTCGACCAGCGCCTCGAGCAGCCGGCTGGTGCCGAGGTTCTTGGTCGCCACACCGCAGGTGACCGGGAACGTCCTGCCTGCCGTCACGCCCTGTTTGAGCGCGGTCACGATCTCCTCATGGTCGATCTCCTCGCCGTCGAGGTAGCGCTCCATCAGCGCGTCCGAGTTCTCGGCGACCTCGTCCATCAGCTTCTCGCGGTACTCGTCGGCCTCTGCGCGCAGCTCCCCGGGAATCTCCTCCTCGGCGGCGGCCCCCCGGCCCTCGCCCTGCGCGATGAAGGCCTTCATGTCGATCAGGTCGATCACCCCGCGGATCTCATGCTCGGCGCCGATCGGGATCTCGGTCGCGACCACGTGCGTGCCGAAGGCACCCTGGAGGGACTCGAGGCTGCGGAAGAAGTCGGCCCGCTCGCGGTCGAGCATGTTGACGAAGACCAACCGCGCCAGCCCCTCCCGGTCCGCGCGCTGCCAGAGGCGCTCGGTCTGCACCTCGACCCCCATGACGCCGTTGACGACCATGACCGCGGCGTCGACCACCCGCATCGCGGCGACCGTGTCGGCGACGAAGCTCGGGTCGCCCGGCGTGTCGATCAGGTTGATCTTGCGCCCGTCGTGCTCGAATGAGGCGACCGAGGCGCCGATCGACATCTCCCGCTCCTGCTCGTCGGGGTCGGCATCCGAGACGGTGCCTCCGTCATCCACGCGCCCGAGCCGGTTCGTCACCCCGGCCTCGAACAGCAGGGCCTCGTGCAGCGAGGTCTTTCCCGAGCCGCGGTGGCCCAGGAGGGCGACGTTTCGAATCCGGTCGGCTGCCTTGTGAGACACCGTGCGCCGCACCCTATAGGGGCGGTGCCGGGCCCTTCAAGGGCTCGCCTATTCCCCGGGCTTCTGCTTCAGGCGGGAGCGCAGGCGCAGGACGGCCTTGGAGTGGATCTGGGAGACGCGGGACTCGGTGACCCCGAGGACCTCGCCGATCTCGCGGAGCGTGAGGTTCTCGAAGTAGTAGAGGGCGATCACCAGCGTCTCACGCTCGGGCAGGTGCTCGATCGCCTCCTGGAGCCGGTCGCGGACCTCGCTGGTGTCGAGGGCGTTCTGGGGGTCCGGGGCGCTCTGGTCCTCCATCGTGTCGAGCAGCGAGACCCGGTCGCCAGAGGCGTCCGAGACCATCCAGAGCTCCTCGAGCGCGAGGATCGACGAGTTGGAGATCGTCAGCAGTGACTCCTGGAGCTCCTCCTCGGTGATTTTGAGGCGTTCGGCCAACTCGGCATCGGTCGGTGCCCGGCCCAGCTTGTGCTCCAGCTTGGAGTTGGCATCCTCGATCTCACGCGCGCGGGAGCGGACCGAGCGCGGTACCCAGTCGAGCGAGCGCAACTCGTCGATGATCGAGCCGCGAATGCGCTGCATCGCGAAGGTCTCGAAGCGGATCTGGCGCTTGGGCTCGAAGCGCTCCATCGCATCGATCAGGCCGAGCATGCCGTAGGAGATCAGGTCGGCTTGGTCGACGTGCTGGGGCAACCTCGCCCCCGTCCGGCCGGCGACGAACTTGACCAGGGGCGCGTACGCAACCACGAGCCGCTCGCGCGCGCTCTGGTCATCCTGCTCCTTGTAACGGCGCCAGAGCTCCCGAATCTCGAAAGCCTTAACGTCGGCCTCCATCGCCCTCCCCTCGGCTGAACGTGCGTGCGTATACAGGCATTTCTAGGCCCTCGGGTGACTTCGAGCGTACTGGGAGCGGAGCCGGGACGCCTCCACCCGGGTATAGATTTGGGTCGTGGAGACGCTTGCGTGGCCCAGCAGTTCCTGGATCACCCTCAGCCCCGCGCCGCCCTCGAGCAGGTGCGTCGCGAACGAGTGCCGCAGCGCGTGCGGGGAGACGCCGCCGGCGACCGACGCCTCGCGCACCCAGCGATCGAGCCTGCGGCGGATGTCGGAGGTGGAAAGGCGGCGGCCGCTCTTGGAGACGAACAGGGCGACCTCCTCTGAGAGACGCACAAGCGCCGGCCGGGCTCGCTCGAGGTAGCGGCGCAGCGCTTTCTGGGCGGGCTCGCCCATCGGGACGATCCGAGTCTTGGAGCCCTTTCCCTCGATCCGCAGCCGCTCACCCTCGAAATCAGGGGAGTCGAGGTCGAGGTTGACGACCTCCTCCGCCCGCAGGCCGCAGGCGTAGGTCAGCTCGAGCATCGCCCGGTCTCGCAACTCGAGCGGGGTCCGGGCCGGAATCCGGTCCAGGAGGCCGGCGATCTCCGCGCGGCCGAGCACCCGGGGTAGCTTCGAGTCCTTCTTCGGGGTGGCGACCAGGTCGGCGGGGTTCTGCCTGACCTCGCCCGACCTCAGCATCGAGTCGTAGAAGCTCCGCAGCGCGGCGAGCTTGCGGCCCACGGTCGCGCCCGAGGCGCCGCCCTCGCTGAGGTGGGCCGCGTAGCGGCGCAGGTCGCGGTAGCGGATCGCGTCGGGCTCGAGCCCGACCCGCTCGGCCCAGACCGCGAACTGCTCCAGGTCGGTTCCGTAGGCGCGCTTGGTCAGCGGCGCCGCGCTGCGCGCCGAGAGATCGCGCTGGAAGCGCTGGAGCCCGACGGTCCAGGCTGGACCGTGCGTTTCGGCCGTTGCAGCTGACATACCCAGGGCCAGAGTTCGCCACGCGGTCGCCTGAGCCTGCATAGGTAGGCGTCAGCGTCAGCCGATGTAGATCGAGGTGCCCACGTCGACGCGGTCGTAGAGGTCGATCACGTCGTCGACGCCCATCCGAACGCAGCCGTGGGAGGCCGCGCTGCCGAGGCTGCTGGTCTCATAGGTGCCGTGGATGCCGGCGCCGTCGAAGATCCCCATCCAGCGCGCGATCAACGGGTTGCCGGGCCCGGGAGGGATCGATTGGCCGGCGAGGCTGCCCGCCCAGGCCGAGTTGGGCACGTTCCAGGTGGGGTCAACCTGTTTGTCCTGGATGTGGTACAGCCCGGCCGGTGTCTCGAGGCCCACCTGGCCGACGGCGACCGTGTAGGTCTTCTCCAGCTTCAGGTTGCGGAAGAAGCGAAGCGTGTAGTTGGCCCGGTCCAGCGTCAGGTAGGTCGGGTACTGGCCGGCGAGGTCAGCACGCGTGACCTCAGGCTTGGTCTGGTCCACCTTGGCCTCGACCGTGCGGGCGCCTACGGGGTCCTCCACCTCCTGCGCGACGAGCCTCGTGAGGCCGGCCTGGCGCACGGCGATGCCGTTCTCGCCCGGAGCCGGGGAGAGGCTGTCGCCGCTGGGAAGGACGGTGGCGTCCTCCGGATCGCGGTTGACCTGGTCGGCGACGTCCTTGACGAACTTGTCGATCGAGGCCTCGTCGTAGCTGACCTGCGGGGGAAGATTGACGTTGACGTCGCTGCCGGTCACCTCGCGCCAGACACGTGACGGGAGGTCGGCGTCGCGGCTGGCCCGCTGGGCGGCGGCAACCATGCCATCGACGTCGGCCGTCTGCTTGAACTCCTTGGAGGTGAGCTTGAAGCGCTGGTCGTCGAAGGTGACGAAGACGGGCCGCTTGAGCGGAGCGACGACCTTGGTCTCGATCACGCCGCGCGCGTCGCCGGCGCTGCGGCCGCCGATGTCCACGCCGCCGACGCGAACGCCGTTGGCGATCTGGCCCTCCTTGGAGGAGTCGAAGGCCCAGGCGCCGACGGCGAGCAACAGCACGAAGCTGACCGCCGCCACGATCCCGATCGCAAGTCTCTTGTGGGTCGACACCTGTTCCCCGGTCTCCTCTTTTTCCCCGGTCTTGACCGGGGCTTCTTCCTCGGTCTTGGCCGAGCGCCTGAAGCGGTCCCTCAGTCCAGAGGGGGCCTTCAACAGTCTCTGCGTGATTCCTCCCGCCGCGGCAAGCTCCTTCTCGGCCGCCGGCTCTTCCTTCTCGGACTTGCCCTTCTCCTTCTCGGCCGCCGGCTCTTCCTTCGCGGACTTCTCCTCGTCGGCGGCGGGCTTCTCCTGCTCGGGCTTCGCCTCCTCCTGCTCCGAGGTCGGCTCGTCCTTCTTCTTGTTTTTCTTGTCGTCAGCCATGGGTCGTGTCCCTGCCTGGAATTTTAGGGATCCCGTCCCCCTGCCCCGGTCTACGCCGCCCAGGAACGTATGGATCACGCCTTAAGATCGCCTGCGGTGATGCGCTGATGCCGGCCACCCGACAGGTCCGCCCCGCGCGCGTGGCCGCCGCCCGGGAGCTGCTGGAGCTCAGGAGCGGATTCGGGGCACGCGCCGAACCGACCCCCTCCGATGGGCCCGACCCCTACGGGAACGACTCACCGCGCCCGGAGTGGCTCGAGATCAACTGGCATGACCACCTCCGCCGCGCGGACGTCATCGGGACCGAGGTCAACTACGTCGAGATGGGATCGGGTCCTCCGCTGATCCTGGTGCACGGACTCGCCGGCTGCTGGCAGAACTGGCTCGAGAACATCGCCCACCTATCCCGCAATCACCGGGTCCTGGCGCTCGACCTTCCCGGCTTCGGCGCCAGCCCGATGCCACCCTGGAAGATCTCGATCCCCGCGTACGGGCGCTTCCTCCACGACTTCTGCGAGCGCCTCAGCCTCGGCAGCTGCTCTCTGGTGGGGAACTCGATGGGCGGCTTCATCGCGACCGAGGTCGCGATCGGTGAGCCCGAGCGAGTCCAGCGGCTGGCGCTGGTCTCGGCGGCCGGGGTCACCTGGGCGAGGGCCAGGCGCGAGCCCGCTGCGGTGTTCGGCCGCCTCGCGCGGGCGACGGGCCCACTCGCCTTCCGCTCCCAGATGGGAGGGCTGCGGCGGCCCGCACTCCGCGGCCTCGCCTACCGCGGCGTCTTCTGGAACCCGCGCGGGATCCGCCCCGAGCTGCTTTGGGAACAGACCGTCCCGGCGTTCAGGGCACAGGGCTTCTACGACGCCGCCACCAGCCTGGCCGGCTACGACATCCGCCACCGCCTGCTCGAGATCGAGGTGCCGACCCTCGTCGTCTGGGGCCGCAATGACCGCGTCGTGCCGGTCCCGGCCGCCGCGATCTACCGGCGGCTGATCGGGGACAACGCCCGCACCGTGATCTTCGACGACTGCGGCCACCTCCCCCAGCTCGAGCGCCCCGTACGCTTCAACCGGCTCATGGACGAGTTCCTGGCCGCCTGACGGGCGCCCGGGGACGCGGGCCGCCGGATCAGATGGTGACGGCGCCGCGCGATGCGGATGAGACGGATGCGGCGTACTTGGTCATGACGCCCTTGGGGAAGGAGGGCTCCGGGGAGGCGTAGTGCTCGACGCGTCCGGCGATCTCGTCGTCGCTGAGGTCCACCTGGAGGGTGCGCTCGTTGACGTCGAAGACGATGTGATCGCCGTCATGGACGGCGGCGATCGGTCCCCCTCTCGCGGCCTCGGGGGCGACGTGGCCCGCCATCAGCCCGCGCGTGGCGCCGGAGAAGCGGCCGTCTGTGAGCAGCGCGACGTCCTCGCCCAAGCCCTCGCCGACCAGAGCGGCGGTCACCTGGAGCATCTCGCGCATGCCGGGGCCGCCGGACGGGCCCTCGTTGCGGATCACGACGACGTCACCTGGTTTGATCGAGTTGCTCTTGACGGCGGCGAAGGCGTCCTCCTCGCACTCGAACACCCGCGCGGGGCCCTCCTGGCGCATCCGCTCGGTGCCGGCCACCTTGACGACGGCGCCCTCCGGGGCGAGGTTGCCGCGCAGGATCGCCAGGCCGCCGGTCTGCTTGAGCGGGTTGGACAGCGGCCTCACGACCTCCTGGCCGTCGGTCTCGTTGGCCTCGGCCGCGAGCTCCCCGACGGTCCTGCCGTCCACGGTGAGCGCGTCATCGTGCAGGAGCCCCGCCTCGGACAGGCGGCTCGCGAGCAGCGGCACGCCCCCGGCCTCGTAGAGGTCCTTTGCGACGAAGCGGCCGCTTGGCTTGAGGTCGGCGAGCAGCGGGGTCCTCTCAGAGATCTGGTCGAAGTCGTCTATCTCCAGCTCGATCCCCATCTCGTGGGCGAGCGCCAACAAGTGCAGGACGCCGTTGGTCGAGCCGCCCGAGGCGCAGACGGTCGCGATCGCGTTCTCGATCGACTCCCGGGTGATGATCCGGCTCGGACGGAGGTCGTCCTCGAGCACCTGCATCACCAGGCGACCGGCCTCGATCGCCACCTGAGCCTTGGCACCGTCAACCGCGGGGACCATCCCGGAGCCCATCGGCGTTATCCCCATCACCTCGAAGGCGCAGGCCATCGTGTTGGCGGTGAACTGGCCGCCGCAGGCGCCGGGGCCCGGGCTGGCGTGGTTCTCGAGGTCGTAGAGGTCCTCCTCGCTCATGCGGCCGGACGAGTAGGCGCCGATCGCCTCGAACACGTCCTGGATGGTCACGTCCTTGCCGCGCCAGCGGCCGGGCAGGATCGAGCCGCCGTAGAGCATCAACGAGGGGATGTCGAGGCGCCCCAGAGCCATCACGCAGCCGGGAATCGTCTTGTCGCAGGCCGAGATCGCCACCACCGCATCGAACTGGTAGCCGCGAACGGCGAGCTCGATCGAGTCGGCGATCACCTCGCGGCTGACCAGCGAGGCCTTCATCCCCTGGGTCCCCATCGTCACTCCGTCCGAGACGGCGATCGTGTTGAACTCCATCGGGGTGCCCCCGGCCTCGCGCACGCCCTCCTTGATCGACTCCGCGATGCCGCGAAGGTGGTAGTTGCAGGGCATCGCCTCGATCCAGGTGTTGGCGATGCCGACCGTCGGGCGCCGTAGCTCCTCGTCGTCGAAGCCGATCCCCTTCATGTAGGCGCGCGCGAAGGACCGCTCGGGCCCATCGAATACGACCCTGCTCCTGGCCCTCGTGTCGGTCTTTGTCTTGCTCACAGCGGTCTCCTCTCGCGTGCCGGGGCCGACTCCGGGGCCGGCTGCGATGAAACGGTTCGCCGCCAGCGCTCCAGCGCCTTCAGGTCACGCCGGACCATCTCCGGGTCGAGCTGGCGGCCCGGGGGGTCCATGTTGGCGTCCTGGATCAGGCCCCGCTCGTCCCCGCTCAGGGCCATCCACTTCGCAAGAACGTCATCCGCGTCGGGCAGCCGCTCGCCCTTCGCGGGCACCTCGCCCTCCCGAAAGAGGACGCAGTACTCGCTCAGTAGCTCGCCGGAGGCCGCGTCGTAGGCGACGATCGGCCGCTGCGGGTAGATCAGGTAGCCGTAGCCGTCGTCGCTCCCGTCCACGGCGAGGAATCCCAGCTCCCTGTACATGGCGTCGGCCTCGGCGCCGGCCACCTCGAGCAGCAGCTCGCGCGCACGGCCCTCGGCGCGCAGCTCACGCCGGGCCCTGACTGAGCGGGCGCTCATCCCCCGGCTGCCTGGGGAAAGAAGATCACCCGGTCGGCCCCCTCGGGGACCTCGGAGAAGTCGCGGACCATCGTCGCCTCGCGGCGACCGTCGTTACCGGTACTCGGCACGGCCGCCCACATGCCGAGGTCGAGCTGGCGGCGGAACTCCTCGACCAGCCGCTCCTCGTCCGCTTGCAGGCTCGGATCGCCCTCCGCAAGCAGGACGTCGCCGTGTCCCGGGCTCATCCGCAGAAGCTTCATGGCATTGATTATTCCCGACGGCCGTCGCCGGCTCGGCCTCGGCCCTCCGCGATGCCGAGCGCATCGACCGGACCAGGGCCGGCGCCGAGGTCGCGAAGCCCGCTACCGACCGCCTCTGCAGCGAGCCGCCGGGCCTGCCGCGCGGCCTCCAACGGAGGGCGCCCGAGCGCGAGCTGCGCCGCAAGCGCAGCCGAGTGGGTGCACCCGGAGCCGTGCGAGGCGCCGGCCGGATGGCGCGGGCCCGGGATCGCCTCGAGCGTCTCGCCGTCGAAGAAGAGGTCGGCTCCGTCGTCGCCGTGGCCGCCGGTGACCACGACCGCTGCGGGCCCGAGTGCTCGCACCGCTCGCGCCAGCTCCTCGGCACTCGCCTCGGGCCCGAGCCCGCTCAGCTCACGCGCCTCGGGCAGGTTCGGGGTGGCCACGGCGGCGAGCGGCAGTATCCGCTCGATCAGCGCCGTCCTCGCCGCCGGCTCGAGCAGCACCGAGCCGCTCTCGGCGACCATCACCGGGTCCACCACCAGCGGCGCCGAGCCCGTGTGACCCAGCGCCTCGAGCACCGCGTCGATCGTGTCGGCGTCGCCGAGCATGCCCGTCTTGACCGCGTCGATGCCGATGTCCTCGGCGACGGCGCGCACCTGGGCGACGATCATCTCCGGGGGGACAGCGTGAACGGCCGTCACCCCAACCGTATTCTGGGCCGTGAGCGCGACTATCGCGGTCGTCCCATGGACCCCGCTGCGGGCGAGGGCCTTGAGGTCGGCCTGGATCCCGGCGCCGCCTCCGGAGTCCGATCCGGCGATTGAGAGGACGACCGGAGTGCGGGAGGGATCGGCCACCCGCCCCAGGCTAGATGAGTGATCCGACGCGCCGGTCAGGCGGCGGGGGCGGTGAGCTGCGTCCGCTCATAGCCGCCGCCTGATCCCGAGCGCACGAAGCCGAGCAGCTCGAGCCGGGTCAGCGCGCCGGCCACCTCGGCCGCAGCGAGCCGTCCCTCCCGCGCGACCGCGTCGGCGCTCGAGCAGCCACCGTCCACGAGGTCGAGGACGCGGGCCAGGGCCGGCTCCAGCGAGGCGCCGCTGCGCTCGAGGCGCGGCGCCCCGGGGCCGAGCAGCGAGTCGAGCACATCCTGGGCGCCCCGAATCACCTGCGCTCCGTCGCGCAGCAGCGAGTTGGTCCCCTCGGATCCCGAGCTGCCCACCGCCCCCGGGACGGCGCCGACCTCGCGGCCGAGGTCCTGTGCCATCGATGCGGTGATCAGGGACCCCGAGCGGCAGCGCGCCTCGACCACCACCGTGATCGCCGCGAGGGCGGCCATGATCCGGTTGCGCGCGGGAAAGGTCCAGCGCCGCGGGGTCTGACCCGGCGGCAGCTCCGACAGCACCAGCCCCTCCTCTCCCAGGCGCCGCCAGAGCCTCCTCTTGCTGGCGGGATGGGGCACGTCGGGCCCGCTCCCGAGCACCGCCACCGTCGCCCCTCCCGCCTCGAGGGCGCCGGCGTGCGCGCAGGAGTCGACCCCGAGGGCCATGCCGCTGATCACCACGAGGCCGGCAGCGGCGAGTTCCCGGCCCAGCTCGGTCGCGACGCCCCGGCCATGGGAGCTGGCGCGGCGGGCGCCGACGACTGTGACGCAGCCGCCGGGACGCAGCCGCTCAAGGAGCGAGACCTTGCCCCTCGCGAACAGGACCGCCGGCGCCTGGTCCCAACCCCGCAGTCCCTCGGGATAGCGCGGGTCGTGGCGACAGCACGCCCAACCGCCACCCTCGGAGACCCGCCCTCGCAGCCCCAGGGTATTCAGCGAGGACGCGCGAGCCGCCAGCATCTCTCCGTCGCGGCGGTCGAGGGCCTTCGCCAGCTCCCGGTTGGGAAGCGCGAGCAGCTCGGGCGAGCGCTTACCCGGGGAGTCCGCGGTCGCCCGCTCGATGTGTCCGGCGAGGCTGCCGACCAGCCAGGCGCGCCGAAGGCACCTGTCGCAGGCGGCCGGCTCGAGGCTCACAGCTCCTCCCGCGGTCTGCGCGCGTTCAGGGCCTGGGCGACGTGGTCCTCCTCGATCGACGCGCTGCCCGCGAGGTCGGCGATCGTCCGTGCCACGCGGAGGCTGCGATCCCAACCGCGACCGCTGAGCGCGAGCCGCTCGTGGCCGTCGCGAAGCATCCCCTCCCCCGCCCCGTCGAGGGCGCAGTGCCGCGAGACCTCGGCCGCGGTCATCTCGGCGTTGCAGCGATCGGCGCCCAGCCTCTGCGCCTGGCGCTCTCGGGCGGCGATCACGCGGGCGCGGGCCGCGGCCGAGCCCTCCTCCGGCTCGGCCGCGGCGAGGGCGTCGGCCGACGGTCGCTCGAGCCAGATCACGGTGTCGATACGGTCGCTCAGCGCCCCGCTGAGCTTGCCGCGGTAGCGGCTGACGGCCTGCGGGTTGCAGCTGCACTCGCCCGAGTCGGGGCCGCGCCCGCAGGGGCACGGGTTCGACGCGGCGACGAGCATGAAGCGGCACGGCATCTCGACCGCCCGCCCGCCGCGCGCGATCGTCACCCGCCCGGCCTCGAGCGGCTCCCGCAGCGCCTCGAGCGCGTCGCGGCGGAACTCGCCCAGCTCGTCGAGGAACAGGACCCCGCGGTGGGCCCGCGTGATCTCTCCGGGGTGCGGCGGCCTGCCGCCGCCGATCAGCGCCGCCGCTGAGATCGTGTGGTGGGGCGCCCGGTAGGGCCGCCGCCCGTAGGTCCCAGGATCATGGCCGTTACCACAGACGCTCGCGATCCGTGCCACCTCGAGGGCCTCGTCCTCGGGAAGCGGCGGCAGCAGCGACGGCAGCCTTCGCGCGGCCAGCGTCTTTCCCGCGCCCGGTGGCCCCAGCATCAGCATGCTGTGGCCTCCCGCTGCGGCTATCTCCAGGTTGCGGCGAAGCACCGGCTGGCCACGCAGGTCCGCGAGGTCGGGGAGGTCCTCCGTGACGACCCTCGCGGAGCCCCCCTCGGGCGGTCCGGGCAGCCCACCCTCCCCGAGCTCCGGCAGCTTCGCGAGGTGATCGAGGCAGAGCACCTCCAGCCCGTCCACCAGCGCCGCCTCCCGGGCGTCCTCGGGGGCCACCACGACGCCCCGCATGCCCCAGCGGCGCGCGCGCTCGGCCATCGCCAGCGCGCCCGCGACCGGTCGGATCGACCCGTCCAGGGCCAGCTCACCGGCAAGTGGGTGGCGATCGAGGGCGTGGGCCGGCATCTGCCCCGACGCGGCCAGCAGCGCGGCAGCGATCGCGAGGTCGAAGCCGGGCCCCGCCTTGGGCAGGTCGGCCGGGGCGAGGTTCGCCGTGATCCGCCGCAGCGGGAAGTCGAAGCCCGAGTTGGTGAACGCGGCCCGGACCCGCTCGCGCGACTCGCGCACCGCGGCGCCCGGAAGCCCGACGATCGCGAAGGCCGGCAGCCCGCTGGCGACGTCGAGCTCGACGTGGACCGGCTCGGCCTCGACCCCGATCAGGGTCAGCGTTCTGGCAACTGCGAGCACCCTGCGACCGTAGAAGCGCCCACCCCGCGCGTGGCCCGCCAAGTGCGACGGGTCCGTGCCGCTTCCGTGACGATCTCCGCGCCCCGCGGCTGGGGGGCGAGCCTACGCTCGCGCCGATGACCCATGCCAGGCTCAGACTGGGCGCCGCGGCGGAGAGGCTCGTGCGCTCCCGCCTCGAGCGCGACGGCTGGCGGACCGTCGTGACCAACGCCCGCTCCCGGTCCGGGGAGATCGACCTGATCGTTCTCGACGGCACCACCCTCGTCTTCGTCGAGGTCAAGGCCGGGCGCCTCGGGGGCCGAGCGGGCCCGGAGCGCCCGGCCCACGCGGTGGACCGCCGCAAGGCCGCCAGGCTGCGCCGCCTCGCCAGGGAGTGGCTGTACTCGACCCCGAGCCGCCCCCGCGCCTCCGGCTACCGCTTCGATGTCGTGGGCGTCACCTACGACGGCGACCGGGTCGCCGACTACGAGCACATCAGGGGTGCTTTCTAGCGGCGCTCGATGTGCTCGCAGCCGCGAGCACGATCCCGCGCGTCCAGCACGGCCTTGTCCCGGCCCGGCCCACAGCGCACGATGTCGCGCACGCCGTCATTGGCCGAGACCGTGTCTCCCCCCGGGCCGCCAACGATCAGATCCCGGCCCGTCGAACCCTTGACGATGTCACGCCCCGCAGAGCCCGACACACGATCGTCCCCACGGCCGCCGAGCACGTAGTCGCCTGCTCGACCACCCTCGAGATCGTCGTCTCCGGGTCCTCCCTGAAGTATGGAGAGCGCCTTCATCGGGGCCGCGCTTCCATCCCCGGAGGCACGAACGATGTCATCGCCAGGGCCGGTGGCCAGATAGACGATCGGCTTGCCGGGACCGACGTAGCTTGACGTCGAACTCCTCGGGCCGCGCCGGCGAGAGACTGGCGCCGGCGACGCCGTTGCGCCTCCCAAGCGACCAGACGTCGACGCCGGGCGTACCCAGGATCTCGCCGTAAGCAAGCGAGCTCCGGCGGGCGATGAAGACCACCTCGACCTCGTGGCTGCCGTCCGTCTCGGGCGGACCCCCCGACAGCGGCCCGCCTGACAGCGCCAAGATCGAGAACGAAAGCCCGTTCTGGTGGAACCTGACCGCCGCCGTGTTGGCCAGCGTCGCATCGGGCCCCGTGCAGTCGGCGGGCTCGAAGCCGCTGTGAACCACTAGCCCATCGCCATCCCTGCGGACCGTGGCATCGGCGAAGTCAAGGTCGTCGACCCTACGGTCGACGTAGGGGTAGACGTTCAGGTCTCCGCCCGCGGCTGCGCTGTGCTCGCAGTCGACGCTGGCTGAAGCCCGCGGAGCGGTGAGGGCCGCCAGGACCAGGGCGAGAGAAAAGAGTGCAATCGAAAGCTTGGTCATGGGCGCTCAAACACCCCACGAGACGGATCGCTTCGCGCTAGGCGGCAAGCTCGTCGCGGTTCGGCTCCCCATTCGCTTCCCCGCCAAGCTCCAGCTGGCTGTAGGCGACCGAGGCGAACGAGCGGCGGTGCAGCGGGCAGACGCCGTTGGCAAGGATCGCCTCTCGGTGAGCCGGGGTCGAGTAGCCGACGTTGCCGGCGAAGTCCCAGCCCGGGTAGATCGTGTCGGCGCGGTGCATGTAGCGGTCCCGGGTCACCTTCGCTATCACCGAAGCGGCGGCGATCGCCGCGCTGCGAGCGTCGCCTTGGACGACGGCGGTGTGCTCGAGCTCGCAGTCCGGAAGCCGGAAACCGTCGACGAGGCAGACGGCGCCCCTGTCGGCGCCGACGGCCTGCAGGCAGTCGGCGAGCGCGCCGAGGTTGGAGACGTGGAGGCCCCGGGTGTCGATCGCCCGGACTGAGCGGACGGCGATCGAGACCCGCGCGGCTGCGCGGATCACGCTCGGGTAGAGCTCCTCGCGCTCCTCCTCGGTCTTCTGCTTGGAGTCGTCGAGGCGAGCCAGCGCCCGCCGCTCCCGGGTCCCGATCCGCTCGAGGTCGAGCAACACCCCAGCAGCGACCAGTGGCCCCGCGAGCGAGCCGCGGCCGGCCTCGTCAACGCCCGCGACGAAGCGGCTGTCGAAGGAGCGGTCGAAGCGGAACAGGCGGGCGGCGGTCATCTTCCGCTTCCCCTTACGCTTCCGCGGGCTGCTCGAGCTAGAAGATCCCGACTCTGTCGGGTGGCCAGTAGGTGGCGAAGGCCTCGCCGATGATCCAGTCTTTTGGGACGGGTCCCCAGAAGCGGCTGTCGTCGCTCTCCCCACGGTTGTCACCCATCATGAAGTAATGATCGGGCGGGATGGTGATCTCCTGCGGGAGGTTGCACTCACCGCCCGGCTTGCAGGGGGTGATGAAGTCCTCCTGTGCCTTGACGCCGTTAACCACCGGGTGTCCGTCCTCTATTCGAAGCCTGTCCCCCGGGCCGGCGACGACCCGCTTGATGAAGTTGACCTTGGCCTCCTCGGGGGTCGGCTCGGCGCAGGCCTCGCCGGCCTGGCGGGGGGCGCCGCACTGGTTGCCCGACTCGGCGCCGCGCGGCGGATGGAAGACGACGATGTCGCCGATCTCGGGATCGGTGAAGCGGTAGAGGAAGCGGCTGACCAGAACCCGCTGGCCGACGTCCAGCGTCGGCTCCATTGACTCGGAGGGGATCTGGTACGGCTTGACGATGAATGCCTGGATGCCAAGCGCCAGGCCCAGGGCCAGGGCGACGATCACGACGAGCTCGACGAGAGCGCCCTGAGTGGTCTGCGGCTTTGGGACCTTCAGTCTGTGGCCTTTTTGGAGTCGGCCTTCTCGGCCTCCGCCTCAGGCTCCTGCGCCTGCTCGGGCTCCGGCTTCTCCTCGGCCTCGGCCTCGGGCGCCTTATCGGCCTCCGGCTCCGGAGTCTCCTCCGAGTCGGCTTCGGGCTGCTCGGGGGCCTCGGGCGAGGCCTCCTCGAGGCTGACCCCCTCGGCGTCGACGGCCTCCGGCTCCTCGGTTCCGCCGAGCAGGTCGTCCTCGATGCCCCAGCGACGCTCGGCAACCCGGGCCTGCTTGCCGACCTTGTCGCGCAGGTAGTAGAGCTTGGCGCGGCGCACATCGCCGCGAGCCGCGATCTCGAGCTTCTCGATCTTGGGCGAGTGCAGGGGGAAGGTCCGCTCGACGCCGACGCCGAACGACTGCTTGCGCACGGTGAAGGTCTCGCGCGCGCCGCTGCCCTGGCGCTTGAGCACGATCCCCTCGAAGAGCTGGGTCCGCTTTCGGGTTCCCTCGACGACCTGGAAGTGGACGCGCACGCGGTCGCCCGCGTCGAAACGCGGTCTGGGCTTGATCGCCCGCTGCTCGAGGCTGTCGATGACGGTGCTCATGGTCTGCTGAGTGTCGTGGTCCCTACGTGAAAAAAGCGCGATGCCGATGGCCCGCGCGGCGGTCAATGGTAGCCAAGAAGAACTAAGCGAAGGGTCAACGCGCCCGCTCGCGGCTGCGAGCGAGGCGCCACTCCCTCACCTTGGCGTGATCGCCCGAGAGCAGCACGTCCGGGACGCCCCAGCCGCGATAGTCGGCGGGGCGCGTGTAGTGCGGGTACTCGGGCGCCCCCCCCAGCGCCTCGCTGAAGGACTCCTCGACGGCGCTCTCGGCGTCGCCGAGGGAGCCCGAGAGCTTTCGCATCACCGCGTCGGCGATCACCATCGCGGCCAACTCGCCGCCCGCGAGCACGAAGCGGCCGATCGAGACCGCCTCGGTGGCCAGGTTCTCGACCACACGCTCGTCGAAGCCCTCGTAGCGGCCACAGAGCAGCGTCAGCTCGGGCTCCCGCGAGAACTCCACCGCCAGCGCCTCGTCAAACGGGCGGCCCGAGGCGGTCAGGGCGACGATCCGGCGTCCGGCACGCTCGGCGCCGTAGGCGTCCTCGAGCGCGGCGTCAACGGCGTCCACCCTCATCACCATGCCGGCGCCCCCGCCGTATGGAGCGTCATCGACCTGCCCCCCGCTGAGAGGGGTCGAGTCCCTGTAGTTGACGAGGTTGATCTCGGAGCCGGCCGCCAGCGCGTTGCTGATGTGCCGCTGGGTCACGAACCAGTCGAAATGCTCCGGGAACAGCGTGAAGACGTCTAGGCGCACGCCTTCGAGCCTGACGCTCAGTCCAGGATCTCGACCGCGGCCCGGACCTCGGCGCGGGTAGCAGCAGCCTTGATCACCGAACGCAGGGCGTTGGCGACGCGCCCGCCACGTCCGATCACCCGGCCGAGGTCGTCCTCGGCGACCTCGAGCTCGAACACGACCTCACCGTCATCCTCGATCACCTCGGTGACTCGGACCTCATCGGGATTCTCAACGAGAGCGCGCGCCAAGAACTCGAGCAGCTCGCGCATCGGTCGCAGCCGTCGCTAGCTGCCGGTGGCGTCGATGCCCTTGGTCCGAAGAAGGGTCGCGACCGTGGGCGAGGGCTGTGCGCCCCTGTCGAGCCAGTGCTTGGCGCGCTCCTCGTCGATCTTGATCAGCGAGGGCTCCGTCTGCGGGTTGTACTGGCCGATCGTCTCGATCGTGCGACCGTCGCGCGGGGAGCGCTGGTCAGCCACCACGACCCGCCAGATCGGGTTCTTCTTGGCGCCCACGCGCCTCAATCTGATTCGGACTGACATGAGGCGGTCAGGTTAGCGGGACGCAGCCCGATCGGCGCGGGCAGCGCCGCAATCCGGCCTCCAGGTCCAAACCTGGAGCCCCTGAGCGCCGATACAGCGGGAATCAGACCAACGCGGGTCGCACGTCTTTCCGGCTAGCTACTTCATCCCCTTCATCAGCTGCTGCGGGTCGGGCATCTTGCCCTCGACCATCTGCTTCATCAGCTTGCGCATCTGGCCGAACTGCTTGGTCAGCTTGTTGACGGCCTGAACCGTCGTGCCCGAGCCGACGGCGATGCGCTTGCGCCGCGAGCCGTTGATCTCCTCAGGATGCGCCCGCTCGTGGGGCGTCATCGAAAGGATGATCGCCTCGATCCGGTCGAGCTCGCGCTCGTCGACGTTGCCCATCTGCTTCATGGCGTTGCCTCCGCCAGGGAGCATCCCGAGCAGGTTCCCGAGCGGCCCCATCTTGCGGACCTGCTGCATCTGCGAGAGGAAGTCCTCGAGCGTGAACTGCTGCTTGCGGATCTTCTGCTCGAGGTCGGCGGCCTGGTCGGCGCTGAACTCGTCCTGGGTCTTCTCGATCAACGACATCACGTCGCCCATCCCGAGGATGCGGCTCGCCATCCGGTCCGGGTGGAAGCGCTCGAGCTGCTCGATCCGCTCGCCGGTCGAGGCGTAGATGATCGGCTTGCCGGTCACCGCCCTGACCGAGAGCGCGGCGCCGCCGCGCGCGTCACCGTCGAGCTTGGTGATCACGACGCCGTCGAACTCCGCGACGTCCGCAAACGACTCAGCGACGTTGACGGCGTCCTGGCCGGTCATCGCATCGAGGACGAGGAGCACGTCGTGGGGCTTGACCCGCTTGCGGATCCGGGCCAGCTCGTCCATCAGGTCCTCGTCCACGTGGAGCCGCCCCGCGGTATCGACGATCAGCACGTCGCGGTGCTCCCGCGCGGCCTCGTCGCGCGCCCACCCCGCGACCTCGACCGCATCGGTGGTCTCGTCCTTGGAGTAGACGTGGACGCCCGCCTGGGCGCCCATCTTGCGAAGCTGCTCCACCGCCGCGGGCCGCTGCAGATCACACGCCGCCAGGGCGACGTCCTTGCCCTGCTGGGCGAGCAGCCGCCCGAGCTTGGCCGTCGCGGTCGTCTTTCCGGACCCTTGGAGGCCGGCCATCAGGATCACCGTGGTGCCGCTCGGGGCAAACGCGAGATCCCTGCCGGCGCCGCCCATCAAAGCCGTCAGCTCATCGTTGACGGCCTTGACCACGTGCTGGCCGGGGTTGAGGGCGTCGTCGATGTCCTCGCCCGCGAGCCGCTCGCGCAGCGACTCGGTGAAGTCCTTGACGAGCTTGAAGTTGACGTCGGCCTCGAGCAGGGCCAGCCGCACCTCACGGAGGGCCTTCTTGAGGTCGTCCTCCGAGAGCTTGCCGCGCGATCGGATCTCGCCGAGCACTCCCTGGAGGCGCTCTGAGAGCTGGTCGAACATCGCATCCAGCTTAGTCGCGGGCGGGCCCTTCGACCGATAGCTTGCCTGCGGTGTCCCAGCAGAACATCGATGCCTTCCTTCGCGGGATGGACGCCTTTCGCCGGGGCGATATGGAGGAGGGTCTGCGCGGCTGCGACCCCGAGATCGAGTTCGAGCCGCTGCGCTCAGCCGTCGAGGGCGGATACAGGGGCCACGAGGGGATGCGTGCGTTCTGGAAGGACAGCGCCGAGAGCTTCGAGCTCTTCGAGCCCGACTGCACCGACGTCCCTGACCTCGGCGACCGCTGCCTGTTGATCGGGACGATCCGGGTCCGTGGCCGGGGAAGCGGCGTCGAGACCGACATCCCGACGGGCGCCATCGCAAGCTTCCGGGACGGGTTGCTCGTTCGCTACGAGGATTTCGGGGTTTCGGACCGCGCCCTCGAGGCCGCGGGGCTCGGCGGAGGGCCGTCCGCGGCTTCGTCGGACTAGTCTGCACCGCCTTGCCGCCGCCCTTCACACACGAGCTCCGCGTCCGCTTCGGCGAGTGCGATCCGCAGGGGATCGTCTTCAATGCCAACTACCTCCTCTACTTCGACGTCGCCATCACCGAGCTCTGGCGCGCGGCCGGCTGCCCCTGGCAGGAGGTCGTCGAACGCGGGGTCGAGGCGGTCGTCGCCGAGACCAACCTTCGCTTCCTGGCACCGGCCGGCTTCGACGACGTGATCGAGCTGCGGGCGACCGTGACGCAGATCGGCAACACCAGCATCAGCACCGAGATCGACGCCGTTCGCGACGACGAGCTGCTTGTCCACGGCACCCTGCGGCACGTCTGCATCGACACCCGCAGCCGCGAGAAGACGCCGGTGCCCGAGTGGCTGCGCGAGTCCCTCGGCCGCTACGCTGCCGAGCAGCTCGTCTAGGGGATCCCGAGGACGGGGACCACCAGGCGTCCGAGCGACTGCTGATCCAAGGGGGATATGTCCTATCGGTCGACGACGCCGTCGGCGAACTCGCCGAGGGATCCGTCCTGATCGAGGACGGCCGCATCGCCGCGGTCGGCGCCAAGGTTGAGGGCGCCGACGCCGAGCTGCTCGACGCCACGGGCCACGTGGTGATGCCGAGCAGGCGAGCGAGCGGGTGCTGGCCGGGGTCAGCGCCGACGGCCAGACCCTGGTGCCCCCACCTGACCCGGCCTTCGACGACCCGGTCGAGACCACGGCCAGGGCCAATCTCGCCCGCGCCTGGTGAGCGGCGTCACTCCGCGACCAGGGCGCGCGCGAACTCCTCGGCGTCGAACGGGCGCAGGTCCTCGAGGCTCTCGCCGACCCCGATCAGCTTCACCGGGATGCCCAGCTCGCGGCCGATCGCAAGGGCAACGCCGCCCTTGGCGCTGCCGTCGAGCTTGGTCAGAACCGCCCCTGTGACCTCGGCGGTCTCGGCGAACGCCTTTGCCTGACGCACCCCGTTCTGCCCGGTGGTGGCGTCGATCACGACCAGCGTCTCGTGCGGCGCCCCCTCGAGCTGCCCCGCGATCACCCGCCGCACCTTGGCCAGCTCCCCCATCAGGTCGTCCTGCGTGTGCAGCCTTCCCGCCGTATCGCAGATGACGACGTCCGCGCCCCGCGCCGTGGCCGCCGCGATCGCGTCGTAGGCGACCGCTCCCGGGTCCCCGCCCTGCGTTCCCCGGACGATCTGGCAACCCGAGCGCTCGGCCCACTCGGCGAGCTGCTCGACGGCCGCCGCGCGGTAGGTGTCGGCCGCCGCCACGATCACGTCGAGCCCGAGATCCTTCTGCAGGTGCCAGGAGAGCTTGCCGATCGTCGTGGTCTTGCCGGTGCCGTTGACGCCGACGACCATCAGCACCGCCGGCCTGCTGCGGAGGTCGATCCGCGCTGAGGCCTGCTCGGGCGAGGCGACCTCGGCCAGCACCTCCATCAGGCGCTCGCGGAGCTCGTCGCCTCCCGAGATCCCCCCCGCCTCGGCCTCGTCCTCGAGCCGCTGCACCACCTCGGCGGTGGTCGGCGCGCCGACGTCGGCCAGGATCAGCGCCTCCTCGAGCTGCTCCCAGGTGCCCTCGTCGATCGGGCCGCTGAAGCTCGCCCCCAGCTCGGCGCCGAGCGCCTGGCGGCTGCGTGAGAGGCCCTCCCGCAGGCGGCCGAACAACCCCGCTGCCTTCTCCTCCGGCTCTGGGACGGCCGCGTCCCCGGAGCCCTCACCGAGGTCGAATGCCTTGCTCCAGTCCGCCGCCATGGACGCGGGAGCGTAGCCGGGTCAGGAACCCCGCTTGACGCTCAGGCGGCCTCGGCGACGGCCGGGCCGGCGTCTCCGGCGAGCTCGGTCTGATCGGGCGGGAGCTTGCGCGAGACCACCTTGGTGATGCCGTCGCCGGCCATGCTGACGCCGTAGAGGACGTCGGCTGCGTCCATCGTGCGCTTCTGGTGGGTCACGACGATGAACTGCGAACGCGCGGCGAAGCGGCGGACCAGGCGCAGGAAGCGGTCGAGGTTGATGTCGTCGAGGGCAGCCTCGACCTCGTCGAGGATGTAAAACGGGCATGGCCTCGCGAGCAGCACCGAGAAGACGAAGGCCAGCGCCACCAGCGACTTCTCGCCGCCCGACAGCAGGCTCAGACGGCGCATCGACTTGCCCGCCGGCGTCACCTCGATCTCGACCCCGACCTCACTGCCGTGGCCGTCCTGGTCGTCGTCCCCGTCCTCGCCACAGGCGTCCTCCGACGCCGCTTCAGCCGAGCCCTGCGCGGCGAAGCTCTGCTCGACGGGCTTCGGCCCGATCTCCATCCGCCGCAGCCTCCCGCGGCCACCGGGGAATAGCTCGGAGACCATCTCCTCGAAGTTGCGGGCCGTGGCCTCGAAGGTCTCTTCGAAGGCCGCGGCGATCTCCTTGTCGGCGCGCCGGATCAAGGAGCGGAGCTCGGAGATCGCGCGCTCGAGGTCCTCGCGCTGGAGCTTGAGCTCGTCGGCGTGCTCGCGGGCCTCGGCGCACTCCCGCTCGGCCAGGGGGTTGACGGGGCCGATCTGCTCGCGCCGGCGCAGCAACCGCTCGAGCTTGAGCTCGACCTCACGCCTGCCCTCCTCGGCCAAGGCTGCCTCGGCCGGGCCGAGCTCACGATCGAGGCTCTTGGCGATCCGCTCCAGCTCCGTCGCGGCCTCGTCGCGGCGGTCGCGGAGCTGGGAGCCCTCGACCTCGGCGGCCGTGAGCTGCTCGCTCGCGTCCCGGAACTCCGCCTGGAGGCCGAACTCCCGCTCCGAGCACTCCCGCAACTCCGTCGCGATGTCGTCGCCCGCCGCCTCGCCATCGCCACGGCCGGCTCCGCTTCGCTGGGAGAGACGATCCGCGAGCGTGAACAGCGCGGCGCGGATCCGGGCCAGCGCCGGGAGAGTCTCACGCTCGAGCTCGATCCGCTTCTTGAGGCGGTCGCGGTCAGCCTCGTGGACGACCTTCGCGCGCTCAGCGGCCTCGGCGTGGCGCCGCTCGGCGCTGAGCTCGGCCTCGAGCTGCGCCCGCTTCAGCGCCTCAGGTCCCTCCCCCGCTCCGCTCTCGGCGCGGCGCTCGGCCAGCCAGGCAGCGCGGCTCGCCTCCTCAGCGGCCTGGTCCAGCTCACGGCGGCTGGAGCGCATCGCGCCCTCGCCCTCCTCGAGCTCGCCGCGGGCGGCGGTGAGGGTCTCCTCGGCACGCTCGAGGTCGCGGGTCGCGCGAAGCTGGGTCTCCTCGCGCTTGGCCACCCGGAGGGCGAGCTCCTCGCGGGCCGAGCGCGCAGCCAGCCCCGCGTCCTCGGCCTCGCGGGGCACCCGCCGCAGCTCGCCGATGCGGCCGTCGTAGCACTCGCCCTTGATCGTCACGGCCACGCCGCGGAAGTCCGCGGGCAGCTCATCGAGGTCGTCCACGAGCCAGGTATCGGCGAGCAGCCGGCGCAGAGCGGAGCGGGCGCCCTCCTGGGCATCGGTCAGCTCGAGCAGCGCCCGCGCCCCCTCGACCGGCGGCTGGGCCTCGCCGTCGCCCTCGGGCCCGGAGTCCAGAAGCGCGCGAGAGGCTCCCTCCACAGCCCGCAGACGCGCGACGCCCTCTGCGAGGTTGGAGACCAGGATCGCGCGGAGGCGCTCGCCCAGTGCGGCCGACAGGGCCAGCTCCAGCCCGGGCGCCGCCTCCACCAGCCCGGAGAGGACGGTCTCGCCGGAACCCTCGGCCGCAACGGCGGCGGCGAGGCGCGCCTCCACCGCGGCGAGCTCGCCGGCGAGCGCGGCGCGGCGCTGGGCTGCCTTCTCGGCCTCGACGCGAGCAAGCTCCTTCGCGCGCTCGGCGCGGGTGACCGCGGCGAGCGCCTCCTCGGCGGCCTCGGCCGCCGGCTTCAGCTTCGCTTCCAACTCGGCGCGCCGGACCTCGGCGGCTTCGGCGGCCGCTCGCAGCTTGGCCAACGGGCCGCCCTCGGCGCTCACGCCGCGATCGAGCTCGGCCAGCTCGGCCTCCAGCTCGGTCACGCGCGCCGCGGCGTCGCTCTCGGTGCCGAGCTCCTCGCCGAGCTCGACCAGGCGCAGCTGGCGCTCACCCAGGCCGGCGCGAAGCTCACGCTCGGCCATCTCGATCGTCTCCGCGCGGGCACGAAGGCGCTCAATCGCGGCCCGTCCCTCGGCGAGCTGCTCGGCGCGGCGGCGGCGTGCGGCATCGCCCGTGGCGATCCGCTCCTCGATCAGCCGGCGCTTCTCCCGTACCTCACTGAGCTTGGCGTCGATCCCGTCGCGCCGCTTGCGCACAGTTACGAGCCCCTTCTCGGCCTCCGACAGCGCGCTCTGGGCCTCCAGCAGCTCGCTCGCCACCAGCTCCGCACTCAGCTCATCCTCCTGGGTGCTCATCCGGGCGTGCCTCTCGGCCGCCTCGGCCTGGCGCTTGAGCGGGCGAAGCCGCGAGCGCGCCTCGCGTTCGACATCAACAGCGCGGTCGAGGTTCTCAGCCGTGCGATCCAGTTTCAGCTGCGCCCGGCGTCGGCGCTTGCGGTGCTTGCCGAGGCCGGCGGCCTCCTCGATCAGCAGGCGGCGGTCTCTCGGCTTGGAGTTGATGATCTGCTCGACCCGGCCCTGGCTGATCACGGAGTGCATCTCACGGCCGAGGTTGGTGTCCGAAAGCGCCTCGAGCACGTCGGAGAGCCGGCAGCGTGCTCCGTTGAGCCGGTACTCGCCCTCGCCGCCGCGCTCGATGCGGCGGGTGACGGAGATCTCGGAGAACTCGCTGTTGGCGCGGCCCTCGGAGTTGTCGATCACGACCTCGACCTCGGCGAAGCGACGCGCGGACTGCCCCTTTCCGCCGGCGAAGATCACGTCCTGCATAGTCTGCCCGCGGACCGCCAACGGGCTCTGCTCCCCGAGTGCCCAGAGAACGGCGTCGGTGATGTTCGATTTGCCGCAGCCGTTCGGGCCGACGATCACGCTGACGCCCGGCGAGAAGTTGAGCCGGGTTCGGTCGGGGAACGATTTGAACCCCTTGAGATTGAGCGCCTTCAGGTACATGACTTGAGCGTCTTAGATTCGCGGGCAGCCCGGACGGCTCAGCGCTTGAGCTGCTCGAGCGCCCTCTCGGCGGCGGCCTGCTCGGCCTCCTTCTTGCTGCGTCCCGAGCCTACGCCGACGTCGTCTCCCTGCACCGTCGCCTTGACGTCGAAGCGCCGCTCGTGCGGGGGGCCGTCCTCGCTGACCACGTCGTAGCTTACGGTCACCCCGCTGCGGGCAAGCCACTCCTGCAGCTCGGACTTGAAGTCCAGCTTCGACTCCGTGGCGCGCTCGACCTCGGGCTCGAAGGCCTCGATCACGGCCTCGGCCGTCGGCTCGAAGCCGTGCTCGAGGTAACAGGCGCCGATCACCGCCTCGGTCACCGACGCAAGCGTGCGCTCGGACGCAACCAGGGTGTCGGCCGAGAGCCCCGTGCCGTCGGTCGGCGCGCGCGTCTCGAGCAGCTCGGGAAGGCCCATGTCGCGGGCGACCTCGGCACAGGCGCGGCCGCTGACCGCCTGATTGTGGACCTTGGTCAGCTCGCCGATGTCGGCCTCGGGGAAGCGCCGGTAGAGCTCGGAGGCGACCGCGAGGCCGAGGACGCTGTCACCGAGGAAGGCAAGCCGCCCGTAGGCGTCGCCGCGCTGCTCGACCCAGGAGGAGTGGGAGAGCGCCCGGCTCGAGAGCTCGTCGGGCAGCCGCCCGAGCAGCCCCTTCAGCGTCGCGGTGGCGCCGGCCTCAGCCACTCAGCTGCGCGATCCGCTCAACTGCCCGCCGGCACCCGCTGGCAGACGAAGTCCACCGCGTCGCCGACGGTCTCGATGCCCGCGGCCTCCTCCTCGCTGACCCGGATCTGATAGCGATCCTCGAGCTCCATCACGAGCTCGTAGAGGTCGAGCGAGTCGGCGTCCAGGTCCTCCTTGAACCGGGTCTCCGGGGCAATCTTGTCGGCGCTGACGCCGAGCTCGGCCACGAGGTGGTCACATACGAGCTTCATCACTTCTTCTCGTTCCATGGCAGCCATTATTCCGACTCGCGCAGCGCCTCGCGGGTGGCGCCCGAGCGCGAGAGCAGATCGGCGGTGCGATCCACCGCCCGCTCGCGACCAGCGCGGTCTGCGAGCAGGACCGCGTTGGCGATCCCGGTGGGGCTGGAGCTGCCGTGCGCGACCACGGCAATGCCCCTGAGGCCGAGCAGGATCGCGCCGCCGACCTCGTTGGGATCCAGCTCCCGCCGCAGGCCCCCCAGCGCCCGACGCAGCAGCAGGCCGCCCGCCGCCGCCCGCGGCCCGGACCTCGAGGCGGAGCGCACGGCGTCGGCCACCGCCCTGGCGGTGCCTTCCAGCGTCTTCAGCGTCACGTTGCCGGTGAACCCGTCGGTGACGACCACGTCGGCGGCGCCGGTGAGCAGGTCGCGGCCCTCGACGTTGCCGATGAAGTCGAGCCCCTCGGCCTCCGCCAGGGCCTCGTGGGCCTCGATCACGGCGGCGCTCCCCTTCTTCGGCTCCTCGCCGACCGACAGCAGCGCCACCCGCGGCCGCTGGACCCCGAGAACCGCCTCGCTGAAGCTCGAGCCGAGAAAGGCGAACTGGACGAGGTGCTGAGGGCGAACGTCCGAGTTCGCGCCCGAGTCGAGGAACAGGACCGAGGCGCCGTCACCGCCGGGCACGGGGACCTGGGCGGCGAGCGCCGGCCGGTGGACTCCCTGGATCCGCTTCAGCGCGAACAGCGCCGCGGTCATCGTCGCGCCGGTCGAGCCCGCGCTGACCAGGGCCGAGGCGCGACCGGCCGCGACGTCGGCGGCAGCCCTGACAACGGAGGCCTCGCTCTTGGCCCGCACCGCGACGACCGGCTCCTCCTCGTTGGCGATCCACTCGTCGCACTCGACCAGCTCGACGCCGGGGGACGTCGGCGTTCCCGAGGGGCCGTAGACGCGTACCGGTACACCCGCCTCGGCGGCGATGCGAGCGCCCTCGGCGATGGCTTCGACCCCACCGTCGGCGCCGTGTCCGTCGAGCGCCACCGGGGCAATACCCGGGCGCTCGGCTTGGCTCAACTACTGCTCCGGCTCTGCCCGGGGTGCTTCGGCGACCTCATGGCTGATGACCTCACGGCCCGCGTAGGTACCGCAGGTCGGGCAGACGCGGTGCGGCAGCCTGGGACTGTGGCAGCGCGGGCACTCGTTGGTCCGGGCCTTGGGCGCCTTGTGCTGGGCGCGGCGCTTGTCACGCCTGGCGCGGGAAGTCCTTTGCTTGGGAACCGCCATAGGCGCTGCATGGTAGCCGCATGGCCTCGCGGCACGCGGCTACTCCAGCTTCAGGTCCCGGAGCTTGGCCATCCGCGGATCCCCGGCCTCGCCGTGACGGTGTGCTTCGGGATCGGCGTCGTTGAGGGGCTCGCCGCAGACGACGCAGAGCCCGGCGCAGTCGGGGCGGCAGACCGGCTGTGCGGGCATCTCCAGGACGATCGCGTCCTGGAGCCAGCGGCCGGCGTCGAGGCTGCCATCGCCTACGTAGGGGCTGAGCAGCTCCTCGTCATCGGAGCCGGGCTGGTCGACCTCCCGAGCGTCGATCTCGAACCCCGCCTCGGCCGGCTCCAGGCAGCGCACGCAGGGGCCGACCAGGCGGGAGGCGAACCTCAGGCGGAGGGCGTAGCCGGAGCTGGTGCGAGAGACGTCGAGCCGCGCGGGCGGGCGCTCGTCGGGCGCCGCGTAGGCCTCGTTGCCGACGGTGATCGGGCTCGGCTCAGCCGTGAATTCGAGCGTCGCGGCCCCGCCGGAGGGGAGCGCGAGCCGCTCGAGGTCGACGATGCCTGGTTGGGCCTTCAAGCGATCACCTGCCCGCGGGTCGGGTGCGAATACGATGGACGGCCGCCCGTGGCGACCCTCGATCGAGATTAGCGTGAGCGCCCGGTTCCACTGGAACCCGGACACCTACCTGGAGACGATCCGGGCCGAGGTGCCGCGCTTCGACGAGCTCCAGGAGGAGGCGGTCAAGGCGGTCCCGTTCGCGCCGGACCGCGTGCTGGAGCTGGGGATCGGCACCGGCGAGACCACCCGGCACCTGCTCGCGGCCCACCCGGATGCTTGGGTGGTCGGCCTGGACTCGAACTCGGAGATGGTCTTTCGCCTGCGCGAGGAGTACGACGACATCCAGCTGGCGCGCATGGAGGACCCCCTCCCCGACGGCCCCTGGGACCTGGTGATCGCGGTGCTGTCGATCCACCACCTCACCGACGACCAGAAGCAGCTCCTCTTCCGCCGCGTGCGCGAGCACTCACGCGCGCTGGTGATCGGCGACGTGGTCAAGGCGGAGCCCCAGGTCACCCCGATCGACCTCGCGACGGACTTCCCCGATACCGCCGAGGAGCTGGCTCAGTGGTGCGGCGGAGAGGTGACCTGGCGAGCCGACGACCTCGCGGTCATCCGCGCCAGCTACGGCTGAGGGCCCGCCCCGCGCTGCCGGGCGGGCCCTCCGTCCTCGTCGTCTCTACCTGGGCGTCGAGACGCAGCGATAGGTGTGCGGCGTGGTCTTTACGATCGTCGCAATCCTCGAGAACCCCGAGTCGTCGGTTCGCACGATCATCCGCTCGTTCGGCGAAACCGTGAACTCGTCGGTCCAGATGTAGCCCGAGGTGACCTTGTTGGTAACCAGCAGGGCCTCGGCGATGGATGGCATCCGCAGCTTGCGCGAGGCGCAGTCGCGCTCCGCGACGTCCCAGTCCTGGGCCGCCTTGTGCCCGGTGAAGCAGACGTCGACGGTCCGCTGCTTGGCGTTCTTGGGGCAGACGGGGGCCAGCTTTGCCTCGTTGATCTGCTTGCCGCCGAGCGAATTGGGCTTGATCTGGGTGCCCGCGTACGCCGCCCCACCGAGCGCGACGAACAGCGCGATCAGCGAGATGACGTTTGCGAAGCTGAGCTTCGAAAGAATGCGTTGCATAAGTTTCCTTTCATGCCTATTCGAAAACTTCGGAGTCGAGACTCCCCGGTGTGGCCACGCTAGGGCGTCGCGGGGCTGGGGTCAACCGCAGCCCCCGCGTACGATCCCCTCGCAGCCCGGCGACCGAAGGAGCAGAGATGGTCAACGCACACCACAACCCCGAGCGGCCGGGGCCGCCGCCCTCGGGAGACGGCCCGGTCCTCTACGAGAAGCGGGACCGGATAGCCCACATGACCATCAACCGCCCCGAGGCGCGGAACGCCATCAACCCGGAGGTCCATCGCGCGATGATCGCCGTCTGGGCCGACTTCGCCGAGGACGACGCGGTGGACGTCGCGATCCTGACCGGCGCCGGTGAGGCCTTCTGCTCCGGCGCCGACCTGAAGGAGTACATCCCGCCGATCATGGCGAACGCCAGCCCGGGCGATGTTCGGCTCCTTCGAGGCTCGCCGCGGCTTTCATCACGGCGACGGCGGACTGGTGCGGCTGGTCAACGCCGGCGGCGTCGCGGTCGCCTCCCACATGCTGCTCACCGCCGGGCCGATCGACGCCCGCCAGGCGCTGGAGTGGAACCTGGTCTCCAAGGTCGTTCCGCACGAGAGCCTGATGAAGGAGGCCGAGACCGTGGCCCGCCAGATCCTGCGCAACTCCCAGCGGGCGGTGCGCTCAGCCAAGCAGACCATCCTCGACGTGATCGGCCAACCGCTCGACCAGCAGCTCCGCACCGAGGCCTGGAACGCCTACACCTGCGCCGACCCCGAGGAGACCCTGGCGATGCTGGAGCGCTTCTACGAGAAGACGGACCCCGGTCGTGCCGGCGAGCACGAGACCGATCTCTGAGCTACGGAGCGGCTCTCCGCGGGCTCTCGGGCCAGGTCGCATACTCGGCCTCCAAGGCGGGCCTGCCGGGGATGACGAGGACGCTCGGCGCCGAGAACGGTCGCCGCGGATCGGCGGGCTCCACACCTTCACCCTGGGCTCCAGCCCGAGCGACTGAGCCGAGGCCTTCCCTAGGAGCGGATCTGAAGGGTCACGCTGCCCTGGCTGTTCTTCTTGTTGGGGTCGGCGGCGCCATCGGCCGCCAGAGCCGACTCGTTGAGGACCGCGCTGAAGGCGCTGACGCCGGTCGTGGCGGTGCCGGGAGAGCCGGCCTCGAGCACGATCTTGAGCTGGCGCCTGGCGCCGGCGGGGATCCCACCCACCTTGCAGCGCAGGCTCGACGCGCCCTTGCAGCCCTTGGGCTTCGACTTGACGGTGACGTTGCCCGGCAGGCCCACCAGCAACTCGACGCGGGGCGCTGCGTCGGGACCATCGTTGCGGATGCTGGTGATCAGGCTCGAGTTGTGGCCCGACCTGACGCTGGCTGGCCTCGGCCACACCTTGGCGACAAGATCCGCCATGGGGCAGCCCTCGCGCGATCCCTTCAGCGGGACGCAGTTGTCGGCGGTGGCGTCGTCGAAGCCGTCGCCGTCGGCTGCCCAGGCGCTCGAGGCCGCCGCGAGCGCCAGCGCGCAGACCGCAACCGCCACCCACCTCAATCGAATCCCGCCCGCCATCGGCACAAGCTACCCGGGGCGTCCCGGCGGCGTCAAGCCCATGCGGAGTCGTAGCCTGGGCGCGCGACCTCCAGCTTTCGCCGGACGTGCGCGGCCAGCCGCCCGCCCAGCTCCTCGAGGCGATCGTCGAGCTCGCCGGCACGGAGCCGAGCCGCCAGCTCGGCCTCGCCAACCGCCTCCCGGAGCCGCTCGGGGTCCGGCGGCGGCTCGCCTCCCTCCATGCCGAGCAGCTCGTTGAAGAGGGTGAGGTCCTCCCGCATGGGCGCCTCCCCCGCCCGCAGCTCACGCGCCACCACCGCGCAGAGGTTGGCCGCGACCAGCACCCTGAAGCGCTCCTCGCGCGGCACCTGGAGCCGAAGCTCGGCGACTCGGCCGGGGCCCTAGCCGATCTCTGAGAATTCCTGGTCGCGGCCCTGGAGGCGATCCCGGCCGCGCTGCACTGCCTGGAGGAACTTCTGAAGGTTGACCTCGAGCGTGTTGAGGATGTCGTCGGCGTAGTCCTCCGCACCGAGGCGAATCTCCCGCTCGCGCTCGCGCGCCTCCTCGACGATCTCCTCGGCGGCCCGCTCGGCCTGCCGCGTGATCTCCTCGTTGGCGACAAGGCGAGTCTGCTGCTCGCGGGCCTCCTTGACGATCCGCTCGGCCTCGCGCTTGGCCTCGGCCAGCATCTCCTGGCGCTCCTTGACGATCCACCGGGCCTGCTTGATCTCCTCGGGAATCGTGGCGCGCATCTGATCGAGGAGGTCGTAGATCTCCTCGCGATCGACGCGGACCTGGTCGGTCAGCGGCACCGGCCGCGCGTTGTGGACCAGGTCATCGAGCTTGTCTATGAGTACGAGTACGTCCATGTGGAGGCGGCCTAAAGCTTACGCGCCGTCAGCCGTGGTGCCGATATTCACCGCATTTCGCCGTGGTCCTGCAAGCTCCTGCCCAGCCCTCAGGCATGGGTTGAGGCTTAGGCTAGCGGGCGAGTCGCTCGGTCAGCGCGGCCGCGACCGGCTTCGGCACGAGGTCGGAGACGTCGCCGCCGAAGGTCGCCATCTCCTTGACCCCCGTCGAGGAGAGGAAGCTGTAGTTGGCCGAGGCGAAGATGTACATGCTCTCCACATCGGCGGCGAGCTTGCGGTTGAGCTGGTTCATCTCGAACTCGTACTCGAAGTCGGAGATCGCGCGCAGGCCCTTGACCACGACCGGGGCGCCCTGGTCGCGCGCGAACTCGACCAGCAGGTTGCTGAAGATCTCGATCTCGACGTTGGCCAACTCCGTCGTGGCGTCGCGCAGGAAGCCCTGCCGCTCCTCAGCGGTGAACAGGGTCTTCTGCTTTCGCACCGGCTGCTCGACCACCCCGACGACGACGCGGTCGAAGACGTTCGACGCCCGCCCGATGATGTCGAGGTGTCCGTTGGTGACCGGGTCGTAGCTGCCCGGGCAGACCGCGACGGAGGGCTTGCCCTCAGCCATTGGCGCCGCCGCCGTGGATCGTGATCAGCGTGTCGCCGTAGCGCCGCTCTCGCAGCACGGGCAGGGAGACGGCCAGGCGCCGCTCGGGTGAGGCCTCGGTCACGACGCGACCGTCCGGCGCCAGCGCTGCTCGTATGAGTGGGTCGAGTGTGCCTGCAAGGCGGTCGGCGAGACTATAGGGCGGGTCGCAGAGGATCAGGTCGAAGCACCCGGGCTCGGCCCCCGAGAGGTAGCGCGCGGCATCGGAGCGGACGGCCTCGACGCGCCCGCCGAGGCCCAGCGCATCGACGTTGGCACGCGCGGGCCGAGCGTCGGAATCGACGAGGACGGCCGAGGCGGCGCCGCGGGAGATCGCCTCGATCCCGAGCGCGCCGGTCCCACAGAAGAGGTCGAGCACCCTGAGGCCGGAGACGTCGCCGAGAATCGAGAAGATCGCCTCGCGGGCCCGCGCCGTGGTGGGCCTGAGCTCGCCGGCGCCCCGGGGCGCCCGCAGGGTCCTACCTCGAAGCTCGCCGCCGGCCACTCGCAGCCCGGCCACCTCCTTACGCCGCGATCCCGTCCCGGCGCTCGTCGCCGAAGCGGCGCCGGGCCTCGGACATCAGGGGGCCGAGGCCGGGGTCATCCAGGGACCCGTGCGATCGCAGCAGCTCCGTCAAGCGGCTGCGGGCCTCGACCAGGAGCAGGGCGTCCTCTGGCAGGCTGGCCGCCCGGAAGCGAGGGAGGCCATGCTGGCGGGTGCCGAGGACCTCCCCCTCCCCACGCAGCGAGAGATCGATCTCCGCCAGCCTGAAGCCGTCGCTCTCGCCGACGATCGCCTCAAGCCGGGCGCCGGCGGCCTCCGAGCCGGCATCCGAGAACAGGATGCAGGACGACTCGTGCTCTCCGCGGCCGACGCGCCCCCGGAGCTGGTGGAGCTGGGAGAGGCCGTAGCGCTCGGCGCCCTCGATCACGATCACGGTCGCGTTCGGCACGTCGATGCCCACCTCGATCACGCTGGTGGCGACGAGGACGTCGGTCCCCCCCGCGGTGAAGCGCCCCATCGCCTCGAGCTTGCGCTCCGAGGGCATCTGCCCGTGGACGAGCCCGACCTCGAACTCACGCAGCTCGGTGGCGGCCAGGCGCTTGGCCTCTGCCTCGGCCGCCCTGGACTCGAGCTCGACGGACTCGTTGACCAGCGGGCAGACGACGTAGGCCTGGCGGCCCTCGCGCAGCCGCTCGCGCAGGAAGTCGTAGGCGCCCGCACGGCGATCTTCGGCGACCGCCCAGGTGCGGACGGGACGGCGGCCCGCCGGGAGCTCGTGAAGCGCGGTCGCGTCGAGGTCGCCGTAGGCCGTCAGCGAGAGCGTTCGCGGGATCGGCGTCGCGCTCATGTGGAGGACGTGCGGCGCCCGGCCCTCGGGGCCCTTTGCGTCGAGCGCCGCGCGCTGCCGGACTCCGAAGCGATGCTGCTCGTCGATCACGGCGACGGCCAGCGAGGCGAAGCGGACGTCGTCCTCGATCAGGGCGTGGGTGCCGACCACCAGGCCCATCTGCCCGCTCGCCAGATGTCCCAGCAGCTCGGAGCGGCGGGCCCTCCCGAGGGCCGAGGTGAGCAGCGCCATCGGGGGCGCGGTCTCTGCCAGCAGCGACTGGAGCGTTCGGAGGTGCTGCTCGGCGAGGGTCTCTGTCGGCGCCATCAGCGCGGCCTGATGGCCGTTTTCGACGGCGCGAAGCATCGCCTCCAGCGCCACAACCGTCTTCCCCGACCCCACCTCCCCCATCAGCAGGCGCTGCATCGGCTGCTCCTGGGAGAGGTCCGCGTCGATCTCCGAGATCGCGTTGCGCTGGTCGGAGGTGAACTCGAATGGCAGCGTCGCCAGCCATCGCTCGACGGCCCCACCGGCGCCGGTGTCGAGCCGGGGCGCGGGCTTGGCCGAGCGCCTGGCCGCGCGGCGAGACGCCAGCGACGCCTGGTAGAGCAGCAGCTCCTCGAAGGCCAGCCGCCGGCGGGCCTCTGCGGCCCGGGCGGCGGACTCGGGGAAGTGGGCGCCGACAAGGGCGTCGGCGGCGCCGGGAAGGCGCATCCTCGCCCGCAGGCTCGCCGGCAGCGGCTCGGGGGCGTGGGGGGCCAGCCCTGCGGCCTGCCACGCCCATTCGCGCAGCCGCTGCGCGTTGACGCCCTCACCGGCGGGATGGATGGGCACGATCCCGGTCGTGTGGAGTCCGGGGGGAGCAACGGCCCCGGGAAACCCCGCCGCGGCTCGCGGTCCCCCCTCGCCGTCCTCGGCCTCCTCGCCGAGCAGCTCGTGCTGGGAGACCGTGAAGCCGCGCTTGTCGAGCTTGCCCCGCAGCAGGACCCGGGTGCCGGGCGTGAGCCGGTCGGCGAGCCAGGCGCGGTTGAACCAAACGGCCTTGCCGACGCCGCTGGCGTCCACGATCACGGCCTCGACGATCGTCAGCCTGCGCCCGCGGGCCCGGAAGGAGTGCGCGTGGCGCACCTCGACGAGCACGGTCGCCTCCTCCCCGATCCGCAGGTCGCCCAGCAGGCTGACCTCGGCGGCATCGCGGTGCTCGCGCGGGAGGTGCCGGAGCACGTCGCCGACCGTCTCCAGGCCGAGCCCCGCCGCCGCCTGCGAGAGCTTCGGCCCCACGCCGCGCAGAGCCGTGATGGGGGCCTCGAGCAGGCTCGGGCGCGACCAGTGGACGGGCGCCTCGAGCAGCTCTTCCCGGCTCAGCTCGGCGCCGCCGCCGACGGCTCGCGGCACGTAGTCCTCCCCTCCGGGCTCAGCCGGTGCCGCGGCAGCTTCCACGCCACAAGGCTAGGCGTGCGGGCCGATGCCACCGCCGCTCTACGCTTTGGGAGATGCCGGACACGCCCGACGCCACCGCCCCGGAGCGCCCGCGCGAGTCGGTCTGGGACTACCCTCGCCCGCCCCGGATCGAGCCCTGCGACCGCCGCGTCAGGGTGCTGCTCGGCGGCCAGGTGATCGCCGAGAGCGAGCGCGCGCTTCGCGTGCTCGAGACCTCCAGCCCGCCCACGATCTACATCCCCATGGAGGACGTCGATGGCGATGCCCTGGTCGAGCACGGCGGCGGCCATAGCGTCTGCGAGTGGAAGGGCCGCGCCGAGTACTTCAACCTCGAGGCCGGCGGTGACCGCGCGGAGCGAGCCGCCTGGCACTACCCCGGGCCCAGCGAGGGCTTCGAGGCGCTGGCCGGCCACGTCTCCTTCTACCCGGGCCGGGTGCAGGCCTGCTACCTCGACCAGGAGCCGGTCCGCCCCCAGGCCGGCGGCTTCTACGGCGGCTGGATAACCGCCGAGATCGAGGGGCCCTTCAAGGGAGAGCCCGGCACCGAGGGCTGGTAGCCGCTCCCCCTCCGGGGACTACTTCTTCACCAGTTCGTAGGCCCCTATGTCCGGCTTGCCACCGCGCTTGACGCCGCGCTGGTCCTTGGCCGGAGCGTCGCCGCCCGCGCGGTTGATCGCGCGCGAGCCGCCGAGCAGGGCGATGGTCTTGGTGGGGCCACCGTTCTTGGCGAGGTTCCCCAGATTGAGGTTGCCGCCGACCAGGTCGCCGGTGGCGTCGAAGCCCGTGCAGCCCCCGATGTCCCCGATCAGGTTGTGGCCCTGAGAGTCGAAGTCGGCCGCCTCGTTGTAGCAATCCTGCCCCGTCGCCATCGGGGTACCGACCTGATTGAGGCCGACGATCGAGTTCTTCGAGCTGATCGTGTCTCCGGCGGCCTGGTAGAGCCCGCCTCCAAGCCCGCCTCCGGCGTTGTCGGAGTCGGCGAGGTTGTTGGCGATCGTGACCCCGTTGAGGCTGGCGGCCGAGCTGGCGCCGCCGGCGACGATACCGCCGCCGCTCCCGGTCGCCCGGTTGTCGGCGATGGTTGAGTCGGTGACCGTGAGGTTTGAGTTGACCCGGATCCCGCCTCCGACACCGGCGCTGTTGCCGGAGATTGTCGAGTTGAGCACGACCGTGGTTGCGTTGTGCGCCCAGATGCCGCCGCCGCTCGCCGGCGTGGTGTTGCCGGCGATCGTGGAGCGGTTGACCGTGACCGTGCCGCCGCTCCGGTACAGGGCGCCGCCGCCGTTTACCGAACTGTTCCCGCTGAGAGTGGAGCGCACGAAGGAGACCGCAGCCTCGTCGGTGTACGAGCCGCCACCGTTGCCACCCGACTCGTTGTCGGTGATTCTGCTGTCGACGAAGTCGACCTTCGCGCCTGGATCGGGGGAGATGTCGACTGCGCCACTGTCGGAGTTGGCCTGATTCTCCGCGATCCTCACGTTCTTGAAGAGGTGGCTGTGGGCGCCCGACTCGATCGCGACGGCGCCTCCGTGGTTGTCGGAGTCGTTCCTGAGCAGCCTGCTGTTGAAGGCCCGGAGGATCCCGGCGGAGCTATCCACGTTGACGGCCCCGCCGTTCTCACCGGCGGAGGTGGCGCCCCCCTGCAGGGTCAGCCTGTTCAGGGTCAGACGGGAGGCCAGGTCGAAGATCCTGTCGTGGTGGTTGCCGTCGATCGTCGCCGGCCTTGCCCGCTTTCGGCCCTTACTGGTGCTGACGAACTTGGGCGCCTGGACGGTCACGGGGGCGCTCACGTCGAGGTCCCCGGTGGCGGCGGCATCCTCGCCGATGCCCGTGATGTTGAGCTCGTAGCGCCTGCCGGCCTCGAGCACGATCGTGTCCTTGCCGGGCGTCGAGTTGGCCGCGATCACGGCCTCACGCAGGGAGCAGTTGTTGGGCCTGCAGCCATCCGGGATGGGGTCGTTGACGCTGGTCGGGAAGTAGGTCTTCGCCATCGCCGAGCCGGCGCCGAACAGCAGCGCGGTCGCCGTCGCGAGTCCCACGAGCAGTGCCTTCAACCGGATCCCGTCCCTCGTCAGCATCAAGCGTCCTCCCTGGTCGTTTTTCAATCCCAAGCCTGCCGGCGCACTCCGGCCTGCATGCCCTCTGGGCCCTTCAACCCGCCGGCAGGGCAATTGTTTTGGTCTGGTCGCTGGAGGCTGACACGCTACTGGGCCGCGAGCAACCACCAATAGTTGGGCTGTCCGCCGTCGTGGAGCTCGAGCTCGACGCCCTCCGGAGCGTCGATCTCCTCGAGCGCGATCGGGGCGGCGTGGCCGCCGATCACGGTGACGATCTCGGCCCCGTCCGCCAGCCGCTGGAGGGTCTCGGCCAGGGTCGAGCCCGCCCCGCCCCAGGCGACGATCTCGTTCTCGATGAACCCGACCGCGTCGCCGGTGACGAAGCAGCCCCGCTTGTCGTCACGGGCCGCCGGGGCGACCGAGCCGACCCGAACCGTCGAGAGGGCGTCGGCGAGCCTTCCGGCGCTCTCGTCGAGCCCCGCGTCGGCGGCGGCCTCGGCGAGGGCGACCAGCCCCGCCTGCTGGGAGGTGCAGCCCACCACCTGGGCCCGCTTGTCCGACAGCTCGGCGGCGCGCTCGGCCGCCATCACCACGTTGGGGTTGTTGGGCAGCACCAGCACCTCCTCGGAGGGGACCTCGTGGATCGCCGCCAGCAGGTCGTAGATCGACGGGTTGAAGGTCTCGCCTCCATCGACGACGTAGGCCCCCATCCCCTCGTAGAGGCCCCTCATGCCCGCTCCCGAGACCACCGCGACGATCGCGCAGCGCCCGGCCTCGAGCCGCGCGGTTCGCTCGGCGACCTGCTCGCGCATGTCGGCGACGTCGAGCCGGCCGACCTCACCGGCCTCGGCGAAGAGGGCCATCGCCGCCTCGGGGTCGTCGGTGTGGACGTGGACCTTGATCGTCGCCTCGTCGCCGACAACAAGGACCGAGTCGCCGAGCTCGTCCAGCGGCGGCACGTAGGCGCGGCCCTCGAGCTCGGATCCGGTGACGATGAAGTTGGTGCAGTAGCGGTAGCGGCTGTCCTCGTGGTGGGGGCGGGCCTGCCGCGCCGGCGCGTGGTGGGCGAGCTCGGGGGGAGTGTCCGAGTCGTCGCGGAGCCCTGCGACCACGCCGGCGAGGATCACCACCAGCCCATAGGCGCCGGCGTCCACCACACCGGCCTCCCGCAGGACCTCGAGCTGCTCGGGCGTGCGGTCCACGGCCCGCTCCCCGTCGCGAACCACCTCCTCCAGCAGCCCGGCGAGCAGCGCGTCCTGCTCCGCCGGGGATGCGTCGGGGTCCAGCCGGGTCCGGTCCATGTGCGCGAGCCGCTGGGCGATCGAGTGGGCCATCTCCCGGAAGACGGTGAGCATCGTCCCCTCGGCGGGCTCGCGAACCGAGTCGTAGGCGGCGTCGGCGGCCCTCGCCATCGAGGCGGCCACCAGCACCGGGTCGATCAGCTCGCCGGGACGGCTGGCGAGCTCCTCGGCGGCGCCGCGGACGATCTGGCTGAGGATCACGCCCGAGTTGCCGCGCGCGCCCATCAGCGCGGCACGGGCGAGCGCGTTGACCAGCTCGGTGCGGCCGATCTCGTCAACCGCCTGTCCGTCGAGGTGATCGAGCTCGTCGATCACCGCCTTCAGGGTCAGCGCCATGTTGTCCCCGGTGTCGCCGTCGGCGACCGGGAACACGTTGAGGTCGTTGACCTCCTGGCGTCGTTCCTCCAGCTGCGCGTGCGCGGCCCGGACGACGCGGCGGAATCGCTCAATTGAAGGATCGGCCACGGGAAGCGGCCCGAGTCTACGGTGCCTTGGTGACCTTGTTCGACTTCAGGCAGCGCGTGCAGACGTAGACGCGATGGCTGCGGCCGCCCTCCTGGATCCGGACCTTCTGAAGGTTCGGCTCGAAACGGCGCCTGGTGGCGACCATCGAGTGGCTCCGGGAGTTCCCGAAGCCGGGCTTCTTGCCGCAGCTGTGGCAGACCTTTGCCATCGAGTTGAGGATGGTAGCGGCGCTCAGTGCCAGCGGACGTGGCCGTTCAGCAGGCCGGTCACGGTCATCGCCCGCAGGTGCCGGTGACGCAGGCCGCGAAGGATCGCCGGCAGGGCGGCCACCGTCTGCCCGCGCGGCCCTCCGCCGTCGTGCATGAGGATGATGGAGCCGCGGCGCGCGTTGCCCAGCACGTTGCCGATGATCGCTCCCGTTCCCGGCGTGGACCAGTCGCGCGGATCCACGTCCCAGATGATCGTCTTCATGCCCGCGCGCCGCGCGGCGGACACCTCGGCACCGCTGAGCGCCCCTCCCGGCGGCCGGAAGAGGCATGGCCGGAAGCCGCTGGCCCGGACGATCCTGCGCTTGGTCTCGGCGATGGATCCGTAGCCGGGCAGGCTCTCGTGGCGCATCGAATGATCCGCCAGCTCGCTGCCGGAGCGCAGTATCCGCCGCTCGAGGCCACGCGTTCCGCCCCCCACCTGGGAGCCGATCTGGAAAAAGGTCGCGTGTACCTTGAAGCGGCGCAGGATTCGCAGGATCGCGGGGGTGTAGGTGCTGGGGCCGTCGTCGAAGCTGAGGCCGACGCCGGCGCGCCGGCGGGAGCCGTGGTGGCGGACGCTCGGCCCCTGAACCGAGCAGCCGGCCGGCATCGGCTCCCGCAGGCGGGCCCGTGCCGGGCCCCCGTTGGGCAGGTAGTCACGGCAGCTCTCGAGCGGCGAGGCGCAGCCGTCGGCCAGCCAGTCGCTGTCGAGCCGCCAGCGCAGGCCACCGGGCACCAGGCCAACCTGCTTCCAGCCGAAGGTACCCGCCAGCGCCCGGTCTCCCGCTCGCTCCAGCCGGGCCGATGGCAGGCGCTTCCAGCGCCCATGCCCAGCCGCCCTCGCGAGGGCGGTGCCGCCGTCCTCGTCCGGTACGAGGCAGAGGACCGGCTCGCGCTTGCGCTGGTGCAAGACAAGGCACAGGTGCGGCCGCGGAGGCTGTCCCGGGCGCCACGGCCTCAGGTCCTCGGCCTTCCAGGCGCCCTCGGTCGCCAGCTCGAGCCCGATCCTCCAGGTTGACTGGTGGAGGCTGGCCGAGCGCAGGTCGAGCGGGCTCGCCGACTCCACCGGGTCGCCGTGCACCGGAGGACCGTGCTTGCCGCTTCCCGGCGCGCGTGCCGCAACCGTCAGCCCCACCGCAGCGGCGAGGACCAACCCATCAGGACGGGCGCCCCTCGGCGCCGCATGCGTGAAACGTCTCCCACCGCGTTCGAGGCTACCGTCTTGCCCGCCGGGCGGGGAGCCCGGGGCTCAGCTGCCCAGGATGCGGGGGCGCAGCCGGGCCATCGCAATGAGGGCCTGGGCGGCATGGCGTCCGCTATCGCGCTTGTCGCCGCCCGCGCGGGCCACCGCCTGCTCCCTGGTGTCGCAGGTGATCACCCCGAAGGCGCAGGGGACTCCCGTCTCGAGCTGCACCGTCTGGATTCCCCTGGCCGCCTCGCCGCAGACATAGTCGTAGTGATTCGTCTCTCCGCGGATCACGACCCCGAGGCAGGCGACCCCGGCGAACCGGCCGGAGCGGGCGCACCAGTTGGCGGCGGCCGGCAGCTCGAAGGCCCCCGGCATCTCGAACGTGTGGACCGAGGTCGGCGCCACCCCTCCCTCGCCGAAGGCCTCGACCGCCCCGTTGACGAGGCGCTGGGCGAGGTCCTCGTAGAAGGTCGCGACGCAGACGGCGAACTCGAGCTCGGAGACATCGGCCACGACGCTACGTGCCCTCCGGGCGGTCGGCGTCCTCGGCGCGTCTCTCCCGCTCGGCGTCCTTCAGCTGCCCATCGTGGATCAGCTCCTCGTCGAAGGGCAGCCCCTGATGGTGCAGGGCGTGGCCGAGCCGATCGCGCTTGGTCGCCAGGTACTCCTCGTTGTGGGGGTTGGGGGTGGCGCGGATCGGGACCTGCTCGGTGACCGAGAGCCCGTATCCCTCCAGGCCGATGATCTTCTTCGGGTTGTTGGTGAGGATGCGGATGCTCGAGAGGCCGAGGTCCCCGAGGATCTGCGCCCCGATGCCGTAGTCGCGCAGGTCCACGGGCAGGCCGAGCTCGAGGTTGGCGTCGACCGTGTCCATACCCTCCTCCTGGAGCTTGTAGGCCCGCAGCTTGTTGAGCAGGCCGATGCCGCGCCCCTCCTGGGAGAGGTAGAGGAGCACTCCGCTCCCCTGGTCCTCGATCATCGCCAGCGCCGCCTCGAGCTGCTCGCCGCAGTCACAGCGCAGCGAGTGGAAGACGTCGCCGGTGAGGCACTCCGAGTGGACCCGGACCAGGACGTCCTCGGTGCCCGAGACGTCGCCCTTGACCATGGCGACGTGGTGCTTGTCGTCCACGAGCGAGCGGTAGCCGACCGCGGTGAACTCCCCGAACTTGGTCGGCAGCTTGGTCGAGACGATTCGCTCGACCAGCTTCTGGGTGCGGCGCCGGTAGGCGATCAGGTCGGTGACCGTGAGCATCTTCAGGTCGTGCTGCTTGCAGTAGGGGACGAGGTCGGGGACTCGGGCCATGGTCCCGTCGTCGTTCATGATCTCGCAGATCACCCCGGCCGGGATCAGCCCGGCGAGGCGCGCGAGGTCGACGCCGGCCTCGGTATGCCCGGTCCGCTCCAGGACACCACCCTCCCGCGCCTTCAGCGGGAACACGTGCCCGGGCTGGCGCAGGTCATCGGGCGAGGCTTTCGGATCGACGGCGGCCTGGATCGTGCGCGCCCTGTCGTGGGCCGAGATTCCCGTGGTGACGCCCTCGGCCGCCTCGATCGTGACGGTGAAGGCGGTCTCCAGCGGCGACTCGTTCTTGGCCGCCATCAGGTCGAGTCCCAGCTCGTCACAGCGCTCGTCGGTGAGGGCCAGGCAGACCAGCCCACGCGCGTGGATGGCCATGAAGTTGACGGCCTCCGGGGTCGCGAACTGCGCCGCCAGAACCAGGTCGCCCTCGTTCTCGCGATCCTCGCCGTCGCAGACGACGACCATCTTGCCCTGGCGGATGTCCTCGATCGCCTCCTCGATCGTCGAGAAGGGGGAATCCCCCGACCGCTTGGCCGGCGCTGCGCTCTGCTTGTCGGCTTGCTCTGCCATCAGTCGGCCTCGCTTTCGGGCTCCAAGGGTGACATGACCGACGCCTGACGGCGAACGTAGCGCGCCAGGACGTCGCATTCGACGTTGAGCCTGTCGCCCTCGGCCGCGTCACCGAGCGTCGTCCCCCCCAGGGTCTCGGGTACCAGCGAGACCTCGATCCAGTTTCCTCCAAGGGCGGAGACGGTGAGGCTCGTGCCGGCGATCGCGATCGAGCCGCGCTCGACGACGTAGGGCAGCAGGTCGTCGGGCAGCTCGAGCTTCAGCCGCCTGGCGAAGCCGTCGCCGGCGATCGAGGTCACCGTGCCGACGCCATCGACGTGGCCCTGGACGACGTGCCCTCCGAGCCGGTCGCTCGCGCGCAGCGCCAGCTCGAGGTTGACGGGGTCACCTTGGGAGAGCCCACCGAGCGTGGTCAGCTCCAGGGTCTGGTTCATCACGTCAGCCTCAAAGGCCCCGCCGGAGACCTCGGCGGCGGTCAGGCAGGCGCCGTCAACGGCCACCGAGTCGCCGCGCTCGAGCTCAGAGGCGAGCGCGGCCTCTATCCGCAGGCGCACCCCCTCGCCGCCGCCCTCGATGGCGCCGACGGTTCCGAGCTCGGAGACGATTCCCGTGAACACGGCTCCCCTACCACTCCCTGATCCGCGCACGGATCAGCTCGTCCTCTCCGACGGGCTCGCGCTCGACCGAGAGGGGCCTGACGCCGTCGGCGATCCGCGGGGCCCCGGTGCCCTCGAGCACCGCCCGCGCCTCGCTGGCACCGACGAGCAGCGGCGCCACGAACAGGCGCAGCTCGTCGAGCTCGCCGGCGTCCATGAAGCCGCCGGCGAGAACCGGCCCGCCCTCGAGCAGCAGGTCCTGGAGCTCGCGGCGGCCCAGCTCGTCCAGGGCGGCCCCGAGCCTCGCCGCGCGGTCGCGCCCGGGGACGACGATCGGCTCGGCGCCGGCGCCGCGCAGCGCCTCGAGGCGCTCGCTCGGCGCGGTCTGGCCGCAGATCACGAGCAGGGGCGCCTCGTCGAGGGAGCGGACCAGGGCTGAGTCGAGCGGCAGCCTCGCCTCGGAGTCGAACACGATCCTCGCCGCCTGGCGGCCCTCGGGCGCGCCCTCCTCGGGCCGCGCCGTCAGCAGCGGGTCGTCGGCCAGTGCCGTGCCGATGCCGACCACGACGCCGTCGCAGTCGGCGCGCCAGCGGTGGACGAGCTCGCGGCTCTGTGCCGAGCTGATCCAGCGCGAGTCGCCGCCGGGCGCCGCGACCCGGCCGTCGAGCGACATCGCGGCCTTGTAGGTGACCAGCGGCCGTCCGGTGCGGGCGCGCTTGCGGAAGGGCTGGTTCAACAGCCTCGCCGCGGCCGCCTCGGCGCCGTTGGCCAACTCGACGTCCACGCCGGAGTCGCGCAGCATGCCCGGGCCGCGGCCGGATGCCTTCTCGGTCGGGTCCTCCGAGGCGTAGACGACGCGCGAGACGCCGGCCTCGAGGATCGCCTCGGTGCAGGGAGGCTGGCGACCCGTGTGGGCGCACGGCTCCAGGGTCACGAAAATTGTCGAGCCCTCGGTGGACTCGCCGCGGGAGCGGGCGTCCTCGATCGCGGCCCGCTCGGCGTGGAGGCCGCCGAGCTCGGCGTGGAAGCCCTCCCCGATCGTGGACCCTTCGCGGGCCAGCACGGCGCCGACCAGGGGATTGGGGCTGACCAGGCCGCGGCCGCCGGCCGCAAGCTCCAGCGCCCTGCGCAGATGAGCCGCGTCCTGTTCGGTCCCGATCTCGGGCATTCGCGTCACCTCTTGCCGGCCAATTGACTGGTCAGTCAACCAGGATAGTACCCCTCCCCCAGGACCCGGCCACCTAGGCTTGTCGATTCGATGAGCCAGGTTCCCGACAAGGCCGCCGAGGCCGAGGGCCCGAGCGAGGCGGCCGACTACGGGCGGCGCGCGAGCCTGCTCTCGATCGGGGTCGGCATCACGGGGCTGATCACCTACCTCTACTTCGCGCTCGCCTCCCACGAGCTCTCCAAGGACCAGTACGGCGAGATCGCGATCCTCTGGTCGGCCGTCTTCATCACCGTCTCGACGCTCCAGCGGCCCGTCGAGCAGCTGCTGTCGCGAACGATCTCCGACCACCTCGCCGGCGGGATCCCGATCGCGCGCCCGGTGCGCGTTGCGGCCACGATCCAGTTCGCAGTCTCGGTCGGGTTCATCGCCGTGGCGCTGCTGCTGCGGGGCCCGCTCCAGGACGGCCTGCTCAACGGCAATACCAGCCTCTACTGGATCGGGCTGGGGGCCGTGGCGGCCTACGGCGCCAGCTACTTCGCCAGGGGCTTCCTCGCCGGGAGCCACAGGACGACCCTCTACGCGCTGCTGATCATCTCGGAGTCGGTGGCGCGGACGGCGTTCCCGCTCGCCGTCGCGATCGGGATCGCGAGCGGTCAGTCGGTGGTGGCGATGGGGATCGTCGCGGCTCCCACCCTCTCCCTGATCGTGGTGCCGTTCGCGTTCCTCACCCGGGGCTCGGAGGCCACAGCGCCCGCGGCCGGCGGCGACCCCGACGACGGGCCCCCCCCGGAGTCGGACTTCAGCCTCGCGCGCGGGGGTGGCTTCGCCGGCGCCGTCTTCCTGATCATGCTCAGCGAGCAGACATTCCTCAACGCGGGCCCGCTGCTGATCTCAGCGAGCGCGGGGGCCGCGGCCGCCGGCTTCATCTTCAACATCCTGATGGTCGCCCGTGCCCCGCTGCTCCTGTTCCAGGCCGTGCAGACGGCGCTGCTGCCGCACCTCACGCGGCTCAACTCCGATGACAACGGGCAGGACTTCCGCGCCTCGGTGCGGGTCACGCTGCAGGCGATCGCCGGCTTCGCTGCGCTGGCCGTGGTGGCGATGCTGATCGCGGGGCCGAAGCTGATGCAGGTCGCCTTCGGCGACAAGTTCTCCTACGAGCGCCTCGACCTGGTGATCGTCAGCGTCGGCATGGGCTTCTACCTCTCGGCGGCGACGCTGAACCAGGCAGCGCTGGCCCAGGGGCAGGCCCGGCGAGCCGCGACCCGCTGGGTCGCCTGCGCGATCGCCTTCATCCTCTGGACCCTCGTCCCGGTCATCTCCGACGAGTTCCTGCGGGTGGAGCTGGGCTACCTCGGGGCGGCGCTCCTGCTCTCCGGCCTGCTCTACGCGATCTACCGCCGCCCGCACGTCCACCCAGGGGACGCGGTCAAGCCCGGCTCCACCGATGAGATGGAGTTGCAGCTGGCCGCCGCCGACGAGGCGAATTGACGGACGCACAGCTGATTCTCGTGGCCGGCGCGCTGCTCGCGGCCGGGATCGCCGCCGCGCTGCTGGCCGACCGCGTCAGGGTGCCTGGGCTGCTGCTCTTCCTGGGCCTCGGAATGCTCGTCGGGTCCGAGGGGCCGGTCGGGGTCGAGTTCAAGAACGTCGAGCTGACCCGCACCCTCGGCACCATCGGCCTGGTGCTGATCCTGTTCGAGGGTGGGCTCACCGCCGGCTGGAAGGAGATCCGCCCGGTGCTGCCGACCGCGATCTCGCTGGCGACCATCGGCACGCTGGTCACGGCCGCCGTCACGGGCCTCGCCGCGACCTGGCTCTTCGACCTCACCACTTTCGAGGGCCTGATCCTCGGCTCCGCCGTAGCCGCCACCGACTCGGCGGCGATCTTCGCGGTGCTGCGGGGGTCGAACCTGCGGCGCAAGCTCGCCCGCACGCTCGAGGGCGAGTCCGGCTTCAACGACCCGGTCGCGCTGCTGCTGGTCACCGGCTTCATCTCCTGGATCGAGGAGCCGGGCTTCGGAGTCTGGGACATGGCCGGGGAGCTCGGGATCAAGCTCGCCGTCGGCGCCGTGTTGGGCGTCGGGATCGGGCTGCTCGCGCGGGGCGCGTTCCAGCGCCTCAACTACCCGACCGCCGGCCTCTACCCCGTCGCCTCGATGGCCACGGCCGCGATCAGCTACGGCGCCGCCGAGGTGGTCCACGGCTCGGGCTTCCTCGCGGTCTACATCGCCGCGCTGTTGCTGGGGACGGGCGCCATACCCGGGCGCCGCACGATGGTCGCCTTCCACGAGGGGCTGAGCTGGGTCGCCCAGATCTCGCTCTTCTTCCTGCTGGGACTGCTGGTCTTCCCCAGCGGCCTGGTGGACGTCGCCGGCAAGGGCCTGCTGATCTCGGCCGTGCTCATGTTCATCGCCCGGCCGCTCGGCGCCGTGCTCGCGAGCTTCCCCGGCCATTTCACGATGCCCGAACGCCTGATGCTGGGCTGGGCCGGGCTGCGCGGCGCGATCCCGATCTGGCTCGCCACCTTCCCGGTGCTCGCCGGGATCGAGGAGGGCGGCGAGATCTTCAACATCATCTTCTTCGTGGTGGTCACATCGACCCTGGTCCAGGGGGCCAGCTTCGAGCCACTGGCGCGCCGACTGCACCTGACGACCAAGGAGCCGGCGCTGCCGAAGCCCCTGGTCGAGAGCGGGACGATCCGCCGCCTGGGCAGCGATGTGATCGCCTACCAGGTGGACCCCGCCGCGGCTATCGTCGGCCGCCCCGTGCGGGACCTGGGGCTGCCGAGGGACGCGCTGGTCAACGTCATCGTCCGCGGCGGCGCCGCGATCCCCCCGCGCGGATCGACCGAGATCGAGGCCGGCGATGAACTGCACATCCTGGTCAGGGCGAAGGCGCGCGACCAGGTCTCCGAGCTGACCGAGCGCTGGCGCCGCGGGCCGATCGACGACCCTCCGCGCCCGGCACTCGCACCCCGCAGCTCTCCGCAGATCTTCAAGGTCCGCCCGACCAGGGACGCTGATGGCGACGCCAACAAGCCGCAGATGCTCGAGGGGATCGACGTCGTCAGCCGGCTCCGCACCCGCAGGGACGCGGGAGGCGCCCTCGTGGTGCTGGCCGACGGCCGCTACGCGATCAGCGGGGAAAGCGTGATCGCCATCGGCGGCCGCCGCCAGCTCGCCGACTGGTGCGCCCGCCGGGTGGCCCGCGCCGAGAGCAGCGCCGAGCGGTCCTGGTGGCAGGAGGTTGCCGGGGTGCTGAACGCGCCGGCTAGTCCGCTTTGGCAGCCGCAGCAATAGCGGCGTAGGCCGCTGCGGGTTCGTCGGCGCCGAAGATGGCCGAGCCGGCCACGAACAGGCTGGCGCCGGCGTCGGCGACGCTCAGGGCCGTGGACGGATCGATGCCGCCATCCACCTCGATCGCGGGCTTGCCCAGCTCGGTGCGCAGGCGCTGGACCTTGCCGGGCGAGGAGTCGATGAACGGCTGGCCACCCCAGCCAGGGTTCACGGTCATGCAGAGCAGCACGTCAACGGAGTCGTCCAGCTCGGCGGCGGCATCCACCGAGGTGCCGGGGTTGAGGGCGAGTCCGGCTAGGCAGCCGAGCTCGCGGATCGCCGACAGGGTGCGGTTGGCGTGCGGGGTCGCCTCCTGGTGGAAGCTGATGCAATCGGCGCCGGCCTTGGCGAACTCCTCGATCTGGTTCTCGGGCCGCTCGATCATCAGGTGCACGTCGATCGCGCCGCCGGCGTCATGCACCTGGTCGGCGATCGCGCCCGCGATCAGCGGCCCGATCGTGATTGGCGGGACGAAGTGCCCGTCCATCACGTCCACGTGGATCAGCCGCGCGCCGGCTGCCATCACCTCGGCAACCTGCTCGCCGAGGCGGGCGAAGTCCGAGGAGAGGATCGAGGGCGCCACCCGGCGTCCCCTGAAAAGCTCGTGGCGCGCGTCAGCCGACATCAGGCTGAGGACTGTACGCGAGCAGGCGGCCGCGAATGGGCGCCGCTAGATGCTTCTGAGCATCGAGTCGCCGCAGTGTTGGCACTGCATGTCCTCGGTGCGGCTCATCCGGGCGATCGTCTGGTGCTCGCCGCAATTGGGGCACTGTGAGACCAGCTCGTAGCGCCGCAGGCAGTAGACGCAGACGAACCGGCCTGGGAGCTGGGCGGGCCGAAGCCAGGGCTCGCCGCAGCCGGGGCAGTCGGGGCGGCGGCCGGGGCCGCCCTCCTCGCCCGGGGTGGGCTCGGGCCGGGCGTCGGCTGAGGGCTGATCGCCGGCGCCTGGGGTCTCTTCGCCTGTATCACCAGCCACGAACACGATCGTACAGGCGCCTCAGAGGGCGCGTGAAGGCAGTGCGTGGCCGCGCAAGAAGTCCCGCGCCTGCATCGGACGGCCACCGGGCGGCTGCACGAGCTCGAGGCTGAGCGCCCCCTCCCCGCAGCCGAGCAGCAGCGCCCCGTCCGACTCGGCGAAGGAACCGGCCTCGGGGCCTTCCGCCAGCGCCGACGCGGCGCGGATTCCGAGGCGCCCGCCCCCATCGAGCTCGACGAAGGTGCCGACATGGGGGTTGAGGGCGCGCACCACTCGCTCGAGCTCGGCCGCGGGGCGGGCGGGGGCGAGGCGACCTTCCTGCGCGGAGATCTTCTCCGCGTAGGTCGCCGCCGCATCATCCTGCTCGACGAAGTCGAGCTCGCCCTCCGCCAGCGAATCGAAGCCGCGGACGAGCAGCTCGCCTCCCAGCTCGGCGAGCTGGGGCGCGAGCCCGGCGTATCCCTCACGCGGTCCGATCGGGACCTCCCCGGCCAGCGCGACGGGCCCCGAGTCAAGCCCCTCGGTGAGTCGCATGATGCTCACCCCCGTGACGGCGTCGCCGGCCATGATCGCGCGCTCGATCGGCGCTGCGCCGCGCCAGCGGGGCAGCAGCGAGGGATGGACGTTGAGAATCGGGTGGTCGCTCAGCAGCGGCTCGCGGATCAGCTGCCCGAAGGCGCAGACGGCGAGTGCCTCGGGCCCCGACTCGCGGATCCGGGCCACGGTCGCTTCCTGATTGACGTCCCCGCTCTGGAGCAGCTCGAGCCCCAGCTCGCGGGCCGTCTCGGCGACGGGAGGCGGCGACATGGCCCGGCCGCGGCCGCGCTTGCGATCCGGCGGCGCCACGACGAGCGCCGGGCGATGGGGCGAGTCGGCGAGCCGCCGGAGGACGGCGGAGGCGAACTCCGAGGTGCCGAGGTAGGCGGTGCGCAAGGCGCGGGAGCGCCTACTCGGGCTCGCCGGCGTCGCCCGCCTGCTCGCCCGTGTGGGGCTCGTCGTCGGGCTCATCGCGCGGCGGAGCGTAGGTCCCGCCCTCGCGCAGGGCCTTCAGGGCCCCCTTGCGCTGGGCGCGCTCGGTGCGGTCGAAGATCAGGACCCCGTCGAGATGATCGATCTCGTGCTGGATCACCCGCGCCTCGAGGCCCGACGCCTCGATCGAGAGCGGCTCGCCGCTCGCGTTCGCGGCCCGGACGCGGACGAAGAGGGGCCGCTCGACCTCGACGATCACGCCGGGCAGGCTGAGGCAGCCCTCCTCGGCGGTGACCAAATCGCCTCCCGAGGCCCACTCGATCTCGGGGTTGACGAGCACCGAGGGGGGCGAGTCGCCGCCGGCCTGGAAGACGAGCATCCGCCTCAGGATCCCCAGCTGGGTGGCCGCGAGCCCGACCCCGATGCCGGCGCGCATCACCGCGACCATCCGGTCAGCGTCGTGCGCCAGCTCCGGGCTGAATTCGGTCACGCGCGAGGCGGCCGAGCGAAGCACCGGGTCGCCGAACTTGAGCACCTGGGCGAGAACCGCCTCCCGGCGCGCAAGGGCCTCATCGTCGAGCCCGGAAGGGCTCGAGGTCTCGATCGGCCCGTCCTCGTCCCCGGCGTGCCCGTGATCGATCGCCAGCTCGAGATCCTCGGTCGTTTCCTCGCTCATGGCCCCGAGTCTAGACCCGTCCGCCCGGTCGCAAAGCGGCTCTACTGGGGATCCACGTCCACCGCAAAGGCGACCTCGCGGAGGGGCGCCGAGCCAGCCGCCGCGGCCACCGCCTCGCGCACGGCGTCCACCGTTACGCCGCGCCTGGCGGCCTTGATCAAGAGGCGCCGGCGATGCCTGTTGCGGCGCCGAAACAGCGGCGCTGGGCCGAGCAGCTCCGCGTCGTCCGGCAGGCGCTCGGCGAGCAACTCCCGAACATGGGCCGCGGCGCCGTCCACGCGCGTCTCCTCCCGCGCCGCGAACAGCACCTCGACAAGGTGCGAGAAGGGCGGGTAGCCGAGCGCCTCGCGCCGCTCGAGCTCGCCCTCCAGGAAGCCGGCCGAGTCGTGCTGCGCCGCATGGCGAATGCTTGGGGCGTCGGGGGCCAGCGTCTGCACCAGCACCCTTCCCCCGGCCTTCCCCCTTCCGCTGCGCCCGGCGAGCTGGGTGATCAGCGCGAAGGTCCGCTCCTCTGCGCGGAAGTCCGGGAAGCGCAGCGTCGCGTCGGCATCGAGCACGACCCCCAGGGTCACCTCGGGAAAGTCGTGGCCCTTCGCGACCATCTGGGTCCCGATCAGTACCCCGGACTCGGCGCGGTCGAAGCGTCGCAGCAGCTCCCCCGCATGGGCGCCGTCACCCAAGCTGTCGGAGTCGAGCCGGAAGACCGGCAGCGGCACGAGCAGCTCCGCAAGCTCGGCCTCGATCCGCTGTGTCCCCGCCCCGACCCGGGCGATCGTCGCCGAGCCGCAGTCCGGGCACGCCTGCGGCGCGGCCTCGGAGTGGCCGCAGTGGTGACAACGCAGCCCGCCGCCGCCGCCGTGGACCACGAGCGAGACGTCGCAGTCACCGCACTCCCACGCGTGCCCGCAGGAGCGGCAGGCGAGGTGGGGCGCCCAGCCGCGCCGGTTGATCAGCAGGATCGCCTTCGAGCGCGCCTTCGTCACCTCACCGAACGCGGCCAGGGTGCGGCGGTGGAAGGGCCCGCGCTCGCCGCGCATGTCCACGACGTCCACCGGCGGCAGCCGCCTGCCGTCAACCCGGCCCGGAAGCGTGACCCGTTCGAGCCCGCGCCAGCTCTCGGGCCGCGGCGTTGCGGTCCCGGCGACCAGCACGGCGCCGGATCGGGCGCAGCGCTCCAGGGCGACCTCGCGAGCGTCGTAGCGGGGGTCGCCCTCCTGCTTGTAGGAAGAGTCGTGCTCCTCGTCGATCACGAGCAGGCCGAGGTCGGCCACGGGCGCGAAAACCGCCGAGCGCGGGCCGACGCAGATCCGGGCCTCACCCGAGCGCAGGCGACGCCACTCGTCGTAGCGCGCCCCCGCGGCCAGCTTCGAGTGCAGCAGCGCGACGATGTCTCCGAAGCGCTCGCGGAACCGGCCCACGGTCTGCGGCGTCAGTGCGATCTCGGGGACGAGCATGATCGCGCCGCGCCCCCGCTCGAGCGCCATCCGCGCGGCCTCCATGTAGACCTCGGTCTTGCCGGATCCGGTTACTCCGTGCAGCAATAGTGGCTGCGTTCCCCCGCTCCCCTCCGAGGCCGAGTCGAGGGCGGCGGCGAGGCGCTCGGTGGCGACCCGCTGCGCCTCGGTCAGCTCGACCGTGGCGTCGGGGACGGCGCCGACGCGGGCGGCGCTCGCGTCGCGACGGCGCTCGACCTCCCGCGTCACCACCCACCCGCGCTGCTCGAGCCGCCTGATCGCCGCCCGGTCGGCGCCGGCCGCCGCGGCCAGGGAGCGCGCGCCACGCGGGCCCGCCGCGAGCGCGCGCAGGGCCGCGCGCTGCCTCGAGCCCAGGCGCCCCTCCCCCGTCAGCGCGGCCAGCCCCTCCGGGGTGGCCTCGACCTCGAGCTCGACCAGGGGCCGGACCCGGCGGGCGTCGGCGCTGGTCCCGATCCCGGGCGGCATCACCAGGCCGAGGCCCCGCGCCGGGGTCGAGCAGTACTCGCGCCCGGCCCAGAGGCCGAGCGCGACCAGGTCCGGGGGCACCCCTGCGTCGAGCGCCTCGAGCGGCTCGACGAGCCGCCCCTCGGGAACCTCGCTGCTCTCGGCGAGGCCCGTGACCACGCCAAGCACCCTGCGACGGCCGAATGGCACTACGAGCACGCTCCCGACCCCGACCTCGGCCATCCCCTCGCCGAGGCGGTAGTCGAAGGGGCCCTGCACGTTGCGGGTCGTAAGCAGCGGCTCTACCTTGGCGATCGGCACCGCCTCCGAGGCTAGGGACGAGCGCGGACGGGCGCATACCCACCAGGGCCTCAGCGATCCGCGTCGTCCTGCCGATGATTATCCTCGAACAGGTACACCGGCCGGGGAAGGCAGATGGGATGAAAGACACTCGCATTGCTCGTGACGCTGGCGGCCCTTGCCGCGCCGGCCGCTGCGCAGGCGGACGTCGTCTACTGCTTCAACAGCTCCGACCTCAGTTGCGAGGACAGCACCGCGACCTCGATCCAGGACGCGCTCGACAAGGCCGCCGCCGAACCCGGGCCCGACAGGGTCCTCGTCGGCCCCGGCGACTACGACGAGACGCCGTCCTACAGCTCAGGAACAGACCCTGTCGAGCTGATCGGAGCCGGGCGCTCCGTGACGACGATCATCCCCTCCGACACCAGCTCGGCCGTCACCGCCCTCCACGTCGATGGCCCCGCTGGGACGCGGGTGGAGTCCCTGGGCGCCTCGCTTCCCGGCAACGACTCGGCCTCGACCGACGCCGGGATCTCGCTCCTCGGCGCCACTGTCGCCCAGGACGTGCTGGTGGACGGCATCGGTGCCAGCAGCGTCCGCGGGGTGACACTCGGCGGCGGGACCACGCTGACAGGATCGACAGTGAACCTTCCAGCGCTCGACCCGAACGGGCTCGACCCGGCGAACGATGCGGTCATCGCCTTCGACACGGGGCAGGCCTCGATCGTGGACTCCTCGCTTAAGGGGACGAACGGCGTCAGGACGAGCGCGGTCGACCTCGATGTCCAGCGCACGAGCATCGACGCGTATATCGGCGCCGGCGCGGACTCCGGCACGATCAGCCTCGCCGACTCCCTGATCGACCTCGGCGCCCGCGATGACGCCCGGGGATTCCAGGCCGCGAACTTCAACAACAGCACCAACCCGATCGAGATCTCGGCCACGAACGTCACGATCGCCGGCGGTGGCACGAACTCGATCGGCGCCGTCGCCGAGGCCGACAGCAGCTCGACGGGAGAGGACTCCACGGTATCGCTGAACAGCACGATCATCGAGGGCGCCGCGCTCTCGCTTGCCCTGCGGGCGGACAACGGCGAGACAGCGACGATCGACACCTTCAACTCCGATTACGACCCGTCGACGATTGCCGACGACGACGACCTCGACGATAGCGGCCAGCCCGACGTCGGAATCACCATCCTGAACGAGACCGCTCGGACAGACCTGGCGCCCGGCTTCGGCACGAACTTCCACCTCTCCGCGAGCTCGCCGCTGATCGACCAGGGCGACCCCGCGGCGCCGGCCCCCGGGGCGCTCGACATCGACGGTGACCCCCGCGCCGTCGACGGCGACAACAACTGCGTCAGCCGGCGCGACGTCGGCTCCGACGAGTTCGTGGCCCCGCCGCCGACGGCCCAGTTCAACTCCGGCCCGGCGGAGGGCGGCGCCACCAAGGACTCCCCGATCTTCGGCCTCGCCTCCAGCCGGGCCTGCGCGCCCTCGTTCCTGTGCTCGCTGGACAACACATTCGAGGCCGGCTGCACCAGCCCCCATGACGTCGGCCACCTGTCCGACGGCCCCCACAGCCTCTCGGTGCAGGCGCTGGGAGAGGGCGCGGAACCCGGTGATGCGGTCGTCCGCAACTTCACCGTCGACGGCACCCCACCCCAGACCACTATCAACACCGGCCCCTCCGGCCCGATCAACAACCCGCAGCCGACGTTCAGCTTCAGCACCACCGAGCCGCCGGGCAGCTTCGAGTGCAAGATTGACTTGGCGATCCTCGCCCCCTGCAGCGGCCCCGGCACCCATACCCCCGCGGCTCCGCTGCCCGACGGCACCCACACCTTCACGGTCGTGGCCCACGACGCCGTCAACAACCCCGACCCGAGCCCGGCGACCCGCTCCTTCAGCGTGGACGCCACCAGGCCCCAGACCACGATCGTCGCCGGCCCCTCCGGCCCCACGGCTGACGCGCGGCCGAGCTTCGCCTTCAGCACCAGCGAGCCGCCGGGCGGCTTCGAGTGCCGGATCGACTCCAGCCCGTTCGGCGCCTGCAGCGGCCCGGGAAATACCCATGAGCCCGCGGGCGCGCTGGCCGACGGCCCGCACAGCTTCGAGGTCAGGGCCGAGGACGCCGTGGCCAACATCGATGACTCTCCCGCGCAGCGGCTCTTCATCGGCGACGCGACGGCCCCGCAGACGACGATCACCGCAGCCCCCAAGGCGAAGCTGAAGACGAAGAAGCGGCAGCTCCGGGCGAGCTTCTCCTTCAGCTCCGACGACGCGGCCGCGAACTTCGATTGCGCCCTCGACGGGGGCGCCTTCATCGCCTGCGTCTCGCCGCGCTCCTATCTGCTGAAGCCGGGGGCGCACGTCTTCCGCATCAGGGCAGCCGACGCCGTGCCCAACTTCGACCCGACCCCGGCCAGCGCCAAGGTCAAGGTCAAGCGCCTGAAGCTCAAGAAGCGTCCCAGGCGCCGCTGATAATCCATATGCTGCGCGCCTGATGGACCTTCAGTCCGGAGAGAAGATCATCTACGAGGGCCACCCCTCCTGGCGGGCGATCCTCGGCTTCTACATCCTCGGCATCCTGATCGCCGCCGGCATCGCACTGATCTACAGCCTGATCGACAGCACCTCAACGGCCGTGGTCATCTTCGCCGTGATCACGGCGATCGTGCTCGTCGTCGGCTTCATCAAGCGGGCCGCGACTCGGTACACGATCACCGACCGCCGGCTCAACATCAAGCGGGGGATCGTCTCGCGCAACGTCCAGGAGACGCGCCTGCAGCGTGTCCAGAACGTCAACTACCAGCAGTCGGTCTACCAGCGCCTGATGCAGATCGGCAACGTCGACTTCGACACCGCGGCGGGCGACGACTACAACTTTGTCTTCGCCGGCGTCTCACAGCCCGAGCAGGTCGTCGAGCGCGTCGACCGGGCTACGCACGTCGGCAATGACCCGAGCCTCGAGGGCGGCGGCCAAACGGCCCGATAGGCACCGAGGGAGGGAGGCGATGACGGGCAGGGGGCTCAGAGTGGGACTCGCCTCAGCGGCGCCGTTGCCGGCGCTTGCCGCGCCGGCAACGGCCTCTGCTGCTGACCGCTTCGTCGACCAGGGCGGGACCGACGCCGGCGTCTGCACCTCGAGCGCAAGCCCGTGCGGAACGATCGAGTACGCCGTCGGCCAGTCGGCCTCGGGCGACCGCGTCCTGGTGGGCTCAGGAACCTACGACGAGGCCCTGGTGCTGCTCGATGTCAGCATCGTTCACGACGAGCAGATCTTCGCCGGCGGCAACGGCGGCGCGATCATCGACAATGGCGCGGTCGCAGACCTCGACGACACCTCCAACGCGATCCTCGCCGGCGATGACGCCGTGATCAGAGGCTTCAACATCCGCTCGCCCACTCGCGCCATCCGGACGATCGGGGCCGCGACGATCAGCGGCAACTTCTTCGACCAGTCGAACTCGCCGTCCACCGGCAGCGCCCCCAACTGCCAGGAGCCACTGATCGAGATCGGGAACGGCAACGGTGTCGCGCGGATCACCGGCAACGCCTTCTCCGACCCCACCGACGACGACGCAGTCAACGAGGTCGGTGTCTGCGTCCCCGAGGACACCGAGCCCGTCATCTCAAGCAACGGCTTCGACAACCTCGTCAACGCCGTCAGGCTCGAGGGCGGCGGCGGCGGCTCCGGCGGCTCGATCGAGCCGGTCATCTCCGACAACGCGATCACCCACGCGCGCAACGGCGCCAGCCCGGGCGCCGGGATCTTCGTGCGCGGGATGGAGCCCGAGATCAGCGGCAACATGGTCCGCCCGTCGGAGGTCGATCCGCCGATCGAGGGCATCAGCCTGCGGGCGGTGGGGGCGGGACCACCGCGGAGACCGGCGCAGCGCTCGCCCGCAACGACCTTCATGGCTTCGCCAAGGGCGTCTACCTCGACCGGACCGGGGCCCCGGTCAGCTTCGACAGCGACGTGATCGTGGACAACGGCGTCGGGATCTGGGCGGAGGAGCCGGGCAGCCTGGGACGGTCCCACTTCGATGCTGACAACGTCACGGTCTACGACAGCACCAGCGCAAACGGGGAGATCCACCTCCAAGACGAGGCCAGCGCCACCCTGACCTCGAGCATCATCGGCACCCAGGGAATCGTCGATCTCGACAGCTCGAGCTGCGCTATCGCGGGCTCGCGCGGCCCAGTCACGGGATCGGGCTGCGACAACTTCGCGACTACTTCCGATCCAGGGTTCACGAACCCGTTCACCTATCACCTCGCAGCGGATTCTCCAATGATCGACGCTGGCGGAACGATCGTCAATCCCGGCGCGCGAACCGACATCGACGGCGACCCGCGCCAGCTCGACGGCGACTGCCCGGAGGATCAGCCCGCGAGCGTGGACATCGGCGCCGACGAGTTCAACTGCGTGCCTGAGACGGCGATCACCAAGGGGCCGGAGAAGATCGTCAAGACCAAGAGCAAGACGGCGAAGGTCACGATCACCTCGGCGTCAACCGACCCCGGATCGACGTTCGAGTGCAAGCTCGACGCCGGCGCATTCAAGCCCTGCGCCGCAACCGCCTCCTTCAAGCTGAAGCCGGGCAAGCACACGATCCAGGTCAGGGCCACCGACGGCCAGGGCCAGGCCGACGCCACCCCGGCTCAGCGCAGCGTCAAGGTCAAGCGGAAGAAGAAGAAAAGGAACAAGTAGGGCCCGGCGAAGCGGCCCGGGCGCCTACGCCGTCGCGGTCTCGCCCGCCTTGGAGCCCATCCCGGCGGCCTCGCGGAGGTCGTCGGCGCGGTCGGTGCGCTCCCAGGTGAAGTCATCGTCGCTGCGGCCGAAGTGGCCGTAGGCCGCCGTCTTCTGGTAGATCGGCCGGTGCAGGTCCAGGTAGCGGCGGAAGGCCGCCGGGCGCAGGTCGAACTTGTCCTGGACGATGCGGGCGATCTCGGCGTCGGGGAGCTTGCCTGTGCCGAAGGTCTGCGCCATCACCGAGACCGGGTGGGCGACGCCGATCGCGTATGCGACCTGGAGCTCGCAACGGTCGGCGAGGCCCGCCGCAACCACGTTCTTGGCGACGTATCGCGCGGCGTACGCTGCGGAGCGATCCACCTTCGAGGGGTCCTTGCCCGAGAAGGCGCCGCCACCGTGGCGGGCGGCACCGCCGTAGGTGTCGACGATGATCTTGCGGCCGGTGAGGCCGGCGTCGCCGACCGGGCCGCCGATCACGAACTTGCCGGTCGGGTTGACGAGGAAGTTCTCGAGCAGCTCCTTCTCGGTGAACAGCTCCTTGTACTCGGCGTTGAGCACGGGCTCGACGACGTGTTCCCAGAGGTCGTTGCGGATCAACTGCATCCCGGCCTCCTCGCGGTGCTGGGTGGAGATCAGGATCTTCTCGATCTCCACAGGGCAGTCGTTCTCGTAGCGAACCGTCACCTGGGTCTTGCCGTCGGGCCCCAGGTAGCCGATCACCTCGGCCTTGCGGACCTCCGCGAGCTGGCGGGCGAGCTGGTGGGCGACCTGGATCGGCATCGGCATCAGCGACTTGGTCTCGCGGCTCGCGTAGCCGAACATCATCCCCTGGTCGCCCGCGCCGGCCGAGTCCATCACGTCGTCGGAGCCATCCTCGCGCTGCTCGCGGCCCTTGTCCACGCCCTGAGCGATGTCGGAGGACTGCTCGTCGATCGCGGTCAGCACCGCGCAGGCCTTGTGGTCGAAGCCGTAGCTGGGATCGTCGTATCCGATCTTGCGGACCGTCTCCCTCGCGATCGCCGGGATGTCGACGTAGTTCTCGGTCGAAATCTCGCCCGAGACGACGACCAGGCCCGTGTTGACGAGCGTCTCGCAGGCCACCCTTCCGCTGGGGTCCACCGCCATCACGGCGTCGAGAACCCCGTCGGAGATCTGGTCGCAGATCTTGTCGGGATGGCCCTCCGTCACCGACTCCGAGGTGAAGAGGTACTCGTTGTCGGAAAGCGTCTTGGTGGTCAAGGTGGTTGCGGCCTCCTGGTCTGCGGGATTCTCAGTCGTAGGGAAGGAAGAGCTCGGTCTTCAACTGGTCATCGGAGCCGGTGACCCCCAGCGCGAGGGCCTCGAACTCCGAGATGTCCTCTCTCAACGATGCGTACACCGGGTCCTCGGCCAGGCCCGCGAGCTCGGCGCGGTCCTGAAGCTCTTGGATGTTGAGAAAGACTATCGCCGCCACCTCGTCCGGCAACTCGTCGCGCGCCACCTCGTAGGCCTGGGTATCGGCGAGCGAGCCCCCGCCCGAGCGAACCTGGGCGACCCCGGCGGGATCGGTGCTGACCACCAGCTTGTCGTCGAAGATCGCGTAGGAGAGGTCCACGCTCGGTGAGATCTGCACCGAGCGCACAGCGACGCCATCGATCTGTTGCTGCTCGAACGCGGGGATCTGGCCTCGCCCCGACTGCGTCACGGACCGCAGCAGCGGCTCCTGGAGCTTGGCGATCGCCTGGGAGGCCTTCTCCTGGTCAACCCCGTCGACGATGACGCTCGCAAAGGGAACCCCGTCAGTGGGCTCGGCGACCAGGGCCGCCTGCCCGCTCAGCGCCGGAAGCAGGTCGGCCAGCGGGTCGACGTCGGCGCTGCGCTTGAGACCGGCCGAAAGCGCCTGTAGCGAGCGGACGAGGCCCGGCTGGCCGGACCCGGCCCGCTTAAGCAGCCCCGCCACCGTCGGGCCGAGCTCGCCGACCCCGACGTAGGCGAGCGCCCTCTCCCCGGCGTCGTCCGCCAGGCCGGGCTCGAACTCGGGCAGCTCGGTGAAGAAGGAGGGGCTGGACTCGAGCTGCTTCGGCTGGAGATCGCTGACCAGCTCGAGCTTGAGGCCGTCATCGCGCGCCGTCGCCGCAACGGCGAAGCCGCTGGTCGCGCCGTAGTCGACGAAGGTGTCCAGCTGGGTGCTGCCCGCCCCGCCACCGGCGAGCAGCCGCTCCACGCCCGTGCGCGAGAGGAAGAGGTCGGCGAAGCGGAGGTCGGGGAGCTGATCTCGCGAGGAGGCCGCCTTCGAGCCCTCCAGGCCCGGCGCTCCGGCCGCGACCCGCAGCGAAGCGCGCACCGCGCTCTCGGTGCCGATGATCAGGTTGTCGCCCGAGAAGGCAGAGGCGAACCCGCCCCCGTAGACGCTGAGAGCCGCGCCTCCCTGGTCGGAGAGCTTGGGCTTGCCCGGCGGGGCGATCAGACTGACGAAGTCGCTCGCCGCCTCGCGGTCGCCGACGCCGACGATCAGCGCCGGCAGGGCGCGGCCCTTGCCCGGGAGCAGCTCCAGCGCGAAATCGTCGCTGGCCCAGGGCCTGACGTCGCCACCGAAGCTGACCTGCGCCCCCGAGGGGGTGGGCACGAAGGAGATCAGGCGCTCGGCGTTGAGGCTGAGCCCCGGCAGCCTCCTGGGAAGGGCCTCGGCGCGGTAGAACTGGTCGGTGCCCTGATCAAGCGTCAGGTGGGCGTAGAGCATGGCGTCGGCGGGGACCAGGGCGACGGCCCCGTCACTCGGCGCGCACTCCCTGACGGCGGAGACCTGGCAGGGGATGCCGGGCACCGGGGCGAAACGGACGACCGCGATCAGCACGGCCACGACGAGGAGGCCGAGCGCCGAGTAGCGGGCCCCGCGGGAGAGCCGCATCCAGTGGTCGCCGGCCCAGACCCCGGCGGCCCGAAGTCCGCGCCACGATTTCTGCGCCTTCTCGCGCACCCAGTAGCCGCCCGCCCGGAACCGGGTGGTGATTCGAAACCAGAACTCGTCGGGAAGCTTGGGGCGGCGCACCGGGAGCCTTATAGCCCATTCTCAACGGCGGGCGCTCCCCTTCTCCTCGCCGCTGCCACGGCGCCCTGACTTGGGCACGTAGTCGATCACCAGGGGCACTCCCTCGAGGTCGTAGGCGTCGCGCAGGCGGTTCTCCATGTAGTAGGCCCAGTCACGGTTGAGGAGCTTGCGGTCGTTGACCTGGACCGCGAAGCGCGGGGGCCGGCGCTCCACCTGGGCGCCGTAGTAGATACGCAGGCGGCGGCCGCGTCGCTGCGGCGGCTCGTTCTTCGCGACGACGTCGGCGAGGAACCGGTTCAGGTCGGAGGTCGGGATCCGCGAGCCCGATCGGTCCGCGAGCTCGACCGCCTGGCGCAGCAGGCGTTCCATCCCCCGGCCGGTCAGCGCCGAGCAGGTCAGCACCGGCGGCCGCAGCCGCAGCTTGCGCTCAGCCCGGGCCTTGGCGTCGTCGAGGTCGGTCCGGGTGATGTCCCACTTGTTGAGCGCGAGAACCGTCGCGCAGCCCGCCTTCATCGCCAGCTCGGCGGCGCGTAGGTCGTCGCTCGCGAGTCCCTCGGAGGCATCGCAGACGACGATCGCCGCGTCGGCGCGGTCCGCGGCCTGTTGGGTGCGGATCTGGGAGAAGTAGTCGACGCTGCCCGAGACCCGGCTTCGCCGGCGCAACCCGGCGGTGTCCACCAGCACGATCAGCCGTCCGTCGAGCTCGAGCTCGGTGTCCACCGGGTCCCGGGTCGTGCCCGCGCGTTCGGAGACGATCACCCGCTCGCTGCCGAGCAGCTTGTTGAGCAGCGACGACTTGCCGACGTTGGGCCGCCCGACGATCGCGATCCGCGGGGGCGGCTCCGGTGACTCGCCGTCCTCCGGCTCGAGCGGGGACGCCAGCGATCGCAGCCTCTCGACGACGGCGTCGAGCAGGTCGCCGGTCCCGAGGCCGTGGGCGGCCGAGACGGGCAGCGGGTCGCCCACCCCGAGCCGGTGCAGCTCGGCCCCCTGAGGCGCGTCCTCCGTGCGGTCGATCTTGTTCGCCGCCAGCAGCGTCGGCCTGCCCGAGCGGCGAACGAGATCGGCCAGCTCTGCGTCCCCGGGGCCGAGCCCCGCCTTGGCATCGACCACCACCAGCACCAGGTCGGCCTCGTCGATCGCGAGGCGCGCCTGCTCCTGGATCGAGCGCGCGAGCTCGTCCACGTCCACGAGGTCCATCCCACCGGTGTCGATCAGGTCGAACTCGAGCCCGTTCCACTCGCATCGAAGGCGGCGCCTGTCGCGCGTGACCCCGGCCTCGTGGTGGGTGACCGCGTCGCGGCCGCCGGCGAGGCGGTTGATCAGGGTGCTCTTGCCGGCGTTGGGGAACCCGACGACCGCGACCGACTGGCGGCCGCTCACGCCAGGCCGCGCTCTCTGGCGAGCCCGGCGATCTCATCAGCCGCCGCGCTGACCGAGAGGTTGGTCGTGTCGAGTGCCACGGCGTCATCGGCCGCGCGCAGCGGCGAGTGCTCGCGGCCGCTGTCGCGGGCGTCACGCACCCTCAGAGCCGCCATCACCCGCTCGACCGCCTCGCCGGTCTCGGCGGCTCGCCTGCGTGCCCGCTCCTGCTCGCTTGCGGTCAGGTAGACCTTGAGCGGGGCGTCGGGGCTGACTACGGTGCCGATGTCACGACCCTCGGCGACGTAGTCGCCCGAGGCGATCAGCTCCCGCTGCCGCGCGACCATCGCCTCGCGGACCTGCGGAAACGCCGAGGCCCGGGAGGAGGTCGCGGTGACCTCCTTCGAGCGGATCGGACGCGAGACGTCCTCGCCGTCGAGGATCACGCTCTTGCCGTCGAAGCCGATCTCGAGGCCGCGGGCCAGCGACCCGAGCGCTTCGCCGTCGTTGATGTCGATGCCGCGCTCGGTCGCAGCCAGCGCGACGCAGCGGTACATCGCCCCGGAGTCAAGGTAGGTGAATCCGAGCCGCTCGGCCACGGCCCGCGCGACGCTTGACTTGCCGGCCCCCGCGGGGCCATCGACTGCGATCACCATCGCCTGAGCGTATCCGCGCGCCACGGCCACCCCCGCCCCGCGCCAGGCCGGCCGCAGCCACTATATGGTTGCACCCGATGCGCACCTGGGACATATCCGGACTCAGCGTCGAGCCCAGCCAGCCGCTGGTGATCGACTCCGAGGATGAGGGCCGCGCGATCCTGATCCAGCTTCGCGCCGGCGAGCAGCTCTCCGAACACCAGGTCCACGAACGCGCCTGGCTTCTGGTGGTCTCGGGCGGGATCGAGGTCTCGGACGCCGGCGGCGAAGAGACGGTGGCCGGCGGCTCCGGCCTTTTTGCCCAGTTCGCCCCCAACGAGCGACACGAGGTCACGGCCACCGAGGAGTCCCGGTTGTTGCTTCTGCTCTCGCCCTGGCCCGGCGAGGGCCACCCCAGCAACCAGGAGAGCTGATGAAGAGAAGGATCGAGGCCCTGTCAGGAAAGCTGAGCTACGACGAACGTGATGGCCACCGTCGCCGTCTTCCTCGCGCTCACGGGCGGCGCGATCGCCGCGACCAAGATCGGCAAGAACTCGGTCGGGGCCACGCAGCTGAAGAAGAACGCCGTGGTCACTGCGAAGCTCAAGGACAAGGCCGTGGTCACGGCGAAGATCGGCGACGGCGCGGTCACCGCCGCCAAGGCCAACCTCGCCAGCCTCGGCATCATCCACTCGGGCCGAAAGCTCCTCAACCCCGTGGACGGCAGCGGCCTGGCCGGAGCCCTCACCGTCAACCTGTTCAACAGCGGGGGGGCTGCTTGTGGAGGGCACCTGCCAGGACAACGGCGCCGGCAAGATCGTCACCGTCAGGGCGACGGCCAACAGCGGGGCCAGGGTTCGGGCTACTCACAGACCTTCATCGGTGACCCCGTCAACCTCAGTTCCACCCTCTCGGGCGCGCCGGCCCAGCTCGCCTTCCACAACAGCTCCGGCCCGGATACGATCCGGCTCGTCGCGGACTTCGTCGTGGACGGCGGGCCCGCGATCTCGCTCGACATCTTCGCTGCGGTAAACATCCAGTCGGCGGACTGCGTCCTCAGCGCCAACGGGATCGGCGTCTAGCAGGACAGCAGCAAGCGCAGGTCCCGCTCGAAGCCCGGGTAGCTGACCTTGACCGCGTCGAAGCCGTGGACCTCGACGCCCTCGCGTGAGGCCAGCCCCGCGATCGCCCCCAGCATCGCGAGCCTGTGGTCGCCGCGAGCGTCGATCTCGCCGCCCCGGAGGCCACCACCATGTACGCGGAAGCCGTCCTCAGCCGCCTCGATCTCGGCGCCCAGCCCGCCGAGCCCTTCAACAACGCCGGCGATGCGGTCGGACTCCTTGCGGCGAAGCTCCCCCGCGCCCCTGACGAAGGTCTCCCCCTCGGCGAAGCAGCCCAGCAGCGCCACCAGCGGAAGCTCGTCGATCGCGCGCGGTACCTGCTCGGGTGTGACCTCGGTGCCGCGCAGGGCCGAGCTCGTGGCGTGGAGGGTCCCGAACGACTCCCCTCCGGCCTCCCCGATGTCCTCCACGGCGATGCCCTTCCCCCCGACCGACCCCTGCTCCATCTCGACGCCCATTGCCGAGAGAACCGAGAGCAGCCCCATCCGCGTCTTGTTGAGCCCGGTCCCCTCGAGCCAGAGCTCGCTGCCCGGAACGATCAGCGCGGCGGCCAGGAAGAAGGCTGCGGATGAGAGGTCCCCCGGAACCGGGATCTCGGCGGGCTCCAGTCGCTCGGCGGGCGAGACGGTGATCGCGTCCCCGTCGCGGCGCAGCCGGGCCCCCGCAGCGGCCAGCATCCGCTCGGTGTGATCGCGGGTCGGCACCGGCTCGCGCACCGTCGTCTCCCCCTCGGCCAGAAGCCCGGCAATCAGCAGGCACGACTTGACCTGAGCGCTCGCCATCGGCAGCTCGTAGTCGATCCCCCGGAGCTCTGAGCCGCGCACGACCAGCGGCGGCAGACGCCCGTCGCGGCACTCGATCTCGGCACCCATCTGCCGCAGCGGCTCCATGACCCGGTCCACGGGGCGGCCGCGAATCGAATCGTCGCCGTCGAGGCTCCACTCTCCGGCCGCCTGCCCCGCGAGCCACCCGGGCATCAGCCGGATCAGGGTTCCGGCATTGCCGACGTCGATGCCGGCGCCCGAAGGCCCACGCAGGCCGACGCCCTCGACGTCCACCTCGAGGCCGCCGCGGTCGTCGCTCGAGATGATCGAGACGCCGGCGCCGACCGCCTCAATCGCACCCAGGGTAGACCGGGTGTCGGCCGAGTCGAGGTAGCGGTAAACCCTCGTGCGCCCCTCCGCCATTGCCCCGATCAAGGCGGCGCGGTGGGAGATTGACTTGTCGGGAGGAGGGTGAAGGCGCCCGCGCAGCGATCCCGCGGGCTCGAAACGAACGGAGCTCACCTGCGCCTCATCGCTCGACCCTGGTGGCGTCATGCCCGAGCCCTCGGACGAGCCCTTCGGCCCGGGCGGCCTCCTCCTCGCCAGCCACGTAGAGCGAGATCGCGCCGGCGCTCATGTCGGCTGACGGGTAGAGCGCCATGTCCTCGATGTTGACCCCCGCCTCTCCGAGAGCGAGGGCAATCTCGGCGACGATGCCGGGACGATTGGGCACCAGCAGGCGGAGCTCCTGGAGAGGTCCCCCCGCAAGGTCGTCCTCGAGCAGCAGCCTGCGCCGCTCCCCGGCCTCCCGCTGCCATGCGGCGACCGCGTCGCGGTCACCGGAGCGGATCAGCTCCGCCGCCCCCGAGAGCGCGGCCGCGGCTGACTCGACCTCCTCGGCCACCGTCTCGCGGTTTCCCACGAAGATGTCGGCCCAGATCGCCGGGTTGGCGCCGGCGATTCGGGTGGCGTCGCGGAAGCTCGGCCCGATCTCGGGCAGGCGCCCGGAGCCCTCGTCCAAAGCGGCGACGGCCCGGCCGGCAAGAACGTTGGCGACGACATGGGGAAGGTGGCTGACGGTGGCCATCAACCTGTCGTGGGCCCCGGCGTCGATCGCCTGGGGGCGGGCGCCGAGGTCGGCCAGGGCCCGCTGCAGCCGGTCGTAGGCGATGCCCTCGGTCGCCGTGGTCGGCGTCAGGTACCAGCGGGCGCCGTCGAAGAGATCGTCTCGGGCCTGCTCGACGCCGGCGGTCTCAGCTCCGGCGAGCGGGTGTCCGCCGACAAAGCGACCCTCGCCCCCCAGTCGCTCGATCACCTCGCCCTTGACCGAGCCCACGTCGGTGACCGTGCAATCCGCTCCGGCGGCCTCAAGCGCTGCCGCGGCGAGCGCGGGGAGCGCCGCCACCGGGCCGGCGCAGAAGACCAGCTCGGCGCCGTCGCAGGCCTCGGCCAGAGAGCCCGCCCGGCTGCTGATCGCGCCCAGCTCCTCCGCCTTGGCCAGCCGCGCCGGATCCGGATCGAACCCGGCCACCTCGGCATCGAGCCGCCGCCGGGCGGCCAGCCCGACCGAGCCGCCGATCAGGCCGACGCCGAGGACGGCGATCCTCATCTTGCGGGATCTCGGTCAGCCAACGTCGCGGCGCTGCCCCACCGCCGCCGCGAGCCGGTCGAGCGCGAGCACGGTCGCGTCCCAGTCCATGCAGGCGTCGGTGATCGATTGGCCGTAGATCATGTCGGCGTCGGGGTCGAGGTCCTGGCGCCCGGCGACCAGGAAGGACTCCAGCATCACGCCTACGATCGCTCCCTCGCCCGCCGCCACCTCGTCGGCGATCTCGTCCACCACCTGTGACTGGCGGACGTGGTCCTTGCCGCTGTTGTCGTGGGAGGCGTCCACGACGAGGCGCTCGGGAAGGCCTGCGTCCCTGAGCTTGGCGAGCGCGTCGCCGACGCCGTCCGCGTCGTAGTTGGGCGCTCCGCTACCGCCGCGAAGGATCACGTGGCAGTCGTCGTTGCCGAGGGTGTGGAGGATCGCCGGTGTACCGGCGACGTCCACGCCCGCGAACGCATGCTGTGCCGCCGCCGCGCGCACGGCGTCCACGGCGACCTTGGTGTTGCCGTCGGTGCGGTTCTTGAAGCCGACGGGCATCGAAAGGCCCGAGGCGAGCTGGCGGTGGATCTGGCTCTCGGTCGTCCGCGCCCCGATCGCTCCCCAGGCGACGACGTCGGAGATGTACTGCGGCGTGATCGGGTCGAGGAACTCGCAGCCGATCGGGAGGCCGAGGTCGAGCACCTCCAGCAACAGCTGTCGCGCCACGCGGAGCCCGGTGTTGACGTCGCCGGAGCCGTCGAGCTGGGGATCGTTGATCAGGCCCTTCCAGCCGATCGTGGTCCTGGGCTTCTCGAAATAGACTCGCATCGCGATGCAGAGGTGATCCCCGAGCTCGGACGCCCTGGCGCTGAGGCGCCGGGCGTAGTCGAGCGCGGCATCCACGTCATGGACGCTGCAAGGCCCGACCACAACGAGCAGGCGGTCGTCGCGGCGGTCGAGGATGGCGGCGACGTCCGAGCGGCCTGCGACCACGGCCTCCTCCTGCTCCGGGCTCAGCGGCAGCTCCTCCAGTACCTCCACGGGGGCCAGGAGCGGGACGATGCGCTCGATCCGACGGTCGCGAACGCGCCTGGATCCATCCTGTTTGGGTTGGTCCTTCATCTCCATCTTCATTCCTGCAGCCTTCTTTCTACTGGTAGGGCGACGGTCCTTGAGCGGCGCCCGGCTGGTGGTGCTCCTGCGTCTGCAGCTGTGGGCAGCCGCGGGCCGGACGCCTAGCTAAATCGCCAGAAGTAGAAATAGGCACGCGAAGCAGCCGCGGAGCGGCTTGCCGAAGCGATCTGCGTGCCGAAAGAAGTCACTGCCTGAGGTTGTAGCAGACGAATCGCGCGGCGTCAGCGGGCGGCTCGGAGCTCAGGTGAGGCCGACGGACGACGGGGCCTTGTGGTGCTTTCTGCGCTTCTTCGCCTTGGTCACCTTCCAGCTGCGCTTCGCCGCTGTCGCGTCCGACATTGCCGAAGTCATCGCTGGCGCGCAGCTGGAAGCTGTGCTTGCCGGGCTTCAGCTTCTTGTAGGTCTTGCCCGACACCCAGGGTGCGAACGCTCCCTTGTCCCGCTTGCATTCGAAGCTGGAGCCGGGCTCCGAGGAGCCGAACGTGAAGCGCGCGCGCGGGCAGCGCCAAGAGGACTCGCCTTCCCCGGCAGAGGCTGATGACGCGGCGGCCTGATCCCGCCCGCCGTCAACTGCAACCCCCGGAACTGCGGTCTAGATCGCGGCTCGAAGCGCCTCGACGAAACGCTCGTTCTCGGGCCGAGTGCCGTAGGTGACCCGGAGGTGGCCCGGCCCGCCGAGAGGCGTCCCGGGTCGTACCGCGACGCCCGCACGGGTCAGCTCGGCGACGACCTCGGCCTCGTCGCGGCCGCCGAGGGAGACCCAGGAGAAGTTGGCCTCGGGATCGGCCGTGTCGAGCCCGAGCCCGCGCAGCGCCTCCTCCATCCAGATGCGCTCGGTCACGGTCCTCTCGACCCTGGCGGCGACGTCGTCCTGGTGCAGGATCGCCTCAGCCGCCGCGGCCTGCGCGAGCGAGTTGACGCTGAACGGCTGGCGCACCGCGTCCACCGCGGCGCGGAACTGGGGCGCGGCCAGCGCGTATCCCACCCGGACCCCGGCAAGGCCGTGGCACTTGCTGAAGGTCCGCAGGACCACCAGGTTGGGGAAGCTCGCCAGCAGGTCCACCGACGCATCGGGATGGTCAACCGTCTGGAACTCGACGTAGGCCTCATCCAGGATCACGGTGACGTGCGCGGGCACCTTCTCCATGAACGCCCCCACCTCGGCGGCGCTGACGTAGGTGCTGGTGGGGTTGTTCGGGTTGCACACGATCAGCAGCTGGGTCGCCGCCGTGACCTCGGCCAGCATCGCCTCGAGATCGTGGACGTCGCCCTCGGCCAATGGGACGGTGATCTCGCGGGCGCCCGAGATCGGTGCCAGGTACGGGTAGATCGAGAACGAAGGCCACGCGAACAGCAGCTCGGAGCCCTCTTCGCATAGCGCCTCGGCCGCGGCGAGCAGCAGCTCACAGGAGCCGTTGCCGACGGCGACCCTGGCGGGGTCGGTGCCATGGCGCTCGGCGATGCGCCCGCGCAGCAGGTTCGCCTCGGGATCGGGGTAGCGGTTGAGGTCGGCACTGGCGCGGTGGATCGCCTCGATCACCGCAGGGTGGGGCGGAAACGGCGACTCGTTGGACGCGAGCTTGACGGCGTCGTCGGTCTCGGCGCGCTGCTTGGCCTCGTCCAGCGAGGTCCCGGGCTCGTAGTGCGGTATCCGGGCGAGCTTGTCGGCGAAGGTGACGGTCACGGCCCTAAGTCTGCCCAATCCGCTTGCGGAGGCGGACGCTGGTGCCCCTGGTGCGTGGATGAGTCCGCTCGGCGCCGTCGGGCGACCAGCCATGCCGCTCGTAGAAGCGGAGGCCCCTGGCGTTGTCGGCGAACGTCCAGAGCACGATCTCGGCGTAGCCGGCATCAGCGGCCCCTCGCTCGCCCGCGGAGATCAGCGCCGAGCCGGCGCCTCCGCCCCAGCGCTCGGGATCGACGTAGATCGCTACGAGCTCGGCCACGCCGACCGCGAGATCGCCGTCACGTCCAGGGGCGGCGACGAAGCAGTACCCGGCGAACTCCCCGTCCGCCTCGGCGATCTTGCTGAACGAGTCGCCCCGCGGGCTCGCGAGCCCGGCGCTGATCTCGGCGTGCCATTGCTCGACCGGGAGCGTCTCGAGAACCTCGGGCGCCACGAAGTCGCGGTAGCCGGTCCGCCAGCCGGCCGCGTTTACAGCGACCATCTCATCGGCGTCGCCAGGCGCCGCATCCCTGATCTCGATCACTCGCGGCTACTGGGCGGCTTGGAGGTCTGAGCGCAGCGCCTCGGCCCCGCCGAGGTACGTGTGGGCCGGCTGGTGGTCGTGCGGCGCGTAGTAGTGGAGGAGCACGCGAATCACCGACGGCATCGCGCCGGGCACATCGATCTCACGGGCGCACAGCAGCGGCACCGACGCCATCCCCATGTTGCGCGCCGCGACAGCCGGGAACTCGGCGTTGAGGTCGTGGGTCGAGGTGAAGATGCAGCTCACCATTCGCTCAGCCTCGAGTTCGTTGCGCTTAACCAGCTCTTCGAGCAGCGTCGAGGTCGCCTCGAGCACGAGGTTGGCGTCGTTGCGGCCGACCTTGGTGGCGCCTCGAACCGCCCACAGGCGCATGCCTTCAACCGGGTCGCTCATTGCGCCCGCTTCCCGCTCTTTGCGTCTCCGCCCGTTTCCATCGAGCGCGCATCTTCCCAGAGCGCGCCGATCTCGGCGTCGGAGAGCCTCCGCGCCGAGCCGTACTCCAGCCCACCCAGCTCCAGCGAGCCGATCCGCACCCGCTCCAGCGCCTCGACCTCGTTGCCGACCGCTTCGGCCATCCGCCGCAGCTGGCGCTTGCGACCCTCGCCCAGGGTCACCTCGATCTCGCGCTCCTCGATCCGCTCGACGCGGGCCGGTGACGTCGGGCCGTCCTCCAGGGTCACCCCGCTGCGCAGCGCCTCGAGATCACTCTCCGCGGGCGCGCGACGCAGATGCACTCGGTAGACGCGGGACACCCCGTAGCGGGGATGCGTCAGCCGGTTCGCGAGCTCACCGTTGTTGGTCAGCAGCAGTAGGCCGGTTGAGTCGGCGTCGAGGCGGCCGACCGGGTACAGCCGGCGCTCTGAATCGACCAGGTCGGTCACCGCGAGCCGCGAGCCGGGCTCCTTCGCCGTCGAGACCACCCCGGTCGGCTTGTTCAGGGCCCACACCTCCAGCGGCTCCGGCGCGACGGCGTTGCCGTCCACGGTGACGCCGCTGCTCTCATCCACGTCGCGAGCCGGGTCGGTGACCCTCTCGCCGCCGACGCTGACCCTGCCGGCGCCGATCATCCCCTCGGCGGCGCGCCGCGAGGCGACGCCGCTGTGCGCGAGGTACTTGGCGAGGCGCATCGCTGCCGCCTCAGCAGGGGCCGAGGTCGGCAAGCTTGGCGCGGTAGACCCGCATCGAGGCCCGTCGGAAGTCGCCGTGGGTCCGGCCCCGGAAGTCGGGGTCCAGCTCCTTGTAGAAGGGCGAGCGCAGGCTCTCGTTGTGGCCGATCACGTTCTTGACCGGGAGCCCGAAGCGGCAACGCAGCTCCTGGGTGAGGCGCAGAGAGCCGCGGAGCTGGCGCTTGCGGCCGAGGATCTCGGCGTCGCTGAAGCCCACATGCTCGATCCCGATCGAGACCTGGTTGAGGCCGACCACGTGCCGGCAGCGGATCGAGGTCGGCACGAACTTGTAGGCCTGTCCCTTCGCCGAGACCGCGAAGTGGGTGCAGACGCCGGGCAGCTCGTGGAACTCGACGTCGCGCCGGTTGAGCGCGAATGTGTTGTGGATCGCGCTGACGCTGCCGGCGACAGCGAAGTGCTCGACGATCAGCTTGGGGTTGCGAAGCTGCCAGCGAAAGCGGCCGTAGTGCCGCTTCGAGTAGCCGGCCATGTCGCGCTTGCGCTTCGCTCCGTAGGGAATCAGCCACTTCTGGATTCGCAGCGGGGCGCCCTGCGAGGCGACCGACCCCGCCCCACTCGGGTTCGCGGCCTGGTCAGATGCGAGCTGGGCTGTACCGCGGTCAGGGGTGACCGCGGAGGGCGACTCCGGCGCGGTCGCCGGGTCGGCGGCGCCGCCGCCCGAGCAGCCGCTGACCAGCGCGACCGACACGACGCACAAGGCCGGCGCCACCGCGGCCCAGCGGCGAGCGCTCATCGGCCCCTCGCGACGATCGCGGCCGCCCGGGCGTTGCGCGCGGCGGCCCCGGCGGACAGGCGTCCGCCGGGGAACTCGACCACGAACGCCGTCGTCCCCGGGAAGCGGTGGTTCTCCCAGGTGATCGCGGTGCCCCTCAGCCCCTTGCCCTGACAGCTCGTGCTCATCCCCGACAGCTTGGCGTAGCGACCGGCGATCGGCGGCCTGCCGTGGCAGGCGAGCACCGCCCCCCACGGCTGGTGGTACCAGATCGAGACGTCCGGTCTGATCCGCTCGATCAGCGACTTCGCCGCCCGGGTCTCGGGCTCCGAGAGCGCTCGCGGGCCCGGGTAGTAGCCGCTGGAGCGCGGCACCCCGCGATGCCAGTGGTAGGGCCAGTTGCGGTTGAGGTCCACGCCGCGCGAGTTCCGCCGGGTCCCCCGGCTGAGCCCGTCGGGGTTGACCGTGTCAACCACCCAGACCGTCGCCCCCTTCATATCCGCGTAGCGTCGGCGCAGGGCCTTCGTGACCCGGAGGCCCGCCCGCTCGTCGCCGTGGATCACCCCGACCACCAGGGCCACCCGCTTGGAGTCCGGCTCACCGATCCGCACCGCCCGGATCTGGCGCCCCCGCACGGAGCTGCCGGCATCGATCAGCGTCCGCGCGCTGCCCCCCTGACCCGCCGGCGCCCAGGCTACGCCGGCCGCGGCCAGCACGATGCCGGCCGCCGCGATCCCGGCCGCAGGCCTCACGAAGCTCGCTGCTCGCCGGCCTTCAGCAGGCGCTCGCGAAGCTCGCGCTCGTCCTCGGGGGTCGGGTCGAACTGGGCCGGATCGGGAAGGTCGTCGAGCCCCGAGAGCCCGAAGAGCTTCTCGAACAGGGTCGTGGTCGCGTAGGTGACCGCGCCGAAGCGGGAGCGACCACGCTCCTCGATCAGCCCGCGCTCGGTCAGCGTCGAGACGGCGGAGTCCGAAGAGACGCCGCGAATCCGGGCCACCTCGGGCCGTGAGACGGGCTGCAGGTAGGCGACGATCGCGAGCACCTCGGCCTGGGCCTGGGTCAGGGGAGGCGTCTTCGCCTTCGAGAGCAGCCGCCGGGCGGCGTCCTCGGCCGACGGCGCCGCGGCGAACGCATAGCCGCCCGCGACCTTGCGCAGTACCAGCCCGCGCCGCTCGCCGTCGTACTCGGCGCCGAGCCGCTCGAGCGCCACCACGACGTCCTCCTCGGGGGCCTCGGCCGCCTCGGCGAGCTCGGAGGGGGAGGCGGGGTCCGGGGCGAGAAAGAGCAGGGCCTCCACCAAGCGATCCAGCGGCGGCTGCTCGGCTTCGCGTCCGCGGCCGCCTTGCGGGTCTCGCTCCGGCGAGGCACTCACTTGACCGTCACCTCGATCGGGCCGAAGGTCTCCTTCTGAGTCCAGCTCGCCTCGCCGCGGCGGTGCATCTCCAGCAGCGCGAACAGGGTCACGGCCTGGGTGAAGCGGTCCTCATTGCCGAAGGCCTCGTCGAAGTCGATCGTGCCCTTGAAGGCGAGCATCTCGCGCAGGACCGAGAGCCGGCGATGCAGCGAGACGGTGTTGCGGATGTGGCGGGTATCGACGCTCGCCGGAACCTGGAGCAGGTCCCCGAGGGCGGAGCCGAGCCTGTCGGGCTCGTAGACCTGGACCGCCGCGTCGAGGGCGGCTCGGCGAAGCTCGGGCGGCAGCGGCGCCGAGCGGTAGAGGTAGCCGCCCTCGGCCTCGAACAGCTTGGCCAGCTCGCCCGCCGCCTGGCTGTAGCGGCGGTACTCGAGCATCCGCGCCAGCAGCTCATCGGCGGCCTCCTCGGGGGTGAGGTCCTCATCGTCGGGCTCGGTGGGAAGCAGCAGCCGCGACTTCAGCTCCAGCAGCGCCGCGATCAGGACCAGGAACTCGGTCACCGACTCGAGCTCTATCTGCCCCGATTCGTCGAGGTGCTCGACGTAGGCGACGACGATCTCCCCCAGCTCGACATCGGCCAGGCTGATCTCCTGTCGGAGGAGCACCGCGAGCAACAGGTCGAACGGGCCCTGGAAGCCATCCAGGTCGAGCTCTAGCTCAGAGACTGAAGCCATCGGTCAAACACTAGAGGCCCCGGCGGAAGCGGTCAGAGCTACTGGACCTGCCTGTCCTTTCCCTTCCCGCCCTTCAACCTGTCCTTCCCCGCGCCGCCTCGGAGCAGGTCGCGACCCGCCTGGCCGAACAGCTTGTCGGGCCCACCGCCGCCGAGCAGCTCGTCGTTGCCGGTGCCGCCGCAGAGGAAGTCCTTGCCGCCACGGCCGAGGATCTTGTCGGGCCCACCGAAACCGACGATCACATCGACGTCCTTGGTCCCCTTGATCACGTCGCGCCCGGCCGTCCCGGTCCTGGTCGCCGTGCGGCCGCCGCATTTGAGCGGGGGAGGTGCGGGCCCCACTGAGCCCTCGAAGGCGCCGATGTCGCAGCCGTCGCCCAGCGGCCGCAGCGCATAGCGCTGGTCGATCGTGATCCCCGCGCACTGACCCAGGGACGCCGGGAAAAAGTCAACGGCCGGGCTGCTGTCGTAGAGGCCGTGGGTCCGCGTCGTCTGCTCGCCGCCGAAGCTGGTGGCAAGGGGGGCGAGCTGGGGATCGGTGTTGATCATGCTGTTGGACGTGTTGAGCCCGCAGCTGTTGGTGGACTCGATGCTGTCTCCCGAGCCGGAGAAGTTGGCGGGCCCGACGCAGTTGGACGGGGCCCCCGCCGCCGTGTTGCCGGCGATGATCGAGTTGCTGAGCAGCACGAACTGGCCGTCGTTTCCCGACGGCGGGACGGTGCGGATGCCCCCGCCCGCGCCGGCGGTGGAGGTCGTGTTGTAGGCGATGGTCGAGAAGTTGAAGTAGGCGTTCGCTCCCTCCGCCAGGTCGAAGGCCAGGGCCCCGCCCCCCAGCGTCGCCGAGTTGCCGCTGATCGTGGTGTTGGTGAGGAAGAGCTGGATCCCGTCTACCGCCCGCGTGCCGAGGTAGATCGCACCGCCCATCTCGTCCGCGCTGTTGCCGACGAAGGCGGTGTTGAGGATCTTTGCCACGCCCCCTCCATCCGGCAGGTCGAGCCAGACGGCGCCCCCTCCTCGCCGGCGGTGTTGCCACTGAACTCACTCTGCTCGATGTAGATGCTCGACCCCGTCACGCCGTCGCCGAAGTGGACCGCGCCGCCGTAGTCGGTGGTGTCGTTGCCCTGCCAGCGGGTCGTGTCGATGACTACGTCGGCGTCCGGGTCGCCGACCAGCAGACCGCCGCCGTCCGCCGTGGCGTTGCCGTTTCGCACGCCCAGGGCGAGGAGCTGGACATCGCCCGCAAGGGCATCGGGAATGACGTGGATGGCCCGGTCCACGTTGTTGGCGTCGATGATGCTCGTCGGCTGCTCGTTGGCGTCGATCGCGGACCCCAAGATGGTCAGGGGGCCGCCACCCGGGTCTATGTCGAGGTCGCCGTTCGCGCTCGCATCGTCGCCGGCCGGCCCCGTGAGGTTGTAGGTCCCGGCGGGCAGCGAGATCACGTCGCTGCCGCTCGCCCCTGGGAAACAGCCGTCATAGGAGGCGTTGGTGTTGGCCGCGATCACCGCTTCCCGCAGCGAGCACTCGCTCGCGTTGCCGCCGTTCTGGTCCGCGGCCGTGTTGACCGGGATCGGAGACGCCTGCGCCGCGGCGCGCCGCGCCCGGGGCAGATCTATGCCGCGGAACCGATGCCCATCGCCGCGCGCACCTCAACAAGTGTCTCGGCGGCGATCGCGCGCGCCTTCTCGGCGCCCGCCCCGAGAGCGTCCTCGAGCGCTTGCTCGTCGGGGCGGATCTCCTGGTAGCGCTGACGGACCGGCGCCAGGAACTCCACCACCGCCTCCGCGACCGCCCCCTTGAAGTCGCCGTAGCCCGAGCCGTCGAACTCGCTCTCGACCTGCTCCTGCGTGACCCCTCGAGCCACCGCCATCACGTCGATCAGATTGGTTATCCCCTGCTTGTCGGGCCCCCGGCGCAGCTCGGAGCCCGAGTCGGTCACGGCGCTCTTGATCTTCTTGGTCACGACCTCGGGCTCATCGAGGACCAGGACGGTGCCCTGCTCGGTGCCGCCCGTGGTGGACATCTTGTTGGCGGGCTCCTGGAGGTCCATGATCCGCGCGCCGATCTCGGGGATCCGGTGCTCGGGCTCGACCAGGGTCTCGCCGAAGCGCTCGTTGAAGCGGCGGGCGATCTCACGCATCAGCTCGATGTGCTGGCGCTGGTCCTCGCCCACCGGGACGGTGTCGGCCCTGTAGGCGAGCACGTCGGCCGCCTGGAGCACCGGATAGAAGAAGAGCCCGGCCGAGACCAGCTCGCGCTGCTTGCCGGACTTCTCCTTGAACTGGTGCATCCGGTTGAGGTCGCCCCAGGCCGTGAGCGCCGCGAGCAGCCAGGTCAGCTCGCTGTGCTCGCGCACGTCGGACTGGCGAAAGAGCAGGCAGCGCTCGGGTGCCAATCCGGCCGCCAGCAGCAGCGCCGTGGTGTCGTGGACGTTGGAGCGCAGCTCCGCCGGGTCCCACGGAACGGTGATCGCATGCAGGTCGACGATGCAGTAGATCGCCGGGTCGCCATCGTCCTGTCCCTCTACGTACTGGCGGATCGCCCCGATGTAGTTCCCGAGGTGTTTGCTGCCGGTGGGCTGGATGCCGCTGAAGATCCTCATCGCGGCGCTGACTATAAGAGGGGCTCGGGCGGGGAGCTCAGGCGCTCTCGCCGACAGGCTCCAGCGGCTCGACCGGGCGCCCGCCCTCGGCCTCGTGGCCGCAGTCGCCCGCGGTCGCGGCAAGCGGGGCGCCGTGCGCCTCGCGGCGGCGCGGGTTCTGGATGCCGATCCCCGCGATCACGCCGCCGATGATCATCAGGATCCCCGCCAGCTCGAGACCTAGGTGGAAGCTGTCAACCGAGGCGGCGCTGGCGGCCTCCTGGATCCGGTCGGCCTCGGCGGCAGGCAGCCCCTTTGTCTCTGGCACGGCGAGCGGCTTGGCCTTGGCGTCCTCGACCACGCCCTGCGCCTGCCTCGTCAGCGGCGCCGCCGCGAGGCCCCGGTCGAGCTTGGAGTCGAAGCTGCCCGCGATCACGGCGCCCAGCACGGCGATCGCCAGCAGGCCGGCGACCCGCGAGACCCCGTTGTTGATTCCGGACGCCACCCCGACGCGGCGCTCCTCGACCGAGTCGAGGGCCGTCGCCGTAAGCGGGGCGACGGTGGCTGAGAGCCCCAACCCGAACAGGAGCACCCCGGGCAAGACCTCGGTCAGGTAGTTCGCGTCGGCGCCGATGCGGGTCATCAGCAGCAACCCGGCGCCAGCGACGATCGGCCCGAGCGACATCGGCAGTCGCGGCCCCGTCGAGGTGGAGATCCGGCCGAAGCGCGGCGAGAGGAAGAAGAGGAGCAGCGAGATCGGCGTGGTCGCGAACCCGGCCTGGATCGGCGAGTAGCCCGCGGTCTGCTGGAGGAAGAGGGTGATGAAGAAGAAGGCGCCCATCAGCCCCGCATAGACGATCAGCGTCTCCAGGTTGGTCACCGCGAAGTTCCTGACGCGGAAGAGAGAGAGGTCGAGCATCGAATGCGGATAGCGCCACTCCCAGACGAGGAAGAGGGCGAAGAGGGCGATCCCCCCGATCAGCGGCCCGTAGACGATTGGGCTCCCCCAGCCGTGGGTCGGCTGCTCGATCAGCACGAAAACCGGCAGCCCGAGGCCCGCCGCGGACATCGCGATCCCGGCCCAGTCGATGGTCCGGTCAGCCTGGGGGTCCCTGCTCTCGTTGACCACCCTCAGCGTCATCACGATCGTGAAGAGGATCAGCGGCACGTTGATCCAGAAGATCGCCCGCCAGGAGAACGCCTCGACCAGCGCGCCGCCACCCGCCGGCCCGAAGACCGTTGCGATCCCGGTCCAGGCGGTCCATGTGCCGATGGCCTTGCCGCGCTCGGCCCCCTCGAACGTCGAGGCCAGGATCGCAAGCGAGCCCGGGATCAGCAGGGCCCCGGCGAGGCCCTGCGCGGCGGCGCGCGCCGATCAGGACCGCCGTGCTGGGCGCCAGGGCGCAGGCGATCGAGGTGATGCCGAACCCGATCAGCCCGATCACGAAGATGCGCCGCCGGCCGAACTGGTCGCCGAGGGAGCCGCCGACGAGCAGCAGGGAGACGGTGGCGAGCATGTAGGCCTCGACAACCCACTGCTGGTCCGAGAGCCCGGTGTTGAGGTCGTCGCTGATCGAGGGCAGCGCGACGTTGACCACGGTCCCGTCGAGGAAGACGATCGTCGAGCCGAGGATCGTCGCGACCATGGTGAGGATGTTCCGCCGACGCTCGCTCATCTCCTGAATCGAGAGTAGAGGACCCCGGGGTGGCGACCGGCCTACGGCTCGGGGGGGTCCCTGAGCTGCTGGGCCGGCGTGAAGAAGTTGCGCTGTGCCATGCCGGTCGCGATCAGCGCAGCGATCGAGGTCGCGCCCACCAGCAGGTAGAGCAGGATCAGCTGCAGCCGGACGGCGTCGGTGGGATCGGCGCCGGCGATCAGCATCCCGACCATCGTCCCCGGGAAGAAGATCAGCCCGGTCGTCTTGGTCGAATCGATCAGGGCGATCATCCCCGAGCGGAGGCTGCGCCGGACGACCGGGGCGACGGCCTGCGAGGCGGTGGCGCCGAGGGCGAGCGTCGCCTCGATCTGGCGGGCCGAGCTCCTGACCTCGTCGCCGAGCCGGTTCAGCGAGACCGCCGCGGCGGTCATCGCGTTGCCGATCACCATTCCTCCCACGGGGACGAGGTAGCGCGGCGTCGGGTCGAAGATGCCGAGCGCCACCACCAGCCCCAGCGTGATCGCAGCCGCAGCCGACAGCGCGACCAACAGCGGTCCCAGGACGTTGGGCACGGTCCTGGCGCGGTTGCGCGCAGACAGCGCGCCGAACCCAACCATCACGGCCAGCATCGCGACCACCAGCGCCAGCGAGTCCACGTCGAAGATCACCTGGATCAGATAGCCGATCGCCGTCAGCTGCACGAAGGACCGGATCACGGCTATGCCTATGTCCTTCTCCAAGTCAGCCTCGCGCCAGCGCGAGATCGCGATCGCCACCACGATCAGGGCGAGTGCCCCAGCGACCTGGCCGAGGCTGACGTCGATCGAGCTGCTCACCCCCCGACCTCCCCGAGCACGGCCCCGACGGGCCCCTGCTCGGTCACCGCACCGGCGTCCAGGCGCACCACCCAGCTCGCCAGGCGCCGGGCCTGGTCGAGGTCGTGGGTGACCAGCACGGTCGAGATACGGAGCCGCTTGCGGAGGTCGGTGAGGGTGGTCTCGACAGCCGAGCGCGCCACCTCGTCGAGCGCGGAGGTGGGCTCGTCGAGCAGAAGCACCTGCGGTTCCAGGGCCAGCGCCCGGGCCAGCATCACCCGCTGCTGCTCCCCCACGGAGAGGCGGTCGGCATCGCGCTCACCGTAGGAGCGGTCAAGTCCGGCGAGCTGCAGGCAGCGCTCAGCGTCGAAGCTGCGCCCGGCGAGTTGAGCGCCGAAGGCGACGTTCTCGGCCACGCTCCCGTCGATCAGGGCCGGGAGCTGCGGGACGAGGCAGACCTCGCGGCGCAGGCCCAGGACCTCGCGCCCGCGGACGTCGGCGCCCTCGTAGAGCACCTGGCCCGAGTCAGGGTCCGCGAGGCGGTTCAGCAATCTCAGCACGGTGGACTTGCCGCTGCCCGAGGGCCCGGCGAGACAGGAGGCGCCGCGGGGAAGCGTCATCTCGACGTCGCGGAGCACGAGGCTTCCCGCCCTCGCGTAGCTGACGCCCTTCAACTCGAACAGCACGTCACGATTATCCGGTGCCGGACGAGCTCACCTCCCTTCCCTCCGAGCAGATGCCCAGGGCGATCGAGCCGATGCTCGCGAAGCCTTCGCCGCTCCCCAAGGGCGATGACTCCGACTGGGCCTTCGAGGTCAAGTGGGACGGGATCCGCGTCCTCGGCTTCGCGAGCAGCGGGTCGTGGCGGATGGACAGCCGGCGCGGCGAGGACGTGACCGCCCGCTACCCCGAGCTCGACGCGATCGCCGAGCGGCTGGAAGGGCACGCGGCCGTGATCGACGGCGAGGTCGTCGCCCTCGACGATCAGGGCAAGCCGAGCTTCCAGCGCCTCCAGGGAAGGATGGGCCTGACCGCGAAGCAGGCGGTCCACTCCCGCATGGCGGAGGCGCCCGTTGACTTCGTGATCTTCGACCTGCTGCACCTCGACGGGCACTCGACCCGCGAGCTCCCGCACCTCGAGCGGCGCGAGCTGCTGGCCTCGCTCGAGCTGGAGGGCCCGCGCTGGCAGACGCCCCGCCACCACGTCGGCGGCGGCCGGGAGCTGTTCGAGGCCGCGCGCCGCCAGGACCTCGAGGGTGTCGTCGGCAAGCGGATCGAGAGTCCCTATCGCCCGGGAAAGCGGAGCGGCGAGTGGATCAAGGCCCGGGTCTGGAAGCGGCAGGAGTTCGTGATCGGCGGCTTCATCCCGGGCGAGGGCTTGCGAGCCGAGCGGGTGGGCTCGGTCCTGGTCGGCTACTGGGACGCGCGTCCGGCCGAGGCCGGCGAGCGAAGCGAGCCCCAGCGCCTGATCTTCGCCGGCGCCGTCGGCTCGGGGCTCAATCAGGATCAGATCGAGTACCTGACGCGAGAGCTCGCCTCCCGGCGCCGCACTGAGAGCCCGTTCTCCGTCGGGGCTCCCGCCGGTCCGAAGGCGCGCCTCGCGGCCTGGTGCGAGCCGGAGCTGGTCTGCGAGGTCGCGTGGGCCCAGTGGACCGAGCAGGGCACCCTGCGCCAGCCCGCCTTCAAGGCGCTTCGCGACGACAAGGACCCCCGCGAGGTGGTGCGTGAATCCTGAGGCGGAGCGGCAACGCCCGGACGGCGACCGCTGGGATCGGTGCGTCGCCTGGGTCTCCACCTGCAAGGCCGCTCCCGCGGTTTCCCGCGACGCGTCGAAAAATACCCTGATGACACCTCGTCGAGGAAGGATTTGAGCGCCAATGGCTAGAGCGATTTGGAGTGGTTCGATCAGCTTCGGGCTCCTCAACGTGCCCGTGAAGCTGTACAGCGCGGTCTCCAAGCAGACCGTGCGTTTCCGCGAGCTGCGCGAGGGCGACGGCTCCCGGGTCCGGCACAAGCGGGTCGCAGAGGAGGACGGCAAGGAGGTCCCATACGAGAAGATCGTCAAGGGCTACGAGTTCGCCCCCGACCAGTACGTGCTCCTCAGCCGCGACGAGCTCTCCGCCCTCGACCCCAAGAAGACTCGCGCGATCGAGATCCAGGACTTCGTGGACCTCGACGACATCGACCCCATCTACTTCGAGCACCCGTACTACCTCGGTCCCGACAAGGGGGCCGAGAAGGCCTACGCGCTCCTGGTCAAGTCGATGAAGGACGCGCGCAAGGTCGCGATCGCCCGCTTCGTGCTTCGAAACAAGGAGCACCTGGCGGCGATCCGCCCGATGGGGAACGTCCTGACCATGGCGACGATGCGCTTCTACGACGAGGTCGTCCAGCCCGAGCAGCTGGACGGGGATGTGCTCGAGCTGAAGCCGCCGAAGCTGGACAAGCGCGAGGTCGAGATGGCCAAGCAGCTGATCAGCTCGCTCTCGGGCGACTTCGATGCCTCCAAGTACCGCGACGAGTACCGCGAGGAGCTGCTCAGCCTGCTCGAGCAGAAGTCCCAGGGCAAGGAGATCGTGAGCAAGCCGAGCGAGGAGCCGACGGCGACCAAGGCCCCCGACCTGATGGCCGCGCTCGAGGAGAGCCTGGCCGCCGTTCGCGGCGAGGACGGCTCCGGCGGCGACGACGCCAAGCCCAAGCGCAAGGCGAAGGCGAAGGCCGGAGCGAAGGCGAAGGCGAAGGCCGGAGCGAAGGCGAAGGCGAAGGCCGGAGCGAAGGCGAAGGCGAAGGCCGGAGCGAAGGCGAAGGCGAAGGCCGGAGCGAAGCCGAAGGCGAAGGCCGCCTCGAGCTCGAAGCCGAAGTCCCCGAGCGCGAACGGGCGCAAGAGCAGCACCCGCAAGAAGACCAAGACCAAGTAGGGCCGCCCAGTGGCCGCGGCCCACGAGGTGACGGTCGCCGGCCGCCGCCTCAAGCTGACCAACCTCGACAAGGTCCTCTACCCCAAGACGAGCTTCACCAAGGGCGAGGTGATCGACTACTACGCGAGGGTCGGCGAGGCGATCGTGCCCCACCTGCGCGGCCGGCCCCTGACCCTCAGGCGCTTCCCCAACGGAGTCGAGGGCATGTCGTTCTTCGAGAAGCGGGCGCCGAAGCACAGGCCCGACTGGGTCAAGACGGCGCCGGTCGCGTTCGACCGGGCCGGCGAGATCGACTTCACGCTGTGCGACAACCTGGCGACGCTGACCTGGCTCGCCCAGCTCGCTGCGCTCGAGTTGCATCCCTCGCTCTCGAAGGCCAAGAACATGGAGAACCCGACCGTGCTCGCCTTCGACCTCGACCCGGGGCCGCCCGCCGACGTGATCGACTGCTGCCGCATCGCTCTGCGGCTGCGCAGCCTGTTCAGCGATCTTGGCCTCGAGTCCTTCCCGAAGACCTCGGGCTCCAAGGGGATGCAGGTCTACGTGCCCCTCAACGGCGGCAGGGTCGGCTACGACCGCACCCAGCCCTTCGCCCACGCCGTCGCGCTGCTGCTCGAGAAGCAGACGCCCGACGAGGTCGTCTCACGGATGACCAAGAAGCTGCGAAAGGGCAAGGTCCTCGTGGACTGGAGCCAGAACAACCGCAGCAAGACGACCGTCTCGGTCTACTCGCTGCGCGCCCGCGACCGGCCCACCGCCTCCACCCCGCTCGAGTGGGGAGAGGTCCAGCGGGCCCTCAAGCGCGGCGAGGCCGAATCGCTCGCCTTCGAGGCGTCCGCCGTGCTGAAGCGGATAGAGCGCAAGGGCGACCTGTTCGAGCCCGTGCTGAGCCTGCGCCAGGGCCTGCCCGACCTGCGGGCCCTGGGCGACTGAACCCCCCAGCCGGCGGGCGCACCGCCGGGTGAACCGCAGGGCGGGCGCGCCGGTACTCTGAAGCGATGGCCCCACGGCTCTGCTCATTTGCCTTGCTGCTTGTCCTGGTCGGCCTGGCCGCCGGCTGCGGAGGCGGGATGTCATCCTCCTCGGACCCGCAGTCCAACGCGATGGGAGCCGGCGTGACGAGCAGTGATGAGGCGGGTCCGCCCGCCGGGGCCGCAGGCAGCCCCCTCGACCACACGGTCGACAGCCTGGAGGGCAAGCCCGTCGACCTCGACCACTTCCGCGGAGACGTCGTCCTCGTCGTCAACACCGCCAGCGAGTGTGGCTTCACGCCCCAGTTCGAGGGGCTCGAGAAGCTCTACCGCTCCAAGCGCAGCGAGGGCTTCGTGATCCTCGGCTTCCCGGCGGACGACGTCGCCGGCCAGGAGCCCCGCGACGACGCGGCGATCGCCAAGTTCTGCACCGCCAACTTCGGGGTCAGCTTTCCCATGTTCGAGAAGACCAACGTGCTCAGCGACCCGCTCAACCCTGTCTTCCGTGACCTCAACGCGGCGCTCGAGCCGCCCGGCTGGAATTTCAACAAGTACCTGCTCGACCGCGACGGCCGCCCCGTCGAGCACTTCGACGTCACCACCGAGCCAGACGACCCCGCTCTGACCTCGGCGATCGACCAGGCCCTTGCCAAGCCCGCCTAGGCCCCGAGCCGGCCCGCGACGGCGGCAACGGTGGCCTTCACCGATTCCGGCTCGAAGGCGACCTGGGAGTGCGTGAAGCGGAGCGTGGTGTACCCCGCCGCGGCGTGCGCCTGATCGCGCTTGCGATCCCTCTCTTGAGCCGCCGCGGTGCGGTGGTAGCGCAGCCCGTCGGTCTCGACGATCAGGCCGAGCGCCCGCCAAAGAAAGTCCACGCGGAAGCCCTCGATCACCGCACGGGTCTCGGGCCGTGGCAGTCCCGCGGACCGGGCGAGCGGGAGGAAGCGCCGCTCGAGTGCCGAATCCGTGAGCGCGAACGTGCGCCGGTCGAGCAGCTGACGCAGCGGGCGGACGCCCTTCTGGCCCGAGCGGATGGACAACGCCGCGCGCAATCGCTCCGGGTCCACCAGATCGGCCTTGTCCGCCTCGTTGACCGCCGCCTCGAGGCTGCGAAGGGAGATGCTCGTAGCGAGGTCGATCAGCGTCCGGACCGGGGCGGTCACGGGGATCCCCCGGCGACGGGCCCGGTCCGCCTCGGGCAGGTCCCGCCTGCGGTGGACCCTCAAGCCCACCCGGCGCGGCGCCCGGCCGGGCGGAACCGTCACCTCGATCGGCCCCGCACCACGCCGGGTGATGCCCCACAGCTCGCCGGCGCTCGCGTGGCTGAGCACCGCCCCCTCGCCACAGGTCAGGACCGCCGCCAGGAGCTGCCCGTCCCGACCGAGCTCCCTCCTCCCGACCGCGTAAACAGCAGCATGCAGAGGATGCAGCCGCCCCGTGCTGACCCGGTGACGGATCGCGGCCTCGCTCAGCCCAAGCTCAACGAGCTGCCGGCGAGTGACCACCCCGTGCTGCCTCTTCGCGACCCGCCAAGCCCCCGCACCCCGCGTTTGTTCGCTTTCCGTCGCCATAGCAACCAAAAGTGAACAACCGCGCCGATTCGCCCCCGCCGGACCCTCAGCCTGGCCCGAACCTCGCTCTACTTGCGCTGTTGCGTTACCCCAACGGCTGGCGGATGACCGGCCTGCGGCTCGCGCCCACCTCGTCGAGTCGGCGCACCGGCGTCGTGTACGGCGCCTGGCGCGCAACCTCGGGGTCGTCCTCGGCCTCGGCCAGGATCGCCTCCACGGCATCCGTGAACGCGTCCAGCGTCTCGCGCGTCTCGGTCTCGGTCGGCTCGATCATCAGCGCCTCGTCCACCAGCAGCGGGAAGTACACCGTCGGCGGGTGGAAGCCGTAGTCGAGCAGCCGCTTGGCGATGTCGAGCGTCTTGACGCCGAGCTCCTTCTTGGCCGGCGCGCCCGAGAGGACGAACTCGTGCATGGGACGACGGTCGAAGGCGATCGGGGCATAGCGTCCGGCTCGCCCCTCGCCGAGCTTCGCGAGCAGGTGGTTGGCGTTCAGGACCGCGGTCTCAGAGGCCTCCTTGAGGCCGTCGCCGCCGAGGCTGAGGATGTAGGCGTAGGAGCGGACGAAGACGCCGAAGTTCCCCTGAAAGCCCCGCAGGCGACCGATCGACTTGGGGCGGTCGAAGTCGAGGTCGAAGGCGGGCCCGCCGTTGGCGCTCTCCCGCCTGATCACCTGGGGGCGCGGCAGATAGGGCTCGATCCGCTCCGAGACCGCGATCGGCCCGGCACCGGGCCCGCCGCCCCCGTGCGGCTGCGAGAAGGTCTTGTGGAGGTTGACGTGGACGATGTCGAAGCCCATGTCCCCCGGTCGCGAGCGCCCCATGATCGCGTTCAGGTTGGCCCCGTCGTAGTAGAGGGTGCCGCCCGCCTCGTGGATGATCGACGAGATCTCGGTGATGTTCTCGTCGAAGAGCCCGAGCGTGTTCGGGTTGGTGAGCATCAGGCAGGCGGTTCGCTCGTCGGCCTTCGAGCGCAGGTCGTCGAGGTCCACCCCTCCCCGTTCGTCGGTCGCGACCTTGACCACCTCGTAGCCCGCCATCGTCACCGAGGCGGGGTTGGTGCCGTGTGCGGTGTCGGGGGTGAGCACGCGCATCCGCTCCTCGCCGCGGTCGGCGTGGTAGGCGCGTGTGAGCAGCAGCCCGGCAAGCTCGCCGTGTGAGCCCGCCGAGGGCTGGAGGCTGACGTGGGGAAGGCCGCAGATCTCCGACAGCGCCTCCGACAGGCGCCACATCAGCTCGAGCGCGCCCTGGGCTCGCTTCGGCTCCTGCGCCGGGTGCAGGCGGGCATGCCCGGGAAGCGCGGCGACCTTCTCGTTCAGCCTCGGGTTGTGCTTCATCGTGCAGGAGCCGAGCGGGTAGAAGCACGTGTCGAGGTCGAAGTTGCGGCGGGAGATCCGGTTGTAGTGGCGGACGATCTCCGGCTCGGCGATCTCCGGCAGCTCGGCGGGCGCCTCGCGCAGCAGCCGCTTGGGGATCAGCTCCTCGAGCGGCGTCTCGGGCACGTCGCACTGCGGCAGGACAGCGGCCCGACGGCCCTCCACGGAGTGCTCGAAGATCGTGGTGGCGCGGTCGCGCTGCATCGGGGTCCCGCCGTCCACCGAGGTGGGGGCGGTGGGAAGGGCACCGGGAGCCGCCTCCTCGCTCACGACGCCACCCCCTCGGCCAGGCGCGGCTGCTCGGAGCCTCGGAACTCGGCCACCGCTGCGCCGAGCACCTCGGCCAGCCTGTCGATGTCCGCGCGGCTGCGCCGCTCGGTCAGCGCCACCAGTAGCCCGTTCTCGTACTCGGGGTAGTCGCGCCCGATCGGGTAGCCCGCCGCGATGCCCTCGGCCGCACAGCGGTCGAGCACGTCGCCGACCGGAGCCTCGAGCTTGACCGCGAACTCGCGGACCACGGGGGCGTCGTTGATCAACTCGATCCCGTCGACGGCGCCCAGGCGCTCCCGCGCATAGGCGGTACGCCGAACCAGCAGCTCGCCCAGCTCGACGAAGCCTTGCTTTCCGAGCCAGCTCAGGTGGATGATCCCAGCGAGGGCGTTGAGCGCCTGCGCCGTGCAGATGTTGTTGGTCGCCTTCTCGCGGCGGATGTGCTGCTCGCGCGTCTGCAGCGTCAGCACGAATCCCCGGCGCCCGTCGACGTCGGTGGTCTCCCCCGCTATCCGGCCGGGCATGCGGCGGATGTGCTCCTCGGTGGCGCAGAAGAACCCGAACGAGGGACCGCCGTAGTCGAGGCGGTTGCCGAGCGGCTGGCCCTCGCCCACGGCCAGGTCCGCCCCGGTCTCGCCGGGCGGCTTCAAGACCGAGAGCGCGACGGGGTCGCAGGAGACGATCACGAGGGCACCCTTCTCCTTGGCGGCCGCCGCGAGCGCCTCGACGTCCTCGACGGCGCCCAGGAAGTTGGGCTGCTGCAGGAAGACCGCCGCCGTTTCCTCGTCGATGGCCTCCGCCAACGCCGCGGCGTCGGTCAAGCCGCGGTCGAGCCCGACCTCGATCACCTCCGAGCCGTACCCGACCGAGTAGGTCGCGAGTGACTCACGGCTGTGCGGGCCGAGCCCGCGGGAGACGACCAGCCGGCGCCGCCCGGTGGCGCCGATCGCCAGGTAGGCGGCGGAGGCGACCGCCGAGGGCCCCTCGTAGAGCGCCGCGTTGGAGACGGGCAGCCCGGTCAGCTCGGACATCGCCGTCTGGAACTCGAACATCGCCTGAAGCCCGCCCTGGGAGATCTCGGGTTGGTAGGGCGTGTAGGGGGTCAGGAACTCCGAGCGCGAGATGATGGCGTCCACGATCGCCGGCACGTGGTGGTCATACATGCCGGCGCCGAGGAAGCTCGTCTCAGCGTCGGCGTGGGCATTCTTGGCAGCGAGCCGCGAGAGCTCATCGAGCACCTCGAGCTCGGAGAGGCCGTCGCGCAACTCCAGCGGCCGCCCCAGGCGCAGCTCCTCGGGGATGTCGGCGAACAGCTCGTCGACCGACTCGGCGCCGATCGTTTCGAGCATCTCCCTGCGGTCCGCATCGGTGCCTGAGGTGTACCTGCTCACTGCAATCCATCGTAGTGAGCGACCCCGATGGGCCAGCCGCCTTTCCGCGGGCCACGCCGGGCCTACGACTCGCTGAGCAGCTTCTCGTAGGCCCCGGCATCGAGCAGGGTGTCGAGCTCGGAGGGGTCCGAGAGCTTGACCTTGACCAGCCAGCCCTCGCCGTAGGGATCGCTGTTGATCGCCTCGGGCTTGTCGGTGAGCGCGGCGTTGACCTCGGTGATCTCACCCGAGAGCGGCGAGGTGACATCGGAAACCGCTTTGACCGACTCGACCTCGGCGTAGGTCTTGTCCTTGCTGACCTCGCTGCCGACGTCCGGCGGCTCGAAGAAGACGACCTCGCCGAGGGCGTCCTGGGCGTACCAGGTGATCCCGAAGGTGGCCTCGTCCCCGTCCGTCCGCGCCCAGTCGTGCTCGGGGTGGTAGCGCAGCTCCTCGGGGTAGCTCTCGTCGGCCATCTCCGGGAACCTACCCGTCGCGCCGGTAGAACGGTCGCTGAGTGATGTCGGCGGGGCGATGGCGACCCCTGACGTCGATCTCGATTGGCGTCCCCGGAGTCCCCAGGACGGGCCTGACGTAACCCATGCCGATGCCTATGCCGAGCGACGGCGACATGGTCCCGCTCGTGACCTCGCCGGCTTCCTCCCCGCTCGCCGAGAGCAGTGGGTGGCCCTGCCGTGGGATGCCTCCCCCGCTCATTGCGAACGGCACCAGCAGCTCGTCGGGTCCCTGCTCGCGCTCGCGCGCGCATGCCTCGGAGCCGATGAAGCCCGTCTTCTCCTCGCAGCACCAGCCGAGCGCCGCGGCGATCGGCGTCCGCTCCTCGGAGAGGTCGTTGCCGTAGAGGCAGTAACAGACCTCGAGCCGGAGGGTGTCGCGGGCGCCGAGGCCCGCCGGGACCGCCCCGGCCTCGACCAGCGCGTCCCAGAGCACCGGCGCGTCCTCGGGGTCCACCAGGACCTCCACCCCGTCCTCACCCGTGTAGCCCGTGCCGCAGACGATCGCCGCGGCGCCCGCGAGCTTGATCTCGGCGCAGTGGAAGCGGGTCGGAAGCTCTCCCTCGGCCAGCCCGGAGAGGATCACCCTCGCCTTGGGCCCCTGCACCGCGAGCATCGCGTAGTCATCGATCCTGTCGGTCAGTTGCACGTCGAAGTCACCGGCGTGCTCGGCGAACCACTCGAAGTCCCGCGAGTGGTTGGAGGCGTTGGTGACGGTCAGGTAGCGCTCGTCGGCGAGCCGGTAGCTGAAGGTGTCATCGAGCACGCCGCCGTCCTCCCGGCACATGCAGGAGTACTGGGCACCGCCGACCTCGAGCTTGGAGACATCGTTGGAGAGCAGGCGCTGGAGCAGCGCGCCGGCGCCCGGCCCCGAGGTCTCGATCTCCCCCATGTGCGAGACGTCGAAGACGCCGCAGGACTCCCGGACGGCGAGGTGCTCCTGCTTGATGCCCTCGTACTGCACGGGCATCTCCCATCCGGAGAAGGGCACCAGCTTCGCGCCCGCAGCCAGATGGGCCTCGTACAGCGGCGTCCGCCTCAGATCCTCGCTCACCGGCCGGACCCTAGCGACCGGGCCCGGTCGCCCGGGCGGGTGCCTAGCTGCTACTTGAGGAAGTCGGGAACGTCGATGTCGGAGTCGGAGATCTGAAGGTCCCCGATCGTGCCGCGGTCGGGCAGGTTCGTCCGGCGGCCACCCCTGCCGCTGCTCCGACCGCTCCTGCCACTCCTGGTGCTTCTGCCGCCGCGGTCGCCGAACGGCTGGTCCCTCTCCCGCTCCCTTCGAAGGAGCTGCGCCGCTCGGGCGGTCAGCTCGAATCCCTCGAAGCCGGTGGCGATCACGGTCACCCGCACCTCCTCGGACATCGAGGAATCGACCACGGCGCCGAAGACGATGTTGGCGTTGGGCTCCGCCGTGGTCATCACCATCCGCGCGGCCTCGTTGACCTCGAACAGCCCCAGGTCCTCGCCGCCGGTGATGTTGAGCAGCATGCCCTTGGCGCCCTCGATCTTCTCGTCGATCAGGGGCGAGGTGATCGCGGCCTTGGCCGCTTCCACGGCGCGGTTCTCGCCGGTGCCGATGCCCACGCCCATCAGCGCGGAGCCGGCCTCGTGCATGACGAGGCGGACGTCGGCGAAGTCCAGGTTGATCAGCCCCGGGATCGTGATCAGGTCCGTGATGCCTTGGACGCCCTGGCGGAGGATGTCGTCGGCCTCGCGGAAGGCCTCGAGGATCGTGGTGCGGCGCTCGACGATCTGGAGCAGCTTCTCGTTGGGGACGATGATCAGCGTGTCCACCTCGCGGCGGAGCTTCTCGATGCCCGCATCGGCCGTCGCCATCCGCTTCTTGCCCTCGAAGTCGAACGGCTTGGTGACCGCGCCGACCGTCAGCGCCCCGATCTCCTGCTTGGCGATCTCGGCGATGACCGGGGCGGCGCCGGTTCCGGTGCCGCCACCCTCGCCGCAGGTGATGAAGACCATGTCAGCGCCCTTGAGCGCGTCCTTGATCTCATCGCGCGACTCGGCCGCGGCCCCGGCACCCACCTCGGCGTTGGCGCCGGCGCCGAGCCCCTTGGTCAGGTTGTGGCCGATCCCGATCTTGACGTCGGCATCACAGGCCAGCAGCGCCTGGGCGTCGGTGTTGCAGGCGATGAACTCGACGCCGCGCAGGCCCGCGTCGACCATGCGGCTGACCGCATTCGCGCCGCCGCCGCCGACGCCGACGACCTTGATCACCGCGAGGTAAGAGGATTCCATCGAGTTGGCCTTTGCTCCGTATTCCGTTTCTTCGCCTTCGCTCCGGGGCCAATCTCCTCCACGCCCGGAACTCGCGAAAGCGCTTCCATGCTGCGTTTCAGTCATCGAAACTAGGACACAGACTACGCGGTGTCAATCGGTTCGTGTGCCTGAACTCTCAAGTCTCGCTTGAGAGTTCCCGTCGGGTCACCCTCGACTTGAACTCTACCCTCAGACTTAGTCGAGGGTTGAAGAACTCGCTGCAAATCAAGCATTTTGACGAAACGCGGCCTTGCCCTCCGGCTACTTCGCCACCGGGGCCCCAGGCGCACCTCCCCCCTGCACATAGCGTTGCACCGACCCGCCCGGCTAGCCCGAAACCGAGCGCTCCGGGACGCTGACGTCGACGTAGCTCCCCGAGAGGCCGGAATCGGCGAGCACCGCCGCGGCGGCCTCCCACTTGGCCTCCGCCCTCGATCCGTCGCCGAAGCGCAGCTCGGGAGCGCCGTCCACGGTGAGCACGACGCCGAGCTCTGTGTCGTAGGACGCGCTCTCCATCCTTTCGCGCAGACCGGCCGGCGCGGCCCCGATGATGACGGCCTGCGCGACGCCGTCGTCGTCCAGGCGGGTGCCGTCCACCCGTCCCGCCTCCAGGGTCGGGAGCTTGCCCGGGTCGAAGTCCACCCCCTCGAGCACGAAGCCGTCGGCGGCGACGGCCACTTCCCTCCCGCCAACCTGCGCCACGGCGACCGGGAGGCGCTCGGTGACGGTGATCTTGAGCTTGTGCGGGAAGCTCGGGTCGGCGCTGACCGCGGCGATCGTCGGGAACGGCGCCACCGCCGCATCCAGCTCGTCCTGGGTGACGTGCAGGGTGGTCATCCCGTCAGCGGCGGAGGCGAGGGCCCGCGTCACCTGGCCGCTGTTGGCCGTCACGCCCTCGACCTCGACATCGTTCACCGAGACCAGTGAGGAGTTGCGGAACCAGGCCATGTAGAGCACAGCCAACGCCACCAGGACGATCCCGAGGGCCGCGAGGCGCCTGGCCCAGAGCCGCGCCGGGCCGGCTTGGCGGCCGCGCGAGCCGCTCACCCGCCCAGCTCCCAAGCGGCCGGCCATGTGACCTCGCCGAGCAGTTGCACCTCGGGCTCGAGCACGACCCCGAGGCTCTCGTGGACCCGGCGCCGGCCCTCGGCCATCACCGCGAGCACGTCGCCGGTGGTGGCGTGACCCATGTTCTCGATGAAGTTGGCGTGCTTCTCGGAGAAGCGGGCTCCTCCCCTGACCAGGCCGCGGCAGTCCACCGCGTCCAAGAGCTGGCCGGCCGAGCGCCCCTCGGCGCGGGGATCGTCGGGGTTGACGAAAGTCGAGCCGAAGGTCTTGATGCCGGATGGCTGGGCCTCGCGGCGCCGAGCCCGCATCGAAGCCATGGTCTCCTTGACCTCGGCGCCGTCCGCCGGCGTCAGCTCAAACGAAGCGCGGGCGACGACCTCGCCGGGGCCGAGGTTGGAGCGCCGGTAGCTGAAGCCGAGCTGGTCGGGCGTCCGGCGTTCGCTGCCCGAGGCCGTGCAGACCGTGATCCACTCGAGCGCCTCGGCCAGCTCGCCCCCGTAGGCATTGGCGTTCATCATCACGGCGCCGCCGACGGTCCCCGGGATGTTGACGCCGAACTCGAGCCCGGTGAGGCCCCAGCCCGCGGTCTTCGCGGCAGCCGAGGGCAACCGGGCCCCACCGCCGACGACGACCCGCCGCTCCCGGCGCTCGATCCTGGTCAGGTCGCCGCCCAACTTCATCGCCAGGCCGCGGAAGCCCTCGTCGGAGACGATCAGGTTGGACCCGGAGCCGACCACGGCGACCTCGATCCCCTCCGCCGATGCCCAGGCGAGCAGCTCGACGAGGCTCCGCTCGGAATCGGGCTTGGCGAACCAGTCGGCGGGCCCGCCGACCCGCACCGTCGTCAGCCGCGCGAGCGGGTGGTCGCGCTCGACCCCTTCCGGAACGCTCACGGGGAGCCTTCGCCTCCGGCCACCAGGGCCTCCGCGAGCCGGAAGATGTCACCGGCGCCGATCGTGATCAGGACGTCGTCGGGCCCCAGCCTCGGGCCGAGGGCGCTGCGGGCGTCCTCGGCCTTCGGAAGCCACCAGACCGTTCGCCCAGCGGCGCTCTCGGCCGCGGCCTCCGCGACCAGCCGGCCGCTCACCCCCTCCAGCTCCCCGATCGGCTGCTCGCGCGCCGGGTAGACGTCGAGCACCGCGATCTCGTCGGCGGCGGCGAGAGCCGCCCCGAACTCGGGCGCGAGCGCCTTGGTCCGGGAGTAGAGGTGCGGCTGGAAGACCGCGATCAGGCGCCGGCCCCCCAGCTCGCGCGCGGCCTCCAGGGTCGCGCTGACCTCGGTGGGGTGGTGGGCGTAGTCGTCATAGACCCGTGCGCCCGAGGCCTCGCCCTTGAACTCGAGCCTCCGGGCCACGCCGGGGAAGCTCGCCAGAGCGGCCGCGCATGCGGCGGCGTCGAGACCCGCAAGCCGGATGCCGGCGAGGGCGGCGAGGGCGTTGGCGACGTTGTGGCGGCCGGGAACCCGGATCTCGACGGCCACGTCGATTCCGGCCCCCTCAGCGCGGAAGCGCATGCCCCCGCCGGGGGTCGGCTCGATCTCCCTCGCCACCAGGTTCGGCGCAACCGCCGGTGGAGGGGTGCCCGGGACCGGCTCGAGCCCGAAGCGGATCAGCTCGCGGTCGGGAGGGGCCTCCTCGCCGGCGCCGGGTGCCGCGCCCTCCAGCAGCGCCTCCACGCCCGGCCCCAGGGCCAGCCCGTGAGCGCCGGCGGCGAATGCCCGAAAGGCGGCCGTCAGCTCGGCGAGCGAGCCCCAGCGGCTGTGATGGTCGAGCTCCAGGTTCGTGATCACGGCCACCTCGGGGGTCAGGCGCAGGAAGCTGCCGTCGCTCTCGTCGGCCTCGGCCAGGGCCCACTCGCCCTCCCCCAATCCCGCGTTCTCGGCACGCCCATCGGGGCCGGCGCCTGGCAGCTCGCCACCGAGGAAGAAGGAGGGGTCGGCCCCGCTCTGGCGCAGCGCCCAGATCGCCATCGCCGTGGTCGTTGTCTTCCCGTGCGTGCCCGCGACGGCGAGCAACGTGCGCTCGGCGCAGAGCTCGGCGAGCAGCTCGCCACGGTGGATCACGCTCTGGCCGCGCTCGCGAGCGACGGCAAGCTCGGGGTTGTCGTCGCCGATCGCCGTAGAGACGACGACCTCCGCGTCGTCGGGCACCGCCGCCGCGTCATGGCCGACCCGCGGGTCGAGCCCGGCCTCCCGCAGCCGCCCCATATAGCTGGAGTCGCCGCGGTCGCTGCCGGTCACCTCGGCGCCGAGCCTGTGACAGACCAGCGCCAGCCCACTCATCCCGGCGCCGCCGATGGCGATGAAGTGCAGGCGCCGCCCCTTCCAGCCTCCGGGGCTCATCGCCTGGCTCCGGACGCCGCTGACAGCACCTCGCCCGCGATCTCGCGGGCGGCGTCGGGGCGTGCGAGCGAGCGAGCGGCGCTTTCCATCCGCGCCCTGCGCTCGTCATCGGCGAGCAACGCCGTCGCCTCGCGGAGCAGCCCAGGCGCGGTCAGCTCGGAGTCGGGAATCACCACCGCGGCGCCCGCGTCGGCCATCCAGCGGGCGTTGGTCGTCTGGTGATCGGCCGTGGCGTGCGGATAGGGCACGAGGATCGAGGCGCGGCCGGCGGCGGCGATCTCGAAGACGGAGCCGCCGGAGCGTGAGACGACGAGGTCCACGGCGGCAAGCAGCTCTCCCAGCCCGGGCTCGTACTCCGACAGCGTGTAGTGCGGCGGCGACCCCGCCGCCTCCCGGCGCCGCTGAAGGTCGGGGTGATCCCGCCGGCCGGCGACGTGGATCACGCGAAAGCCGGAGGCGGTTGGGCTGAACGCCTCAAAGGTCGCCTCGTTGATTGAGCGGGCGCCGAGGCTGCCACCGATCACCAGCAGGCAGCGATCGTCGTCGCCGAGATCGAAACGGCGCCGGGCGACGGCGCGGTCGGCGTTGACCACGGACTCGGGCACCGGCCGACCGGTGACGAGGTAGCGGTCGTTGTCGAGGCCCTCGATCGGAAAGGCGAGGCAGACCCGGCGCGCACGGCGCGCGAGCAGCCGGTTGGTGAGGCCGAGGTGGCTGTCGGCCTCGGTCAGCACGAGCGGCAGGCCTGCCCGGGTCGCAGCCAGGCCCACCGGACCGGCGACGTAGCCGCCACCGCCCAGCACGGCGTCCGCCCTGCGCTCTCGCAGCAGGTCCCGGGCGACGCGAACCGCCCTCGCCGCCTGCCACAGCGACCGGGCCGCTCGCAGCGGGTTGCTCCGGGACAGACCGCTGACCTCGAGGAAGTCGATCTCGTAGCCCGCGGCGGGCACCAGCTCCGCCTCCGCGCGGTCCCTGGTGCCCACGAAGGAGACCGAGGCGCCCTCAGCGCGCAGCGCGTCGGCGACGGCCATCGCCGGCACCGCGTGCCCGGCGGTGCCGCCGGCCGCTATCACGACCCGTGTCACGTTCTGTTCGCTTCCTCCTCAGGCTGTAGCCCTCACCGTCGAGCAGGCGCAGTCTCGCACCACCGCCAGCCGCAGCCGTGCGTGCCGAGCGCTGACCGCCGCGACGGCCCGCGCCCGCAGCCGCCGTCGGCCCCCGCGCCACGTTGAGGATGAGGCCTGCGGAGATCAGCGTGACCACGAGGCTGCTCCCCCCGTAGGAGACGAATGGAAGCGGCACGCCGGTCAGCGGCGCCAGGCCGAGGACGGCGAAGAGGTTGATCGAGGCCTGGCCCATGATCAGGCAGGTGAGCCCCGCCGCCAGCAGCTTGCTGTAGCGGTCCCGGGCCTTGTGCGCTGCTCGGAGCCCCGCGTAGCCGAACATGCCGAAGAGGCCGATCAGCACGCCGAACCCGGCGAGCCCGGTCTCCTCCCCCAGCACCGCCGCGATCATGTCGGTGTGGGCCTCGGGCAGGTAGAAGGCCTTCTGGACGCTCTCGCCCAGCCCGACGCCGAAGATGCCGCCCGAGCCGACCGCGATCGTCGCCTGGGTGCCCTGGAAGCCCGCGCCGCCGGCGTCGGCCGAGGGATTCACGAAGCTGGTGAGGCGAGCCTGCTGGTAGGGGTGGATAGCGACCACCACAAGCGCCACCACGCAGAGCCCGATCGCGACCGGCGCCAGGGTTCTCATCCGCACCCCGGCCGCCACCAGCACGCAGATGATCGCGAAGCCGCTGACCATCGTCGTGCCGAGGTCTGGCTGCTTGGCCATCAGCGCCATCGCCAGCCCCGACACGACCAGGAGTGGCATCAGGGTCCGAAGGCTCCGGACCCGCTTGGGCTCGTCGGCGAGCAGGTGGGCGCCGTAGAGGATCAGCGTCACCTTGGCGAACTCGGAGGGCTGGAACTGGAGCAGGCCGCCGCCGATCCAGCGTTGCGCGCCGTTGACGGTCTGCCCGACTCCGGGCAACAGCACCGCGAACAGCAGGAAGATCGAGATGGCCAGCAGTGCCGGCGTCATGGCTCGGGCGACTCTGACGCCCCGGATCGAGGCGAAGCGCATCAACAGCAGGCCAACCCCGGCGAACAGAAGCATTCGCTTCAGGTAGTAGGCGCCGTCGCCTCCGCCCTGGATCAGCACCGACTTGGCCGAGCTGGCGCTGAAGACCATCACCGCACCGAGCGCCAGCAGGCAGAGGGTCGCGGTCAGCAGCAGCGAGTATTCGATCGGCGGTGAGGCCTTCCGGGCCGGGGGCTTCGCCCTGGAGGGGCTCACGGGAGCTCCCCGACGAGCCGGCGGAAGTGCTCCCCGCGGGCCTCGAAGTCCTTGTAGGCGTCGAAGCTGGCGCAGGCCGGCGACAGCAGCACCACCTCGCCGGACTGGGCCGCGGCGCTCGCCGCCCCAACGGCCTGCTCGAGATCGTCGAGGCGGTAGAGCTCAACCCCGCGCTCACGCGCCGGGGACAGGTCGGCCTCGAGCCGGCCGGCGGCCTCCCCGATCAGGTAGGCGGCGCCGCAGCGATCGGCCACCGGCGCCGCCAGCGCCTCGAAGCTCTCGCCCTTGAGGGAGCCGCCGAGGATCAGCTGCACGCCGCCGGCGAAGGCGGATATCCCCGCAATCGCCGAGGCGACGTTGGTCGCCTTGGAGTCGTTGACGTAGGCCACGCCCCCGATCTCGGCGATTCGCTCGAGCCGGTGGGCCACCCCCTCGAAGCTCCGGAGGCCATCCCGCACCGCATCCGGGCTGAGGCCCATCGAGAGAGCCGCCGCGGCAGCGGCCATCGCGTTGGCGACGTTGTGGGCGCCCAGCAGCTTCAGCTCCCGCGCCTCGATCAGCGGGTCGTCGCCGTAGAAGATCACCCCTCCGCGCAGGCTCAGCTCACAGTCGGGTCCGGCGCCCTCGGGACAGAAGGCGAGCCGGCGCCCGCAACCCCCCAGGTCACGCCCCGCTATCGCCTCCTCGTCGGAGTTGTAGACGGCGACGTCGTCATTGCCCTGGTTGGCGAAGACGTTCAGCTTCGCGTCCAGGTAGTGCTCGAAGCTGCCGTGGCGATCGAGATGGTCGGGCGCGACGTTGAGCAGCACCGCGCACTCCGGCGCGAACAGCTCGGCGTCCTCAAGCTGGAAGCTCGAGCACTCGCAAACGACGGTCGCCTCCTGCTCGAGCTCGCCCGCGAAAGTCGCCAGGGGCGTGCCGACGTTGCCGGCAACCGCGACTGGGGCGCCCGCCGTCCTGTACAGGTGCCCGGTCAGCTCCACGGTCGTCGTCTTGCCGTTCGTGCCGGTGACCGCGAGGAAGACGTTCGGCAGCAGCCGCCACGCGACTTCGAGCTCGCCGGTGACCTCGATTCCACGCTCCTTCGCGCGTTCGATCACCGGCGCCTCCCTGGGCACGCCGGGGCTCTTGACCACCGTGTTGATGCCGTCGAGAAGTCCGGTTCCGTCCACATTCAGACTGACTTCGACGCCCGCCTCGGCCAGCCCTTCCGCCCCATCCGGGTGGCCTGAATCGACGCCCCGCACGCGCTCGCCCCTGCCCGACAGCAGGCGCGCGACGGCCTGCCCGGAGCGCGCCAACCCCACCACGAGGTAGGGCCCCGGCGACAGCGGAGGCCGTGCCTTAATCGTGCCTGGATTCACATAACTAGGTTCGCCCTGGGGCGCCCGGACCCTTCGTGGCTAGTGCTGAAGCCGTGCGTCCTGAGCTAGCTGCCGATGGATTGCTGGTACAGCGTGAAGCCGATGCCCGAGCAGACGGCGGCCACGATCCAGAAGCGGAGCATGATCTTCGACTCCGACCACGCCAACAGCTCGAAGTGGTGGTGCACGGGCGCCATCAACAGGATCCGCCTCCTAAAGGCCTTGAAGGCGGCAACCTGGAGTGCGACCGAGAGCGCCTCGATCACGAAGATGCCGCCGATGATGATCAGCAGCATCTCGGTCTGGGTCATCACTGCAAGCGCGCCGATCGCGCCCCCGAGGCCCAGTGATCCCGTATCCCCCATGAAGATCGATGCGGGGAAGGCGTTGAACCAAAGGAGGCCGATGCAGCCGCCGACCAGGCAGGCGGAGAGCATCGAGAGGTTCTCCTGCTCGTTGGTGACGAAGGTGATCGCCGTGTATGCGAGCAGCACGATCGCGCAGCAGCCGGCCGCCAGCCCGTCGAGGCCGTCGGTGAGGTTGACCCCGTTGCTTGCGCCGACGATGACGAGCACGACCAGCAGCGCGTAGAGCGCATCGGGGATGTGGACCTGGGCATCGGCGACCCGCAGCTCGATCGTCGGGTCGAGGCGGACCTCGTGCCGGGCGACGTACCAGAGCCCGAGCGCCAGCAGGATCTGCCAAAGCAGCTTCCAGCGGGCCGAGAGCCCGAGCGAGCGCCGCTTGACGATCTTTACGAAGTCATCAGCGAACCCGATCGCTGCACAGCCGACCGCGACGCCGAAGACCGCCAGGCTCATCGTGTCGCGATCCGACAACACCAGGAAGGGGATCGCGATCCCGGTGAAGATCAGCAGGCCGCCCATGGTCGGCGTGCCGGCCTTGGCGTGGTGCTCCTGCGGCCCGTCCTCGCGGATGTGCTGGCCGAACTCCTTCAGCCGCAGGTACTCGATGAACTTCGGGCCCAGGAAGATCGTGATCAGCATCGCGGCCATGCCCGCGATCAGGATCTCGCCCATCAGTCGCCGCTCCCCGCCAGCGACTCGGCGACGGCCTCGAGACCGACGGCGCGCGAACCCTTGACCAGGACGGCGTCGTCGGGGCCGAGGCGCTCGGAGAGCACGGTGGCCGCGTCCCTGGCGTCACCCACCAGGTGGTCGGGACCGTAGTCGGCGGCCAGCTCGCCGACACCGATGATCAGGCCGACTCCCGCCGCGCGGGCGTGCTCACCGATCTCACGGTGGAACGCGGCCGATTCGGGACCGAGCTCACGCATGTCTCCGAGCACAGCGACCCGGTCGCCCTCGACCTCGAGGGTGGCCAGGTGATCCAGCGCGGCGCGCATGGAGATCGGATTGGCGTTGTAGGAGTCGTTGATCAGAATGGCGCCGTTCGGAAGCTGGACGAGCTCCCCCCGCAGGCGCGAGAAGGTTATCCCGGGAGAGCGACGAGCCATATCGGCCGGCGGGATATCGAGGGCGACGCCGGCGGCGATCGCCGCCAGGGCGTTCTCGAGGTTGTGGGCTTCGACGAAGGGGAACTTGAAGACCGCCTCCCCCGCGGGGGTCAAGACGACGGCGTCGGTCTCACCCATCAGGACCAGCGACTCGCGCGCCTGCACGTCGCCGCCCTCGCCGAACCGGAGCAGCCGCGGCGCCTTCGGCAGGTGATGCTCGAGGGGCCCCGCGTCGGCGGGGACGACGGCCGCTCCCCCCTCCCGCAGGCCCTCGATGATCTCGGCCTTGGCAGCCGCGATCGCCTCGACCGAGCCCAGCAGCTCGATATGCACCGGCCCGATGTTGGTGACCACCCCCACGTCCGGCTCGGCGATCTCGCAGAGCTCCCGGATCTGTCCCGCGCCGCGCATGCCCATCTCCAGCACCATCACCTCGGTGCCCGCGGGAGCCCCGAGGATCGCCAGCGGCAGCCCGATCTCGGTGTTGTAGTTCTCGGGGCTTGCATGGACCTTCTCACCGAGGACCACACGGCAGATGTCCTTGACCGAGGTCTTGCCGGTCGAGCCCGTGATCCCGACGACGGCGCAGCCCAGCTCCCGCCGCCAGAAGCGCCCGACGCCCTGAAGCGACGCCAGCGGCTCCGGAGAGCCCATCACCCAGCCTTCAAGACCCTCGAGCTCGGCCGAGTTCCCGGTCTCCCGCGCCCATTGCCCGCCCACCAGGATCCCCCAGGCGCCCGCGCGCAGCGCCTCGAGCCCGTACTGGCCCCCGTCCGCCCGCTCACCCGGAAGGCCAACGAAGAGCTCGCCCTCCTTGACGTCGCGCGAGTCGATCGTCACCCGGGCCGGGCCGCCCTCATCCCCGCGCCCCAGCAGCTCGGCGCCGGCGGCCTCGGCGATCCTCTCAGCGCCCAGCGCCTTCATGAGCTGGTTCCGGCCGCGAGCCGGCGAAGCTCCTCGCGGGCGACCTCGCGGTCGTCGAAGGGGATCTTCCGCCCGCCCTCGAACTCCTGCCCCTGCTCGTGACCCTTGCCGGCGATCACGATCAGGTCACCGTCCCCGGCCTCCGACAGCGCCAGCGCGATCGCCGCACGGCGGTCGCTCTCGACGACGACGCGCCCGGGCGGGCAATCCGCGGTCCCCGCGACGACCTCCTCGATAATCGCGCCGGGGTCCTCCGAGCGCGGGTTATCGGAGGTGACGACCGCGAGGTCGGAAAGCTCGCCGCCGAAGCGCCCCATCTTCGGGCGCTTGTCGCGGTCGCGGTCCCCGCCCGCGCCGAACACCGAGATCAGGCGACCCTCGGTCAGCCGGCGCGCTGCGCGAAGCACGTTCTCGAGCGAGTCGGGCGTATGCGCGTAGTCGACGAGGACGCCGTAGGGCTGTCCCTCGTCGATCGGCTCGAAGCGTCCCGGGACCTGCTCGGCGGTCCGCAGCGCCGCGGCGGCCTCGCGCAGATCCAGCCCCAATGCGTGAGCAGTGGCGAGAGCCGCGAGTGCGTTCTCAACGTTGAAGGCGCCTGGAAGCGGCATCTCGACGTCGAGCTCGCCGACCGGGCTGGTGCAGCGAAAGCGCGAGCCGGTCGCGTCGTAGCGGACGTCGCGGGCGCTGAGGTCGGCCTCGGCCCCCGCCGCGGAGAAGGTGATGCAGGCCTCATCGACCAGCTCGCCGGCCCCGCCCGTCCGCAGCTCGCCGGCGAGCCGGCGGCCGTACTCGTCGTCGATGTTGACCACTCCCTGCCCCTCGACCTCGATCACCGGCGCGCCCCCCTCGGCCATGAACAGCAGCCGCTTGGCGGAGAAGTATTCCTCCATGTCGGTGTGGAAGTCGAGGTGGTCCTGGGTCAGGTTGGTGAAGACCTTGACGTCGAAATGGATCGCGTCGGCCCGCTTCAGTACCAGCGCATGGGAGGAGACCTCCATCGCGCAGGCATCGTCGCCGGCGTCGAGCATCTCCCGGAAGCCCCGCTGGAGGTCGATCGCCTCGGGGGTGGTGCGCTCGACCTCCTGCTCGGCGCCGCCGACGATCCTCTTGACCGTGCCCAGCAGGCCGCACTGGATGCCCGCTGCCTCGAGCACCTCGCGGATCAGGAAGGCGGTGGTCGTCTTGCCGTTGGTCCCGGTTATCCCGGCGACCGTCAGCTCCATGGTCGGGTCGCCGAAGAAGGCGGCCGCGACGGGCGCCATCGCCGCCCTGGCGTCGCCGACGACCGCCTGCGGCAGGTCCAGGTCGAGCTCCCGCTCGCAGACGAGCCCCACGGCTCCCGAGGCCAAGGCGTCGGCGGCGTGGTCGTGCCCGTCGCTGGTCAGCCCGGGAAAGCAGAAGAAGAGCGTCCCGGGCGAGACGGCGCGGCTGTCGTAGGCGAGTTCGCTCACCTCGACCGCACCATCCCTCCGCAGGTCGAACTCGACGTCCGCGGTCGACAGGAGGTCGCGCAGCTGCATCGCGGGCGATTCTAGGCGCGGCACCTGAAGACAAACCGCCCGGCGCTCAGCGGCGCCTCGGTCAGCGCGCGCATCTACGCGGTGATCACGCTGCGCGATCTCAAGCTGCTGCGCTACCGCCAGTTTCTACGGGGAGGACGAAGCCCTCGCCGCCGCCGGGCTCGAGACGCTGCCCGACCAGCGGCGACCCGGGCCTGAAGCCCTCGTGCCTACTCCGGCGAGATGCCGAGGTAGGGCAGCGTGAAGGAGGCGATCTGGCCGAAGACCGGGGCGGCGACCTCGCCGCCCGTGTGCGCATACTGCGGCTCGTCGACGATCACGGCGACCAGCAGCTTCGGGTCCTCGGCGGGGGCAAAGCCGACGAAGTTGGCGACGTAGCCGGTGTCCGAGTAGGTGCCGTTCTCGGCTATCTGGGCCGTGCCGGTTTTGCCCGCGAGCGTGTAGCCGGGCACGCTGACCTCGGAGGCGGTGCCGCCCGGCTCGAGCACCCCCTCGAGCATCGCCTGCAGGCCGGTCGCGGTGCTCCGGTGGAGAATCCGGTGGCCATCGTCGCGCTCGATCCGCTCACCATCGACCTGGGAGACCAGACGAGGCGTCCGCAGGGTGCCGCCGTTGGCGATCGCCGAGTAGGCGGCGGCCATCTGGATCGGCGTCACCGAGAGGCCCTGGCCGATCGGCAGGTTCCCCATCGTCGAGCCCGAGTAGTCATCGATGGCGGGCACGATCCCCTGCTCCTCGGCGGGGTAGCGGATTCCCGTCGGCTCGCCGAAGCCGAACTCGCGGATCCAGTGGTCGAAGCGCTCGGAGCCCTCCTCGAGCCCGATCGTGACGGCGCCGACGTTCGAGGACTGGGCGAGGATCTCGGCGGTGGTCAGGGTCACCGGGGGCCGCGCGTGCGACTCCTCGATCACGCGGTCGGCCACCTTGATCGTCGAGGGGAGGTCGAAGCTCGTGCTCGGGGTCACCTTCTTGTCCTCGAGCGCCGCGGCGACGGTGAAGGCCTTGAAGGTCGAGCCGGGCTCATAGGTGTAGCCCGTGGCCCGGTTGCCGAGCTCCTCGCTGGTCGCGTTCGAGAGCTCGGAGGGATCGAAGCTCGGCCAGTTGGCCAGTGCCAGAACGTCGCCGCTGTTGGGGTCCATCACAACCGCGGTGGCTCCCTTGGCCGCGTAGGCCTCGCCTGCGGCCGAGAGGGCCTCCTCGGTCTTGTCCTGGATCGCGGAGTCGATCGTGAGCCGGATGTCCTGGCCCTGGGCGGACTGGGTCTGGGTCTCGGTGCGAAGCGGCGCCCCGAGGGCGTCGCGGACGATCTCCTCCTCGCCGTCACTCCCGCCGAGGGTGTCGTTCTCTGACTTCTCGAGCCCGGTCAGGGCTTGATTGTCGGTGCCGACGGCGCCGATCACCGGAGCCGCGAGCTCACCCTGCGGGTAGATCCGGCGGCTGTCGGGGAGGGTCGAGATGCCGACGATCCCCATCTGCTCGATCCGGTCGGCGGTGCGCACGTCCAGCTTGTGCGCCAGGTAGGCGAAGCCGGAGTCGGGGTCGTCGAGCAGGTCGTTGAGGTCCGAGGCCGGCAGATCCAGAAGCGGCGCCAGCCGCTCGGCCACCTTGCCGGGGTGCTTCACCTGGTAGGGCGTGGCGATGATGCTGGCCGCGTCCTCGGAGACCGCCAGCACCTTGCCCGTGCGATCGAGAACGCGGCCCCGCTGCCCGGGGACGGTCACGGTCTCGGTCTGTTGGCTGTGGGCATCGGCGCGCAGGCTGCCGCCGCGCACGCCCTGGAGCCAAGCCGCGCGCGCGAAGACGACGGAGAACAGCAGCAGGAATACGAAGAGGAGAAGCCCCAGGCGTCGATCGATCAGGCGCACAGGTGTTTTCTTCGACCTCTCAGGGCGAGATCCCGCCTCCGCCTGCACCGCCGGAGGTCGCCGGAGTCGAGGTGGTGGGCGCCGTGGCTGTCGGAGTCGAGGTGGTGGGCGTCGTCGCGACGGGGGTGCTCGATACCGGCGTCGAGGAGACGGGAGCCGCGTAGCCGGGGGCGGAGTAGGCGCTCGGCGAGTAGGAGGAGGTGCCGTCGGCGAGCAGGTTGTCGGCGCGTCCGGCGTCTCCCTTGCCGACGTGCAGCTCGGTGATGTCGCCGGCGGCGGGGGCGATCAGCCCCAGCAGCGACGCCTGGGCCTCGACCCGGCTCGCCGAAAGCTTCTCGGCCAGCTCGCCGCGCAGGGCGGAGTTCTTCTGCACCAGCTCGGAGATCGCCTCCGAGGTCCTGCCGGCGCTGGCGTTGAGGCCGAGGCTGAGCACGTTGAGGCCGACGATGCCCGCGAGCAGCGCGCAGAGGACGCCGATCCAGATCCGACCCCTCGTCAGCCGATGGATCAGCCCGGACTCGGAGATGTCGCGAACTGCCCCGGCGGTGCGAGCCGCCGCGTGCGGCAGCAGCGCGGCTCCGGCGGCGGCTGGCTGCAGCACACCGGCCCTCTGGCCATTGGCGCGAGCCATGGACCGCGAGCGGGAAGCGGGCCGTGGCCGTGCTGCGGGGCGGCGGCGGGGCTTGGCCCGTCGTGGCGCCGGGCGGCGTACTGGCACGGCGACGGCGCGGGCGGCTGCGGCCATCAGTCGGCCTCCTCCTCGTCGCGAAGCCTGACCGCTGCGCGGAAGTGGGCGGCGGAGGCGCGTGGGTTGCGCTCGACCTCCTCAGGGCCGGCGGCGATCGCCCGGCGGGTGAGCAGCTCGGCCTCGGGCTCGCGGCCGCAGACGCAGACGGGAATCTCGGGTGGGCAGACGCAGCCCCGGGCGCGTGCCCGCAGGAACTGCTTCACCGGCCGGTCCTCGAGTGAGTGGAAGGAGATCGCCCCCATCCGCCCGCCGACGGCGATCAGGCTCCAGGCCAGGGGCAGGGCGCGATCGAGCGCCTCGATCTCGCCGTTGACGGCGATCCTGATCGCCTGGAAGGAGCGCTTGGCCGGGTGGCCGCGCCCGAAGCGGTCGGCGGGCGGGATCCCGGCCTTGACCGCCGCGGCAAGCTCGCCCGTGGTGCTCAGCGGCCGCCGCTTGACGATCTCGCGCGAGATCGATCCGGCGCGGCGCTCCTCGCCGTACTCGCGAAGCACGTTGGCGAGTCTGTCCTGGGTCCACTCGTTGACGACGTCGGCGGCGCTGAGCCGCTGATCGGGGTCCATCCGCATGTCGAGGGGCGCGTCGTAGGAGTAGGAGAAGCCCCGCTGCCAGGCATCTAGCTGGAGCGAAGACATGCCGAGGTCGAGGTAGACGCCGTCGGGGCGGATCCCCTCCCCAACCAGGCCCGCGAGCGCGGCCGAGAACTCGGAGCGCACGAAGCGGGTACGGCAGGGAGCCGTCGCGGCGAACTCGCGCCAGCGCTCCTCGGCCACGGGGTCGCGGTCGATCGCAATCAGCTCGCCCTCAGGGCCGAGCCGCTCGCCGACCAGGCGCGCGTGGCCGCCGCCGCCGAAGGTGGCGTCCACAAAGGTCTCCCCCGGCTTCGGGTCGAGGACGTCCACCAGCTCCTCGGCGAGTACGGGCTCGTGCTCAGTGGGCATGTAAGTAAGGGTGGCCGCCCCAGCGGTCGCCTGTCGTGCGGTCAGCGCCATCTCAGCCTCCTTCGGCCAGAGCCTCGGCCGCGTCTTCGATCGAGGGCTCCATCTCGTCCTTCTCGTAAGCGGTCCACTTGTCCTCGTTCCAGATCTCGAACCAGTCCTGCATGCCGACCACGGCACACGGTCCCTTCAGCTCGGCGTGCTCGACCAGGCTCTTGGGGACGTGCACCCGCCCCGCGGAGTCGAGCTTGTCGTCGAAGGAGTAGCCGTGGAAGTGGCGGCGAAGCATTCGGCCGCGCTTGCCCAGCGGGCTGTGCGCGGTGAGGAAGTCCTGGGTGAACTTGTCGTAGCCCTCGGGCGTGAACACCCAGACGGAGGGCTCCAGCCCCTTGGCGAGAACGACTCCGTCAGCCAGGGCGGCGCGAAACTTCGCCGGAACCGTCAGCCGGTCCTTGGCGTCCAGCGAATGCTCGAAATGACCGTGAAATGAAGCCAAGCTGTTGCGTCCTCTCCAAGCTGATCAGTGTTAGGAGGGGCCGGGGAGGTGAAGTGGGAGGAGCCTCACCACCCCGGCCCTTTGACCAACTTGGCGCCACGGTAGCCCACCACGCCCCACTTAGCAACACCGCGGATAACACTCGGTCCGTCGGACGGAACTGGTAAGCCGGGGCCCCGGAGGGCGAGAAAGCCCATTGCTGAGCCGAATCCGGGCCTCCCACGCAGGCCGTTGAGGGGTCAGCCGGGGAGCGATTTCTGCAACCCGGCTTGCAGCGAGTGGGCCGGCCCCCCACCGGGGCCCGGGCTCAGAGCCCGGACAGGAAGCGGCCGACGTTCGCCAGCAGGGCAGCGGCGATCATCAACAGCACCGAGGGGACGAGCAGCAGCGCCACGGCGAGCTGGATCTTCGGCGCCGCCTTGGCGGCGCCCTCCTCGATCCGGCGGCGCTGCTCCCTCCTCATCCCGCTCGCCTGGGCGGCGAGCTGGCTCGCGAGGGGCGAGCCATGCCGGCGGGAGCGTTCCATCGCCGCGCACATCGCGGCGATCTCGGCGATCGGCGCCCGGCGGCGAAGGCCCGCGAGCGCCTGGCGGTGCGCCACGCCGCAGTCAAGCTCCGCGCGGGCGACCGCCAGCTCGCGGCCGAGGGGGCCGTCGGCGCGCCCGATCTCCGCGAACCCCTCCGCGGGGCTGCGCCCAGCCGCGGCACCCACGGCGAAGCGGTCGAGCGCATCGGGGAGGCCGGCGCGCAGGCGGCCCAGGCGCCGGCGAGCCGCCCGCTCGAGCCAGGCGTCGGGGATCAGGAAGCCGCCCACCGGCATGCCCAGCGCCACGAGCAGGGAGAGCCTCGCGGGCGCCGTGGGGGCGGCGACCAGACCGACCAGGGAGCCGAGGGCGGCTCCTCCCAGCTTGGCCACGAGCAACGAGGACACGCTGAGCTGCCCCGCGAGCCCGGCCCGGGCGAGCCTGGCCTCGAGCCCGAGGCGGGCGACGAGGCGCTCGAGCGCCTCAACCCGGACCACCCGCGCCAACCCCGGCGCCGGCGCCTTGTCCCCGGAGGACCCATCGCCGCGCTCCCGGTCGGCAAGGGCCTCCCGGATGGCCGCCGCCGAGAGCAGCGCGGCGGCGGCGATCAGAGCCGCGAGCCCGCTCACTCGCGTGGCCTCCCGAGCCTGCTGATCAGCGCGAAGCCAGCGAGCTGGAGGCAGCCGGCCAGCCCCACCATGACCACGCCCGCCCCGTCGCCGAGGACCCTGCCGATGAAGCCCGGCTCGAGCAGCTCCGCGAACAGCGCGGCGCCCCCCGGCAGCGCGACCACGAGCATCCCGGTGAAGCGGGCCTGCGCCGTCGCCGCCCTGGCGTCATCGTCGGCCCGGTCCCGCTCGCCCACCCCGTCGGCGAAGCGGCGCAGCAGCGTCGCCACGTCCCCGCCGGTGATCGCCTGGCCGATCAGCGCCGCGGCGAAGGCGTCAACTCGCTCCGAGTCGAGCCGAGCCTGCATCTGCGCCAGCGCTGCAGCGGTCGAGACACCCAGCTCCAGCTCGGCGGCGAGGCGCGCCATCTCGGCCCCGGGGGGACCGCGCAGCGACTCGGCAGCCGTCCCCAGCGCCCCGCGCGCCGACCGGCCCGATGAGATCCCGTCGGCGACGGCCACCGCCACCTCGGGCATCCCGCGCTCGACCGCGCGGCGGTAACGCTCGCGCCTGCGCCCCAGCGCCCAGGCGGCCGCCGGGGGCCCCGCCGCGGCCGCGAGTGCGAGTGGCCCGGGCCCCGCGAGCAGGATCGCCGCGCCGAGGATCGCTCCGGTGCCGACCACGGCCAGCCTGCGGCGCTCACCGGCATCCGGGGAGTAACCCTCCCGCCCCGCCCGCGCCAGCGGCTCGACCGCGCCCCGCAGCCAGGCGGCCAGCGCCGGGGTCGTGGCGACCGCCTCACGGACGCCGACAGCAAGAAGCCCCCCGGCGGCGGCCGCGATCAGGATCACGGGGCTCAACGGCCAGCTGCCGTCTCGACCTCGCTCCCCCGGCGGTACAGCTCCCTCACCCCCACCGATCCCGCCGACGGCACGACCTCAGCAAGCTCGACCACCCGGCGCGAGCCGTCGCTGAGGCGGGCCAGGTGCGCGACCAGATCCAACCCGCGGGCGAGTTGCTCACGAACGGCCTCGTGGGGCAGCCCCACATCGGCCATCAGGGCCAGCGTCTCCAGGCGACGGAGGGCGTCGGTGGGCGAGTTCGCGTGCACCGTGGAGAGTGCGCCCTCATGGCCCGTGTTGAGGGCCGTGAGCAGGTCGAGAGCCTCGGCGCCGCGCACCTCCCCGATCACGATCCGGTCGGGCCGCATCCGCAGCGCGTTGCGCAGCAGGTCGCGGATCGTCACCTCCCCCCGGCCCTCCACATTGGCCGGTCGCGATTCCAGCCGCACGACGTGCGGCTGCTGGAGCCGGAGCTCAGCGGCGTCCTCGATGGTGATCACCCGCTCAGCAGGGTCGAGGAACGCGGATAGGGCGTTGAGCAATGTGGTCTTGCCCGAACCGGTACCTCCGCTGATGAGGATGCTGCGGCGAGCGGCGACGGCCGCCTCCAGCTCGGCGCGGAGCCCCTCGGTCAGGGTGCCGAGAGTGACGAGCTCGGCCGGACCGGGCCGCGACGAGCCGAAGCGGCGAATCGAGAGCACCGGCCCGTCCACGGCGAGCGGCGGGATCACGACGTTGACCCGCGAGCCGTCCTCCAGCCGCGCGTCGGCCATCGGGCTGAGCTCATCCACCCGCCTGCCCAGCGGCGCCAGGATCCGTTCGATCGCGTCGCGCAGATCCTGTTCGGAGGAGTAGCCCACGGGGGCAGGCTCGATCCGCCCCCCGCGCTCGACGTAGACGCTCCCGTGGCCGTTGACCATCACCTCCTCGACCTCGGGGTCGGCCATCAACTCCTCGAGCGGCCCGAGGCCGACGGTCTCGCGCAGGATCAGCTCGACCAACCGCTCGCGCTCCCTCTCGCCGAGAACGGCAGCGTCGCCGTCAACCAGCTCGCGGACGGCGTCGGCGATCGACCCCGGGGCGCGATCCCCGGCCGCGGCCTGCGCCCGGCGGCGCTCGACCAGCCGCAGCCGCAACTCGGCGGCGAGCCGGTCGAGGTGGCGGCTACGGACCTCCTCGTCCACGCTGGATTGAGCGGCTGCCGGGATAGGCTCTCCCCCCGCATGACGGCGCCGCTCGGAAACGCATCGCCGACGACCCGCAGGCGGGTCCTGTGGGCGTCGGGAGTGATCGCGCTCCTTCTCTGGATCTTCCTCGTCCACCAGGACGGAGAGATCAAGGAGGGCGGTGGACCGGGAATCGTCCCCTTCGAGGTCGCCGGCAGCGCCGACCGGACCCAGGAGATCCTCGGCGAATGGGGCGGCGAGGGCCAGGACGCCGCGACCGTCTCGCTGCTCGTGGACTACCCCTACCTGATCGCCTACGGGATCTTCCTCGGGGTCGCCTGCGGCGCGGTCTCGATCCGACTCGCCAGGCGGGGGCGCGAGAGGCTCGCCCGTGCCGGCGGGTTGATCGGCTGGGGCGCCCTCGGCGCGGCCGTCTTCGACGCGATCGAGGACGGCGCCCTGCTGCGGATGCTCGACGGCCATACCGACGGCTGGCCGACGCTCGCGCTGATAGCGGCGATCGGGAAGTTCACCCTGTTCGCGTTGGCGGTCATCTATATCCTCGCCGGCCTTTTCCTCAGCCGCGGCGGCCTTAAGGCCGCGGAAGCAGCCTGATCTGGCGGGCCGATCCCTCGGCGTCGATCAGGCGAAGGGCCTGGGCGCGGGTCAGCGCCAGTATCGCCTGCCAGGTGCCGTCGCTCCCCGGGCCGCCCGGCCCGGGGAGGGCGAGCAGCGGCACGGAGGAGGCAGCCACGTAGGTCCTGCCGTGCCCCCCGAGGCCCGCCTGCTCGGAGACGACAACGTCAACCCTGCCGCCCTCCGGAGCGGCCCCTCCGATCAACAGCGCGGCGGCTCCGCTGACCCCGATCTGGACCGGGCGCCGGCCCTGTCCCAGCGACGGCCGCTTCGGGCGTGAGGGCCCGGGCAGCGCGAGCTGCCCGGCGAGCAGGTAGGAGCCGGCCGGCACCGGCGCGGTCGGCGCTTGGCCCAGGGCATCGGCGGGGCGGCGAAGGGCACCCGCCGGGGCGAAGCGAACCGGCACGCGGCGAACCGCGAGCCCACGGGCCTCGCGCGGCCCGATCGGCCGGCCCGCCTCCAATGGCGCCACCGCCACCACCACCTCCCGCAGTGGGCCATATCCCGCCTCGACCCGCTGGCGATAGGAGCCCGCCAGCATGGCCGCCAGCGCCGCGCAGGTCGCCGCGGCGCCGAGGAACGCAAGCGCGCGGGCCCGCCGCCTCACGCCACCAGCGCCGCCTCGGGCTCGGCCAACGGCAGCTCCAGGGCGGCGACCGCGCCGGCCCCCCCATGGCGCAGCGCAAAGCGCCCACCGTGGGAAGCAGCGAGCTCCGAGACGATCTCGAGCCCGTGTCCGTGGCGGGGGTCGCTGCCCCCGTTTCCGGCCACCGGCGCAGCGCCGCCATCGGCGATCGTGATCCGCAAGCGGCTCCCCACCCGGGTGCCGGTCAGCGTTACGGGCGGCAGCCCGTGGACGAGCGCGTTCTCGATCAGGTTGTCGAAGGCTCTCCCCAGCCGCGCCGCGTCCGCCTCCACCACGCCGCTGCCTGCGTCCCAGAAGACCTTGATCTCACCGCCGCGCGAGGCCGCCAGCGGCTGCCAGCGCTCGATCGTCGCCAGCAGCAGCTCGCGGCAGGAGACCGGCCGCGGCGGAGCGCCTGCCGAGCCGCCGTTGACCTCGCACTCGAGCTCCTCCAGCGCCACCGCCGTCAGCTCCAGCAGCCCGCGGCGGGCCGAGATGTCCGAGGAGGCGAGCGGGTGTGCTCGGACGTCGAGCAGCATCAGTGCCTGCAGCGGGCGGCGCAGCTCGTGCAGCGCCCGGTTGAGCCTGCGGCGTCGCTGGAAGGGCCAGGTCACTCGACCAGCCGGTAGCCGACGCCCCAGCAGTTGAAGACGTAACGGGCGCCATCGGGGTCGAGCTTTCTCCGCAGCCGGCTCGCGTGGGAGTCGAGGGTGCGGGTCCGCCCCATCGAGCGGAACCCCCAGACGTCGCGCAGCAGCTCCTCCTTGGTGAACACCCGGCGAGGCTCGGCGGCGAGGGCGCGAAGCAGGGCGAACTCCTTGTTTGCCAGCTGCACCGGGCGCCCCTCGACCCGCACCGTCCTGGTAACCGGGTCCACCACCAGGTCCCCGACCCGCAGCGGCCCCTGCTTGGCGGGACCTCGACGACGCAGAACGGCCGCCACCCGCACCGCCAGCTCGGGATAGTGGAAGGGCTTGACCACGTAGTCGTCGGCGCCCGCCGAGAGGCCGCGAACTCGGTCGGCCTCCGCCCCGCGCCCGCTGACGACGATCACCGGCAGCTCGGGGTCAAAGCGCGAGCTGATCCCGTCGGAGGCCCGCACCTCCCGCAGGACGTCGATCCCCGCGGCGTCGGGCAGCCCCAGGTCGAGGATCATCAAGTCAGGCTGGTTGTACTGGCACAGCCTCAGCGCATCGGAAGCGCTCGGCGCCGGCAGTGTCCGGTAGCGGTCCGCGGTGAGGTGGTCGCAGAGCAGCTCGAGCGTCGCCTCGTCGTCCTCGCAGACCACCACCGTCGCCAGCTGATCGATCTCAGGAAGCACCTGATCCTGAGCGGCACGGCAACGGAACTCTCCCCCTAAAGCGGCAGCTCCTTCGCCTTCGCCTGGCACTTCTTCCGGGCCTTCTTCTTCTTCACCTTTTTGCACTTCTTCAGCGCCGCGGCCCGCTTGCCGGTTGGGGGCGGAGGCAGGGCCGTGAAGGTCGCCGTCACCGCCCTGTTCGCCGTCATCGCGACGATGCACTGGTTGCCGGCGATGACCGAGTTGCAGCCGCTCCAGACCGCCGGGCTGGACCCTGATGGCACCTGGGTCAGCGTCACCGACTGCCCGTCCTCGAAGATGTCGTTGTCGCTGGTGCAGCCGAGGCCGCAGCTGATCGCCCCGGGGGCGCCGGTCACCGTGCCGTCCCCGGTCCCGGCCTTGTTCACGGTCAGGGTGCGGAATACGGCCTGGAACTCGTAGGCGCCGATGTCGCGCGCCCCGTTGTCGACGCGGAGGGCGCCCGCCAGGTCGGTGGTGAAGACCTCGTCCGGGACCGGATCCGGCCTCCGGGCGCGCGCTGGTGAGCGGGCCCCTGTCGCGGAGGATCGAGCTCTGGGCCAGCGAGTAGTCGTTCGGCGGATCGACGAAGCCCGGATCGATCGTGTCGCCCTGGGAGTTGATGTCGTGCGCGCCCTGCGGGGTGGTCGTCGCTGCTTGGCGGTGTAGCCCTGGATGAATCCTCGGGCGGTCTTGATCGATCGCGAGTCTGGGTCTGTGATGTTGATCCGGCGGGTCGGCTCGGCGGGGATCGGTCGCGGCTTGGTTGGCCAACCTTGGCCCTTGCCGGTGCGCTCGATGTAGTCGGCCTTCGTCTGCTCCCAGGCCGCCATCTCCTCGATCTGCGCCTGGCGCTCGGCGTCGAGCTGGCGCTTGGCCTCGCGCAGGCGGGCGCGGCGGGTGTTGCGGTCGGCGAGCTCCGGCGGCAGCTCGCCGCCTCGTTTGTCGCCGAAGCGCTCGTCCTCGGCAGCGTCAGTGGCTTCGGCCTCTTCGAGGATCTCCGCTCCGAGCTGGCTGTAGGTGCGGTTGTTGCGATCGGCGGCGTCAGCGGCCATCCGGGTGCCGTCGAAGGCGATCGTCCCGACCGATGGACCCGATCACAAGGTCTGCCTCGGGCAGCAGGTTTCAATCGCGAGCGGTGACGAAAAGGCTGTCGAGCATTGCCCGGAGAGGGTCGCATCGAGTTCTCGGAGGCGTTCCATCGAACGGTCGAAGATCACGGTCTCTGGACCCAGGCAGAGCACGACACGCGCAGCGTTGAGGCCGACAGTTCCACCACCGATCACCAGCACCTTTGCGCGCGGCACGCCGGCGCACCCTCCCAGCAGCACGCCCCGCCCACCGAGTGGTTATTCGAGCATGAACGCGCCGGCCTGCGCGGCCACCTTGCCGGCGATCTCACTCATCGGGGCGAGCAGCGGGAGCCTCTCGCCGGAACCGACAACCGTCTTCGTAGGCGAGGCAGGCCGCTTTGGAGGCCAGGAGGGAACGAGTCAGCTCCGTGTCGGCGGCTAGGTGGAGATACGTGAAGAGGAGCTGGCCCGGTCTCAGGCGCTCCACTTCATTGGGTTGCGGCTCCTTCACCTTCACGATCAAATCTGCCCGCGAGAACACCTCGTCGGCGGAAGCAGCCAGCGTTGCACCCTCTTCCTCGTACTGAAAGTCGTCGATTTGCGAGCCCCTGCCGGCACCCTGCTGAACGAAGACCGCGTGGCCCCTTTCGGTCAGTTCCCGAACACCAGGCGGCGTCAAAGCGACCCGATGCTCATCCGCCTTGACCTCAGTAGGTAGGCCGATGTTCATGCCGTCTATCCGCCTTCATGGCGGTCAACTACGGACCACCCTTGGTATTCCTCGGCCGTGGCCGCGATCTCGTCGAGTCGCCGCTCGGCTTCCTCGGCGCTGCTCTGCGGAACCCAATAGACGGCTCGGTTGGCGCCAGCGGCTTCGAAGAGCTCAAGCGCGGCTGGATCGAGAATGCTCGAGCTGATCGTGACCGGCTTGGGGCCGCAATCCTTCTGTGCTGCCGCGGTCTGCAACTGTCGCATTCGCTCGACGAGCGCCTCATCGTCGTCGGTGCGAATCGGAAACCACTCGTCGCCGTAGGCGATCACGCGGTCCAGAACGCGTGGGCCAAGGCCTCCGATCAGCACCGGCGGGTGCGGATCGGTCAATGGCTTGGGCCAGGCCCAGATCTTGTCGAAGCTGACATGCCGCCCGTTGTAGGTCGCCTCCTCGCACGTCCAGATCTCCTTCATCGCCTCCACACGTTCCCGCATGGCCCGAAATCGGTGATCGGGGTCAGTCCCGTGATTTCGCATCTCTTCCAGATTCCAGCCTGCTCCGACGCCAAACAGAAGTCGCCCGCCGGAGAGGCGGTCCACACTCGCGACCTGTTTCGCGGTGGCAATGGGGTCCCGCTCGATCACCAGGCAGACCCCGGTGCCAACCATGATTCGTTCGGTGGCTGCGGCGGCAGCCATCATCGCGACGAAGGGGTCGTAGAGGCGGCCATACTCGCGGGGAAGAACTTCGCCCCCTGGCCACGGGCTTTCGCGGCTCGCTGGGATGTGAGTGTGGTCGGTGAAGAAGAGAGACTCGAAACCTCGCTCCTCCGTGAGGCGGGCGAGGGTGGCTGGATCGACGCCCTCGTCGGTCGGGAAGTAACCGATCCCGAACTTCATCTGCCCGACCGGCTTCCACTGAGAGCACGGAGCCGCTCAGCCGATGCTGAGTCGATGCTCTTCGGATCGAGAAGTACTTCAGACACGCGTTCTGATGATCCTCAGCTCTTGATCCGAATCGCCCTCGTTGGGCATGCCTCAACCGCGTCTTCGACTTCCGTGCGGCGGTCCTCGTCCGGGTTGGCCTCGTACTTGACCGTGTTGTCCGCTTGGACCCTGAAGAGATCCGGCGCCATGATCTCGCACTGACCGTTCGCCTCGCAAAGCTCCGTATCGAGGATCACCCTCATGCCCTTCCTTCCGCATCCCCCGGATCGAACGCAATCGGCAGCGACAGAGGACCGCCTAGTCCGGTCCAAGGCCGGAACTCGGCTGGACCATCCGCTCGAGGATTCCGCAATCTCTTCGCGAGGATCGGAAGCGCCTCTCGCATGTCCGTCCGCGCTAGATAGTGGCCGACGCAATGGTGCGGGCCGCCCCCGAAAGCGAGGTGGCGGGGATGGTGCTCCGCTGTGATGTCGAACGGGACATCCCCGCCCACCAGCGGGTCCGTGCTGGCGGATTCCGTGAGCAAATGAACGGTTGTGCCCTGCGGGATGGCCAACCCCTCGATCTCGACATCCTCCAACGCCTCACGACTGATCCAGAGAACCGTCGGCTCGATTCGCAGTACCTCCTCGACGGCCCTTCCGCCCAGTTCGGGCCGTTCCGCGAGCAAGTCCCACTGATCCGGGTGGCGCATGAAGACGTCCAGCGCTATGCCCATCTGATTCTTGGTCGTGTCGAGTCCGCCGAAGACGAGCATCACGATCATGTTGCGAAGCTCGTCCCCGGTGAGCTCGCCCGAGTCGCAGGTCTTCACTAGGCCGGTGATCGCGTCCTCGCCAGGATCCGCGCGCCGCGCCGCGATCAACTCGTCGGTGAACTCGTACAACTCGGCAAGTGCCGCTTCGATCCGTGGCAGTTCCTTCGCGATGTTGACGCCCATCGAAATTCCGAACTCGCCGCACATCCGCTGTAACTCCCTCCACGAGCTCTCCCCGACGCCGACGAGTTGGAGCAGGATTCGCGCGGAGAACTCCTCACAAAACTCGCTCACGAACTCACAGCGACCCGTCGGGGCGAAGCGATCGATCAGCTCGTGGGTCAGCGCCTGAAACCCGGGCGCCATCCTTTCGATGGATTTGGGAGCGAAAAGCGGATTCAGAAGGCGCCGGTACCGCCGATGGTCATCTCCCTCCTGGCTGTTGAGATTGTTGATCCACCAGTGGTGGAGTGGGCCCTCGGTTACGCCATTCAATTCCGGCCAGGAATACAGGCCGTGCCTGAGCCGGCGATCCCGCAGCAGGGCACCGACCTGCTCATGCCGCAGAGCAACGACGCCGTAGTTGCTCCTTGCAAACCAGGCCTTGTCGCGAGCCGCGTGGACCTCATCCGCCAGCGCAGAGAACTCTGGATTGGAGAGGTCGAAGTGGGGGACCTCTTCGGGAGCGGACCTGGTCGCCATTTTCGTTCTCCTCCTGCTGGTTGGTCTTGCGGCGCGCCCGGTTCACCGGACACCTCACTGAACAAAACGATCATCGCATCTGAGCCGACCTGAGGACTGCGCCCCGGCCGGCGACGTCGGCAGAGGGCCCGAACGGGGGCGCAACGAGCGCGATTTGCGCCGACATGCTCCGATCGACCCGCTGAGAGCCGATCTGAGGGCTTCGACCAGGGCGCCTGGGGTGATCGCTCGCGCCGATCACGCCGCCGCTCCGGCCACCATCAGCTCCCGGACCTCGATCGGCGTGCGGTGGCCGTGGCGCTCGAGCAGCCAGCTCTCGTTGTAGGTTCGCCCGAAGCTGCGCACCGCG
>SHVA01000002.1:80000-117777 GCA_009691195.1 Solirubrobacterales bacterium | reverse complement strand
GCTCGGCGACGAGCGCACGACCGGCTACGCGCAGGGCCTGCTCAACCGGCGGATCGCCACCGGCGTCTGGCTGGTCGCTCTTCCCGCCTTGATAGCGGGGGCGGTCGAGGTCCTCGCGCCGCTCCGCCTCAGCGATCTCGGCGCCGGCTCCGCGGTGGTCGGTGGGGTCTTCCTCGTCTCCGCCGGGGTCGAGGCAGCGATCACCCCCTTCCTCGGGCGCCTCTCCGACCGGCGGGGGCGGATGGCGCCCATCCGGATCGGCCTGACGGCATCGATCCCGGTCGCCGTCATCCTCTCGCTGGTGGGCACGGTCGCGCTGGTGAGCGCCGGCGTGATCGCGATGTTCCTGGCGCTCTCGTTCTTCTGGGCGCCCGGTCACGCGATGCTCTCCGATTCCGCGGAGGAGCTGGGAATGGACCAGGGCCGGGCCGGCGGCTTCATGAATCTCGCCTGGGCGGGCGGGATGGTCGCTGGGGGAGTGATCGGCGGCGCCTTTGCGGACTCGCTCTCGGACGCCGCCGCCTATGGCCTGATGGCGTCGCTCTGCGCGCTCAGCCTCGTGGTGCTCCTGACGCGGCCCAGGGAGCCCCTCAGCGCACGCTGAAGCCCTCGCCGCTGAGCCGGCCGATGTCGTTCGAGAGGCCGATGAAGAACAGCATCAGCACCAGCGCGAAGCCGACCACCCCCGCCCGCTCCATCACGCTGAAGGGCACCGGCCGCCCGCGAACCTTCTCCACGAGGCTCCAGAAGATGTGGCCTCCGTCCAGCGGCAGGAACGGAAACAGGTTGATGATCGCCAGCGAGAGGCTGATGATCGCAAGCAGGGTCAGCGCCGTGCGGGCGTCGGTGTCGATTGCCTGCCTGGTCACCTCGTAGCTGCCGACGGCGCCGGAGAGCTGCTTTCGCTGCTCGGAGTCGAAGATCTTGGAGAAGATCGTGAGCGTTTGGCTGGTCACGAACCACATCTGGTCGGCGGCCCTGCCCGCTGCCTGCGGAGGCGAGGGGTCAACCGGGGCCAGGTCGGCCGCCTGGAACCCGAGCCCGACCAGCATCCTGCCCGCCGCGGCGTCGTACTCAGGGGTGATCGCGAGCGGCATCCGGCGGCCGTCGCGCTCGACGACGAACTTCGCCGGCGTCTGCCCCATGCAGCCGTCGCTCGGCTGCCCGGCGCACTGGTGGGTCTCGATCTGCTTGCGGAGCTTCAGCGCACGGTCGTCGGCGTTCAGGCCCCGGGCCGTGACCCCGTCCACGGAGACGAGCTTGTCATCGACCTTGAGCTTGCCCTCTGCGGGCGAGCCGGCGACGACCTGGCCGACGCCCAGGCCGGGCCCGCTGACCTCCTTGGCGCCGAAGGCGAGCCCGAACAGGATCAGGAAGGCGATCAGGAAGTTCATCCCGGGGCCGGCTGCGATCACCATGATCCGCTTCCAGACGGGCTGGTTGTAGTAGGCGCGCTCGACCACATCGGGCGGCAGCGGCTCCCTGGGCGGTTCCCCGGGCTTGGGTGGGTCCAGCTCGGGGTGGACCTCGTCGGGGTTCATCCCGGTGATCTTCACGAAGCCCCCAGCGGGGATCGCGCCGACGCCGTACTCGGTTTCGCCCCGCTTGATGCTGAACAGCTTCGGCGGGAAGAAGAGGAAGAAGCGCTCGACCCGCATGCCGACCCGCTTGGCGGCGAGGAAGTGACCGAACTCGTGCAGGATGATCAGCACCGCGAAGCCGGCGAAGGCGAGGAACCAGCTCACGCGACGGCCCCCTGCTCGATCAGGCTCGCGGCATGGCGCCGAGCCGCGGCGTCGGCCTCATAGAGCTCCTCGAAGTGGCCCACCGAGCCGCCCGGCAGCTCCTCGAGGCAGCGGTCGATCACCTCGGCGATCCCCGTGAACCGGATCAGCCCGCCGAGGAAGGCCTCGACGGCGACCTCATCGGCTGCGTTGAGCACGCAGGGGGCGCTCCCCCCCACCTCGCCCGCCTCGCGCGCCAAGCGCAGGCAGGGAAAGGCCTCGAGGTCGGGTGCCTCGAAGCTGAGTGATCCGAGCTCGGCAAGGTCGAGGCTGGGCAGCTCGACGTCGGCGCGCTCGGGGAAGCTGAGGGCGTAGGAGATCGGCACACGCATGTCGGGGTAGCCGAGATGGGCGAGCGAGGCGCCGTCGTTGAAGTGGACCAATGAGTGGACGATCGACTGGGGGTGGACGACGACGTCGATCCGCTCGTAGGGCACTCCGAACAGGTGGTGGGCCTCGATCAGCTCCAGCCCCTTGTTGACCAGGGTGGCGCTGTCGATGGTGATCCGCCCGCCCATCGCCCAGGTCGGGTGGTCGAGCGCCTCCTCCGGCGTCACCCCGGAGAGCTCGCTCCGCCCCCTGAACGGTCCGCCGCTGGCCGTCAGCACCAGCTTCTCGACCGTCCCCGGAACCGGCTCGGAGCGGATCAGCTGGTAGAGCGCCGAGTGCTCGGAGTCCACGGGGAGGATCTGGGCGCCCGTCGCCTCGGCGAGTGCCATCACCAGCTCCCCGCCGATCACGAGGCTCTCCTTGTTGGCGAGCGCGAGGTCGATGCCCTCGGTCAGGGCGACGATCGTCGGGCCGAGCCCGGCCGCGCCGACCAGGGCGTTGAGGACCAGGTCGGGCTTGGTCTGGAGGATCAGGTCGCGGATGCCGGCTTCGCCGGAGAGGACGCGCCCGTCGGACTCCGCGTCGGCGCGCCTGGCCGCGTCGGCGTCTCCCAGGGCGATCGCGGGGGCCTTGTGCTCGCGCGCCTGGGCCAGCACCTGTTCCCAGCTCGAGCCCGCCGCCAGGCCGGCGAGCTGGAGCTCGGGGTTGGCCCCGATCACCTCCAGCGCCTGCTTGCCGATCGACCCGGTCGATCCCAGTAGGAGCACCTTCTTCATCGGCGATTCAGTGTAGGGAGCGAGGTTGAAGCCGCTCTCAAGCCGGCTCAGCCGGCCCCGTAGCCCAGCTCGCGCAGCTTCGGGCCCATGATCCGCTCCATCTCGGCCTGCTCCTCGGCCGTCAGGTTCTCGCGCCAGAGCCCCGGCGTCGCGGCCCGCACGATCTTGCCCTGGCCCTTGCTGGCCTCCGGGACCGCCTCGAAGGAGTGTTCTCGCACGGTCGCCTCGACCACGCCGGCATCGACGTCCAACTGCAGCCATTCGTACAGCCGCCCGAGATGGAGGGCCGTGTCGGAGAGCAGCTCCTCGTAGCGGACCAGGAAGCGCTGGCCCTGCTCGCGGCCCTCGTAGGCGCGCTGGACTGCCTCGGTCCGGTAGACCCAGAGCGCCGAGTTGACGCGCACGTAGTGCAGCCTCTGCTCGGGCTCGATCGTCCGGAAGCCCGGGTTCCACTGCCCGATCCACTCCGAATGCAGCAGGCCATCCATCACCGAGTCCACGACGTCGCGCCCATCGCGCAGCACGAACAGGAGGCGGGAGCCGTGGAAGAGGCGATCGAGGATCCAGTCGGCAGCGTGCGAGCCGTTGGGCTCCTTCAACGCCATCCAGGGGTCGCTGACGCCGCGCTGCCGGGCCATCCGGTCAGCCTGCGTGTAAAGCCGCCCGAGGATCGCGTAGCGCATCAGCGGGGCCCAGGAGTACTCGTAGTTGCGCGCGAAGAAGTAGTTGACGTCATCGGCGCGGGTCGCGTTCCCGTCCACGAAGCGGGGCACGCCGTCGGCGCCCGTCTCCGCCTCGAGCGCGACCAGGTGCTGGCCCAGCCCGCTTTCGTTGACGGGGACGACCTCGGGCTGCGCGGAGAGGAGGTTCATCAACCAGGTGCTGCCGGTGCGCGGCGAGCCGAACATCCAGACCAGGCGGCGCTCGAATCCATCCTCGTCGAACTCCAGCGAGGGGATCACCGGCCTGAACCGGCCCAGCTTGCGCAGACGCGTGGTCACGCCCCGCCTCGGGTTTGCTCCCGGCCTCGGCATCGCAGGATCGTAGAGCTCAGTAGACGAAGGTGAGCGAGAGGTAGTAGCCGACCACGACGGTGAAGAGAACGGCGTCGAGGCGGTCGATCAGCCCTCCGTGAGGGCCGAAGAGGCTGCCCGTGTCCTTGATCTCGGTGTCGCGCTTGATCATCGAGGCGAAGAGGTCGCCGACAGGGGCGATCAACGCGATCGCCATCCCCATCAGCAGCGCGTCAAGGCCGCTGAGCCAGTCCTGGTAGAGGCCGGCGAACCAGAAGCCGAGCGTGCCGCCTATGAAGCCGGCGAAGAGGCCCTCGAGCGTCTTGTTGGGCGAGATCACCGGGGCTATCGCGCGGCTCCCGAACAGGCGGCCCCCGCCGTAGGCGAAGGTATCGGTGAGGAAGGTCGCGACCAGCACGTCGATCAGCAGCGCGCCGCCGTGGTCGGGAAGGTCGCGCAGCAGCACCGCGTGGGCGAAGGCGCCGCCGATCCAAGCCACCCCGAGGACGGTGATGCCCATCGAGACGGTGATCGCCGGGCGCGACTCGCGAGCGGCGGCGAAGGCGAACATCGCCGGGAACAGCGCGGCGAACACGAGCGGGAGGTCCTCGGGGTTGCCCCAATGGGCGACGAGCACCATTGCGGTCAGCCCCGCGTAGGCGGGAGGCAGCAGCGGCCTCGTCAGCTCGGTCATCCGGAAGAACTCCCGCAGCCCGAGGCAGCCGAGCACGAGCATCGTCGCGGTGAAGGCGGTGCCGTCGATGACCACGATCGCGATCGCGGCGATGATCAGCGGGATCGCCCAGAGGATCCGCAGGGTTGTCTCGGAGCGGATCCGGGGCATCAGTCCCCCCCGCCGCACGCCCTCCTCGGGCACCGGCTCAGGCTCCTGCTGCGGCTCGTTGGTGAAGGACGCGGGCTTGAGCTCGTCCGAGGACTCCGCGAACGGCTCGTCCGAGGAGCTGCCGAAGGGATCTTCGCGATCCACGGCTACCTCGCCCCGAAGCGGCGTTCCCGCTCCTCGTAGGTGTCGAGCGCCTCGCGGAAGGCCGCCCGGGTGAAGTCCGGCCAGAGCTCGTCGCGGAAGACGAACTCGGAGTAGGCGCACTGCCACAGCAGGTAGTTGGAGATCCGCATCTCGCCGCTGGTGCGAATCAGGAGGTCAGGCTCGTGCATCTCGGGCGCGTACAGGCGCGCCTGGAACTCCTCCTCAGTCGTGCCCTCGAACCCCCGCGCCGCGTCCACGATCTCCGCCCGGCCGCCGTAGTTGAAGGCGACGAACAGCGTGATCCGGCTGTTGTCGGCGGTGGTCTTCTCGGCCCGGTCCATGCGCTCGATCAGCTCCGGGGAGATCCCCTCGCGGCGGCCGACGAATCGCATCCGCACCCCCTCCTCGTCCAGCTCGGGAGTCTCGCGGTCGATCCGCTCGCCGAACATCCCCATCAGGCCCTCGACCTCGGCCGCCGGCCTGGACCAGTTCTCGGTCGAGAAGGAGTAGACCGTGAGCTCCTCGATCCCGAACTCGGCCGCGTCACGCAGCCGCTCCTTGACCACGTCGGCGCCGGCGCTGTGACCCTCGATCACGGGCACCCCGCGTTGCTCGGCCCAGCGGCCGTTTCCGTCGGTGATGATGGCTACGTATCGGGCCGGCATGGGCGAGCGTGCGCCCTAGACCTGTGCCACGGTGGTCGTGGAACCGGTCACCTAGACCTCGAGGATTTCTTCCTCTTTGCCCTTCAGGAGCGAGTCGAGCTTGGCGATCGCCTCGTCGGTGACGCGCTGGAGTTCGCTCTCGGCGCGGTGCTCCTCGTCAGAGCCCGCGTCGCCCTCCTTCTTGAGCTCCCGGAGGTCGCCCATCACGTCCCTGCGGATGTTGCGGATGGCCACCCTGCCGTCCTCCGCGACGCCGTGAACGACCCGCACCATCTCCTTGCGCCGCTCCTCGGTCAGCTCAGGGATGGAGAGGCGGATCACGCTGCCGTCGCTGCTCGGGGTGAGCCCGAGGTCGGAATCCATCACCGACTTCTCGATCGCGGAGATCGAGGACTTGTCGTAGGGGGTCACGGTGAGCATGCGGGCATCCGTCGCGGCGACCTGGGCAAGCTGCTTGAGCGGTGTCTCGGCGCCGTAGTAGTCCACGATCAGGCGGTCGAGCAGGTGGGGCGATGCGCGGCCGGTGCGCACGGTGGCGAGCTCTCCGCGCGTGGACTCCACGGACTTGCTCATCCGGTCCTTGGCGTCTACGACCAGTTCGTCGGTGAGTTCGCTCATCACGTTTGGGCGGCAGCCCGCTTCGCCTGGCGCTGGGTCCCGTCGGTGCTGTCGGACCCTTGGCTCGAGACCAGTGTCCCCACGCGCTCGCCGCCGACGATCCTATCTATGTTGCCCTCGTCGGCCATGTTGAAGACGTAGATGGGCAGGTCGTTGTCCATGCAGAGCGAGAGAGCGGTCGAGTCCATCACGCGGAGGCCCTGCTCGATCGCCTCCAGGTGGGTGATCTCGGGAATGAACTTCGCGTCGGGGTTCTTGGAGGGGTCGGAGTCGTAGACGCCCTCAACGCCGTTCTTGGCCATCAGGATCACCTCGGCGTGGATCTCGAGCGCCCTGAGGGCGGCCGCGGTGTCGGTGGTGAAGAACGGGTTCCCCGTCCCGGCCGCGAAAATCACGATCCGGTCCTTCTCCAGGTGGCGGATCGCGCGCCGGCGGATGTACGGCTCGGCCACCTCGGTGACGGCGATCGCTGACATCACCCTCGTATGGACCCCGGCCCGCTCCAGCGCGTCCTGGAGCGTGAGCGCGTTGAGGACGGTCGCCAGCATGCCCATGTAGTCGGCGGTGGCGCGGTCCATGCCCTTGGCCGCGCCCTCGAGCCCACGGTAGATGTTGCCGGCGCCCACCACGACGGCGGCCTCGACGCCGCTCGCGGTGACGCGGCTGAGCTGGCTCGCGATCCCCTCGATCTGCTTCGGGTCGGTGCCGTATTCGAGGTCGCCCATCAACGCCTCGCCCGAGAGCTTGAGCAGGATGCGCTTGAAGCGAGACTCGGCGGCCAAGCCCTACTCCCCCCCGTCCCCAAGCTCAAAGCGGGCGAAGCGGGCGATCTTCACGTTCTCACCGGTCTTGGCCGCCGTCTCAGTGACGAGGTCGGCGATCGTCTTGCCCTCGTAGAGCTCCTCGTTGAAGTGCTTCTGGTCGAGCAGGACGAGCTCGGAGGCCCACTTCTTGATCTGGCCGTCGACGATCTTCTCGATCACGTCGTCGGGCTTTCCATCCTCGCGAGCCTTCTCGGTGAGGATCTTCCGCTCGCGGTCGAGGTCGTCGGAGGGGATCTCCTCGATCGAGACGTGCCGGGGGTTCATCGCGGTGACGTGGATCGCGACCCAGCGGGCGAACTCCTGAAAGTCCTCGTTGCGAGCCACGAAGTCGGTCTCGCACTGGATCTCGACCAGCGCGCCCTTGCGCGAGTCGGCGTGGATGTAGGAGGCGACTATCCCCTCCCCAGTGTTTCGCCCGCTGCGCTTGGCCGCCGAGGCGGCTCCCTTCTTGCGGAGGATGGCGATCGCCTGGTCGACCTCGCCGCCGGCCTCCTCGAGCGCCTGCTTGCAGTCCATCATCCCGGCCCCCGTGCGGTCGCGCAGGGCCTTGACGTCGGCGGCGCCGACCTTGGTATCCGCCATCAGCCCTCGCCGCCCGTTTCACCCGCCGGCGCAGCGGCCGGGGTGGCGGGCTCAGGAGCCACCGGAGCGGCTTCGGGCGGCTTCGGCGCGGCCGGGGCCGGCTTCAGGGCGGCGTCGCCGCCTCCCTGGGGCGCGGCGACCGGCTTCTGGGTCTCCCCGGACTTCGGCTCGGCTCCCTGGGTCTGTTTCGCCGCCTCCTGCTGGGCCTTCTGCTCGGCCTCCTGCTTGACCTTGGCCTCGGCCTCCGCCTTGGCGGCTGCCTCCTCCTCCTTGCGCTTGCGCTCCTCCTCCTCCTTGCGCTTGCGCTCCTGTTCCTCCTTGCGCTTGCGCTCCTCCTCAGCCCGGCGCTTCTCCTCCTCGACGCGCCATGAAGAGGCGGCCACGTCGATCGACTTGCCGAGCGTGCCGATGATCAGCTCGCAGGAGCGGATCGCATCGTCGTTGCCGGGGATCACGTAGTCCACCGGCTGGGGGTCGCAGTTGGTGTCGACCAGGCCCACGATCGGGATCTCGAGGCGCGAGGCCTCCCGCAGCCCGATCTCCTCGGTCTTGAGATCGACGATCACGATCGCGTCCGGCAGGCGCTGCATGTCGGCGACGCCTCCAAGGTTGAACTCGAGCTTCTCGAGCTCGCGCTCCATCGACATCCGCTCCTTGGTCGGGAGCAGGTCGAGGCGGCCGGCCTCCTTCAGCTCGCGGAGGTCGTGCAGGCGCGCGATCCGCTTCTTGATCGTGTTGAAGTTGGTCAGCAGGCCACCGAGCCAGCGGCGGTTGACGTACGGCATTCCGCAGCGCTCCGCCCAGTCCTGGACGGAGTCACGGGCCTGCTTCTTGGTCCCCACGAAGAGGACGACGCCGCCCTTGCGCGCCACGTCGGTGACGAATTCACGTGACTGCTCGAGCAGCTGCTCGGTCTGCATCAGGTCGATGACATGGATGCCATCGCGCTCCCCGAAGATGTAGCGGCGCATGCGCGGGTTCCACCGCCGCGTCTGGTGGCCGAAATGAACGCCGGCCTCCAGCAGCTCCTTGATGCCCACATCGGCCATTGAGGTCCTCTTTCGCTTTGGGTGTCGTCACCCGGCACCGCGGTCGGGAACCCGGACCTGAATCGGCCCTGGGCAGCATCCCTCGCCAGCTACCGGGGGTAGGTGTTCCGGTTAACTCGGGATTCTAGGGACTCAGGGCGTGGGCGCCCGGGCGAGGGCCAGGGCGGTGGTCAGGTCCCGCGGGAGATCGGAGTCGAAGCTGAGCGCCTTCCCCGTCGTGGGGTGGTTGAACGAGAGGCGGGAGGCGTGGAGGAACTGGCGGCCGAGGCCGTGGCGGCCGCGCTCGCCGTAGTCGGGGTCACCGGCCACGGGGTGGCCGATCGCCGCGAAGTGGACGCGGACCTGGTGGGTGCGCCCGGTCTCGAGCCGGGCATGGGCCAGGGTGTCATGCGGAAGCGCCTCGATCACCTCGAAGTGGGTCGTCGCCTCGCGCTGGGCGGCGCCGCGCACCGCCATCCGGGTCCGCCGCCGCCGGTCCCTGCCGACGGGGGCATCGATCGTGCCGCTGCGCGACCCGAGCGCGCCCTCGACCAGCGCCGTGTACTCCCGCTTCACATCGCGCCGCTTGATCGCGGCCGAGAGGGCCTTGTGAGCCCACTCGGTGCGCGCGACGACCATCAGGCCCGAGGTGCCCTTGTCGAGGCGATGGACGATGCCCGGGCGCCCCTCGGGCCCGCCGGCGCCGATGTCTCCGAGCAGGTCCACGAGCGTGGGCCCCTTGTGCGAGGGCGCCGGGTGGACCACCAGTCCCGCCGGCTTCTCGATCACGGCGATCTCGTCGTCGAGGTGGACCGTTCGCGGCTCCGGGACGCTCAAGGCGGCCGCCGCTCAGGCAGCAACAGGAGGGCGAGGACCCCCGCGGTTATCGCCACGTCGGCCAGGTTGAAGGTCGGCCAGAGCGGCAGGTCGATGAAGTCGGTGACCGAGCCCTGCCGGACGCGATCGGCGAGGTTGCCGATGGCGCCGCCGATCAGCAGGCCGGCGGGGATCCAGATCAGGGGCCGGCTGGCGTGCGTGAAGAGATAGGCGAGCACCAGTCCGAGGGCGGCGATCGTGACCGCGATCAGGATGGGTGAAACGCCGCCGGCCAGCCCGAAGGCCACGCCGTCGTTGCGCGTGTTGGTGAGGGCCAGCCCGGGCACCACGTGCAGGGTCTCCCCCCGAGCCAGCTCCGTCCCGATCAGCGCCTTGGAGGCCTGGTCGAGCGCGACGACGATGCCGCAGACGACCAGGGTCAGGCGAAGGGCGTCGCTCGGCCTCAATCGGGTTCGATCACGCCGACGACCACCGCGCGCACGATGAAGAGGACGATGATCGCGAGGATCGGGCTGATGTCGATCGCGAGGCCGCCTCCCCCGATCGGCGGCAGGAACCGCCGGAAGAGGTTCAGGTACGGGTCGGTGGTCTGCTTGACGAAGTCGATCAGCGCGTAGAGCGTCCGGTTGTAGGGAATGCTCGAGAACCAGGACAACAGGATGTTGATGAAGATCAGGATGATGAAGACCATGAACAGGGCCGAGGCGTAGTCGGCCCAGTCCTGCCGGGTGATCGCGAGCAGGAGCGTCATCCCCGCATCTTCTCCAGCGAGGCCTCGACGGCCTCCGCGATGGCGGTCCGCACACCGCTGCTCTCCAGGGCGGCGAGCCCGGCCGCGGTCGTGCCCCCGGGCGATGTGACCGCGCGGCGGACCTCGAGCGTGTCGCGCTCGGCCAGGAGCTCGGCCGTCCCGGCGACCGTCTCGGCCACCATCAGGTGCACCTGCTCGGTGGGCAGTCCCTCCTTGACCCCGGCGTCGGTCAGCGCCTCGACGAAGAGCGACACGTAGGCGGGCGCACAGCCCATCACCGCCGTGGCGGCGTCCATCAGCCTGTCGGGGAGCTCGATCTCGGTTCCCAGCAGGCCCAGCAGCTCCGCGACCGCTTCCCGCAGCCCGGGATCGAGCCCCTCGGGCGTCGCCCAGCAGCAGACGCCGGTCCGCAGCTCGACGGGGATGTTCGGCATCGCCCTCACGACCGGCAGCTCTCCGAGCGCCTCGCCGAGGCGCTCGAGCGAGGTCGCGCCGAGGATCGAGAGGACCGGCGTGCCGGCGTCGCGGATCTCGGCGGCGACGGCATCGAGGCCGGCGGGCTTGACGGCCAGGACCACGAGGCCGCAGGCCTCGGCCAGCTCGCGGTTGCCCTTCAGCGCCTCCCCACCCAGCTCAGCCGCCAGGCGCTCGGCCCGGCCGGAGCCGTAGTCCGTGAAGGCGAGCCCGCCGGGAGCGCCGTCCAGGCTGTCGCCGATCGCGGCGGCCCAGCCGCGCGCCATCGCGGCGGCCATGTTGCCCGAACCTGCGAACCCGACCTTCATGGCGCGGACTCTAAGGCAGCTAGCTCTGGTTGAAGAAGCCCTGCTCGAGAATGCGGGCCTTCTCGTCGGCCGAGACGCTGACGCTCTGCGGGGTGAGCAGGAAGACCCGCTCGGCGATCCGCTGCATGCCGCCCCCGAGCGCATAGGTCATGCCCGAGCAGAAGTCGATCAACCGCTTGGCCAACTCGCGGTCGGTGCTCTGAAGGTTGAGGATCACCGGCTTGGAAAGCTTGAATTCGTCGGCGACCTGCTGTGCGTCGTTGAAGTTCCGGGGTGTGACCGTGTGGATCGAAAGATCCCCGCCGTTGCCCCTGCGGCTGGGGGGCGGCTCCTCGGTGTCCACTGCCTGAAGCCGGCCGCGTCTGCGCGGCGAGGGCTCGTCGTCGCCGAAGATGTCGTCGATGTCGTCGCCCCGGCGCGAGGACCGCCTCGAGCGCGAAGGGGACGAGGGCGCCGCCTCGCGGGGAGCGGACTCGGGATCGTCGCGATAGGGGGCGCGCCCACCGCCGACCGTGTCGTGCTCGTCGGTGTACTCGCCGGCCTCCATGTAATCGCCCTCGACCAGCCCGAAGTATTCGAGCGCGCGCCGCCATGTGTCTCTTATGGCCATCGGTGCCTAATTTCGGGCAATGCAGCGGAAATCCTTTGCTGATTATGCCCACTTGCCCCTACTCACAGGCACCGCATAGTGTCGGTCGGCACGAGATTCCGCCCGGCTCAGGCATAAAGCGACTTCCCGAGCCTCAGGATCGTGGAGCCCTCTTCGACTGCGACCCGCCAGTCCTGACTGGTGCCCATCGACAGGCGCCGCAGGCCGAGCTCGGCGGCGAGCCCGGCGAGGCGGGCGAAGTGAGGCCTCGATGCCTCCGGGTCCTCGCTGAACGGCGGCATCGTCATCAGGCCGACCACCCGCACGGGGGAGCGCTCGATGAACGAGCCCAGCTCGGCGGGTGTCACCCCAGCCTTGCTCTCCTCCCCCGCGACGTTGACCTCGACCAGGACCTCGGTCTCCGGCGGCGCCTGGCGACCGAGCTGCTCGAGTGCCGAGTCCGAGGCGACCGAGTGGATCAGACGGACCAGCGGCACGATCCGCTTCACCTTGCGGCTCTGGAGGTTGCCGATGAAGTCCCAGCTGAAGGCATCGCCCCAGCGCTCCCGCTTGGCCTCGAGGTCCTGGAGCCGGTTCTCGCCGACCAGCGAGACGCCGCCCTCGGCCAGCGCCCCCATCTGATCGAGCAGCACGTACTTGGTGGCCGCCAGGATCTCCACCTCCGGGCCGGCGATCTCGCGCACCCGCTCGAGGTTGGCCCTGATCCGGTCCGGGTCCAGTCCGGTGATCGGCTCAACCACTTCCGCCCGCCCCCGTGAGCCAGGCGAGGCCCGCCTGGCGCCCCGCTCGGGCCCCGTCGCGGCGGTGGGAGTAGAACAGCTCGGCTTCGCAGCTGACGCAGACATCGGCCGACTCGACCTCCTCGACGCCGGCCCGGGCGAGCAGCCTGCGGGCGACCGCGGTGAGGTCCAACATGCGGCCGTTGGCGACCCGCGGCAGTGCCGAGAAGGTCTCGAGGACCTCGTCGCCGACCTCGTAGCAGCAGGCGCCGATCCCCGGGCCGATCGCAGCGGCGGTGGCCCCGACGGCGGCAGCGGTGCGGTTGACGATCCCGCCCGCGAGCGGCCGCCAGCCACAGTGGGCCATTGCGACACCACCGGGCCCCCAAAGGGCAACCGGGAGGCAGTCGGCCACCAGCACGAGGGGAACGAGGCCGGCGGAGCCGGTGGCATGGGCGTCCACCTGCTCGGGGCTGACCTTCGCGTCCGCGTAGACGCGCGGGCTCTGTGGCTCATCGTGCCAGCGCAGCTCGGTGCCGTGCACCTGGTGCCCCATCAGGACGTCAGCGGGGTCGATTCCGAGTCCCGCCGCAACCCGCTTGCGGTTCTCCTGCACCCGCTCCCGCTCGTCCTCGGTCTTGACGCCGAGGTTGAGCGAGGAATAGGCGCCCTCGCTCACCCCGCCGAGGCGAGTCGTGAAAGCCGCACGGGCGCCGGGCAGGTCGGCCTGCAGCCAGCGCACCCCATTCTCTTCGCGCCAATCCATGCCGAATGAGGCTAGCCGTGGGTCGAACGGCCCACGGCAGCCGACCCGTTCAGCCCGTGCCGCCCGCCGCCTCCAGCGCGACCCTCAGCTCCTGGTCACGGCCGCCGGCCTCGCCGTCGAGCTTCGCGGAGAGAGCCGCGTCGAGGCCCCGCCCCACAGCCGGCCCCTCGGGCACGCCCGCGGCCATCAGGTCAGCGCCGCCAATCTCGAGGCCGACCCCGCGCCACTCCGACGCGTAGCGGTCGAGCCACTCGGCGCCGAGCGCCCGGGCCAACAACAGCTCCGTGCCCGGCCGGTCCCTCGCCAGCAGGGTCGCATCCGAGGCACGTCGCGGCTTCTCACGCGCGAGCTCGAGGGCGCGCGCGCTGAGCTCCTTGCCCTCGGGCCCGCGGTCGAGCGCCGCGAGCAGCACCTCCTCGGGCGTGCTGAGCTCGTTCCATGGCTCCGAGCGGGCCAACTCCGCCGCTCCCGCCGCCAACCGCGGCAGGTCCGAGGGCAGGTCGAGCAGGCCCCATTCCCGGATCAGGCCCAGTGCCCGCTCGGCCGAGGGCTCGGCGGCCATCCGCCGAAGCTCGGCGTCCACTCGATCGGAGGAGACCGTGGAGAGGTCGGCCTTTCGCAACAGCCTCCCGGTGGTCGCGTCGGGCTCGAACCCCAGCCGGGCCGCGTAGCGCGCCCCGCGCAGGGCCCGCGTCGGGTCGTCCCGCAGCGAATCCGGGTGCAGGACCCGCAGCAGGCCCTCCCGGAGGTCCTGGAGGCCGCCGTGGGGGTCGATCAGCTCCGGCTCGCCAGCCAGCGGGAAGGCCATGGCGTTGACCGTGAAGTCGCGCCGCGCGAGGTCCTCGAGCAGGGGCGCCGGCTCGACCTCGGGCAGCGCGCCGGGGTGCGCATAGGTCTCCGTCCGCGCCCTCGCCAGGTCCACCCCGATCTCGCCGGCCCGGGCCGAGGCGGTGGAGAAGCGCTCGTGTTCCACGGTCTCCCCGCCCAGAGCCTCGGCGATCGGCCCGACGTCGGTCTCGGCGACGACGTCGACGTCGAGGCCGGCACCCGAGGCGCCGAGAAGCAGGTCCCTGACCGCGCCGCCGACCACGTAGAGCGGCGAGTCCCCGGCGGCCCGCCGAAGCTCCTCGACCCCCTCGAGTGCATCGACGCGATCGCCGAGGCGGGTGGGGTCGATGTCATCGTGTGGAGTGGTGTTCATCCCTTTTACCTACCATGGTGCGCTGCTCGGATGCGATTGATGATCAAAAAAGCGGAAGCGGTTTTCGAGAAGCATCCCCGTTGGGTGATGGCCGGCGTCGTCGCGGTGACGGCCGTCGCGGTCCTGATCACCTACGCGACGCTGAAGCGGCCCGGCGACGAGTCCTGTGGGGACGACTGCCCGCCGCTCGAGACCACCCCGGCCAAGCAGACCGAGGGCGCGGTCAACTGGCCCCTGTACGGCTTCAGCCCGGCACGCACCCGCTACCTGCCCGCGAAGCACCTGAAGCCGCCGTTCAAGACGGTCTGGAAGTTCAATGCCCACAAGCTGACGGAGTACTCGCCGATCGTCGTCGACGGCACCCTGTATGGCATCAACAACAACGGCCTCGCCTTCGCGATCGACGCCGATACCGGCAAGGCCCGCTGGCAGCACGAGGTCGCGTCGCTGAACGCGTCGGCGCCGACCTACTCCCGAGGGCGCCTCTTCATCTCCAACCTCGAGCCTGGCCAGGTCATAGCGCTCGATGCGAAGACGGGCAGGACCCTCTGGCAGCACTCGCTTCCCGGCCGCAGCGAGTCCTCCCCGGTCGTGGTCGGCAACAAGGTGATCATGGGCTGCGAGTGCGCCAGCCTGTTCGCGCTCGACTTCGAGACCGGGAAGACGATCTGGGACACCCCGCTGAGCGGCGCGATCAAGGCCGCCCCCGCCTTCGTCGACGGCGTCCTCTACGTCGGGGCCTACGGTGGCGAGGTCTCGGCGGTGAAGGCCTCCAACGGCGCGCTGGAGTGGTCATCCTCGGGTCAGGGCTCGGGCCTCGGCGCGTCGGGCAACTTCTACGGCACGCCGGCGGCCGCGTTCGGCCGCGTCTTCGAGGGCAATACTGATGGGCGCATGTACAGCTACGAGCGCAGCAGTGGCAACCTCGCCTGGAGCCTGTCCACGGGCAACTACGTATACGCGGGCGCGGTGGCCGCCGATACTCCGCAGTCGCCCCCGAGCGTCTACTTCGGCTCCTACGACGGCAACTTCTATGCGCTCGACGCTCACGACGGCTCCCAGCGCTGGGTCGAGCCGGCGGGCGGCGCCGTCTCGGGTGCCGGAAGCATGGTCGGCGAGGTCGTCTACGTCGCCAACCTGGCCAAGACGCGCACGGTGGGCTTTCGCGCCAGCGACGGCAAGCGGATGTTCAACTTCCCGGATGGCGCCTACAACCCGGTGATCTCGGATGGCCAGCGGATCTACCTCACCGGCTACAAGACGATCTACGCGCTCGAGCACGTCTCGAAGAAGAAGCTGCTCCGGGCCCAACGGGACCAGGAGGCCAAGAAGGCTCAGGACGCCGAAAAGCAGCCGGGCAAGTCCGGCGAGAAGAGCGCCGGCTAGCTCTCAGTCCAGCCTGACCGGGATCCCGGCCTCACGCAGCTTCTGCTTGGCCTCGTGGACGCTGTAGGTGCCGTAGTGGAAGATTGAGGCGCAGAGCACGGCGTCGGCCCCGCCCTCGCGGATGCCCTCCACCAGGTGCTCCAGCTCGCCGACCCCGCCCGAGGCGATCACGGGGATCGGGACCGCCTCGGCGACCGTTCTGGTCAGCTCGAGGTCGTAGCCCTCGGTGGTCCCGTCGCGGTCCATGCTGGTCAGCAGGATCTCCCCCGCCCCCCGCTCGGCCCCCTCGCGCGCCCAGGCGACCGCCTCGCGCCCCTCGGCCAGGGTCCGCCCGCCGTGGGTGTAGACGTCCCAACCAGTCTTCCCTCTCTTGGCGTCGATCGCGAGCACGACGCATTGGCTGCCGAACACCTCGGCCAGCTCGGCGATCAGCTCGGGCCGCTCCAGCGCCGCGGAGTTGACGGCGACCTTGTCCGCGCCGGCGTCCAAAACCGCCTGGGCGTCCTCGGCGGAGCGGATGCCGCCGCCGATGGTGAAGGGGATGAAGACGTTGTCGGCGGTCCTGCGGGCAAGCTCGACGATCGTCTCCCGGCGCTCGTGCGAGGCGGTGATGTCGAGGAAGACCAGCTCATCCGCCCCCTCGGCGTCATAGCGCTCGGCAAGCTCGACCGGGTCGCCGGCGTCGCGGATGTCGATGAAGTTGGTGCCCTTGACGACGCGGCCGGCGTCGACGTCGAGGCATGGGATCACGCGCTTTAGGACCACCGAAGCACCAGGTGGAAGGGGACCTCGCGGGCCGCCCACTCGCCGGCCACCCCGAGCCAGACCTCGATCAGTTCGCCGCCCAGCGGTGGCGCCCCGGGCTCGCCCCAGAGCGCGGGCGCGGAGTGGACGATCAGCACGCAGCCGTTGCCTCCCAGCCTGTCGCGGTCTCGCAGGCAATCCACGACGGCGTCCCAATTGCCGCCGAACCAGTCCGGGAAGCGCAGGCTGGCCGCCAGCGCCTCCATCAGCTCGTGCTTGGAGCCGACCGCGGAGGCGTCCATGGTCGCGACCTCGAGGTCGCGCTCGCGCAGGGCACCCGGGTCGGGCGCGCTCTGCACGAAGTGGACGCAGCTCCATGCCGGGGTCGAGAGATCGTCTGGCGTGGGGTCCATCAGCCGCTCCCACCGTAGTCGCCGGGATCGATCCGGATGAACGACGAGTAATGGTCGCTGGTGTAGAAGACCTCTCCCCCCTCGCCGATCACGAGCCGGCGCGCGCCCCGCGTGTACTCGCCCGGCGTCACCACCGTGTACTCGCGGTAGTAGCCGAGCGGGTGATCCGGCAACAGGCCCTCACGATTCTCGAAGGTCCCGCCGTCCTCCTCGTATGGAAGCTGGCCGCCGGCATCGACGGTGGCGAGAACGCGGGCGATCTCGCCACCCTCCGGCCCGCTCGCGGAGGGCCCGTTGCTCGCGCCGCTCGTCGCCACGGTGGCCGTGGTCCCCTCGCCTCCCTCGTCACAGCCGGAGGCACCGAGCAGCGGCAGGGCGCAGAGACACACGGCAAGGGCCGCCAGGAGCCTCATGCGTCGAGCACCGCCTGCCCCTCGGCCACGGTGAAGCGCCCCTCATACAGCGCCCGGCCCACGATCACGCCGCCGAGGTTGTCGAGGCCGAGCGCGGCGAGCTCGGCGAGGTGGTCGAGCGAGCCGATCCCGCCCGAGTAGATCAACTCGACCCCCGGCGCCTCGGCGGCCAGCTCGCGCAGGCCCTCGATCCCGGGGCCGCTCATCAACCCGTCCACCTCCACGGGCGTGTAGACGAAGCGCTCCACACCGCGACCCTGAAGCTCCGCGACCAGCTCCGCCGGGCCGACCTCCGAGCGCTCGGTCCAGCCCTCTGCCGCCACCCGCCCGTCGCGGGCGTCCACGGAGGCGACGACGCGCTCGCCGTGGGCCGCCGCGATCGCTCCGGCGAGGCCCGGATCGCGAACGGCCGCGGTCCCGAGCACGACCCTCTCGGCCCCGGCGGCGATCGCCTCCTCGACCTTCTTGGAGTCCCGCAGCCCGCCTCCGAGCTGGATCGGCACGCTGACGGCGGCGGCGATCAGGCGAATGTGGTCGAGGTTGACCGGCTCCCCGGCCCGTGCCCCATCGAGGTCGACGACGTGGAGCCAGCGCGCCCCCTCCTGCTGCCAGCGCAGGGCGGCCTCGACCGGGTCCGCGTAGGCGGTCTCACGGTCGTAGTCGCCCTGGGTGAGGCGGACCGCGCGGCCGTCGCGGATGTCGATGGCCGGGTAGAGGATCAAGGACTGCAGATGCTGACGAAGTTCGCCAGCAGCCCGAGGCCGGCCGAGCTCGACTTCTCGGGGTGGAACTGGACCCCGTAGACCGGGTCGCGCTCCACCGCGCAGGCGAAGCGCTCGCCGTAGGCCGCGGTGCCGAGAACGTCGCCGGATGCCGGACGCGGCGCGTAGGTGTGGACGAAGTAGAACGGGGGCTCGGGGCCGAGGCCCGCGGTGAGCGGCGAGGGGCGCGCCCAGCGGACTGGCGACCAACCGATGTGCGGCAGCTTGTGGCCGTTCGCCTCGAGCGCGTCCACGGGGCCGTCGATGACGCCGATGCCGTCGGCGCCGGCGCCCTCGGCGGACTCGCTGAAGAGAAGCTGGAGGCCGAGGCAGATTCCGAGCACCGGCCCGCCGCCGCCGGCGCGTTCCTCGATCAGGCGGTCGAAGCCCCGCTCGCGGACGAGCTCCATCGCCTTCGGGAAGGCCCCGACCCCGGGCAGGACGACTCCGTCGGCCTCGGCGGCGCGCTCGGCCTCGGCGGTGACGCTGACAAGGGCGCCGACCCGCTCGAACGCCTTCTCCACCGAACGGAGATTTCCCATGCCGTAGTCGAGGATCGCGATCGAGGCCTCCATCGGCCAGATGCTAGAGGCGGTGACCGCATCTATCGTCCCCATATCGCGCCCCACGGCACAGAGGCCCCGAGAGCCGATCAGGCCGGTGAGTTCGACGCGCTCGCGCGGGAGTGGGCCAAGCCCAGCTCGAGGCGGCTCTGGCGGCACCACAGCGATGCCGTCAATCGCAGGCTGATCGAGCGCTGGCTCCCGGTCGGGGGCGACTGCGTCCTCAAGACCGATCTCTTCGATGAGGCGGTCGGCGAAGGCCTGGTGGACCAGCTCGCGCGCCGTGCCCCGCGGGTGGTGGGCGTCGACGTCTCGGCGGCGGTGATCGAGGGCGCCGTGGCCCGCTGCCCCGGCCTCGAGGCCCACGAGGCCGACGTTCGCTCCCTGCCCTTCGAGGACGCGAGCTTTTCCGCCGTCCTCTCCAACTCGACGCTCGACCACTTCGGAGATCGAGGGCAGATCGCCCTCGCCCTCGTCGAGATCAGCCGGATCCTGCGACCCGGTGGGACCCTGGTGCTGACCCTCGACAACCTCCGCAACCCTCTCGTCGCGCTGCGAAGCGTGATCCCCGGCTCAGTGCTGCGGCGGCTGGGCCTCGTCCCGTACTACGTCGGGCCGACGATGGGGCCCGCGGGCCTCCGGCGTGCCGTCGAGGGGGCCGGGCTGCAGGCGGCCGAGGAGACGGCCGTGCTCCACTGCCCGCGCGTGGCCGCCGTCGCCCTCTCCAACGCCATCGAGCAGCGTGGCTCGGAGCTTTCGCGGGTCCGGCTGCTGCGCTCGCTGATGGCCTGGGAGCGCCTCGAGCGCCTCCCCACCCGAACCGTCACGGGCCACTTCATCGCCATCCGGGCCCGGAAGCCGGGCTAGTCGGTCAGCGTTCCCTTGGTCGAGGGGACGCCGCTCTCATCAGGGTCGATCGAGATGGCCTCTCGAAGCGCCCTCGCGAACGCCTTGAAGGCAGCCTCGATCATGTGGTGGGCGTTGGAGCCGTAGAGGACCCGGACGTGGAGGGTCATCTTCGAGCTGTTGGAGACCGCGCGGAAGAACTCCTCGGCGAGCTCGGAGTCGAAGCCCGCGATCGAGACCTGCGGCAGGTCCGCCTCGAACACGCAGAGCGGGCGGCCGGAGATGTCGATCGCGCACTCCGCCAGGGCCTCGTCCATGGGCACGGTCGCGAAGCCGTAGCGCCGGATTCCCGAACGGTCGGAGAGGGCCTGGTCGAGCGCCTGGCCGAGCACGATCCCGACGTCCTCGGTGGTGTGGTGGGCACCGGTCTCGAGGTCGCCGGTGGCGTCGATCTGGAGCCCCAGGCGCCCGTGGCGGGCGACGAGGTCCAGCATGTGGTCGAGGAATCCGATCCCCGTCTCGGCGCTCGCCTCTCCGCCGTCAAGCGACAGCTTCAGCTGCACGCTGGTCTCGCCCGTGTTGCGCTTGATCTCGGCAGTGCGGCTCATTCGTCACCCTCCATTCGACCCGCGCCCGGCTCTCGCCTGCGCGGATTCGCCGTGAACGGGAAATCCCTCGGCGCGCGCGAGGGTATCGACCGTCGCGGCCAGCTCTTCGGCGCCCCGGGCGTCGATCTCGACGATCGCCCGGCGCCTGATGAAGGTTGATGGGCCGAGCGGCCCCGTGAAGCGCCCTGCCCCCCCGGTCGGCAACACGTGGTTGGAGCCGGCGGCGTAGTCGCCCAGGGCGGTGCCTCCGAAGATGCCGGTGAAGGTGCAGCCCGCGTAGCGAGTCTCGCGGGCGAGCTCGGCGGCCCCCTCGCACGCCAGCTCGAGGTGCTCCGGGGCCAGGGCGTCCGCGAGCGCGACGGCGTCCGCTATCTCGGGCAGCTCAACGAGGGCGAGCGGCGCGTCGTTGACGGTCTCGCGCTCGGCGGCCAGGCTCGTCGTCGACGCCTCCAGCTCCGCGAGCAGCCCGGCGTCGGCGGCGCAGGCGACCAGCAGGCCGTCGTCACCGTGCTCGGCCTGGGCGCAGAGGTCCAGGGCGAGGTGGGCGACGTTCGCGGCCCCGTCCGCCACCACCATCAGCTCGCTCGGCCCCGCGATCGCGTCTATCCCGACCCGTCCGACCAGCTGGCGCTTGGCCTCCTGCACGTAGCGGTTGCCCGGCCCCACGACGAGATCAACGGGCTCGATGCTCTCGGTGCCGAGCGCAAGCGCGGCGATCGCCTGGGCTCCGCCCATCGCGTAAGCCTCGGTTGCGCCCGCGATCCAGGCCGCCGCCAGGACGAGCGGGTTCACCCGCCCGTCGGGCCCGGGGGGCGAGGCGACGGCGATCCGCTCCACCCCGGCCACCCGAGCCGGGACGCAGCACATGATCGCCGTTGAGGGGTAGGCGCCCTTGCCCCCGGGCACATAGGCGCCGGCGGCCGCGACGGGGACGCTGTCGTAGGAGATGGTCGCCCCCTGGCCGGAGGAGGCCGAGAAGGCATCGAGCCCGGGCTCCTGGGTGCAGACCCGCTCGACGTTGCCCATCGCGGCGCGGAGTGCCTCGGCGAAGGCGCCGGGGACCGCGGAGGGAGCGGCCTCCAGCTCGTCGTCCGGGACTCGCAGCGACGCGGGAGCCACGCCGCCGAAGCCCTGCTCGAAGCGGAGGATCGCCGCGTCCCCCTCCTCCGCGACCGCGGCGACGATCTTCGCGACCTCCGCCGAAACCTCGCGGGGGGGAGGCTGCATCGCCCGAAGCTCGCCCGCGAGGCCGCGCGGGCCCGAGCCGTCCCATTCGAAGCGCGAGACCCTCATCCCGGGCCCCTCACGTCCAGGTCGCCTTGCGCAGGCGCTCGACAAGGTCGTCCACCTCGCGGGCCCGAAGCTTGTGGGAGACGCGGTTGGCCACCAGCCGCGCCGTGGAGGGGGCGATGTCCTCCCGAACCTCGAGCCCGTTCTCGAGCAGCGTCCGCCCCGTCGCCACCAGGTCGATGATCCCGTCGGCAAGGCCGACCAGCGGCGCCAGCTCGACGGACCCCTTGACCTCGATCACCTCCGCCTGGCGGCCGGTCTCCTCGAACCAGCGCTCGGCGATCCTTGGGTACTTGGTCGCGATCCGCATCGCGCCGAGCCTGCGCTCGGTCTCTCCCAGGCGCTCGTCCCCGGAGCGGCCGGCGAGGACCATCCGGCAGGCGCCGTAACGCAGGTCGAGCAGCTCGTAGAGGGCGCGGTCGCGCTGCTCGAGCAGGACGTCCTTGCCGGTGATGCCGAGGTCCGCGGCGCCGGCCTCGACGTAGGTCGGGACATCGGACGGGCGCATCTGGACCAGGGTGAAGTCGCCCGCGGCGTAGGTGAGCTGGCGGGTGTCCGAGCGGGCCTCGGAGGTGTCGATGCCGGCGGCGTCGAGCGCGTCGAGCGTCTCGCCCCAGAGAGCGCCGCCGGGGAGGGCGATCGTCATCTCCTCTGAGTTGCGGGGCCCCGTCGGGCCGGCGACCACCCGCGGGCTCATCGTGGGCCTCCCCGCGCGACTCGCTCCTCCTCGGCCTGGGCGATGTGCAGCCGCTCGATGTAGAGGGCGAAGCCGGCAGCCCGCAGGTCGCTCCCGAAGCGCTTCATCAGGCCGTCGTAGCGGCCGCCGCCGCCGAGGATGTGGCCGAGCGCCGGGTCATAGACCTCGAGGATGGCCCCGGTGTAGTAGCCGAGGTCCCGCAGCAGCCCGAGGTCGAGCAGCACGCGGTCGGCGAGCCCCTTCGCGGCCACGGCCTCATAGGTCGACTGGAGCCGCTGGGTGGCCCGCTCGACGGCGTCGCCGCCGAGCTCGTGGGCCTGCTCGAGCACCTCGGCGCCCCCGCGCATCGCGGGAAGCCGCAGCAGCGTCTTCCTGGCCGCGGGATCGAGTCCCTCGAGGCGATCCACCTCCGTCTCGATTCCGACGAGGTCGTGTGCCGCCAGCCGCGCGACGATCATGTCTGCGGCGTCCTCCTCCACCCCGACCTCGGTCAGGAGCTGGCGGTAGAGGTCGGCGTCCCCGAGGCCGACCACCGCGCGGTTGAGGCCTACCGCGTCGAGCGCCTTGCAGAGGACCTCGATCACCTCGGCCGTGCCGGCGGGCGCCGGCGCGCCGAGCAGCTCAACCCCCGCCTGCATGAACTCGCGCATCTGGCCCCGCTGGGGGCTGACGGCGCGGTAGGCGCGCCCGATGTAGCTGAAGCGGAAGGGCGGCTCGGCGTCGCGGAAGCGGGTCGAGACGAGCCGGGCTATCGGGATCGTCATGTCGGAGCGCAGCGCCAGCAGGTCCCCTCGCTCGTCGAAGAAGCGGTAGGCGGGGTCGGTGTCGCGGCTCTCCCCCTCTTTCAGCACCTCGTCGTACTCGATCGTCGGAGTGGCCACCTGCCCGTATCCGAACTCATCGAAGACGCCGACGAGCGACGACTCGATCGCGCGCAGCTCCCGCATCTCGTCCGGGAGGATGTCCCGGGTGCCCGGGGGTATCGGGTGAATCATCCTCGCCACCTTAGAGGCGCGCTCGCCGTTCCCTGGCAGCGGCGTTGCCGGGTACCTGCGGGCTTAGGCGGATAGGGTGAGGCCGCTTGAGCAACTGCGAACGGGGAGGTTCGAGATGGCCGTGCTGACGACGTACGAGTTCGAGGGCACCGTCGAGGAGTACGACAAGGTGGGCGAGGTGCTCGGCGCCGAGGTGCCGGAGGGGCTGATCGCGCACACCGGCGTGGACCTCGGCGGCAAGATGAAGGTCGTGGACATCTGGGAGTCGCCGGAGCACTTCGCGAAGTTCGGACAGGAGCGGCTTGGGCCGGCGGTCGCCGAGGTGATGGGCACCGACGGCCCGGCGCCGGGAGCGCCCGAGATCCAGGAGTTGCACGACTTAAAGGTGCACGAGCTGCACAAGTAGGACCGAGGAACCGAGGCTTCGGATCAGGCGGGGACGCGCTCGGCCGCGACCCGCTCGATTCGAGCGCCGAGGTCGCGCAACCGCAGGTCGATCCGCTCGTAGCCACGGTCGATCTGCGCCACGTTGCCGATCTCCGAGATGCCCTCTGCGGCGAGCGCCGCGATGAGCATCGCCATTCCGGCCCGGATGTCGGGGCTCTCGAGGCGAGCGCCGTGAAGCCGGCTCGGACCGCTCACGATCGCCCGGTGGGGATCGCAGAGCGTGATCCGAGCGCCCATCGAGACCAGCTTGTCCACGAAGAACAGCCGGTTCTCGAACATCTTCTCGAAGATCAGGATCGTCCCCTGGGCCTGCGTCGCGAGCGCCAGGGCGATCGAGGTGAGGTCGGCCGGAAACGCCGGCCAGGGACCGTCGTCGATCTTGGGGATCGCGTCGCCGAGGTCGTCCTTGACCGCAAGCTTCTGCTCTGCGGAGACGAAGATGTCGTTGCCCTCGACCATCGACTGGAGGCCGAGCCGACGGAAGTGGCGGCGGATCCCCTCGAGGTCCTCGGGGACCGTGTCACGGATGCGGAGCTCGCCTCCCGTGGCGGCCGCCAGCGCCATGAAGCTCGCGATCTCGATGTGGTCGGGCGAGATCGAGTGTTCGGCTCCGCCGAGCTTGTCCTGCCCGTGAACGGTCATCACGTTGGAGCCGATCCCGTCGACCTTCGCTCCCATCTTCATCAGCAGCCGCGCGAGGTCCTGGACGTGGGGCTCGCAGGCGGCGTTGGAGATCGAGGTGGGGCCGGGCGTCAGCGCCGCCGCGAGCAGCGCGTTCTCGGTGCCCATCACCGAGGGCTCGTCCATGAAGATGCGGGTCGCGCGGAGGCCTTCCCCCGGCGCGGAGAGCTCGATCCAGATCTCGCCACCGACCATCGCACCGAGGTCCCTGAAGGCGTCAAGGTGCGGGTCGAGGCGACGGCGCCCGATCGTGTCGCCGCCGGGAGGCGGCATCTTCACCTCGCCGAAGCGGGCGAGCAGCGGGCCGGCGATCAGGAACGAGGCCCTGATCCGCGTCGAGAGGTCCTCGTCCACGTCGGTCGGGTCGACGGTGTCGGCCTGGAGGCGGACCGAGTTCTCGCCCGTCCAGGACACCTTCACGCCGAGGCGCTCGAGCAGGCCGAGCTGGGCGTCGACGTCGCGGATACGCGGCACGTTGCTGATCAGCACCTCCTCCTCGGTGAGCAGGCAGGCGGCGAGGATCGGCAGGGCCGCATTCTTGTTGCCGGCGGCGACGATCTCGCCCGAGAGCGGGGCGCCGCCCTGGATTACGAACTTCTCCACTTGCTTGAGCCTCTCAGAGGGGTGGGCAATGCGCCGCGGGACTGCCCCCGAGCGACGCTGAACTAGGGTAACGGCGATCATGGCAAAGATCGCCAGAGACGATGCGTGGGCGCTTGTTTGCGAGTGGATCGAGTCCGATTCGCTCCGAAAGCACGTTCTCGGCGCCGAGGCCGCGATGCGCGCCTACGCCCGACAGGGAGGCGAGGACGAGGAGTTGTGGGGGGTCACGGGCCTCTTGCACGACCTCGACTACGAGCGCTACCCGGACCTCGAGACCGGTCACCCGCGCTACGCCCTCCCTGAGCTCGAGCGCCTCGGCTATCCGCAGGAGGTCATCGACGCCGTCGCCGGGCACGCCGACTTCATGGGGGTTCCCCGTGAGACCGATCTGGCCAGGACGCTGTACGCGGTGGACGAGCTCTCCGGATTCGTCGCAGCCTGCGCGCGGGTTCGCCCGACGGGGATCGAGGGCATGAAGCCGAAGTCCGTGAAGAAGAAGCTGAAGCAGCCCTCGTTCGCGGCGGGGGTCAACCGCGACGAGGTTCAGTGCGGCATCGAGGAGCTCGGGGTCGATCCCGACGAGCACATCGCGCTGATCATCTCGGCGATGGCGGCCGAGGCGGCGGAGCTCGGGCTCGAGGCGCCCGCGCCCGTCGAGGAGGCAGAGCGATGAAGCGCGTGCTCAAGGTCCTGCTGGTGATCTTCGCCGGCTTCGTCGTGCTGCTGGTGCTCAACGCCGTGGCCCTCTCCCACGAGACGAAGAACGCCGAGGTCAACGTGGACGGCGGCCGTCTCGTAGAGACCTCGGTCGGCGCCCTCCAGACGCTGGACGAGGGGGATCCCGAGGGCACCCCGATCGTGCTGATCCACTGCTACACGTGCTCGTTGAGCTGGTGGGACGAGCTGGCTCCGCTGCTGGCCGAGAACCACCGCGTGGTCCGGGTCGACCTGCTCGGCCACGGCGGGTCGGACAAGCCCAGGAGCGGCTACGGCATGGAGGAGCAGGCGCGCGGCGTCGCCGAGGCGCTTGCCGAGCTCGGCGTCAATCACGCCACCGTCGTCGGCCACTCCCTCGGAGCGACGGTCGCCGCCGCCCTGGCCGCCCAGAGCCCGGAGATCGTGGACGGGATCGTCGACATCGACCAGGCGCCGGATAACAGCTACGGATCGCTCAGCCTCTCGGCAAAGCTCGGCCTCGTCCCCGTGATCGGCCAGGCGCTCAACCGCCTCGTCCAGATCGGGCCCACCTCGACGGTGCGCGACCAATACAAGGAGGTGTTCGCACCCGGCTTCAACATCGCCAGCGGGTTCGAGAACCCCGATCAGGTCGTGGACGACCTTCGGGCGATGACCTACACGTCATCCGACCAGTCGGCCGCCGAGGAGGATGACTACGTCTCCGAGCGGCCGCTGTCCGAGCGGCTGGTCGAGCTCGGGATCCCGGTGCTGGTTCTCTTCGGCGCCGAGGACCAGATCTACGACACCGATGAGGCGATCGCGGCCTTCGACGACGTCGGCTTCGAGACCGAGGCCATTGCGGGTGCGGGCCACTCCCCCAACGTCGAGAAGCCCGACGAGGTCGCCCCGCTGATCCTCGACTTCGCCGCCGGGCTGAGCCCGGCGCCCGCGCCGCCGGCCCCGGCCAAGCCGAAGAAGGCCGCCGAGCCGCAGAAGCAGAAGGCCAAGCAGAAGCAGAAGGCCAAGAGCGGTCCCTGAGCAAACGAAAGGGCCCAGTTGCCTGGGCCCTTATCGTCTGGATCGGCCTTTCGGCCTCACCACGAATGTCGCCTTGCGGCTTGTCCGTCGGAGTTACCTTGCGGCTTCTCCTTAAGGGGCGACTTGCGCCGTCCCTTGTTGAAAGGCAACTTACGCCCGCCCCTCGGAGGCGTCAAGGGGCAGCCCTGATTTATTCCCGCAAGCTGCACAAATTTCGAGGCGCGGACGGCGTCGGGAGGCCGTCCCAGGCACGGTCCAGACGCGCCCGAGCCCTCAACCATCGTGCGAAGACGTCGATCAAGCTCATGGAGGAGTGATTTGAGCTATCCGGTCATTCTCTGTGCCTCACTCGCGGTGGGATGCGTGGTGGTGGCCGACGAGGTTCTCCAGGGAGAATCGATCGACGCGATCGACCTTGCCCTCGCCGCGCTGCTGGCCGTCCTCCCCGGGATCCCCCTGGCCTCGCGGATCATCCTGGCCTGCGACGCCTACCACGCCATGAGCTCGGACCGCCCCTAACGCAAGGCGCTCAGCCACGAGGCGGCGATCACGAGCTGCGCGACAACGCGGGCGGGCAGTTCGACCACAAGCTGGTCGAACTGCTGATCGCGACCTTCAGCGGAGCGGCGTCGGGCAACGGGGCCGCTCCGGCGACCGGCCCCGCCGCGGTCGCCAGCGTGACGAAGAGCCGCTAGCCCCAGCGCCCGCCGGCCTTCGCCCAGGCGAGCATGTGGTCCACCGAGCAGAAGCCGTCGGCGATTCGATGCCCTCCGCGGTGCCGGACGAGCAGCACGTGAACCTCGCCGAGCTCGGCACCGCACTGCGCGCATGCCCTGGCGTCGTCGTCGAGGGCCGGCGGCTCGGTCAGCTCCCCCGCCTCCCAATGCGCGTCCTGGATCGCCCAGGGGACCACGTGCTCGAGCCGGCAGAAGACCGCCCGGCGCTCCCCCGCGGGCTCGTAGGCGCGAAAGCCGTCGTCGGCCTCGACCGCGTCCCCACACCAAGTACAACTCTCAGCCATGCTCAGATGATCGGCGTGGTCGTCGCGGGGGCGACCGTCGGCTCGTCGGAGACGCGGCGCCACTCGGTGATCAGCCCGTCCTCGATCAGGAAGGCCGTGCCGGCGCTTGAGCCGACCCCCGGGCCGCAGCTTCCTTCGCCAGTGCGCTCGGTCAGCTCGAAGCTGGCGATCACGTAGCCCTTGCTCTGCTCGGCGCGGGTCAGCTCGGCTCCGCAGGGGAGCGAGTTGTTGAAGGCGTCTATCCCGCGCCGGCTGTCAACCCGCAGCGGCGGAGTCCCGTTCTGGATGATGGTGGGCAGGTCGAAGTAGGAGGAGGCCTTCTCGATGTCGTTCTCGCCCAGGGCCTTCGCCCAGGAGTCGATCACCTCGACCGCCTCGGGATCGGCGCCGCCGGGGACGCTGGCCGCGCCGCCGGAGTCGTCCCCTCCCCCGCAGCCGGCGAGGGCCAGGGTGGTCACGATCAGGGCAAGGCCGAGGAAGCGCATCCACGGATGATCACAGGTAGGCGATAGCCGCTCCGTGTACGGGCGGGCGAGGCCGCCCCCGTCTCGACCTCCCAACCATCACAGGACCGGACGGGGGCTTGACCTTTCCTCCACCGTGTACGAACATATGTTCGATGCCGGTCGCATGTCTCCTCCTTCCCCGTTTCGAGCTTCTCAGCGCCCTCGGGGAGCGGCGGGAGCTGCTTCGCCGGCCGCTGGCGCTGGCGCCCGAGCCGGGCGCGGCGCAGCTCGTGGGCGAGCCTTCGGCAGCCGCCGAGGCGCTCGGGGTGCGCTCGGGGATGCGGCTCGGGGAAGCGCTTTCCCGCTGCCCGGAGCTGGCCCTGGTCCCGCCTGATCCGGAACGCTCCGACCGGGACTGGGAAGGGGTGATGCGCCGGCTGGAGGGAATCGGAGCGGAGGTCGAGGCCGGCCGCCCCGGCGAGGCGTTCTTCGAGGCCGGCGGGCTCCGCGGGCTCTGGGGCGGCCTGGAGGGGGTGCTGGCGCGCGCCCATGGCGCGGGCGGCGACGGCGCGGCGCGGGCGGCGGCGGCGCCGGGACGATTCTGCGCCTACGCGGCCTCCGCTTGGGCGCTGCCGCGAGGCGGGCCGCCGATCGTCGCCGAGGGACGTGCGCGTGAGTTCCTCGCGCCCCTGCCCGTCTCCCTCCTGCACGGGCGAATACGGGCGAGGCGCGGAGGCGCGAGGGCACTCACCGGGGCCGACCCTGGGGCCGAGAACCTTCCCAACGAGCTGGAGCGGCTCGGCATCGGCACTCTGGGGCAGCTCGCGAACCTGCCGCGGGGCGCCGTCGCGGACCGCTTCGGGGCTCATGGCCTGAGCGCCCTCGAGCTGGCCCTGGGAGAGGACGAGCCGCTCCGACCCCGCCTGCGGGCGGAGGAGATCGCCGCCGAGCTGGAGCTGCCCGACGCCATCGCCGGATCGCAGCTGGAGCGGGCGCTGGAGATGCTGATCTCCCGCCTGCTCGCCCACCCCGGTCGCCTCAACAGGACGCTGCGCTCGCTGCGCCTCTCAGCGCGGCTCGCCGCCGGCGGTGGCTGGAGGCGCCGGGTCGCGCTCAGAAGCGCCGCCGCGGATGGGGACCGGCTGCGGATCGCGCTCCTCCCCCACCTGGTCACCCTGCCGGGCCCCGCGGCCACCCTGCGGCTGGAGGTCCTCGAGCTGGGGCCCGAGGCCGTGGAGCAGCTCTCGATGGAGAGCCCCGAGCGCCAGCGCCGAAGGCGGCTCTCCGAAGCCGTCCGCCAGGCTCGGGCCGCCGGCGGCCCGGAGGCCGTGCTGCGGGTGCTTGAGGTGGAGGCGGGATCGCGCCTGCCCGAACGGCGGGCGATGTTGATGCCCTTCCCGGATGAGCGCGAGTGAGGCCGGGGCGGATCTACCGGCCGCGGCCGGTCCCGGTCCGGGTTGATGCCGACGGCCGGCCGCGAGCGGTCGGGCGGCTCGGGGTGGCCTCGATCCGCGAGGAGTGGCTGGTCGAGGACGGCTGGTGGACGCGGCGGCCCCTGCGACGGCGCTACTTCGAGCTGGTGCTCGAGAACGGCAGCGACACGGTGGTCTTCTGCGATCCGGGCAGCGGCCGCTGGTTCAAGCAGCGCGCGTGAGCTACGTAGAGCTGCACTGCCACTCGGCCTATTCCTTCGGCGACGGCGCCTCGGACCCCGCCGAGCTGGCCGCCGCCGCCGCCGAGCTCGGCCACGAGGCGCTCGCCCTCACCGACCACGACGGGGTTTACGGGGCGATGGAGTTCGCCCATGCCTGCGTCGGGGTCGGCGTGCGGCCCATCCTCGGAGCCGAGCTCACCCTCGAGGCGCCCCGGCCGGCGCACGTCACGATCCTGGTCGAGTCTGCGGCCGGCTGGCGCAACCTCTGCAGGCTGCTGACCCAAAGCCATCGAGGCACCCGCCCAAAAGGGACGCGGGGGACGCGGGGCCCGCTGGCACCCTCCCTCCCACTCGAGCTGCTGGAGGAGGCGAACGAGGGTCTGGTCTGCCTCTCGGGGTGCGCCCGGGACGGGGCCCTGGCCGGGCGCTGGGAGCGGGGGGATCCAGGGGGGGCCGAGGGCCTGGGCCGGCGTCTGCTGGGGGCCTTCGGGCCCGAGCGCTTCAGGGTCGAGCTGCAGCGCCCGCTCTGGCGGCGGGACCGGGCTCGCAATCGCTGGCTGGCCGCCCTCGCCGAGCGGCTCGGCGTCCCCTGCGTCGGGACCGGTAACGCCCATGCCCATGCCCACTCCCGGGCGCGCCTCCAGGACGCGCTGGTCGCGGTCAGGGCCAACGCGACCCTGGATGAGACCGAGCCGCTGCGGCGCGGCAACTCGTCCTCCGCCCTGCTCTCGGCCGCCGACGCGGCCGCCCGCTTCGCGGATCATCCGGGGGCGGTTGCGGAGACGGAGCGGCTGGCGGAGCGGCTGGGATTCGATCTCACCCGCGAGCTCGGCTACGGCTATCCCGGCGCCGAGGATCCCGGTGCGGACCGGAACCTGGCCGAGCTCTGCCGCGCCCGCCTGGCCGAGAGGTACGTGGTCGGCACCCGGATCGGCGCCGGCAGCACCATCACCGGGCGCCAGCGGGACGAGGCGGAGCGGCGGCTCGAGGAGGAGCTGGACCTGATCCGCCGCCTGCGGCTGTCGGGGTTCTTTCTGCTGCATCACGACATGCTCGAGCTGGCGCGCGAGGTCGCGGTCGAGGTCCGCGGCCCGGATTCGGCGCGCTCCCTGCTTCCACCGGGCCGAGGCCGGGGCTCCAGCGTCAGCTCGATCGTCTGCTTCCTTACAGGTCTCTCCCACATCGACCCGGTGCAGAACGGCCTCTTCCTCGGCCGCTTCCTCAATCACGAGCTCAGCGACGTCCCCGACATCGACCTCGACTTCCCCCGCGACATCCGCGAGCGGCTGATCCCGCGGGTGCACGAGCGCTACGGGCACGAGCGCTCGGCGCTGGTCGCCTCCTTCGCGACCTACAAGGCGCGCGGCGCCATCCGCGACCTGGGAAAGGCGCTCGGGTTGCCGGCGGGAGAGATCGAGCGCGCGGCCCGGGCGAGCGACTCCTACGAGTCGAGCGGCGACGCCCGGGAGCGGCTCGCCGAGGCTCTCGGCCCCGAGCGCGCCGGTTCCATGCGCTGGCGGGCGTTGGCGAGCCTGATGCCAGAGATCTCCGGCCTGCCTCGCCACATCTCCCAGCATCCCGGCGGCATGGTGATCTCGACCACGCCGCTGACCGACCTCTGCCCGGTGCAGCCGGCCGCCATGGAGGGCCGCCAGATCGTGCAGTGGGACAAGGACTCCTGTGCCGACGCCGGCTTCCTCAAGATCGACCTGCTGGGGCTGGGAATGCTGTCAGCGGTCGAGCGCTGCGTTGAGGAGATCGGCCGCTCACGCGGTGAGCGGATCGACCTCTCGCGGGTCCCCCTCGATGACGAGGCCTGCTGGCGGGCGATCCAGCGCGCCGAGACCACCGGCGCGTTCCAGATCGAGAGCCGGGCCCAGATGCAGATGCTTCCCCGGACCCTGCCCCAGGACCTCGACGACCTCACCGTCCAGGTGGCGCTGGTGCGACCGGGGCCGATCCAGGGTGGCGCGGTCCACCCCTACATCGAGCGCCGCAAACGCAGGCGGGCGGACCCCGGCTACGAGGTCCCCTACGAACACCCCTCGCTGGAGCCGGTCCTGAAGGACACCCTGGGGGTGATCGTCTTCCAGGACCAGGTGCTGGAGGTCGCGATGGCCCTGGCTGGCTTCTCGGTCGGGGAGGCGGAGGGCCTGCGGAGGGCGATGAGCCGCAAGCGCTCGGAGGCCGCGATCCTCCGCTACCGCCGCCGCTTCATCGAGGGCGCCATCTCGCGGGGCGTCTCCAGGGAGGTGGCAGAGCGGGTCTACAAGCAGATCGAGGGCTTCTCGGGGTTCGGCTTTCCGAAGTCCCACTCGGCTGCGTTCGGCCTGCTCGCCTATCAATCCACCTGGCTGAGGGTGCACTACGGGCCCGAGTTGCTCTGCGCACTGCTCAACGAGCAGCCGATGGGCTTCTATCCGCCCGACGCCCTCGTCCACGAGGCGCAGCGCCGCGGGATCGAGGTCCTGCCCCCCGACGTGAACGCGAGCGAGGTCGACTGCCGGGTGGAGACCACCGGCGCCGAGCCCGGTGACTCGGGGCAACCGCCCGTCAGGATCGGGCTCGGCTACGTCACCGAGCTAGCCGAGGCGGATGCCGTGATCGTGGTTGAGGGACGCCGCCGGGACGGCGCCTACGAGAGCATCGCCGACCTCGCGGCCCGATCGGGGGCCTCGCGCGCCGCCCTGCGCCGGCTCGCCTGGGCCGGCGCTTGCGACCGCCTCACCGGAACCGCGGGTGATGCCTTCCTCGCCGGGGACGAGCGACGGCCCGCCCTATGGGAGGCGGGCGGCGCCTCCCGGGCGGCGGGCGGCCAGCTGGCGCTGCGGCTCGAGGGGTCCGAGCCGCCCGACCTGCCCGAGTTCGATCCATGGGAGCGAATGGTCGCCGACTACCGGACGACCCGAATGACGCTGAACGAGCACCCGATGGAGCTGCTGCGGCCCCAGCTGGACCAGGTCCTCGCCTCGAGCCTCGAGCTGGAGTCGATCGCCGATCGCGTGGCCGTGGCCGTGGCCGGCCTCGTGGTGGCACGCCAGCGCCCGGCGACGGCCAAGGGCATGGTCTTCATGCTGCTCGAGGACGAGTGGGGGACGATCAACCTCGTGGTTCCACCCCCGGTGGCCGAGCGGGGGCGGCTGGCGGTGAGGACGGCGGGCTTTGTCAGGGCCCACGGGCGCCTCGAGCACCGCGAGGGAACCACCAACGTGGTGGTGACGATGATCGAGCGGCTCGAGCCACCTGACCTGCCCGCCGCATCCCAGCACGGGCCCGGGCCGCCCGCCGAGCCCGAGACCCCCGGGACAGAAGGCCGCGACCCCGGTCGGGAGCGAGACGAGCGCTCCGAGGCGGTCTCGGAGCTCGCCGCTTCCCTGCCGGCGCCTCACAGCTTCGGCCGCCGTGGCCGCTGATCGGGTTTACATAATTTCTTCCTGCAAATAGTGGCTTTTACGTCCGATCGCGCCCCTACCTTTCCGCGTGTGATCAACGTAATCATCAGACAACTGCGCGAAAGCGCCCTCGACCTCGCCGACCTCGTGATCGACTTCGCGACCCTTGGTGAGTACGGGCTGGAGGCGCCCACGCCCTCCCCCTGCGAGCCCCGGCTGCGGTCAGGCGTCCGCCTCTCCGCCGTCGATCGCGGCGAGCATCTCCCTCCCCACCTCGACCGCACGGAGCAGCACGTCCGGATCTAGGTTCTCGACCGTGTCGGTCGGGGAGTGGTAGTTCGGGATCGTGTCTCCCTGGGCGCTGAGCGTGAGCGCTCGGCCTCCCCGCGCCAGCACCGGCGTCGTGTCGTAGGTGAGCCCGGCGTTGTGGTCGCTGCCCTCGAGCCCCAGCTCGGGACGGCGCGAGGCGACTCCCTCCGCGGCTCGCACGAGGCCGCCGTCCGCGCTCCACTTGCGCACGATTCCCTCTCGCCGCAGGTAGCGCAGCGGCGCCGGCGCCCCGACGCCGTCGAAGTTGAGGAAGAGCCAGTCCCGGCGCCAGTCCGGGCTCCTCCCGGTGCCGGGCCCACTCGATGACTCGTGTTGGAGGGCGGAGATGAAGGCGTCGGCGCCGATCAGCCCGGACTCCTCGCAGCCGGTGAACAGGCAGACGACGCCGGTGGAGCCCAGCGGCTCGGCGACGAGCTCAGAGGCCAGGGTGGCGACCGCCGCCGCGCCCGAGGCGTTGTCGTTTGCGCCCGGCACATCGACGCCTCGGACCTCACGCTCGGCCAGCAACCCGAGGATCCCCGCCAGCAGCGCTCGCGCTGCCCACAGCGCGAGCCTCCCCAAGCCGCCGCGCCGGAGCAGCGGGGCCGCGGCGGCGGCCACGATCGCTGCCCCCTGGAGGGCGATCACCCCGTGCAGCCAGGGCAGCGCCCGCGGGTGGAAGATCAGCCCGCTGCGCGAGCTGTCGAGATGGCATACGAGACAGAGCGTCCGCACGGCCTCGCCGGCGGGCTCGATCCGTGCAACGACGTTCTGGCTGTGGCGTCGAGACAGCGGCCGTAACAGCGGCCGGACCCGGAGGCCGTCCTCGGCCGCGGCGAGGCCGAGACCCTTCCACGCGAGCAGCGAGCGGCCGCGCCCTGGGAAGGACCCGGCGAGCGCGAGCGCCGTCGTGATCGCGTGGGGCGCCGCGAAGGTCGAGTAGCCACGGAAGGGCGCGACGCTCACCGCGCACCCGGCGTCCTCCAGCCGGGAGCGCACGAGCTCGGCAGCACGCCTCTCACTCTCACCTGTGGGCCGCCGCGGGCCCACCTCCTCGGCGAGGAGGCAGACCCAATCCAACGGCTCGAGCGCCGCCTTCACGGGGCGGCCTCGCGAGGGCTCAGGACTTCTTGATCAAACGGTTGTAGCTGAAGAGCACGATCATCGAGCCGATGATGGCGCCGACCAGGCCGCCGAGGTCGAATGCTGCGTCGTCTCCGAAGCCGAACACCCTGTTGAAGATCAGGTAACCGACGAAGGAACCCACGAGGCCGAGCAGCAGCGTCGCGAAGAACCCCATGTTCTGCTTGCCGGGCAGGAATGCGCGGGCGATGAACCCCGCCAGCAGACCCAGAACCAATGCTCCGATCACGTGCACCCTCCTTGAAGTTGGACCATCCGGTGCGGACCTCGTTGATCCGCCTGAGGCCCATCCTATTGGTGGGCCCGGGCCACGAAAAAAAGCCGCCCCGAGGGCCGGCTCCTAGAAAGAAACGGCGGCGACCTACTCTCCCAGGCCGTTGCCAGCCAAGTACCATCGGCGCTGAGGGGCTTAACTGCTCTGTTCGGAATGGGAAGAGGTGTTTCCCCCTCGCTATCTCGCCACCGAAATAGGGCGGGACGCTCGGCGGAGCTTGAAAACCGCATTAGGCCGGAAACACGAAGCCTGTGCCCCTACGAGGGGCACAAAACAAAAATATCCGTCAAGACCTCGACCCATTAGTACCGGTCTGCTGATGGCATTACTGCCGTTGCACAGCCGGCCTATCAACCTGGTGGTCTACCAGGGGTCTTACTCCCTCAAGGGGATGGGAGAGTTCATCTCGAGGACGGCTTCCCGCTTAGATGCTTTCAGCGGTTATCCGTGCCGCGCGTAGCTAGCCAGCCGTGCCCTTGGCAGGACAACTGGTACACCAGAGGCGCGTTCATCCCGGTCCTCTCGTACTAGGGACGACTCCTCTCAACTCTCCAACGCCCACGGCAGATAGGGACCGAACTGTCTCACGACGTTCTGAACCCAGCTCGCGTGCCGCTTTAATGGGCGAACAGCCCAACCCTTGGGACCTGCTTCAGCCCCAGGATGCGACGAGCCGACATCGAGGTGCCAAACCGGGCCGTCGATATGGACTCTTGGGCCCGATAAGCCTGTTATCCCCGGAGTACCTTTTATCCGTTGAGCGACGGCGCTTCCACTTGCAACCGCCGGATCACTAAGCCCAACTTTCGTTCCTGCTCGACCCGTCGGTCTCGCAGTCAAGCTCCCTTATTGCCTTTACACTCTGCGCACGATTTCCAACCGTGCTGAGGGAACCTTTGGGCGCCTCCGTTACACTTTAGGAGGCGACCGCCCCAGTCAAACTGCCCGCCTGACACTGTTCACACCCCGGATCACGGGCGTGTGTTAGAGGTCCAGAGCACCAAGGGTGGTATCTCAAGGTTGGCTCCCCGGCGGCCAAAGCCGTCGGTTCAAAGCCTCCCACCTATCCTGAGCGAGATACCCCGAACTCCAATATCAAGTTGCAGTAAAGGTTCACGGGGTCTTTCCGTCTTGCCGCGGGTACTCGGCATCTTCACCGAGACTTTAATTTCACCGAGCCCTTCGTTGAGACAGCGTCCAACTCGTTGCGCCATTCGTGCAGGTCGGAACTTACCCGACAAGGAATTTCGCTACCTTAGGACCGTTATAGTTACGGCCGCCGTTTACCGGGGCTTAGCTTCAGTGCTTTGCCACCTAAGTGACTAACACATCCGCGTAACCTTCCGGCACCGGGCAGGCGTCAGCCCCTATACATCGTCTTGCGACTTAGCAGAGGCCTGTGTTTTTGGTAAACAGTCGGTTGGACCTTTTCACTGCGGCCCCCTCGGGCTCCACTCGTATGAGCTTCACCCTACCGGGGCGCCCCTTCTCGCGAACTTACGGGGCGAATTTGCCGAGTTCCTTAACGAAGGTTAGCTCGCTCACCTTAGTATTCTCTACTTGTCCACCTGTGTCGGTTTTCGGTACGGGCACGTATGTCCTGCCTAGAGGTTTTTCTTGGAGGCATGGCTTCAGAGACTGGCCGGCATTCCTGCCAGCTGGCGTCGCACCTCGCGTCAAAACGCCGCGACGGATTTACCTGCCGCGACTAGCTACGTGCTTGCCCCAGGACAACCATCGCCTGGGTTCCCTTAGCCTTCCCCGTCGCCCCTTCGGTCATAGCGGACACGACGTGGTACGGGAATATCAACCCGTTGGCCATCGACTACGCCTTTCGGCCTCGCCTTAGGTCCCGACTAACCCTGAGCAGACGAACTTTACTCAGGAAACCTTGGACAATCGGTGGAGGAGATTCTCACTCCTCTTTCGTTACTCATGCCAGCATTCTCACTTCCAGAACCTCCACGTACGCTTCCGCGATCGCTTCACTGGTACTGGAACGCTCTCCTACCGCTCACCTAAGTGAGCCCACAGCTTCGGAGGCCTGCTTGAGCCCCGTTGAATTCTCCGCGCCCGAACACTTGACCAGTGAGCTGTTACGCACTCTTTCAAGGAATGGCTGCTTCTAAGCCAACCTCTTGGTTGTCTCGGCATTCGGACATCGTTCTCCACTTAGCAGGCACTTAGGGTCCTTAGCTGGTGGTCTGGGTTGTTCCCCTCTCGCGTACGAAGTTTATCCCCCGCACGCTGACTCCTGGGTTGAACGTAACGGTCTTCGGAGTTTGCCTGAAGTCGGTAACCTGGTAGGGCCCCTAGTCCAAGCAGTGCTCTACAGCCGAAACGCACATAGTCCAGGGCTATACCTAAATATATTTCGGAGAGAACCAGATATCTCCGGGCTTGATTAGCCTTTCACTCCGATCCACAGGTCATCCGCCCAGTTTTCAACCTAGGTCGGTTCGGTCCTCCACGAGGTCTTACCCCCGCTTCAACCTGCCCATGGATAGCTCGCCCGGTTTCGGGTCTACCGCTCGTGACTGTGTCGCCCTGTTCAGACTCGCTTTCGCTGCGGCTCCACTCATCGCTTAACCTTGCCACAAACGTGTAACTCGCTGGCCCGTTATGCAAAAAGTATGCCGTCACACCCGAAGGTGCTCCGACCACTTGTAGGCAAATGGTTTCAGGTACTATTTCACTCCCCTTCAGGGGTGCTTTTCACCTTTCCCTCACGGTACTAGTTCACTATCGGTCACCAGGGAGTACTTAGCCTTGGAGGGTGGTCCCCCCAGATTCAGACCGCGTTTCACGGGTGCGGTCCTACTCAGGAACTCGATCAGCAGATCAGTGCGTTTTCGTCTACGGGACGATTGCCCTCTGTGGTGCGAGGTTCCACTCGCTTCGACTAACACCTGATTTGGTAACTGCTGCCGGATCGGACACGATCCGGACACGAGTCCTACAACCCCGAACAGGCAACGCGTGTCCGCTTGCACCTGCTCGGTTTGGGCTGATCCCCTTTCGCTCGCCACTACTCGGGGAGTCTCGGTTGATTTCCTCTCGTCGGGGTACTGAGATGTTTCAGTTCCCCCGCTTACCTCCCA